>NZ_JBFUAE010000001.1:0-655781 GCF_056406435.1 Pseudomonas sp. P1_C12 | reverse complement strand
TCGCAGCTCCTACAGGTTTGCGCAATACCTGTAGGAGCTGCGATGCGGCGACCCGACTTGCCAGCGAATGGCTGTATCTGACACCGCGCAACACCCCCTACCAAATCACCCCCAAAGCTCCTTCGAAAGTAGCATTCAGGCGCTCATCGCCCCGTGCATTAATGGCTCTACCGGAATCACCCGGCACAAGAAGAGGAATGACCCATGTGGACTAAACCCGCGTTTACCGATCTGCGCATTGGCTTCGAAGTGACGATGTATTTCGCCAACCGTTGATTGATCACCCGGCCAGCCGCTGCGTTGGCCGGGCCTGCCTTCTGGAGCATCTGCCATGCACATCCGCGTTCTCGGTTCCGCCGCTGGCGGTGGTTTCCCGCAATGGAACTGCAACTGCCGCCAGTGCGCCGGTGTGCGCAATGGCAGCCTGCGGGCCCAGCGCCGTACGCAGTCGTCGATTGCCCTGAGCGACGACGGCGTGGAGTGGGTGCTGTGCAATGCTTCACCGGACATTCGCGCGCAACTCGAGAGTTTTGCGCCCATGCAACCGGCGCGGCGCCTGCGTGACAGCGCCATCGCCGGCATCGTGCTGCTGGACAGCCAGATCGACCATTGCACCGGTTTGCTCAGCCTGCGCGAAGGCTGTCCGCATGCGGTGTGGTGCACCGAGCGCGTGCATCAGGACCTGAGCAGTGGTTTCCCGCTGTTCAACATGCTCGGACACTGGAACGGCGGATTGCACTGGCAACCGGTCGGCCTTGAGCGTCAGTCGTTCAACATCCCGGCCTGCGAGCATTTGCAGTTTCGCGCGATTCCCCTGGTGAGCAACGCACCGCCGTATTCGCCCAATCGCGGCAACCCGCAGCCGGGCGACACCATAGGCCTGTTCATCGAAGACCTGCGCAACGGCGCCTCGCTGTTCTATGCCCCGGGCCTTGGCCGAATCGACGATGAAGTGCTGGGCTGGATGCAGCGTGCCGATTGCCTGCTGCTGGACGGCACCCTGTGGCGCGACGACGAGATGCGTATCTGCGAAGTCGGCCAGAGCCTGGGCAGCGAAATGGGGCACCTCCCACAAAGCGGCCCGGGCGGCATGCTTGAAGTGCTGGAGGGTTTCAACCGCCAGCGCAAGGTGCTGATCCACATCAACAACACCAATCCGATCCTCGATGAAGACTCGGCCGAGCGGGCGCTGCTGGAGCGGCTGGGGATTGAAGTGGCTTATGACGGCATGAGTCTTGAGCTGTAGCCAAAGGCCCCATCGCGAGCAGGTCGGATCGCCGCACCGTCGCTCCCACAGGGGACACCGCCGATTCAATGTAGGAGCGAGCCTGCTCGCGATAGGGCCAGCGCGGGCACCGCAAAAACTCCCGGAGAATAAAATGACTGACACCCCCATGTCCCCCAGCGAATTCGAAGCCGCCCTGCGCGCAAAGGGCGCCTACTACCACATCCACCATCCCTTCCACCAAGCCATGTACGCCGGCCGCGCCAGCCGCGAGCAGATCCAGGGCTGGGTCGCGAATCGCTTCTACTATCAGGTCAATATCCCCCTGAAGGACGCCGCGATTCTCGCCAATTGCCCGGACCGCGACGTGCGCCGGGAATGGCTGCAACGGATTCTCGACCACGACGGCGTCCCCGGCAGCGAGGGCGGCATCGAAGCCTGGCTGCGCCTGGGCGAAGCGGTGGGGCTGGATCGCGAGCAGATCCTCTCCCAGGAACTGGTGCTGCCCGGGGTTCGTTTTGCCGTGGACGCCTACGTCAATTTCGCCCGTCGCGCCTGCTGGCAGGAAGCGGCCAGCAGTTCGCTGACCGAACTCTTTGCGCCGCAGATCCATCAATCGCGACTCGACGCCTGGCCGACCCATTACCCGTGGATCGACGTCGCCGGCTACGTCTATTTCCGCACGCGCCTGAGCCAGGCGCGGCGCGATGTCGAGCATGGCTTGCGCATCACCCTGGGGCATTACGTGACGGCCCAGGGGCAACAACGCATGCTGGAGATCTTGCAATTCAAGCTCGACGTGCTGTGGAGCATGCTCGATGCCATGAGCATGGCCTACGAGCTTGCGCGTCCGCCGTATCACACGGTCACCGGCGACAACGTCTGGCACCGGGGGATTGCCCTGTGAGCCTGATCGATCGCCAGCAGTCACCGGCCTTGCGTCGCGGTTTTCGTCTGCAATGGGAGCCCCGTCAGGACTGCCATGTGCTGCTGTACCCCGAAGGCATGATCAAGCTCAACGCAAGTGCCGGTCAGATTCTCGACCTGGTGGATGGCCAGTGCAGCGTGGCGGCGATCATTGATCGATTGAGCGCGAATTTTCCCGGGGTACCCGGTATCGACGAAGACGTGCTGGCGTTTCTGGAGGTGGCCCATGCGCAATTCTGGATCGAGTGAGACGCTGCCCGGGCCACCGTTGTGGCTGCTCGCCGAGCTGACCTACCGCTGTCCGCTGCAATGCCCGTATTGCTCCAACCCGCTGGATTTTGCCCGGCATGGCGAGGAGCTGAGCACTGCCGAGTGGATTCGCGTATTTCGCGAAGCGCGGGACATGGGCGCCGCGCAACTGGGCTTTTCCGGCGGCGAGCCATTGGTGCGCCAGGACCTCGCCGAACTGATCAAGGCCGCCCGGGACATGGGCTACTACACCAACCTGATCACCTCCGGCATCGGTCTGACCGAGCAGAAGGTGCGCGACTTCAAGGTCGCCGGGCTGGACCATATCCAGATCAGCTTCCAGGCCGCCGACGAGGCGGTGAACAACATGCTCGCCGGCTCGCGCAAGGCCTTTGCGCAGAAACTCGCCATGGCCCGTGCGGTGAAAGCCCAGGGCTATCCGATGGTGCTGAACTTCGTCACCCATCGGCACAACATCGACCGGATCGCGCAGATCATCGAACTGTGCCTGGAGCTGGAAGCGGATTTCGTCGAATTGGCCACCTGTCAGTTCTATGGCTGGGCTGAACTCAACCGCGTCGGCCTGTTGCCCACCCGCGAGCAATTGCAGCGTGCCGAGCGCATCACCAACGAGTACCGCCAACGGCTTGAAACCCAGGGCCACCCGTGCAAGCTGATTTTCGTCACCCCGGACTACTACGAAGAGCGCCCCAAGACCTGCATGAACGGCTGGGCCAACCTGTTTCTCGACATCACTCCCGACGGTACAGCCTTGCCTTGCCACAGCGCCCGGCAGTTGCCGGTAGCGTTTCCCAACGTGCGCGAGCACAGCCTCTCGCACATCTGGAACGACTCGTTCGGCTTCAATCGTTTTCGCGGCGATGACTGGATGAAGGAGCCGTGTCGCTCCTGCGACGAAAAGCACAAGGACCTGGGAGGATGCCGCTGCCAGGCCTTCATGTTGACCGGCGATGCTGGCAATGCCGACCCGGTGTGCAGCAAGTCGCCCCACCACAGGGTGATCCTCAAGGCCCGCGAGGAAGCCGAGGCACCGGGGTTGGGGATGGAGCATCTGACGCTGCGTAACGCGAAGGCTTCGCAGCTGATCTATCGCGGATAGTCTGGCGACACAAATCCCTTGTAGGAGCGAGCCTGCTCGCGATAGCGGTTGAACATTCAACATGTTTGTTGGTTGACACTCCGCCATCGCGAGCAGGCTCGCTCTTACAGTGGGCTGCGGTGAACTTGAATGTGCTACCCATTGGTCTGATTGCATTCACAGCTGGATGGTTTAGTGTGGTTTCTACCTTCCAAAACAATAAAAACAGGCTTTCCAATGAGCCAGAGTCTCAACCAGCTGCGCAAGTTCGTTTCACCTGAAATCATCTTCGGTGCCGGTAGCCGGCACAGTGTCGGCAATTACGCCAAGACCTTTGGCGCACGCAAGGTCCTGGTGGTCAGTGACCCCGGCGTGATCGCCGCCGGCTGGGTCGCCGATGTCGAAGCCAGCCTGCAGGCCCTGGGTATCGAATACTGCCTCTACAGTGATGTCTCGCCCAACCCGCGGGTCGAAGAGGTGATGCTCGGCGCCGAGCTGTACCGGGAAAACCACTGCGACGTGATCGTCGCCGTCGGTGGCGGCAGCCCGATGGACTGCGGCAAAGGCATCGGCATCGTCGTCGCCCATGGCCGCAGCATTCTCGATTTCGAGGGCGTGGACACCATCCGCGTGCCCAGCCCGCCGCTGATCCTGATTCCGACCACTGCCGGCACCTCGGCCGACGTCTCGCAATTCGTGATCATTTCCAATCAGCAGGAGCGCATGAAGTTCTCCATCGTCAGCAAGGCCGTGGTGCCGGACGTTTCGCTGATCGACCCGGAAACCACCCTGAGCATGGACCCGTTCCTGTCGGCCTGTACCGGCATCGACGCCTTGGTGCATGCCATCGAAGCCTTCGTGTCCACCGGCCACGGGCCGCTGACCGATCCCCATGCGCTGGAGGCGATGCGCCTGATCAATGGCAACCTGGTGCAAATGATCGCCAACCCGACCGACATCGCCCTGCGCGAAAAAATCATGCTGGGCAGCATGCAGGCCGGGCTGGCGTTTTCCAACGCCATCCTGGGCGCGGTGCATGCCATGTCCCACAGCCTCGGCGGCTTTCTCGACCTGCCCCACGGCCTGTGCAACGCGGTGCTCGTCGAGCACGTGGTGGCCTTCAATTACAACTCGGCGCCGGAGCGCTTCAAGGTGATCGCCGAGACCTTCGGCATCGACTGCCGAGGCCTGAATCACCGGCAGATCTGTGGGCGCCTGGTCGAACACCTGATCGCCCTCAAGCACGCCATCGGCTTTCACGAAACCCTCGGTTTGCATGGCGTGCGGACCTCGGACATTCCGTTCCTGTCGCAGCATGCGATGCACGATCCATGCATCCTGACCAACCCGCGCGAATCCAGCCAGCGTGATGTCGAGGTCGTCTATGGCGAAGCCCTCTGACGAGCAACAACGAGCCCTGGCCGGGCTGCTGGGGCTGGGCAGCCATTCGGCGCGCAAGAGTCATTACCCGGAACTGGCCGCGCGCCTGGATGATCTGGAAGCCGAGCGTAACCGCTACAAGTGGCTGTTCGAAAACGCGGTGCACGGGATCTTCCAGGTCAGCCTGCACGATGGCATGCGCGCCGCCAACCCGGCGCTGGCACGCATGCTCGGCTACCAGGACCCGCAGGAGGTGCTGTTCTCCCTGACGGACCTGGCCAGCACCCTGTTTGTCGACGGCGCGCAGGAGCTGGAAAACATCGGCGAAATCCTCAGGTACCAGCGCAGCCTGCACGGCTATGAAACCCGCTTGCGGCGCAAGGACGGCAGTCATCTGGATGTATTGATGAACCTGTTGCTCAAGCCCGGCCAGGAAGGGCTGGTGGAAGGGTTCGTTTCCGATATCACCGAGCGCAAACTGGCCCAGCAACGCCTGCAGCAACTCAATGACGAACTGGAGTTGCGCGTCGTCGCGCGCACCAATGAATTGCTCGAAGCCAACCGTAACCTTCAGCAGCAGATCACCCAGCGTAAACAGATCGCCCGGGCCTTGCGCGACGCCCGCGATGCCGCCGAGGCCGCCAATCACAGTAAGGACAAATACCTCGCCGCCGCCAGCCACGACCTGCTGCAACCGCTGAACGCCGCGCGGTTGCTGATTTCGACCCTGCGCGAACGCCAATTGCCGGAAGCCGAACAACTGCTGGTGGAACGTACTCACCAGGCCCTGGAAGGGGCCGAAGACCTGCTGACGGATTTGCTCGACATTTCCCGGCTCGATCAGGCCGCGGTCAAGCCGGACATCGCCCCGTACCGCCTCGACGAACTGCTCGGGCCGCTGGTCTCGGAGTTTCAGTCCGTCGCGCAGGCGGCCGGCTTGAACCTTCGGGTGCGCATGGCCGATTACGCCATCAGCACCGACTTGCGGCTGATGACGCGGATCCTGCGCAATTTCCTCAGCAACGCCTGCCGCTACACCGACGAAGGCAGCATACTGCTGGGGGCAAGGCGTCGGGGCGAGATGTTGCGCCTGGAGGTCTGGGACACCGGGCGTGGCATCGCCGCGGACCGGCTCGATTCGATCTTCCTCGAGTTCAACCAGCTGGACGTCGGCCGCGCCGCCGACCGCAAGGGCGTGGGCCTGGGGCTGGCGATTGTCGAGCGCATCGCCAAGATCCTTGGCTATAAAATCGGCGTGTACTCGTTGCCGGGGCGGGGTTCGATGTTCAGCATCGAGGTGCCGATATCCGACGAGGTTCCATTGCCCGTGAGCCAGGCGGTGCCACAACCGGGCACCGGCAACCCGCTGCCGGGCCGCCGTTTACTGGTGCTCGACAACGAAGTGAGCATTCTCGAAAGCATGAGCGCGTTGCTTGGGCAGTGGGGCTGCGACGTGCTGACCGCCACCGATGAAGCGGCTGCGCTGGCGGCGCTACGAGGGCAGGCGCCGGAACTGATTCTCGCGGACTATCATCTCGATCACGGGGTGGTCGGCTGTGATGTGGTGCGACATTTGCGCGAGCATTTCCACCAGGACATTCCCGCGGTGATCATTACCGCCGACCGCACCGACCATTGTCGGCGTGCGTTGCAGCGGCTCAACGCACCCTTGCTGAACAAACCGGTGAAGCCCGGCAAGTTGCGCGCGGTGTTGAGTCAACTGTTGGCGGCGCCAGCCTGAAGCGGCCGATACTGCAGGGTAAAGCACAGTTCGGTGGATTGGCCCTGTTCCAGCAAACGCAAGCCTGGCCGACCGGGCAGGTGGTGCGCGTTGACCGGGTGGCTCACCGGTTCGATACAGAAAAACCCCTGACCCACCGGGCAGTAGAGCAAATAGTAATCGCTGCCTGTGGCCTGGCAGTCGAGTTCATAGCCGAGGTCGGGTTGATGGATCAGGCAGTGGCCGTCCCATTCACAGAAACCGTTGTCCACCAGCGCTTCGGGCAATGACTTGAGTTGCTGAAAATCCCACTCGAGCGGCAATGCGCTGAGTTCTGTCGGCAGTTTTGCCCCGTCGCACAACCACACGTGCCTGGCCGGTGCCTGTAGTCGGGTGTTCGCTGTCCGCGGCAGGTACGGGTGCAGCCCCAAACCATGCCACGCCGCGTTTTCAGCCTGGTGCGTGACGTGCATTTCGATGCTCAGCTTGCCCGCGTACAAATGGAAGCGTTGCCGGGAGCGCCAGGCGAAGGGTGTTGTGCTGTCCAGTTGCAGGATTACTTCATTTTCAGATCGGGAAATCACCTGCCACGGCTGCTGCCAGGCGCTGCCGTGAATCGGCAGGGGATCGGTGAGGCTGTTGGGCGTCAGTGCCAGCCAGCCGTCGGGGCAATCGAAACCACCTTCGGCAATGCGATTGGACCAGGGGATCAAGGGAAAGCAGCCAAGCTTGCCGGGCAGGCCGGTGTTCAGGGCATGCGCATCGGCGCGGCGCAACAAGGGTTGGCCAGAGCTGCGCGCGGTCCAGTTGACGATGCTGCCGCCGAGTTCCGGGGCGAGGGTGAGATGGGTGAATTCGTCTTCGAGTTCGATCAGTGTCAGCGACATAGTGACCTGCTACTTGATTTTTGAGGTTTATCCCTCGCCACAGAAGCTCCCTCATCATTCAATCGTTGAAAAGGGGTTCGGGTAAACCTGTTACGCCGGGGTTGAGGGTGAACACGCCACCGGCCAGTGATTGCGGGTCATGGTCGTCGCCGGGGCGGATCGAGGTCACGAACAGCGTGTCCAGTCGAGGGCCACCGAAGGCGCACATGGTGGGTTTTTTGACCGGTATGGCGAGGGAGCGGTCAAGTCGGCCGTCGGGGGTAAAACGGTGGATCAACCCGGCATCGTTGGCGCAAATCCAGTAGCAGCCATCGGCGTCGACCGCCGCGCCATCGGGACGCCCACAGTACTGATTCATGTCGACGAACACGCGTCGATTCGAAGGCGTACCGGTGTCGATGTCGTAGTCGAAGGCCCAGATCTGCTGGACCTGGGGATGGGAGTCGGACAGGTACATCGTGCGTCCGTCCGGGCTGAAGCCCAGGCCGTTGGGCACGATGAAACCGCTCAGTCGGGCGTCGAGCGGCTCGCGCTGCCCGGCGCTGTAGCGATACAACCTACCCTCGGCGGCGTTGGCGCCCATGTTCAGCACCATGCTGCCGGCCCAGAAGCGTCCCTGACGATCGCAACGGCCGTCGTTCAAACGCATGTCGGTGCGGGCATGGTCGACGCGGGCCAGCCGTTCACTGTCGAGGCTGCCGTCGTTGCGCGGATGCAGGTGGAAGAACCCGCTTTCCATGCCGGCGACCCAGCCTCCGTCACGATGACGGGCGATGCAAGCGAGCATCTCCGGGGTTTTCCAGGCATCCACCTGCCCGGTTTCGGCACTCCAGCGCTGTAAACCGCCAGCGGGAATATCGACCCAGTACAGCGCGTTTTCCTCAGGCACCCAGACCGGGCTTTCACCGACGGCGTTGCGGGCGTCGACAATCAATTCGGCTTGCATGGCAACTCATTCCCTTGGTTTTTGTCGTGGGGATCAAGTGAGCGGCGCGGGCTCAGTCGCCGAACGGACCGGCTGCGCAGAAGGCGCCACCCTGATAGAGCCGCGCCGGGTCGTCGGCGGCTGGCATCGGCTGGGCTTCGATTTTTTCGCGGAACACTTCGGAACTGTCCTGCGGGGCAAAACCCAGGGCCGTGGCATAACGGTTGTCCCACCAGATGTCCTTGTTGTCGGACATGCCGTAGACCACGGTGTGGCCGACATTCGGCGTGTACAAGGCGCGTTCGAGCAGTCGGGTCAGGTCGCCGAAGCTCAGCCAGGTGCTCATCATCCGGCGGTTATGCGGTTCCGGGAACGAGGAGCCGATGCGCACGCTGACGGTCTCGATGCCATAGCGGTCGAAGTAGAAGGTGGCCATGTCTTCGCCGTAGGACTTGGACAGGCCGTAGTAGCTGTCCGGGCGGCGAGGGGAGTGGGCGTCGATCACTTCGTCCTGCTTGTAGAAGCCGATCACATGGTTGGAGCTGGCGAAGATCACCCGCTTCACGCCGTGGCGGCGCGCCGCTTCGTAGATGTGGAACACGCCGCAGATGTTGGCGCCGAGGATCTCTTCGAACGAGCGCTCGGTCGACACGCCGCCGAAGTGCAGGATCGCGTCCACGCCTTCGACCAGTTGATGCACCGCCTGCTTGTCGGCGAGGTCACAGGGCATCACTTCTTCGCGGTCATCGATAGCCGGCGCGATATCGGCGATATCCGACAGGCGAATCACATTGGCGTAGGGGCGCAGGCTTTCGCGCAGGATTTTCCCGAGGCCACCGGCGGCGCCGGTCAGCAGCAGGCGATTGAAAGGGGGGCGGGCGGTTGCTGTGGTCGTCATGGGAATCCTGGACACGCGGTTGTTGTTATTGGTTTGTTGTAGGTTGTCGTATGACTGTGCTGGAGTATCCTTAGGGTTTCCGGCACTTGTCAACGCGACATTGGTGGAAATTGACGGAGGGTCATCGCAATGCTCGATCTCTGTAGGAGCTGGCAAGCCAGCTCCTACAGGGGGTGTGTTGAACCTTGCGGGTTACAACAACGAAATCGGATAACTGATGAACACCCGGTTCTCATCGAACTCGTTGGTGCTGAAGCTCTTGCGAATGCTCGCATTACGCCATTTCACGTTGAGGTTTTTCAGCGGGCCGCTCTGCACCGTGTAGGCCAGTTCGGATTCGCGGCCCCATTCCTTGCCGTCGGTGATGGCGCCGGTGTGCACATTGTCGCCACTGATGTAGCGGTTCATCAGGGTCAGGCCCGGAACGCCCAGGGCGACGAAGTTGTAGTCGTGGCGCACTTGCCAGGATTTCTCCCGGGCGTTGTCGTAGCTGGAGTTGTAGCTGTCGTTGGCCAGGGTGCCGCCGCTGGTGCCGTTGACCCGCATCCAGACGTTGTCACCGGTGAGCTTTTGCAGGCCGACGTAGAAGGTGTTGCCGCCATATTTGGCCGAGAGCAGGGCGAACTCGGTCTTGTTGTCGAGGTCACCGGCCTTGGCACTGCCGTCTTCCTTGCCGATGAAATAGCCCAGGTTGGCGCCCAGGGTCCAGTTGCCGACGGGCTGGCTGTGGGTCAGGTTGAAGTATTGCTGCTGGTAGATGTCACTGAGTTCCGAGTACCAGACGCCGACCTGCGTGCGCTTTTCATTGAACGCATATTCACCGCCGCCGAAGTTGAAACGGTCCGAGGTAAACGCCGCTTTGCCGTTCATGAACATGTCTTCCATGCTCGCGTCGTTACGCGGGCTGTTTTTCTGGAATTGACCGCCATACAGCGTCAGGCCGCTTATTTCGCTGGAGGTCACCTGAGCGCCCTGGAAGGTCTGCGGCAGCGAGCGGCCATCGTCGGAACGCAGGATCGGCAGCACTGGCATCCATTCGCCGACCTTCAATTCGGTTTTCGAGACCTTGCCTTTGAGCGCCACGCCGAGCCGGCCGAAGTTGTCGGCGGGGCGGCCGTCGTCGTGGATCGGCAATAACTGCGTGCCACCGGTGCCTTTGCCGCCATCGAGCTTCTGCGAGTACAGGCCCAGTACATCGACACCGAAGCCCACGGTGCCCTGGGTGAAACCGGACCGGGCGTCGAGAATGAAGTTTTGCGTCCACTCTTCAGCCTTGCCCTGGGGATAGGCCGGGTTGGTGTAGTTGCGATTGATGTAGGCGTTGCGCAGGTTCAGCGTGGCCTTGGCGTCGTCAGTGAAACCTTCGGCCTGGCAGGTGATGGGCAGGACGAGGGCCAGGCCGCTGCAGCCGATCAGGCTCAGGGTATGACGACGGGTAAAGTCTGGACGCGAAGAACGGGCGGAGGAATTGCGGACGAGCTTGCTCACTGTGACGCTCCATTGTTTCTTGTTGTTTTTATCGTTGTCATATGTCGTCGTACAACGTTGGCGGCGATATTTGCGGGATTTTCGAGGGTTGTCAATCGGAAGTTATACGATGACTTGCGAGGGTAGGGACTGAGGGATGGCACTTTGTGGGAGCGAGCCTGCTACAGGAGATTGATTGATGCCATCCAGCATTTTTTGAACAAAGCCGATCTGTAGGAGCTGGCTTGCCAGCGAAGGCGTCATCACGGCCACCACCGCTTCGCCGGCAAGCCGGCTCCTACAGGAGATGAGGTTATTAGTTGGAAATCATGGGGGGCAGGGTGCCTAGCAGCGAGACCGCCGCCACTGCGCCGAGCCCCAGCATCCACTCCAGCATCACGCTGGCGCGCAAGGTTGGCAGACGCTGCTCGCAATCATTGATCCGCAAGCGATTGAACAACGCCAGGCCCAGCATCGAGGCCACCAACAATGCCTTGATCGACAGGATCAAGGCGAAACCGCTGAACAGCGGAGTCGGCCAGAATGCCCCGGTGAGTACCCGCACATTGATCAGCCCGGTGATCAGCAACCCGGCGACCAGGCCGTAACCGACGCCGCTGAAGCGCTGCAACATCACGCGGATCGAATGCCCATCGGGTTGACGCAAGATCATCACCAGCAGCATCAAGCCGCCGAGCCAGGCACCCACGCAGAACAAGTGAATGAGTTGATTGAGGATCAGCAAATGCCCGGCGGTGCCATCGAGCATGGCGCCGTGACCGACCGGGGCCAGCGTGGCCACCAGCAAGCCGCTGAGGATCAGGCGCAGCGCAAGGCTGGCGCGTAGTGGGGTCAGCAGCGACGCCAGTAGCAGCAGGTTGATCAGCAAATGCCAGCGCCAGACCTGGCCGAAAAAGGTGTTGCCCAGCACCAGGCCCAGGGTCGACGGATCGAAGGCCGCGTCCCACGCCCCGGCCATGCTCGCGGTAATCAGCAGCAACCAGCAGACCCCGCTGGCCAGCGCCACCACGGCCAGCCACCGGCAGGTCCGTGCCAGTCGCTGATCCAGTGCCGTTTCGCCATTTGCAAGCAAGGGCCTGAACACCCAGCCCCCGAACAGCATCAACACCACGATGAAATGCAGGAAGCGGCACAGCACCAGCGCGCTCGCCATGAATTACTGGCCAACCTTGAAGGCGTAGGCACCTTCGCTTTTGTGGGTGTCGACCGACACTGCGTGCCATTCGACTTTGTAGGCCCCGGCGGCCAACGGCGCAGCCGGGGTGACGATCAGGGTCTTTTTATCGCTGCCTTCGGTGGTCAGCGCTTTGATCGCTACCGGTGCGCCATCCCGGGTCAGCATGACTTTGGTGAAACTGGCCTCGATACCCTCGGAGAACTCCAGGCGCAATTGCGCTGGCGCGGCCACGGTGCTGTCGGCGGCCGGTGTCTGGCTTTTCAGGTGGGCGTGGGCAAACACCGAAGAAGCGGCGAGCAGGGAGCCGAGCAGGGCAGTGACGGTCAGGGTTTTCTTGAGCAGCATCGTGGGGACCTCAGGCAGTTTCCAAGTGCGCAGAGTTTAGCTTTACGACAGCGGTTGTACGAAGTTTCGTTTTCCCCTGTCGCCGCGGTCCAGAGCGGATGCTAGTCTTGCCCAACGTTGTTGTCGGGGATCCGCATGGGCAATCACAAGATCGAGATTCGTCGCAGTAACGTCGAAAAAATCCTGCTGGGGGCGGAAAAGGTCTTCGCTGAAAAGGGCTTCGGCAGCACCGCCATGGCCGACATCGCCGCCGAGGTGCAACTGCCGCGTTCCAACCTGCACTACTACTTCAGCACCAAGACCGAACTGTACAGCGCCGTGCTGTTCGACTTGCTGGAAGTCTGGAAGCAGGACGCGCTGTGCTTCGAGATGTTCGATGACCCACGCGTGGTACTCAGCAGCTACATCCGCGCCAAGATGAACCATTCCCGCAGCCGGCCATATGGTTCGAAAGTCTGGGCCAATGAAATCATCCACGGCGCGCCGACCCTCGGCGCAGCGCTGGACGCGAGCCTGTACGACTGGGCCAAGATGAAGGAAGCGAAAATCCGCCAGTGGGTGGACGACAAACGCATCCTGCCGGTGGAACCCTCGAGCCTGCTGTACATGATCTGGGCCTCGACCCAGCACTATGCCGACTTCGATCACCAGGTGAATATTCTCAACGATCATCAGCCGCTGTCGGACATGCAGTTCGAAAAAGCAGTGCAGACGGTGACCAGTGTGATTTTGCGGGGGATTGGGTTGGAGCCTTAGACCGACAGGATTTGCATTGTCCGAAAAGATCGCAGCCTCGTTTCACTCGACAGCTCCTACAGGATTGCGCGTTCCCTTGTAGGAGCTGTCGAGTGAAACGAGGCTGCGATCTTTTGATCTTCAGCGATCAAACGGCAACGTGATACGGATTCCTCGGATCATGATTCCAGTCCAGGAACGGCTTGCCCGTCTCCACCGGCACCATCTCGATGCAGTCCTGCACCGGGCAGGTGATCTGGCACAGGTTGCAGCCCACGCACTCCTCATCGATCACTTGATACTTGTGAGTGCCGTCCGCTTGCTTGAGGCTGGCCACGGCCTGGTGCGATGTGTCCTCACAAGCGATATGGCAACGACCACAGCCAATACACGCCTCCTGATCGATTTTCGCGATCACCTGATAGTTGATGTCCAGGTACTTCCAGTCCGTGGTGTTGCCCACCGCGCGGCCGGAAAATTCCGAGATGCTGGCGTAGCCCTGACTGTCCATCCAGCGCGACAATCCGTCCTTCATGTCCTCGACAATCCGGAAACCGTGCAACATCGCCGCGGTGCACACCTGCACTGAGCCGCTGCCCAGGGCGATGAATTCCGCGGCGTCGCGCCAGTTGCCGATGCCGCCGATGCCGCTGATTGGCAGGCCCTGGGTCTGCGGGTCGCGGGCGATTTCGGCGACCATGTTCAAGGCAATCGGCTTGACGGCCGAACCACAATAACCGCCATGGGTGCTTTGGCTGCCGACCATGGGGTTGGCGACCATGCGTTCGAGGTTGACGCTGGTGATCGAGTTGATGGTATTGATCAACGACACCGCATCGGCACCGCCTCGATGGGCGGCGCGGGCGGCGACGCGGATGTCGGTGATGTTCGGCGTGAGCTTGACGATCACCGGCAGCGAGCAATACGTCTTGCACCAGCGGGTGACCTGTTCCACGTATTCCGGCACCTGGCCGACTGCAGCGCCCATGCCGCGTTCCGGCATGCCGTGGGGGCAGCCGAAGTTCAGTTCGATGCCGTCGGCACCGGTGGCCTCCACCAGCGGCAGGATGTTTTTCCAGGACTCTTCGACGCAGGGCACCATCAACGACACAATCAGCGCGCGGTCCGGCCAATCCTTTTTGACCTGGGTGATTTCCCGCAGGTTGATCTCCAGAGAGCGGTCGGTGATCAGCTCGATGTTGTTAAAACCGAGTACTTCCCGGTTAGCCCCGAAGTGCGCCGAGTAGCGCGACGACACGTTCACCGCCGCCGGGTCTTCCCCCAGGGTTTTCCAGACCACGCCGCCCCAGCCGGCCTCGAAGGCGCGGACCACATTGTAGGCTTTGTCGGTGGGGGGCGCGGAGGCCAGCCAGAAGGGATTGGGTGCTTTGATGCCGGCGAAGACAATCGACAGATCGGCCATTTACGCAGCCTCCACATTGAGCATCAGTTGAGCATTGATTGCCTCGGCGGCGCGCTTGCCATGCTGCACGGCTTGCACGGTAAGGTCTTGGTCGAGGCTGGTGCAGTCGCCGCCGGCATACACGCCGGGGATGCTGGTGCGCAGGTTTTCATCGACTTCGATGCGCTCGCCCTGGCGTTTGAGCTCACGGGCCAGCGGATCGCTGAGGGTGCTGCCGTCGAAGGCCTGGCCGATGGCCTTGAAGATCGCATCGGCGGCCAGTTCGAAGGTTTCACCAGTGGTTTGCAGGCGACCTTCCACCAGATGGGTTCGGGCGAAACGCATGCCGCGCACGCGGCCTTGGTCATCGAGCAGCACTTCTTCGGGTTGTGCCCAGGTCATCAGCCGCACCTGATTGGCCTTGGCAATGTCCTGTTCGTGATGGGTGGCACCCATGTCCTCGACGCCACGGCGGTACACCAGATTCACATCGTGGGCGCCGAGGCGGGCCATTTGCACCGCCATGTCGATGGCGGTGTTGCCTGCGCCGAGGACAATGCAGTGGTCGGCCAGGGGCAGTTGGCTCAGGTCATCGGCCTGGCGCAGTTCGCGGATGTAGTCGGTGGCGGCGAGCAGGCCGGGCGCGTCTTCGTGGGCCAGGCCCAGCTGTTTGCTGGCGTTGAGCCCGAGGCCAAGGAACACCGCATCGAACTGTTGGTGCAGTTCGCTGAGGGTCAGGTTCTCTCCGAGTTTCTGCCCGTGGCGGATTTCGATCCCGCCAATCTGCAACAGGAACTCAAGCTCCTTTTGTGCGTAGTCATCCACCAGCTTGTATTTGGCGATCCCGTATTCGTTGAGGCCACCAGCCTTTTCCCGCGCCTCGAAGATCACCACGTCATGCCCGTGCATGGCACTGCGGTGGGCGCAGGACAAACCGGCCGGACCGGCACCGACCACGGCGATGCGTTTGCCGGTGGCGGCAGCGCGCTGGAAGGGGTGCGTGCTGAAGTGGGCGTTGTCCACGGCGTAGCGTTGCAACAGGCCGATCATGACCGGTGCACATTCGTGAGCGTTGTTGCGCACACAGGCTTGCTGGCAAAGAATTTCCGTCGGACACACCCGGGCGCAACTGCCGCCGAGGATGTTGGCCGAGAGGATTTTCTGCGCGGCACCTTGCACGTTGTCCTGCGCAATGTTGCGAATGAACGAGGGAATGTCGATCTCGCTCGGACAGGCATTGACGCAGGGCGCGTCGTAGCAATACAGGCAGCGCGAGGCTTCCAGGTGCGCCTGACGCTCGTTGAGCGGCGGCGCCAGATCGGTGAAATGGCCGGCGAGGGCGGCCGCATTCTCAACGGGATGCGGGAGGTGGTCCAGGGTCTTGATCACGGTATTGGCCTCACGGTTATTTGAGGTGCTGCCTCTGATGGGCATTGTTTTTTCGGTGTTTGTGACGACGCCTTCGCTGGCAAGCCAGCTCCTACAGGTTGGAATACATTTCCCTTGTAGGAGCTGGCTTGCCAGCGAAAGGCCGAAGGCCGCTCTCAGCGTTTCACGGCAACAGGCTTGTGCAGCTCAGCCCGCTTGCTCAGCAAATCAAACACCGCCGGGTACGCCGGCCGTTCGATGTAGCGCCCGGCCCCACGTTCGGCCCGCAGGTCGCCGTCGGCCCAGACCACGCGGCCCTGGCTGATGGTGTGGCTGGGCACGCCGCGCACGGTCTTGCCTTCGAAGATGTTGAAGTCCACCTGCTGATGGTGGGTCTTGGCGGAAATGGTCCGCGTGCCTTGCGGGTCCCACAGCACCAGGTCGGCATCGGCACCGACGCGGATCGCGCCTTTGCGTGGGTAGAGGTTGAAGATCTTCGCCGTGTTGGTGGACGTCAGCGCGACGAATTGCTGCATCGAAAAGCGTCCGCTGTTCACGCCTTCATCCCACAACACCGCCATGCGGTCTTCGATGCCGGCGGTGCCGTTGGGGATCTTGCTGAAGTCGTCGCGGCCGGCGGCTTTTTGCTCGGCGCAGAAGCAGCAGTGGTCGGTGGCGGTGGTGTGCAGGTTGCCCGATTGCAGGCCATGCCAGAGCGCCTCTTGATGGCCGCGAGGGCGGAACGGCGGGCTCATCACGTAACCGGCGGCGGTTTGCCAGTCCGGATCGCGGTAGACGCTGTCGTCCAGCAGCAGGTGCCCGGCTAGTACTTCGCCGTAGACCGGTTGCCCTTTGCCCCGAGCGTAGGTGATTTCGTCCAGCGCTTCCTTGGTCGAGACGTGGACCAGGTACAGAGGCGTGCCCAGGGTTTCGGCGATGCGGATCGCCCGGCTCGCGGCTTCGCCTTCAACCTGGGAAGGGCGCGACAGGGGATGCGCTTCCGGCCCGGTGATGCCCTGGGCCATCAGTTTGCGTTGCAGGTGATACACCAGTTCACCGTTTTCCGCGTGAACGGTCGGCACCGCGCCCAGTTCCAGGCAGCGTTCGAAACTCGCCACCAGGGTGTCATCGGCGGCCATGATCGCGTTCTTGTAGGCCATGAAATGCTTGAAGCTGTTGACGCCGTGCTGGCTGACAAGCTCGGCCATTTCCTCGCGGACCTGCTCGCTCCACCAGGTAATGGCGACGTGAAAGCCGTAGTCCGACGCCGACTTCTCGGCCCAGCCACGCCACTGATGGAAGGCTTCGAGCAAGGATTGCTGCGGATTGGGAATCACGAAATCGATGATCGAGGTGGTGCCGCCGGCCAGTCCCGCCGCCGTGCCACTGTAAAAGTCCTCGCTGGCCACAGTGCCCATGAAAGGCAGTTGCATGTGGGTGTGCGGGTCGATGCCGCCGGGCATCAGGTACTGGCCGCTGCCGTCGAGCACTTCGGCGCCTGCAGGTATATCGAGATTTTCGCCGATGGCCTTGATCACGCCGTCTGCGCAATACACATCGGCGCGATAACTTTCATCATGGGTAATAACGGTGGCGCCACGGATCAACAGAGACATTCCGAGTTCCTCGCAGGCAATGACCGGCTTATGCCGGTTCTAGATGTTCTATATAAAAACAGCCCGGACAGATTTATTCCTGTCAGCACTGTCAGGAATAAACGCTAGCTGCACTTATCAGAATCGGCAAGAATATTTTTTATAAGCTTATGCAATTGTTAACTATTTGATATTTAAAGAATAAATATAGCAATCACCAAAATGGTGAGACCGCTCACCATTTTGACGCACTTGACAGGATCGAAAAATAGTCAAGATTTCCTATGTGAAATCAGCTGTTTGAGTATGGTCTATGGTTGATGCGCAGCCATTGAAAAAAAGATCAACGCACCAGTTTGAGTCCTGACTGTCCGGACAACTTGCCTGGCATTCGGCCTGAGTGGCCTGACAAATAGTCGAGTCAGCGAATAAAACTGATAAATATCAGTTGGTTGCAATGTGTTTATGGAACTGCCCGATGCGTAATCGGGGCACACGGCACGTTTATTGATGCCGCCAGACCCTGATGAGCAACAATAATCAAAAGAACAGTGGAGCGGCCATGCAACAGATCAGATCGCAAGTGACCGAGCGCGACGGCTTGTTCGAGCTCGAAGCCGGCAGCGATGTCCTCGACAGTCCCCGTTACAACCACGACATTGCACCGACCAAGGTGCGCGAACGCACCTGGAACAAATGGCACATCACCGCGCTGTGGGTCGGCATGGCGATCTGCGTGCCGACCTACACCCTCGGCGGTGTGCTGACCGCCTACTTCGGCCTGAGCGTCGGCGAAGCGCTGCTGGCGATTCTGTTCGCCAATATCATCGTATTGATTCCCCTGACGCTTAACGCCTTTCCCGGCACCAAGTACGGCATTCCCTTTCCGGTGTTGCTGCGCTCGTCCTTCGGCGTGCTCGGTTCCAACATTCCGTGCCTGATCCGCGCCCTGGTGGCGTGTGGCTGGTTCGGCATCCAGACCATGTTCGGCGGGCTGGCGATACACCTGTTCCTCGGTTCGGTGTTCGAGGGCTGGAAATCCCTGGGCGGCACCGGCGAAGTCATCGGCTTCATGGTGTTCTGGGCGCTGAATCTGTGGGTGGTGATTCGCGGCGCCGAGTCGATCAAATGGCTGGAAACCCTGTCGGCGCCGCTGTTGGTGCTGGTGGGCGCAGGCCTGCTGGTCTGGGCCATGCCCAATGTGTCGATGAGCGAATTGCTGGCAATTCCGGCCAAGCGTCCCGAAGGCGCCGGCGTGGCCAGCTACTTCGCTGCCGGGCTGACGGCGATGGTCGGTTTCTGGGCCACGCTGTCACTGAACATCCCGGACTTCAGCCGCTATGCAAAAAGCCAGAAGGACCAGATCGTCGGGCAGATCATCGGGTTGCCGCTGACCATGTTCCTGTTCGCGTCCCTGGGCGTGGTGATGACCGCCGCCTCGGTGAAACTGGTGGGGGTCACGGTGTCCGATCCGGTGACCCTGATCGGTCATATCCAGAGCCCGGTCTGGGTCGCACTGGCGATGGCGCTGATCATCATCGCCACGCTGTCGACCAATACCGCAGCGAATATCGTGTCGCCGACCAATGACTTCCAGAACATCGCGCCCAAGGCGATCAACCGTACCAAGGCAGTATTGCTCACCGGGTTTGTCGGGTTGGCATTGATGGCCCATGAACTGCTGAAAAAACTGGGCCTGATTGTCTCGGACGTCAGTCTCGAAACCGTCTATTCCAACTGGTTGCTTGGCTATTCCAGCCTGCTGGGACCAATTGCCGGGATCATGGTGGTGGACTATTTCCTGATCAAGAAACAGCAACTCGACCTTGCCGGCCTGTACCGCGATGACGTGTATCCGGCGTGGAACTGGTGCGGTTTCATGGCCTTTGGCGTGCCGGTGGTGTTGACGTTGCTGTCCCTGGGCAGCGATGCGTTCAGCTGGTTCTACAGCTATGGCTGGTTCACCGGCTCGGCCCTCGGAGGGGTGATTTATTACGGGTTGAGTGTGATGCGGCCCAGCCCGTCTGTCGCGAAATCCGCGGTGTAGCGAATGGCCCCTTCGCTGGCAAGCCAGCTCCTACATTGCAAACGCATTCCCCTGTAGGAGCTGGCTTGCCAGCGAAGACGATCTCAAATCCACCGAAGAACTGCCTGAAGAAATACATAAGAACAGCCTGAGGAGATCATCATGAACGCAGCCGTAGACGTTCTGCAGTCCAGCCATCAGCACATCAACCGCGACCGCCTGTGGCAATCGCTCATGGAACTGGCCAGGCTCGGCGCCACGGTCAAGGGCGGCGTGTGTCGCCTGGCCCTGACCGACCTCGACCGCCAGGCCCGGGACATCTTCGTCAAGTGGTGTATCGATGCCGGCTGCACCGTCAGCATCGACGCCGTCGGCAACATCTTCGCTCGCCGTCCCGGGCGCAACCCCGACCTGCCGCCGGTGATGACCGGCAGCCACATCGACACCCAGCCCACCGGCGGCAAGTTCGATGGTTGCTTCGGTGTGCTGGCGGGCGTCGAAGTGCTGCGCACCCTAAACGACCTGAACATCGAAACCGAAGCGCCGCTGGAAGTGGTGGTCTGGACCAACGAGGAAGGCTCGCGCTTCGCCCCGTGCATGATGGGTTCCGGCGTGTTCGCGGAAAAATTCACCCTCGAGGAAACCCTGGCCAAGGTCGATGCCGATGGCGTGACCGTGGGTGAAGCGCTGAATGCCATTGGCTACGCTGGCCCGCGTAAAGTCAGTGGCCACAAAGTCGGCGCTTATTTCGAAGCCCACATCGAGCAAGGCCCGATCCTTGAAGACGAACGCAAGACCATAGGCGTGGTCATGGGCGCCCTCGGGCAGAAATGGTTCGACCTGAAACTGCGCGGCGTCGAAGCCCATGCCGGCCCGACTCCGATGCACCTGCGCAAGGACGCCCTGGTCGGTGCCGCGGTGATCGTCGGAGCGCTCAATCGCGCCGCCCTCAGCCATCAACCCCATGCCTGCGGCACCGTCGGTTGCCTACAAGCCTATCCCGGCTCGCGCAACGTCATCCCCGGCGAAGTGCGCATGACCCTGGACTTCCGGCACCTGGAACCGGCGCGCCTGGACTCGATGATCGACGAAGTGCGCGAAGTCATCGAAACCACCTGCGACGAACACGGCCTGACCTTCGAGCTCACGCCAACGGCCGACTTCCCGCCGCTGTACTTCGACAAAGGCTGCGTTGAAGCCGTGCGCGGCGCCGCCCAAGACTTGGGCCTTTCGCACATGGACATCGTCAGCGGCGCCGGGCACGACGCGATCTTTCTCGCCGAACTCGGCCCGGCCGGGATGATCTTCGTGCCGTGCGAAGGCGGCATTAGTCATAACGAAATCGAAAACGCCGCGCCGGACGATCTGGCGGCGGGGTGTGCTGTGTTGTTGCGAGCGATGCTGGCGGCTTCGGCGGCGGTGGCGAAGGGCGAGTTGACTGCCTGAGCCTAAAAAGATCGCAGCCTTCGGCAGCTCCTACAGAGAATTGTGTACCCCGTAGGAGCTGCCGAAGGCTGCGATCTTTTGATCTTGATCTTCAAACCCAAATGGCATCCCACAGCGAGTAATCGCCAATGCGCTTCACCAACCCCGCACGCAACGGATTCATGACGATGTAGCGGGCAGCGTCCTTGATGTCTTCTTCCCGGCGCAAAGCACGGTCGTAGTAACCACGCTGCCACAGACGGCCCATATCACCACGCACAAGATTGATCGAGCGGCTGCTTCTGGATTTGATTCGGAACATCAGCTCGGCCAACGTGCCGTGCTTCAATTCCATCAACCAATGCAGATGATCCGGCATGACAACCCAGGCCATGGAGGTCACTAGCGATGCTTCATCGGCACAACGTAGTTGATCGACCAGAAGCCGTCCAATCCGCCAATCTGCGAACACCGGCTCTCGTCGATGGGCGACAGCGGTCAGTAGATAAATACGACCTGATTCCGAAAATCGAGCGTTGCGCAGGCGACATCCATTTGCAGCGACAGGCATTCCTTGCCCTCCTTGAAATGTATTGACAGATGAACGTTAGCCGTTAGCGTGGACGCCATGGTTGAAAGCATTTGCGAAATATTTCAAATACGCCAAAAAAATCGCGTGCTTACGCGGCCCGAACCTTCGGCAGCTCCTACATCTGCACGATCATGAACGCCCGCGGTCGTAATCTTCACAGGCCGGCGCATGACTGCGCCGCCGCACGCGGGGAGATCCTATGAGCCAGGACGTCCTGACCACTGAAACCAATCGCCGTCAGTTGCAGCAAATCATCGCCGGCCTGTCCGACGGGGTGATTCTGCTGGACCCCGACCAGAGCATCCTGTGGGCCAACGAGGCGGCGCTGGCTATGCACGGTGTCTCGCAAGTCAGCGAACTGGGTGCCAACGCCGAGGCGTATGCCAAACGCTTCGCCTTGCGCCATCGCAACAATCATGGGGTGCCAGCCGACAGCTATCCGATCAACCGGGTGGCCCGTGGCGAGACGTTCAGCGATGTGCTGGTGGAGGTGACCTCGGCGGCGGACGAAGAGCGTACCTGGGTCCATCGCGTGCGCGGCCTGGTATTGACCGACAGCCATGGCGAGCCGGAATCGCTGGTATTGATCATGGACGATGTCACCGACCGGGTCAGCGCCGAGCAACGTTTCGCTTGCGCGTTTCGCCTGTCCCCGGTGCCGATTCTATTGTGCTACGCGGCTGATCAACGGGTGCTGGACGTCAACGAAGCGTTCCTCGATACCCTCGGTTATCCCCGTGAGGAAGTGCTTGGGATCAGCATTGCGCAGATCGATTTCATCGACGACAAAAACGCGCGCATCTGGCTGTTCGCCGCGCTGGAGAAAACCGGCAGCCTGGACCGCATCGATGTGCGCGTGCGCAGAAAAGACGCCGGGCTGATCGATTGCACCGTGTCGGCGGACACTGTGAACATTCAAGACAACCCCTGCTATCTGCTGGTGCTGGTGGACATCACCGAGCGCAGGCGCACCGAGCTGGAACTGGTGTCGGCCATCGAGGAAGCGATGAAGGACGCCTCATGGTTCAGCCGCACGCTGATCGAAAAACTGGCCAAGGTGAAGAACGTCAATTCACCGAAGTTGCCCAGCGTGTCCTTCACCGACCTGACTGCCCGTGAGCGCGAAGTGCTGGGCCTGATATGCGAAGGCCGGGCCGACAAGGAAATCGCCGCGCGCCTGAAACTCGCGCCGAATACAGTGCGTAACCATGTGGCGGCGGTGTATTCCAAACTCAATGTGCACAGCCGCAATGAAGCGATTGTCTGGGCGCGGGAGCGGGGACTGTTCTCCAGCGAATGGCGGCCCAAGGGGCAACGGTAAGGTGCAAATGCCACCGGCCGGGCCATAAGTGATTCGCGGATATTTATTTTTGTGACAGGCGTGTGGATTTTACACGCCGGTTCTGTTGTCACAAAAATGTGTCGATCACTTATCGCGGGTCAACCGATGAAAACTCTTGGGAAACGCGTTATCTCACCTTTGTCGCTGGCATTGTGCGTGGCGATTCTCGGCGGCTGTGCCAGTCCGCCACCCCCTCCAACAGTCACTCCACCACCTCCTGAACGTACCTGCCAGGCCATGGATAAAACCGATGTCCTCGGTGATGTACGGGGCGAAGACGGGGAGGTGACCCGAGTCACCACCACGACTCGCTGCGTGACGCAGTAAACCCCAGCGCGGCCTTCAGTCGGCCCGTGTTGAGGAAATCGAAGGCGCGAACCGCGCGATGCGCGGATGCTGCCGCCGCTCGTGCGTGCCGTCGTGTTGGTCATTGCGAGTGCTGTCGGTGCAGTTCGGCTGGCAGTTGCCGAAAGCCATCGGTCTTTTGAAGCGCTTCTTTATCGCAAATGGTTCTAGAGAAACTGTCAACTCTGACAGTTTCTGGCGTACCGATTTTTCCTGATAGTTGAATGACCATCCCTGATCATTCACTTGCCAGCATCGAGAGCCCGCCATGACCATCGAATTTAAAGCCGGAGCCACAGGAAACGAACCCGTGTACATCTGTCACGGAGCTGAACATGACTTCAAGATTGCGGCCGGGTCGGATAGCCCGTGGGTGAATCAGGGAGTGAGTTTCAATCAGGTTCAGGGGGAGTCCTCACCGATCACTACCGATCCTGAGTTGGGCCAGTATCAGAAGTTTCTGGCGGCGGGCACTGAGTGGAAGTTGAATTGCCCGGCGAATGGAACGGACATCGATTTCAATCTTCAGCTGCAAAGTGAATTTACCGCCGCGCCTTGTAAAGTCGCATTGAAATTGGGCGACTATCGGCGAGCCATTCTCAGTAAACGTGACCCGATCAGCGCTCCGGTGGTGGGGGACAAAGTGGCCGCGGAGGTTCAAATCGGTTCATTTTATACAGGCAAGGAAGTGGAGGGCGTTGAGGTCGAGTGGTACTACGGCGGGGAGATTGTGCAGAAGGTGCCGACTACCGGTCGGGGGTGGAGCAAGTTCGAACATGCCGTCACCACCGTGGGTGAGCATACGATGACTGCAAAGGTTCACAGCCCTTATGACGACACAACGGTAGAGCAGAGTTTTACGATCAATGTGTATGCGGAGAGCCCTTGGGAACAAGCCACATTGTTGATTAACGGCAAGAAAGTGGAATGGGGGGCGGAGCTCGTTTTGCTCCGTGGGCAGGAGAACGATGTGACGGTGGAGGCTCCACCCGCGATCGCCAGGGCGATCAATCTGGGCCTGGCTGAGGGTGGCGGTTTGAACATCGTCGCATCGCCGAATTTTGACGAGTGGGTGGCTCCCGTCGATGACCGGTTCAATTGGAAGATTACGTCGGACGCTGGCAAGAGCGGTGTTATCACCCTGGCGTTTTACAGCAGGGAAGTGGAGGCGTCGTGGGAGCATCGAAGCCTGGTGATTTCGAGCAACCTGGCGGATGAAGTGGATCAGGTCCTGGTGGGCGGTGTTGCTTCCCCGGCCGCCGGTGCCGTGTTTTTCAGGAATGAGCCGCAGACCGTCACCCTGACCTACAAGCCAGGCAGCCCCCTGCAAGACTATCCGTTGGAGCTGACAGGCACGCCGCTCACTGGCGTGCAACCTGGCAATCTGACGGTCACCGCGTCAGGCAAGAATACCTGGGCAGTCAAATCCCATACCAACAGCGGCACGTTCAAACTGGAGTTGAACGGTGCGGACATGACTACTGGCATTACGCTGCCCGTGTGCAAGGTAATGTCGCGGTACCTGACGGAAGAGGCGGACGTCAAGATCAATGGCGTAGCGGTTCCTCCCGGTGGCAATGTATTTTTCAGGGGACAGGCACAGGTCGTTACGCTGACGCCCAAACCTGGCAGTCCGATCGCCGGGCATCGGGTGAAGCTGATGTGCGAGGTTAAAAGTGGCCTTGATGCGGTCAATGTGGTGAGTGCGCCTGCATTTGGCAGTGAGCAAACAACTCATAGCTGGCGCGTCACCGGCTCGACCAAAAGCGGAACCTTCCAGCTGAGTCTTGCGGGCAGGGACATGACCCGCCCGATCACGGTGGCGGTGAGCAAGTTGCTGTCGACCAACCTGGCCGACGAAGCCGAAGTCAAGATCAATGGCGTGGCGGTTCCTCCTGATGGCAATCAGTTTTTCTGGGGGCAAGCCCAAGCCGTTACGCTGACGCCCAAACCTGGCAGTCCGCTCCCCGGGTATCCGGTAACGCTGACCTGCACGATCATAAGCGGCCTTGATCCGGACGATGTGGTGAGTGTGCCTGCATTTGCTAGCGCGCAAACCACTCCTCATCGTTGGGACGTCACTGGCTCGGCCAACAAGGGAACGTTCCAGCTGCGTCTCGCGGGCAAGGACATGACCAACCCGATCACTGTGGCAGTGAGCAGGTTGTCGTCTCGCAACCTGTATGATGAGGTGACACCTGTAATTGACGGCAGACTGTGGCCAGAAACACACCATGCAACGTTCCAAGGAAGTACAACTTATACAGTTACTTTGAATTACAAGAGCGGGGAAGTGTGGAGGGATGTTCCCTTGGCCCTTGATGCGGTTCTTGAATCGGGCCTTGAAGATGGTGATATTGTTTGCCAACCGCCTTTTCGCCAATTATCCGCGAAGCATGAATGGAAGTTCATAGGCGCGAGGCGTAAACAGGGCGCATTCAAGCTAAAGCTATTCAATGCTACAGAAACGGTGATGCTCCTAACGGCGGCTAACTTTATGGCTATGCGACATGATCTTGATGTTTACTACAACGGAGAGCTACGGTCTGGATTATTTATTGACATCAAAAAAGGTACCCGATTGCCACTGACTTTCAAGTTAAAGCCGGATATTTCCACCAGTGCCCCCCTCGAATTAAGTGGGGGGGTATATTGGGAAATGTATATGAATTCTTCGCCACCAATTGTCAGTTCTCAACCCATAACAGCCAACGGTGTAACAATGATTGTATCCCTCAAAGAGAATGTTTATGTTGGTACTCATTTTATACTGAACGCAAGCGTTGATGATATGAGCGTGACGGCGAGTTTTCGTGTAATTGAATGAGGGAAGGGGGTAGTGAAGATTTATTTAATCAATTCACGAATGAGATTAAACACATTGCTGGATTGCGAATATCGCATCGAGCGCGAGGCAGGCCTGCGAAACAACCCGAATAGAAGCACTAGTGGACGACTAAATAGATCCGATTAAATAGGAAGGGGACACCCATTAGAAGGTCTCGATTCAAGGTTAAAAGCCACTATACCCTGCAGTTTTTTACTGCAGGGTTTTCCTCAATCCTAACCTGCTTGGTTGCCCCCGCCCAAAAAAAAACAGGAACTTCCACCTGGTTGCATTTGTTAACTTTCCGTCCCTTCCGTCCCTTCCGTCGTTTGCATGGGTTATATACCCATGAATGATTGGCGCTGCGCAGGGCAGCATGGCCAACACGCTGGGGCTGGCCATGCTTTTTCCATCAGTTGGGCAGGCTTGTCAGATGTGATCGGTGCGGTTTCACAGCGCCGGCAACCGTAGACCTTGCGGATGTGCCTGATGACACGGATCTGCATCGGCACAATGTCCAACTGCTCGCTGGTCTCTTCGCCGATGGCGTATTTGCGGCAACCGCAGGCACAGGTCAGTTCGTGTTCGGGCAGTTCGAGGATGACTTCGATACGCGGCAGATCGGCCGACAACGGCTTGCGCTTGCCACGGCGCGGTGTCGGCGCAACGGCTTCTTCGTCAGGGTTATCAACGAGCGGCATCGGTTCGCTTTCGGGCTCGTTGAGCAGCGCCAGTTGCGGCGTATTGGGCTCGACGGTCTGTTCGGACTTGCGCCCGAGCAAGCGGTCGCGCAGCAACTCGATCTGTTCTTTCTGGTCGACGATGTTTGATGTCCAGCTCGACCAGAGCGGCGAGGCCATCGATGGGTTTTCGGAAGTCCATGGGCTTGGGATAGAGATACACTTTTTCGACTTTGGCGTCGGGACGCATCTGACGGACTGGCTCCAGAAAGGATCGGGAGCACAGCATCAGATTTCAACTGGAGGCTTTGAATGTGTAGGTGATGGATCGCTTACGGTGAAACACCGTTGATCGAGGCCACGTTGATGATGCTGCCGCCACCGTTTTCGCGCATCAGCTTGCAGGCTTCGACCGACATGAAGAAGTAGCCGCGGATGTTCACGTCGACGGTTTTCTGGAAGGCGCTGAGGTCGGTGTCCAGCACGTTGCAGAACGGCGGGTTGGTCGCGGCGTTGTTGACCAGAATGTCGAGGTTGCCGAACTGTTCCTTGATCCCGGCGAAGACCTGGCTGATCAGTTCCATTTCGCCGATGTGGCAGGCACTGAATGCGAGAGTGATCCCGCTGTTGAGTGGAGTACTGATTTCATTCTCTATATGACTTTTGATACGAGAGTTTGGGTTTTTATCGCACCATGTTCTAGCTGACCTGTCAGTTATGACAGTTTCCAGCGTGCCGATTTTTCCTGATAGTTAACGGACTGTTTTTATGTCCATCGCTGAAAAGGAATCGTCGTCATGACCGCCGAACTAAACGCTGCAACCGTTGCAGAAAGCCCTTGGGAACAAGCCACATTGTTGATCAACGGCAAGAAAGTGGAATGGGGGGCGGAGCTCGTTTTACTCCGTGGGCAGGAGAACGATGTGACGGTGGAGGTTCCACCCGAAATCGCCAGGGAGCTCAATCTGGGGCTGGTTGAGGGTGGCGGTTTGAACATCGTAGCATTGCCAAATTTTGGCGATTGGGTGTCTCCCGTCGATGGCCGGTTCAAGTGGAAGATTACGCCGGACGCTGGCAAGAGCGGTCGTATCACCCTGAGTTTTTATAGCCGGGAAGTGCTGGTGTCGTGGGACCATCGAAGCCTGGTGATTTCGAACAACCTGGCCGATGAGGCCGACGTGAAAATTGGCGGCGTCGCCGTGCCCGCCGGAGGTAATTGGTTTTACCGCGGTAAGGCGCAAACGGTTACGTTGACCCCCAAATCAGGCAGCCCGCTGGCCGGTCTTCCAGTCACGCTGAGCTGTACCATCAAAAGCGGCCTGGTTGCCGCCAATGTGGTGAGTGCACCAGTCTTCGGCAGTGAGCAAACCACGTATAGCTGGGCGGTGACGGGGAACACAAAAAGCGGAACGTTCCAGCTGGCATTGGCGGGCAAGGGCATGACCACGCCGATTACCTTGTCGATCAGCAAGCTTGTATCGACCAACCTGGCCGATGAGGCCGACGTTAAAATCGCCAATCTGCCGGTTCCAGCGACGGGTAACGTGTTCTACAGGGGAGCGGCCCAGACCCTGATCATCACGCCCAAAGCCGGCAGCCCGCTGGCCGGTCTTCCGGTCACGCTGAGCTGTACCATCAAAAGCGGCCTGGATGCCGCCAACGTGGTGAGTGCACCAGCCTTCGGCAGTGAGCAAACCACGTATAGCTGGGCGGTGACGGGGAACACCAAAAGCGGAACGTTCCAATTGGCGTTGGCGGGCAAGGGCATGACCACGCCGATCAGCGTGGCGGTGAGCAAGTTGCTGTCGACCAACCTGGCTGATGAGGCGACAGTTTTGTTGGACGGCGTTGCGATACCGGCAAACGGGGCGGATTTCGTCGGGGGGGAAACCAAAACACTCACTTTGGGTTACAAGAACGCAGAAGTGTTGAAGGGCGTTCCCTTGGCCCTTGACTGGGTTCCTGATAGCCCTCTTGTACATGGCGATCTTGCCAGTCAGCCGCCTCTTCGCCAACTATCCACAACGCACGAGTGGGCGCTCACAGGCGCAGCGAAGAATGGAACGTTCAAGTTGAAGTTGTTTAGCGCGGGAGAGGCGGCGGCGCTTCTTACGCCGATTAACAGATTATTGGAAGGGGTTTATAAGCTGAGGTTCATGAGGAAGCGTGGGGATGGAGATGGGGGTAGTGAATTCGTGGAGCTACCTGTTCCCCCAGCCGTGGTGAAAATCCCGATGGGTGTTTATTTCACGCATGTTCGGGTTACCGGACCGGACAACTCCCCCATAGCGGGTGTTTCAGTGACGGTTGATTGCTCCGCCACTTCGCCAACAACGGGCATAACTAATGCCGCCGGGATCATGTATGGCACAGTAGGATTTGGCGTTGGTGAGTATGACCTATTAGCAGTATCGACACTGGATGGAAAACCGTACACGGCATCGTTACGTTTGGATGTGCAGAATTGGTAATTTAGATGCATTTTCGGAAAAAGGATAAGCACCAAATTTTGTAGGATTATTGAGGCTGGAGGTGTATTAGGCACTGGAAAATATCGACCCACCGGATTCACCTATGTAATTGATCGACGGCAAATAACAAAAGGCAGTCAGAGACTGCCTTTTGTTCATCCAGTGTCCCCGTTCAGGACAAGAACCCCCCATCCACATTCAACGAAACCCCAGTCGTATAACTCGAAGCATCACTCGCCAAATAAAGCACTGCCCCCGCCATTTCGCTTGGATCCGCCACCCGCTTCAGCGGAATCTGCTGTAAAGCACTGTTCAGAATGGCTTCGTTCTTCACCAGTGCCGAAGCGAACTTGGTATCCGTCAACCCCGGCAACAACGCATTGCAACGAATCCCGAACTGCGCACACTCCTTGGCAAACACCTTGGTCATGTTGATCACCGCCGCCTTGGTCACCGAATAGATGCCCTGGAAGATCCCCGGCGAAACACCGTTGATCGACGCCACGTTGATGATGCTGCCGCCACCGTTTTCGCGCATCAGCTTGCCGGCTTCGACCGACATGAAGAAGTAGCCGCGGATGTTCACGTCGACGGTTTTCTGGAAGGCGCTGAGGTCGGTGTCCAGCACGTTGCAGAACTGCGGGTTGGTCGCGGCGTTGTTGACCAGGATGTCGAGGCGGCCGAACTGTTCGCGGATCCCGGCGAAGACCTGGCTGATCTGTTCCATTTCGCCGATGTGGCAGGCGATGGCGGTGGCCTTGCCGCCGGCGGCGATGATCGCGTCGGCGACGTGTTGGCAGCCTTCGAGTTTGCGGCTCGAGACGATCACGTGGGCGCCTTGCTGGGCCAACAGTTTGGCGATGGCTTCACCGATGCCACGGCTGGCGCCGGAGACGAAAGCGATCTTGCCGTCGAGGTCGAACAACTGGGTCTTGGACATGGGATTCCCTTATAAAAAGTCTTGTTATTGAGTCAAATGCCGGGGTGTGGCTAATGCTGTTCAGTAGGGGCGAATTTACTCCGAGGGCGCTGCGTTTTGGCCAGTAGATGCGCGTCATCGTTAACGACCTTCGCGAGCAAGCTCGCTCCTACAAGGGATCGCGTACGGTCAGAGGCTGGATTTGTTGATGACCTGCAAGCTCATTTGCTCCAGCAGCTTGTTCATGTGAATGAACTGCGCGAAGCGTTTGTCCTGGGTCTGGCCGTGGTAGAAGCGGTAGTAGATCTGCTGCACGATGCCGGCCAGACGGAACAGGCCGTAGGTGTAGTAGAAGTCGAAATTGTCGATGCGGATGCCCGAGCGTTCGGCGTAGTAATCGACGAACTCGCGGCGGGTCAACATGCCCGGCGCGTGGCTTGGCTGGCGGCGCATCATCTGCACCGGCGCCGGATCATCGGCTTCGATCCAGTAGGCGAGGGTGTTGCCCAGGTCCATCAGCGGATCGCCCAGGGTGGTCAGTTCCCAGTCGAGCACGCCGATGATCTGCATCGGGTTGTTCGGGTCGAGGATCACGTTGTCGAAGCGGTAGTCGTTGTGCACGATGCTGGAGACCGGATGGTCGGCCGGCATCTTGTCGTTGAGCCAGGCTTTCACCGTTTGCCATTGTGGCGCATCGGGGGTCAGGGCTTTTTCGTAGCGATCGCTCCAGCCTTTGATTTGCCGCGCCACGTAACCTTCGGGTTTGCCCAGATCGCCCAGGCCGTAGGCGTTGTAGTCGACTCGATGCAATTCCACGAATTTGTCGATGAAGCTCTTGCACAAGGCTTCGGTTTTCGCCGGATCCAGGCCCAGTTCCGGCGGCAGGTCCGAGCGCAGGATGATGCCGTTGACCCGTTCCATGACATAGAACTCGGCACCGATCACCGATTCGTCGGTGCAGTGCACATAGGCTTTCGGGCAGTACGGAAAGCCGTCGCGCAGTTGATTGAGGATGCGGAATTCACGGCCCATGTCGTGGGCCGACTTGGCCTTGTGGCCAAAGGGCGGGCGACGCAGGACGAATTCCTGTTCGGGGTATTCCAGCAAGTAGGTGAGGTTGGAAGCGCCGCCCGGAAACTGGCTGATCTGCGGCAAACCGCTGAGCCCCGGAATATGGGCCTTGAGGTATGGATCGATCAGGCTGGCATCGAGCTCTTCGCCGGTGCGGATACGGGTGGACTGGTCATTAAGCGCCATGCTTATCCCTTCTGCTTATTCTGGAGGCCTGAAACTATTGGCTAATCTAATGCGCGCACGGCGCACCCACAACCGCGAACGGCTCTTATAGGTGAGCGTGTTGCCGGCCAATCATTGTTTTTGATACAGATGTTTGAATCGCCGTCACTGGGCGACCTGGCTCATGGTGGGTGGCAAGTCGATCGGCGTCAGTACCGGTTGATTGGAGAAAAACGCCACGAGGTTCTTGCCCACCAGTTCGACGGTGCCTTGGGTGGCTTCCGGGGACAGCCCGGCGACATGGGGCGTGAGGATCACGTTGCTCAGGGTCTTGAGCACATCCGGCACCTTCGGTTCGGCGTCGAACACATCCAGCGCGGCACCGGCGATCCGGCGGTGCTCCAGGGCGCTGATCAGGTCAGCGGTGGCAATCACGCTGGCCCGGGCGATATTGACGATAAACCCCTTGGGGCCCAACGCGTCGAGCACCTGGCGATTGATCAGGTGCCTGGTGGCCGGGCCGCCGGGCGTGGCGACGATCAGGAAGTCCGAGGTGCGCGCCAGTTCGGTCGGGGTCGAGTAGAAGGTGTAGGGCACATCGCTGCGAAGCTGGCGATTGTGGTAACCAATGGTCATGTCGAAACCGGCGCTGGCGCGTTTGGCGATGGCCATGCCGACCGCGCCGAGGCCTAGGATGCCCAGGCGTTTGCCGGCGAGGGAAGGGCGCATGATCTTCGGCCACTCGCCGCGCCGTACGGCGGCATCACAGCGGGGTATGTCGCGCACCAGCGACAGCAGCAGCGCCATGGCATGGTCGGCGACGGACGAGGCGTTGACCCCGGCGCCATTGGTGACGGTGATGCCCCGGTCGGCAGCGGCTTGCAGGTCGACGTGTTCATAGCCGGCACCGATCACGCAGATGATCTTGAGGTTGGGCAGCGCGGCGATTTCATCGGCATACAGCCCCAATGGGCCACGGGTGAGGACGGCGTCGATCTGTCCGGCGTGCCGGTCGATGGCTTCGGCGCGCTCGGCGGGTGTCGGGGCCAGAATCAGATGGAAGCCCTGATGCTCGAGGATGGGCAGGTAATCATTGATGGTTTCAACCAGTACCAGAACGGTTACGGGCATGTTTGGCTCCCTGTGGGCATCGAAAATTCGGCTTGAACGTCGCTTTGTTTCGACGACATGAGGGTGGCACGGGCGGCTTCGAGAATCTCGTCCGAGAGCGGGTCGCCGCGGGTGGCCCGGGACAGCATCAGCGCACCGAACATCAGCGAGTACTGCACCAGCGCCTGCTGCCGTTTGCCGGCTTCGTCTTCTGTGTCCAGCAGCGAACCGAGGGAATCGAGCAGGTTGTTCAGGCCCTGCAGGTAGGTTTGGCGCAAGCCGCTCTCGGCGGTCTCATGGCACATGTCCCCGGCGAAGGCCACCACCGGGCAGCTGTCGCCCGGATGGTCCCGGCTTTCGCGAGACAGGTACAGTCCGACCACGGCGCGGCGGGCGGCGTCCTTGCTGTCATGCTCGGCCACCCGCGCTTGCCAGCGCTGCGCGGACTGCTCGAAGGCCCTGCCGCTGGCCTCTTGCGCCAGGGCTTCCCTGGAGTCGAAGTGCCCGTAGAAGCCGCCGTGGGTCAGGCCCGCGGCAGCCATCACATCGACCACACTGATCCCGTGCAAACCGCGTTCGCGAAACAGCCGTGTGGCGGCTTCGACTATGGTCTCGCGGTTGAGGTCGGCTTGTTTGCGGGAAACTCGGGGCATGGGGCATTCTCGGGGTTGCAGGTTGAGTATCAGAGGGCGTATTGGGCAATCCCGTTGCCGAACGACCAGTTCTCTTTTTTCACTTCCACCAGATTAATGAAAACGTCCTCCAGACGCACCGCGAGCTCTGCATGAAGGCTCTCGGCAATGGTTTTGTAGAGGAGTTTTTTCTGCTCGACGGTCCGGCCTTCGCTCATGGTGATCTGGATCACCACCAACTGGTCCGTGCGGTTGATGCCCAGATAACCGGGATCAAAGATGAAATGCTGCGTATCGTGTTCGGCGAGTATCTGGAAATTATCGTTCTCCGGCACGCCGATGGTGTTGTGCATGGCGGCATAGATCAGTTGGCCGATGCGCTTGGCGTAGTTGGGGTCCTGATGTTTTTTGATGTCGACGCGAACCAGTGGCATGGGAAGACTCCGGAGGATACAGGTCAATTAAAAATACATTACGCTAGACCTTTATCAAGTGCGGATTGCACTCAGACGATCAAGAGCAAGTGTCGAAATCACCGCATACCCTTGTAGGAGCCGGCTTGCCGGCGAAGGCGACCTCAAGCCGTGTGCCGAACTTTGGGACGCCTTCGCTGGCAAGCCAGCTCCTGCAAATCGGGTTTCGTACAGGTGAATTTATCGGCGATCTGGCACCACCGTTCCTCACCTAAGTCTTTGCTTCTGCTCACGAATCCTCCAGAATCGCGCCCCTGTTTCGGCCGGACGCCGCCTGTCGGGTATTCCGACGCGTCCAGGCCGGGTGGCAAGTGACCGGAATGTGGAGATCCCACCGGATGAATGATCAGGCCAATAGCGTTAACGAACGCTATGTAGACGCGACACCAGCAACACTGTCGAGCTGGAATCGCCAAGACACCACCTGGATGCTGGGCCTGTTTGGCACGGCGATTGGTGCGGGTACTCTGTTTTTGCCGATCAACGCAGGCCTGGGCGGTTTCTGGCCGCTGCTGATCCTGGCGTTGCTGGCGTTCCCGATGACGTTCTACGCACACCGCGGGCTGACCCGTTTCGTGCTGTCCGGTCGCGAAGGCGCCGACATCACTGAAGTGGTGGAAGAGCATTTCGGTATCAAGGCCGGTGCCCTGATCACCTTGCTTTATTTCTTCGCGATTTTCCCGATCCTGCTGATCTACAGCGTGGCCCTGACCAACACGGTCGGCAGCTTCATGGAACATCAACTGCACATCATGCCGCCACCGCGCGCCGTGCTGTCGCTGGTGCTGATCCTCGGCCTGCTGGCAGTGGTACGTTGCGGTGAGCAATTGATCGTCAAGGCCATGAGCCTGATGGTCTACCCGTTCATCGTTGCGCTGCTGTTCCTGGCGGTGTACCTGGTTCCCCACTGGAACGGCGGCATCCTCGCCACCGCCAGCAGCGTGCCGGCGCCGTCGGCATTGCTGCACACGATGTGGCTGGCGATTCCGGTGATGGTGTTCTCGTTCAACCACTCGCCGATCATCTCGGCGTTCGCCGTGGACCAGAAGCGTCGCTACGGCGAGCACGCCGAGGAGCGCAGCTCGCAGATCCTGTCCCGCGCCCACCTGCTGATGGTGGTGATGGTGCTGTTCTTCGTCTTCAGTTGCGTGCTGACCCTGTCGCCAGCGCAACTGGCTGAAGCCAAGGCGCAGAACCTGTCGATCCTGTCGTACCTGGCCAACCACTTCAGCAATCCGACCATCGCCTTTGCGGCGCCGTTGATTGCCTTCGTGGCCATTTCCAAGTCGTTCCTGGGCCACTACATCGGCGCCAGCGAAGGTCTCAAGGGCTTGATCGTCAAGAGCGGCAAGCGTCCATCCGCCAAGAGCCTGGACCGTATGACCGCCGCGTTCATGCTGGTGGTGTGCTGGATCGTCGCCACGCTGAACCCGAGCATCCTCGGCATGATCGAAACCCTGGGTGGCCCGGTGATTGCGGCGATCCTGTTCCTGATGCCGATGTACGCCATCCGCAAGGTGCCGGCGATGGCACGCTATCGCGGTCAGGCGTCCAACGTCTTCGTGACGGCGGTGGGCCTGGTGGCGATTACGGCGTTGATTTACTCGCTGACTGCCTGACGTTAAAGATCAAGAGATCGGGTTGACCGATACATCGCAGCGGTTCGCGGCCGGTGTAGGAGCTGCCGAAGGCTGCGATCTTTTGATTTTCAGCTACAGTGGCCGCTGCACGTGATACGTGCAGCGGTTTTTTTTCGCCTGGAGACACTGGATTGTCGAGCGCCCCAAACGCTAATCCCACCGAGCAACCCAACCGCTGGCAGGACCTGTTGGCAGGGCTGTCGATTGCCGGCCTGTTGCTGCCCGAAGCGGTCGCCTATTCAAGCATCGCCGCACTGGCGCCCCAGGCCGGGGTGATCGCCTTGTTTGCCGGGTTGCTGTGTTATGGCCTGTTCGGCACCAGCCGATTTGCGATTGTCTCGGCCACTTCATCTTCCGCCGCCGTGCTGGCCGCCGCGACCGCCACCCTGGCCAATGGCGATCCCGGGCTTCGCTCGACCCTGGCCATCGGCCTGGTGCTGGTGACCGGGGTGTTTTTCTTGCTGGCCGGGCTGTTCAAGCTCGGCAGCGTGACGTCGTTCATCGCCAAACCGGTGCTGCGCGGTTTTGCCTTTGGCCTGGCGGCGACCATCATTCTCAAACAGGTCGCCAGCGTGGTCGGCGTGCATTTGACCGAGGCCAACCTGGTGGGTTTTCTGCCGCAATTGCTGGAACAACTGCCGCAATGGAACTGGGCGGCGGCTGGCGTCGGCGCCGTGGCATTGGCCTTGTTATGGCTGTTCGCGCGCTTGCGGCGCCTGCCAGGTGGTTTGTTGGTGGTGGTGATCGGCATTGCGGCGGGGCAGTGGCTGGACCTGCCGGCTTATGGCGTGAAGCTTATCGGCGTGATCGACCTGAGCCTGGAGGTGCCGAAATTGCCGGTACTGCCGTTTGCCGACTGGCTGCGTCTCGGTGAATTGGCGTTCGCCATGGTGATGATTCTGTATGCGGAGTCTTATGGCTCGATCAGTGCCTATGCGCTCAAGCACGGTGATCGCGTCACCTCGAACCGCGACCTGCTTGCGCTGGGGGCATCCAACCTGTTGTCCGGCCTGTTCCACGGCATGCCGGCGGGGGCAGGGTATTCGGCAACGTCGGCCAATGAGGCGGCGGGTGCTACTTCGCGCCTGGCCGGTGTAGTGGCGGCGCTGGTGGTGCTGATCATTGTCGTGACGGTTCTGCCTTACATCGCCCTGACCCCGGAACCGATCCTCGCCGCCATCGTCATCCATGCCCTGGGGCGCGGCTTGAGCCTGCAGCCGCTGGGACGGTATTTCATCTGGCGCCGTGACCGCTTGCTGGTGATCTGCGCCGTGGGTGCGGTGTTGGTGCTGGGGGTGCTGGACGGCTTGCTGGTAGCGGTGGCGATCAGTATGTTGCTGATGCTCAAGCAGATGTCGGCGGCGGATATCCAGATTCTGGGGCGCATCGATGGCGGTCACGACTTTGTCGACCTGCAACGCCACCCAACGGCGCAAGCAGTGTCTGGCGTGATGATTGTGCGGCCGGGGGAAGCGTTGTTCTTTGCCAACGTCGAGCGGATTCTTGGCGGCGCCTTGCGTCTGATCCGGCATTCGCAATCGCCGATTCATACGGTGATTCTCAGTCTTGAGGAATCGCCCGATCTGGATGGCACCAGCATCGAGGCGTTGCAGGAGTTTTTTGTGCGGGTGCGTCAGGAAGGCAAACAGCTGATTCTGGCGCGTCTGAAGGACGACGCACAAACGGCGTTGGCGGCGTTGCCGCAGGTGGAGGTTAGCGGGGTGCTGCTGAGTGGGTTTAGCGTGGATGGAGCGGTGCAGCAAGCCCTCAGGCTGAACAAATGACTGTGCTGGCCTCATCGCGGGCAAGCCCCCCAGTGATTTATGTCGTTCACAAAAACCTGTGGGAGCGGGCTTGCCCGCGAAGGCGGTATGTCGGTCACATCGATGTTGGATGTGCCGCCGTCTTCGTCGGAACGCCGCCCGGAGCAGGCTCGTTCCCACCAAAAGCAGGCTGGCCAATTGCGATACCGCGTACCGTCGGCGCCAGAACATGGCCGGTTTGATGCCGACCAACAGTTGATCGGGCCTGTGGGACAGGCGTACCGGGTTGAAATGATTGTGTGATTCGGGATGGTCGTCTGTCGGGCGTATGGCTATGCTCAGCGAGTTTGCCAATCGCCGATGATAACAACCACAGTGAAACCATGAGCCAATCAGACACGCGTGCGACTGTTCTAGCGCTGTATCCGGAAGACTCCCGCGAGGCAGCGGCGTTGCTCAAGCAGGCAGTGCCGCTGATGGTTCGTCACAACATTGCGCCCAACCCGGTGCACTACGCGCTCTGGTACACCTACAGCAAAGGCCAGGAGCCGGAACTCAATCGGCACCTGGACCGGGTGGTCAGCGACTTCGACTATTTCCCGCCGGAGTCGGCCGCCAAACTGTTTCGCGAGTACATCATCCGCGATGAACTGACGGACGCCCGTTCCGGGCAACAGGAAGCGATCAACCTGGTCGACGACATGGAGCGCGATGTTTCGCGCAGCGTGAAGGGCAATCAGAATTTCCAGGCCAACCTTGGCCAATACCTGAAAATGCTCGAAGAGCCCGCCAGCGAGCACTTGCCGAGCATCCTGGTCCAGCTGCAACAGAGCACCCGGCTGATGCAAGGGCAGCAGGAACACTTCCTCGCCCAGTTACAGTCGGCGCAGCATGAAATCAAAAGCCTGCGCGACAAACTGGAGCGCGCCCAACTGGCCGCGACCCTCGATGGCCTGACCGAATTGCTCAACCGCACCACCTTCAATCGCAAGCTCGAGCAGGCGATGAACAACGCGGCGACCGGCGTGGCCCTGGTGATGCTGGATATCGACCACTTCAAGCACTTCAACGACCAGTACGGCCATCCCTTGGGTGACCGCGTGCTTCAGCATGTCGCCCAGGTGTTGCGAGACTCGCTGCCGGCCGAGGCCATTGCCGCGCGTTACGGTGGTGAAGAATTCTGTGTCGTGCTCAAGGATTGCCCGGATCTGGCGGCCGCCGGTGCTTTTGCCGAGCGCCTGCGCCTGAAAATCCAGGCGCTGCGGGTCAAGGCCCGAGGTACTGACACGGTGCTGGACACCATCACCGCGTCGTTCGGCGTGGCTCATGCTCAACCCGGTGACACGCCGGAAACCCTGCTGACCCGTGCCGACGATGCGCTGTATCAGGCCAAGCGCAGCGGGCGTAATCAGGTACGTTAGCCGAGGATGAAGTAGACCTTGCGCACCGGGGTGAGGTTTTCCCAGGTGCCATTGAACCCGCTGGCTACGACGAAAGAATCACCGGGGCCGAACGTGCGCGCAACGCCCTCGGCATCGGTCAGACGCACCGTGCCTTGCAGAATGTGACACAGCTCATCGTAATCGCACTGACAGCGCTCCCGATGCGGTCCCGCCTCCCAGATGCCGGCCACGGCGTTTTTCCCGGGTGCCACAAAGTGCCGCCAACTTTTGCTGCGATAAGGCGCGTCGACCACGGCCGGGTCGTTGATTTCAGTTTCACGGGGGGCAAGGTCGCTGGCGAAGTCGAGGACATGCCGGGGCAGGGCTGTGGACATGGTGGTCTCCGGATCAGGAATCGAAGCCGATGCCAAAGGCATCGAAGGACTTGAGCAGCCAGTCGCGGTGACCGTCGCGGTCTTCGCGCGCTAGTGAGCGTTGGGCCAGTTTCACCCCGACGTAACGCAAGGGTTCGGGCGGAAAGCGGAATGGCGCCTTGGAGGTCATCAGCAGCTCGGTGCGTTCGGTGCGCTTGCCGGCCAGCAGGTCGAGCATGTTCAGTGCGGCAAAGCGGCTGGCGGACACCCCTTGCCCGGTGAAGCCCAAGGCATAGGCGACGCGGCCCTGGTGCTCGCAACCGGTGAACATCGTGGTGCGTGCGGAGGTGTCGATGATGCCGCCCCAGGCATGGCTGAAACGCACATCGCCCATGGCCGGGAAGGTCTGTTGGAATTGTTCGGCGAGGCGCTGGAAGCTTTGCGGGCGCTGGGTCAGTGCCTCGTCGCGGCGTCCGCCGAAATGGTAGATGGCATCAAAGCCGGCCCAGAGAATGCGGTTGTCGGCGGTCTTGCGCAGGTAGTGGAACCGGTTGCCGGCGTCGGCGATGCCGTAGCGGCCGGTCCAGCCGATGGCTTGCAGCTGCGCATCGCTCAAGGGTTCGCTGACCAGGCTGTAGTCGTAGACCGGGATCACGCTTGATGCCAGATGGCCGAGCAGCGGCGGGGCGATGTTGGTGGCGAGGGCGATTTGCCCGGCGCTGACTTCGCCGTCGGCAGTGCGCAGGCGCAGGCTGTCGTTGCGGGCATCCAGTTGCAGAACCGGGCTGTTTTCGAACAGTTGAATCCCTTGTTCAAGGCAGACGCGGCGCAGTTCGGTGGCCATTTTCGCCGGGTTGAGCAGGGCGTAATTGGGCTCGAACAGGCCCGCCGCATACGCCGGGGAGTCGAGTTTCTGTGCCAGATCGCTGCCTTCCAGCCACTGGCAGTCAATACCGAACTGCGCATAGTTGCGCTGCATCGAGCGCAACCCGTCGATCTGCCACGGTTGGCTGGCGACGTTGAGTTTGCCCTGGCGTTCGAACTCGACGTGCATGCCAAAGCGTTGCAGGTCGGCGGCCAGTTCATCAAGGTTCTGCCGGCCGAGGCGGATCAGTTGCTGTGCTTCATCCGGCCAGCGCTTGAGCGCGTTGGACACCCCATGGGAAATGCTCGGTGCGCAGAAACCGCCATTGCGCCCGCTGGCCTCGCCGCCGCAGCGTCGCGCCTCGATGATCGCGATGCTCAGCCCGGGGTTGCGCTGGCGCGCCAGTAACGCCGTCCACAATCCAGTAAATCCACCACCGACCACTGCCAGGTTGCATTGCACCGTGCCGGTGACGGAAGGTGCAGCGGGCGGTGGGGTGACAGTGTCCTGCCAAAAGGGATGGGGCAGGACATGGTCGAGGGAATCGAGACGCGGTGGGGCATTCATGCTGAAACTCCGGCGGTGTGTCGGGCAGCGACGATTGCGTTCGGTTGCCCGACGGGTTTTTGTTGTTTTGGCTAGAGATCAAGAATGGCGCGCGCGGCAATGTCGGTGCCGCGGGTCGCCTGCATGCGTTCGCTGAACGCTATGAGGCGTTGTTTCATCGGTTTATCCGCCAGCAGCTGTTCGAGGGCGGCGGGCAGGGCGGCCAGGGGATCGGCAAAGCGCGGCAGATAGCGGCCGACACCGACTCCCTCGGCGCGGGCGGCATTGTCGTGGCCGTCCCAGCAATACGGAATGATCAGCGACGGCAAGCCGAAATACAGCGCCTCGCAGAAGCTGTTGTTGCCACCGTGGTGGATGAACACATGGCATTCCTTGAGCACCGCCGGCTGGGCAAACCAGCTGTCGAGGTACACGTTGTCCGGCACGGTGGTGTACATGTCGCGGTAGGCACCGACGTTGACCAGGAAACGGTACGGCAAGGTTTCGATAGTGTTGATCAGGCGCTTCATCATCCCGGTGTCGGCCGCGCCGAGGCTGCCGAAGCTGAGGTAGATCAGCGGCGCGTCATTGTGCCGTGGAAAGTCCGGGACGATGTACGGCGCTTCGCGGCGCACGCAACCGTCGAGGTAGACGTAGCGCTGCGGGTCGAGCGGTTGCTGGCGTTCATAGCGCACTGGCGTCGGCGACAGCAGCAGGTTCAGCCATGGCGAGTCAGTGAGGAACTGCCCTGCAGGACACGGCGCCGTATTGTTGCTCAGGAGAAACTGCGAAAAGCGTTCATGGGCCGGTGCGACGGCTTTGAGGTAATGCTCGGAGTAACGCTCGCAGGCCTTCGTGTCACTGGCCAGGCATCCGGACAGGTACGGCGGGACGGCCGCATCCGGCAGCTCGGTTTCAGCGCAGGACACCATCCGCACCCACGGGCAACCGGCGTTGGCAATGGCCGGGAACATCACCACGTTGTCGAGCACGATCACGTCGGGCTTGAGGCGGCCGAGCAACTGCTGCAAGGGTTTTTCCGCTTCGATGGCGGTGTCGATGATGGCTTCCCAGGCCGGCGCCACGTAGCTGTCGATCTGCGCCAGCGGGGTCTGGTCGAAGTAGGGAATGCTGCGCTCGATGAAGCGCTCCCAGTAGTGCTGGTGTTCCGCCGCCGACAACGGGCTCGCTTGCGGAATCGGGTATTCATCGAAACCGTATTCGGCGAACAACCCCTGGAAATGTTCATGGCAGATGAACACCGGCCTGGCGCCCAGTTCGCGCAGCGACTGGGCGATACCAATGCAGTTCAGGGCCGCGCCGAAACTGGCTTCCGGAAACAGGGCGATCAGTTTTTGTTTTTGCATGGCGAGGGACTGTCCATGGCGGGTCAGCCCCGCCGCTCCTGAAGGTGTTTTGGATGCTGTCTTATTTTCAAAAAAAAATCATCATGTTTTTTACATGATGATTAGCGACGCCCAAACAGATGACTTTGCGGGATGCCACGGTTGGCGGTTTGCGGGCGTTGCGCGGCGCTCAGGCGCAGGTGCAGGCGCAGCAGGTCGGCGGCGATCTCCATCTGCCCGCGTTCGATCTGCGCGATGATCTGCAGGTGTTCGCGCAGCGCCTCCTGCAGGCGGTGCACGCTCACCGATGGCAGCAGGTTCGGCAGGCGCCGCAGACCCTGGTGCTGGAGCAGGGCGTCGCTGATGAAGCGGTTGCCGCAGCTTTGGGCCAGCAGTTCGTGGAAGCTGATGTCCAGTTCGCGAAACTGCTGGATATCGAAATCTTCCACCGGGCTTGAGAGCAGGCTTTGCGTGGCGCTACGCAACAGCGCCAGGCGTTGCGGGTCGGCATTGAAGCTCGGGCTGAGCAAGGCTTCGGGCTCGAGAATCAGGCGGAACTTCAGGCTTTCTTCCAGAGCGGCGAGGCTGTTCAGCGACGGACGAAACAGCCAGGACTGGCCGGGGCCGCGCTCGATGGCCTGGCTTTCGCTCAATTGCTGCAGGGCCTTTTGTGCCGCTGGCCGGCCGATGTCGTAGCGGCGCATCAGTTCGCTGATGCTGATGCTGTCGCCCAGGCGCCCGGCCATGCGGTCGCGCAGTACCGAGGCGGCCAGTTCTTCTTCCTCGGCTTGCGGCAGGGCGGCGTTGAAGGCCTGGCCCGACGGCGAGGCCAGCAATCGGTAGCCCTTGCCGGCTTCATGACTCAGCAGGTTTTCTTCCAGCAGCACTTTCAGTGCGCCGCGAATCAGCGTGCGCGAGACCTGGAAGGTCCGGGCCAGGGCCTGTTCGGCCACCGGGTCGCCGGCCATCAGGCCGCTTTCCTGAGTGTGCTCCAGAATTCGCCGGGCGAGTTCCAGGTGATTGGTGCGGGGTTTTTTCTCGGCTGTTGTGCTCAAGCGTCTTGTCTCGGTTCGGTCGCTGGCGAATCAGGTGCTCATCTTATGCCATGCGCCGCTCAATGGTCAGGTTGTCCATACCCAATGCTGTGGTCATGCGCTTTCCTCCGTAGGAGCTGCCGCAGGCTGCGATCTTTTGACGTTGATTTTTGAAAGCAAGATCAAAAGATCGCAGCCTGCGGCAGCTCCTGCAGGGCTTTGGGTGAAGAATCGGAAAAAGGCGTTGACATCTTTTGATACTGGTCCTAATTTATAAAAAAAAACACCAGTAATCGTTTCTCGTTTTGCCGTACTGCCTTCGAACACAACAATAAACAATCGTCGGGTGAGTATTGATGAGCAAGCTGAATGATCTTCTGTGCGTGGGGTTGGCCGTTTCCCTGGCGATCGCTTCACAGGCTGCAAGTGCGAAAGACATGGTGATTTCCATCTGGGACGGCTACATGGCTCCGGATGCGCTGGAGAAGTTCAAGGCTGCCAGCGGTGTGGACGTCGACAAGGCGCTGCACGCCACCAACGAAGAAATCATGGGCAAGCTGATGGCGTCCGGTGGTGAAGGGTATGACGTGGTGTTCGTCTCCTCGCCTTTCGCCGAAGTCCTGCACAAACAGGGGCTGCTGGCGGACATCGATCCGGTCAAGGTCCCCAACCTGAAAAACCTCTACCCCGAAGCCACTCACCTGGAATATGACCAGGGCAACCAGTTCTCCGTGCCTTACACATGGGGCACCACAGGCATCTGCTATCGCTCCGACAAGGTGACGCCGGCGCCGCAGAGCTGGAACGAGTTGCTCAATCCGAGCGATGCCCTCAAGGGCAAGGTGACGATGCTCGCCACCGACCGCTGGATGCTCGGCGCCGGTTTCCTCGCCAAGGGTTGGTCGGTCAACGACAGTGACCCCGCGCAAATCGCCGCTGTTCGCGATCAACTGATCGCCACCAAAAAACGCATTCTGTCCTTCGACGACACCACCTTCTATTCCAAGCTGGCCTCCGGCGAATCGCTGATGGCCCACGCCTGGGACGGCTGGTGCAACTACGGCACCCAGGCCAACGCGGCGATCAGGTTCGTGGTGCCCAAGGAAGGTTCCGACCTGTGGGTGGACACCATGGTGGTGCTCAAGAATTCCAGGCACCAGGACGAAGCCTTCAAGTTCATCAACTTCATGCTGGCCAAGGACAACCACGCCTGGGTCGCTGAAAACATCCTCTACAAAGTCCCCAACCAGGCGGCCATGGCCGGGTTGTCCGCTGACTTGCTCAAGCAATACCCCAACCTGACCATCGCCCCCGCCGAGCTGCTGAAAATGGAGCAATTGCGCGACCTGGGCGGCACCACGCAAAAGGCCTACACCCGCGCCGTCACCGAAATCATGGCGGCGCAGAACTAACGCCACGTCGACCCGAGGCATGCCCGGCACGCCTCGCCACGCTCGCAAGCCGCCTCTGCCCTGAGGCGGGAGGATATGGGTAATGAGTGCTTTGCATGCTGACAGGCGTCTGTCGGCCTGGCTTCTTGCGCCCGGCTTCGGCTGGCTGCTGATGTTCCTGGTGATTCCGTGCCTGCTGGTGCTGGTCTACAGCTTTGTCGAACGCGGCGCGTATGGCGGCATCGACTGGTTGTTCACCTGGGAAAACTACCAGCGCGCGTTCGATCCGCTGTACCTCGGCATCCTGCTCAAGTCGGCGAAGATCGCCGGGCTGGCCACGGTGTTCGCGGTGTTGATCGGCTACCCGGCGGCCTATGCGATTGCCCGCGCGCCACGGCGGCGTCAGGCGGTGTATCTGTTTCTGGTGATGCTGCCGTTCTGGAGCAATTACCTGATCCGTACTTACGCCTGGATCGTCCTGCTCAACCGCGAAGGCCTGATCAACCGCCTGCTGCAAGTGTTCGGCTACAGCGGCGACCCCATCAGCCTGCTGTACACCGAATCGTCCGTGGTGCTGGGGCTGGTCTACAACTACATCCCCTTTGTGATCCTGGCGATTTTCTCATCGCTGTCGCGGATCAACAACGAACTGTGGGACGCCTCGAAAGACCTCGGCGCCTCGGGCTGGATGACCTTTCGCCGGATCATCCTGCCGCTGAGCGTGCCGGGTATCGCGGCGGGCGCGGTGTTTGTCTTCGTGCTGAGCATCGGCAACTTCATCACTGCCGACCTGCTGGGCGGCAAGCAGGTGCAGATGGTCGGCAACCTGATCTATTCGCAATTCCTCACGGCGCGGGACTGGCCGTTTGGCGCGGCGCTGAGCTTCTTTCTGATCGCGATCATGTTGATCCTGTTGTTCATCCAGGCACTGGTGGCCCGTCGTGCAGAAGGGGCGCGTTCATGAGTCAGTCTCGTTCTGTCAGCGGCACCGTGCTGGGTTCGCACCTGGGTCTGGTGTACGCCTTCCTTTATATACCGATCCTGGTGTTGATCCTGCTGTCGTTCAACAAGTCCGGATTGCCCACCGCCTGGGGCGGCGTATCGCTGAAGTGGTACGCGGCACTGGCGCACAACACAGCAATTCTGTCGGCGGCGCTCAACACCCTGATCGTTGCGTTGTCGGCGACCTTCATTGCCTGCGTGCTTGGCACATTCCTGGCACTGGGCATCGAGTTGCGCTGCAAGGACAACGACAAAGGCCAGGTGGTCGACACCTTGCTGATGGCGCCGATGATCATTCCCGACATCGTGCTGGCGATTGCGCTGTTGAGTTTTTTCAACCTGCTCAAGGTCGGCCTGGGGCTGCACTCGATCATCATCAGCCACGCGGTGTTCAACATCGCCTTCGTCTGCGCGGTGGTGCGCACGCGGCTCAAGCACTTCGACTATTCGATTCTCGAAGCCTCGATCGATCTCGGCGCGAGCTGGTTCACCACGTTCCGTCGAGTGCTGTTGCCGGTGATCTTTCCCGGCGTGCTGGCGGGCGGTTTGCTGTCGTTCACCCTGTCGGTGGACGAATTCATCATCGCCTTTTTCAACTCCGGTTCCGGCCAGGCGTCCACCACCTTGCCCATGCAGATCTACGCCATGATCCGCTTCGGCGTCACCCCGGAAATCAACGCTCTGGCGACGCTGGTGATGCTGGTCAGCATCACCGCGCTGCTGGCTTCGCAGCGTCTCAACAAGGCTCCTCGCACCCATGAATAATTCATCTGCAGTATTGATCCTGGATAAGGTCAGCAAGTCTTATGGCAACGGCCTGGCGGTCAACGAGGTGTCGCTGAGCATCCGCGAGAACGAGTTCTTCGCGCTGCTGGGGCCGTCCGGCTGCGGCAAGACTACGCTGCTGCGCATGCTCGCCGGTTTCGAGACCCCCAGCGGTGGCTGCATCTACCTGGACGGCAATGACATCTCGCCGCTGCCGGCCAACAAGCGTCCGCTGAACCTGATGTTCCAGTCCTACGCGCTGTTTCCCAACATGACCGTGCGCAAGAACATTGCCTACGGCCTGGAAATGGAGCGCCTGCCGGAAAGCGAAATCCGTCGTCGGGTCGATGAAGTGCTGGGCACCGCGCAGCTCGGCGAACTGGCCGAGCGCAAGCCCGATCAGCTTTCCGGCGGCCAGCGCCAGCGAGTGGCATTGGCCCGGGCACTGGTCAAGCGTCCTCGGGTGTTGCTGCTCGACGAGCCCTTGGGCGCCCTCGACAAGAAGCTGCGGGAAAAGATGCAGCTGGAACTCAAGCGCCTGCAACACGAGAGTGGCATCACGTTCATCATCGTCACCCACGACCAGGAAGAAGCGCTGGTGATGTCCGACCGCATGGCGGTGCTCGACGGCGGCAAGGTCTGCCAGTGCGGCAGCCCGGCCGAACTCTACGAAAACCCCAACAGCCGTTTTGTCGCCAACTTCATCGGCGTCAGTAACTTGCTCGAAGGCGTGCGCTCGGGCCAGCACTCGGTGCGGGTCAATGGCCAGGAGCTGAGCGTCGAAACCGACGCGCCGCTGGTGACCGGCCAATCCGTCGCCGTGGTGGTGCGCCCCGAACGCCTGCAAGTGCTGACGGAGCAGGGCGGCGATTGCGCCAATCAGGTCAGCGGCAAGATCGTCGAAGTCGCCTACCACGGCCTCGACACCAACCTGCACGTGCAGACCCCCCTCAGCGACAAACCGCTGATCGTGCGCGTGCCGTCTTCACAGTTCGAATTCGCCCATTTTGCAATCGACACGACCATCCGGCTGGGCTGGCAGGCCCGGCATGCCCGCGTATTGACGCGCTGAACAATAAAAAGACCAGGCAGGAGCAGCACTCGATGAAACAGAAAGTGATCGCATTCTTCCCCGAAGCCGCCTACGGCCCGGCGCTGAACTCAGTCGGTATCGCCCAGGCGTGTGAAGCCCTGGGTCATAAAGCGGTGTTCCTCACCGACCCGGGCATGAGCGGTGTGTACGCCGGTTATGGTTTTGAAGAGCACATGGTCAACATGTCGGCGCCGATGCCGGCCGAAGAGATGGCCCGCTACTGGGTGGACTTCATCAACGGCCACATACCGAATTTCCGCAAGTCTCCGCTGGGCCAGATCGACAACTACGTCAAGGAATGCTGGGCGGCCATCGTCGAAACCGCCAAGTGGGCGCAAAAGGACCTGCCGGCGGTGCTGGACAAGGTCAAGCCTGACCTGATCTGCGTCGACAACGTGATCCTGTTCCCGGCGATCAAGCAATACGGCAAGCCGTGGGTGCGGATCATTTCCTGCTCGGAAAACGAGATCGAAGACCCGGATATCCCGCCGCACCTGTCGGGCATGAGCATCGACGACAAGGCGGGCCATGCGCAATTCCGCCAGCGTTTCGAGGAAGTGGTCGGGCCGATTCACGAGGACTTCAACCAGTTTCTGCAGGCCCATGGCGAGCAGCCCTATCCGCTGGGCACCTTCTTTGAAGCCTCACCGTACATGAACCTGTTGTTGTACCCGGATGCGGTCAAGTTCGACCGCCGCCATCCGTTGCCGGCCGAGCGTTTCCATTACCTGCAAGGTTGCGTGCGCCACGACACGCCGTACGAGATTCCGCCGTTCCGCGCCCACAACGACAAGCCGCTGCTGTACGCCAGCTTCGGCAGCCTCGGTTCCGGCGATGTCGAGTTGCTCAAGCGCCTGATCGATGCGGTGGGCAAGCTGCCGTATCGGGCACTGTTCAACGTCGGCGAACACCTGGATGAGTACCCGGACCTGCCGGACAACGTGCAGATTTCCAACTGGTTCCCGCAGCCGTCGGTGATTGCCCAGGTCGATGCGGTGATCCACCACGGCGGCAACAACAGCTTCACCGAGTGCCTGTTCTTCGGCAAACCGGCGATCGTCATGTCCTACGTCTGGGACGGCCACGACAACGCAATGCGCGCCGAAGAAAGCGGCCACGGCTTCAAGCTCGACCGCTATGAGTGGAGCGAAGAGCAGCTCGCGGAAAAACTCCACGCGTGCCTCAACGACGGGGCGATGCGCCAACGCCTGCAGCTCACCAGCGCGCAAATGCAATCTCGCAAGGGGCCGCAAGACGCGGCCGCGATTCTCGACAAGGTGCTTAACCATGCCTGATTCATCCACCACGGCGGGTATCACGCCGTACCTCGAAGCCGTCAGCAGCCGCACCGACCTGGTGGACTGGGGCGTGCAGAGCGACGCCGTCGAAGGCGTCTCGCATTCCAGCGGCCGCTTGCTGTTCAAGGGCCCGAACAACAGCCCGGAAACCGGATTGTGGGTGTGTACTCCCGGACGCTGGCGGCTGTCGATTCCCCGGGACGAGTTGTGCCACTTCATCGCGGGGCACGCCACGTACCGCAACGACAACGGTGAAGTGATCGAAGTGCGCCCCAACACCCTGGTGCTGTTCCCGGCCGGCTGGACTGGCGAATGCCACGTCCGGGAAACCCTGCGCAACGTGTACATGCTGGCGAATGCGGTGCGCCGGGCGACATCTGTGTCGACTGTTAGTGGGTCTTCGCCGGCAAGCCGGCTCCTACAGGTTGGATACTGACTATTTATTGGAGAAAAAGAATGACAACCCCGTTTCTGTACGACCCGCTGAGCATCACTGACGTCAAGGATTGGGGCGTGATCCCGACCATGCTTGAAGGTGAATCCCGTGTCTCCGGCGTGGTGCTGCACAAAGGCCCCGAAGGCCAGTCCGAATGCGGCATCTGGATCTGCACCCCGGGCAAGTGGTTTTGCCATGTGACCAGCGACGAGTTCTGCCACTTTCTCGAAGGTCGCTGCACTTACGTCCACGAGTCCGGCGAAGTGGTCGAGATCAAGCCGGACACCGCCGCTTTCTTCGGCAAGGACTGGAAGGGTGTGTGCACCGTCCACGAGACCATCAAAAAGGTCTACATGATCCGGTGATTGCCATGACAGATGCACTGGCGTCATTGCCAACCCGTGAGGACCAGCGCGCCGCCTTTCTGGCTCGCGCCGGTTACGCCGGGACCTTGCTGGTCGCCTTGCCGGCGGATGCTTCGCCCCGGCGTTATTTCCGTCTGGACGGTGCCGGCCTGTTGCTGATGGATTCGCCGCCCGACAGTGAGCCCATCGGCCCGTTCGTGCGGATCGCCCGGCAGTTGCAGGGGCTGGGCCTGTCCGCGCCGGCCTTGCTGCAAGTGGACGAGGCGACGGGGCTGGCGTTGATCGAGGATTTCGGTCACGACACCTACACCCGCCTGCTGCTGGCCGGGCATTCGGAGTCGGCGTTGTATCACCTGGCGGTCGATACGCTGGTGGCGTTGCATCGCGCAACGCCAGCCACGGAACTGGCGCCTTATGACGGGCAGCGACTGGCGGACGAGTACGCGCTGTTTATCGACTGGTACGTGCCGCTGCTGATTGGCAAGGACGCGGCGCAGAACGTGCGCGATGAGTATCTGGCGTTGTTCGCCGACGCTTGTCGAGATGTTGAAAAACGCCGCGAAGCGCTGGTGCTGCGCGACTTTCACGTCGACAACCTGATGCTGCTGCAAGGCCGTGAAGGCGTCGCGGCCTGTGGCTTGCTGGATTTTCAGGACGCCTTGGTCGGGGCGGCGGCCTATGACCTGATGTCACTGCTCGAAGACGCCCGGCGCGATGTGCCCGAGGCGTTGCGCGAGGCACTGATCACCCATTACCTGTTGCAGCGCCCGGAGCTGGATGCGCTGCGTTTTCTCGAAGACTACCGGCGTCTGGCCGCCCAGCGTCACGCCAAGGTGCTGGGAATTTTCGTGCGCCTGGCCGGCCGTGACGGCAAGCACGGTTACCTGGCGCACTTGCCGCGCACCCTGGGTTTGTTTGTCCGCGCCCTGGGCGCCGAGGCCTTTGCGCCGCTGCGCCAGTGGCTCGACCGGCAGGTGCCGGGCTGGCGTGAAGAACTGCCCGCCGAGACCCTGGCGACGTTGCGCGAAACCCCTTATCGATTGGTTCAAGGATCATCCCATGGCCACGTTCAACACTGACACTGCATTGCGTTTCATCAACCCCGAGTTCCTGCCGCTGACCGCAGGTCGTGTGCGCGAGGTGCTCGACCCGGCGACCCTGCAACCGGTCGGGCAAGTCGGCGTGTGTGGCGAAGCCGATGTGCAAGCCGCCACCGATGCCGCCACGGCCGCGCAGCGCCAATGGCGCCTGGTCGACGCGAAAAGCCGCGCCGCGCGCCTGCATCAACTGGCCAACGCCATCGAACAGAACGTGGCCTGCAACCGTGAAGTCGCGCGCCTGATGACCCTGGAAATGGGCAAGCCGTTTCCCGAAGCCATGGGCGAGTTGGCCAACTGCGCGCCGATCTTTCGCTACTACGCGGAAATGGCCCGGGACGATGCCGGCAAGGTCGCCGGCACCACGCAGATCGGTTCCTTCCAGCATGTGCGTTATGAACCCTATGGCGTCAGCGTGCACATCATGCCGTTCAACTTTCCGATCCTGCTGATGTGCTGGACGGTCGCCGCGTCTTTGGCGGCGGGCAATGCCTGCATCATCAAGCCGGCGGAAGCCACGACCCTGTGCACCCTCAAGTTCATGGAGCATTTCACCGCGTTGTTGCCGGGGTTGGTGTCTTGCTTGCCGGGCGATGCAGCGACCGCACAGTTGCTGGTGCAGTCGGCGCAGACCCACGCGGTGGCGTTCACCGGCAGTGTGACGGCAGGCAAAGCGGTCGCCGTGGCCTGCGCCGAACGGATGAAGCCTTGCGTGATCGAGGCCGGTGGCAGCGATCCGCTGATCATCTCCAGGCATGCGCCGCTGGAAGTGGCAGCGGCGGGGGCGGTGACGGCGGCGTTCCACTTGAGCGGGCAAATCTGCACCTCGGCGGAACGCTTCTACGTCGTCGATGAAATCCATGACGAGTTTGTCGCGCAGTTCGCCGAGCGTACCCGTGCCTTGCGTATTGGCCATGGCCTGGAACGCTCGGAGATCGGGCCGATGGTCAGCGAGGCGGCGCGCAATAAAGTCATGCGCCTGGTCGATGACGCCGTGGCCAAGGGCGCGAAAGTGGTCTGTGGCGGACGGATTCCGCCGCAGCACGCGGTGGGCTGGTTCTATGAGCCGACCATTCTCACCGGGGTGACCGGCGACATGGCGATTCTGCAGGAAGAGTGCTTTGGCCCGGTGGCGGCGATCTGCCGGGTCAGCGATTTCGACGAGGCGGTGCGGTTGGCCAACGACTCGCCGTTCGGCCTTGGCGCCTCGCTGTTTTCCACGGACCTGGCCGAAGCCATGGAGGCTGCCGAGCGTCTGGAAGCGGGGATGGTCTGGGTCAACAATCCGCTGATCGACAACGATGCGCTGCCGTTCGGTGGCTGGAAGATGTCGGGTCTGGGGCGTGAACTCGGGCGTCAGGGGCTGGAAGCGTTCCGCCGCTCGAAAATGGTCATCATCGACCACCAGCCGAAGATTCAGGACTGGTGGTATCCGTACGCCGACGACGTGTTCTATCGCGATCCGGCCTGAACCCGGGATGCACACAGGAGGATGGTGATGAGTGACCAGCCCGCAGGAGCTGGACATCAATTTCTGCAACGGCGGCGAATGGATCGCCCCGGTTCAGTGCGGTGTTTTCGACACGCTCGATCCGAGTGACGAGTCGGTGCTGGCGCGGGTTGCCTCGGCAACTGCAGAGGACATCGATCTGGCCGTGGCGGCCGCGCGCAGGGCGTTTGACGAGGGTGACTGGCCACGTTGGCCGAACACCCGCAGGTCGACAAGATCGCCTTCACCGGCAGCGCACACTCAAGCGACGTAGCGAGTTTTCAAAGCTTACGTTGCTTCTTGGGCTTGGGTTAGCGACATACCAATCAGGGTGCAGAACAGCGCATCCCAGTGACACGCCAATCAACTCATAGCCAGTACTCCCAAAGTCGCGCCATCTGCTCCTTGGCTCTCACACCGAGCGAGCGGTGCTGCCACTTTTCCAGCTTGATTTCGTTCGACCTGGCCAGATCAGCCAGGAATGCCGCCTGCATTTTTTTTCCAAACCCGGTGCCCAGCACAACAACGTTGACTTCATCGTTGTGCAGGAAGCTACGCCAGTCGAGGTTGGTGGAGCCGACACTCGACCACACGCCATCGATTACTGCTGTTTTGACGTGGAGTAGCGCGTCGTTGCGTTCGTAAAGCTTGACGTTGGCTTTCAGCAGCTCGCTGTAGTAGGCGCGTCCAGCATTGAAAACCAGCCACGAATCGGTGCTGCTGGGCAGCACCAGCTTGACGTCGACTCCACGTGCTGCAGCCTCCTTGAGTGCCGCCAGTAACTGCGGGTCGGGAACAAAGTAGGCGTTAGTCAGCCATATCTCAGACTGCGCGCTACGCAGCGCCGAAATCAGCGTGGCATAGATCAGGCTGAACGGCTCATTTGGTGAGCTTCCGATGGCCCGCACCACCTCGGTGCCTTTGCGCTCAGGTGGCGGAAAGTAGTGGCGAGCCGCGAGCGGTTCGCCTTTCTGGGTAGTCCAGGTTCCTATGAACAGCTTCTGGAGTTCCGCGACCACAGGCCCCTCGATGCGCAAGTCGGTATCGCGCCAGGGCAAATCACCATTTGGGCGAATCTTCGAGTGAGAGTTGAACGAGCCCCCCGAATAGACGCTGCTGATGTTGATCCCGCCGAGAAAGGCAATACGGCCGTCCACTATCAGCAGCTTTCGGTGGTCGCGCTGGTTCACGTCCCAGCCCGCTTTGGCCGTCATCGGATTGACTGGGTTGTACTCCAGCACCTTGACGCCCGCTTCGGTCAATTGAGAGAAAAACGCTGATGGTGTTCCAAGGGTTCCGACGCTGTCACGGATCAGATTGACCTGTACGCCTTTCTGTTGCCGAGCGATCAGCGCGGTGGCGAAGCGCTGGCCGACTTCATCATCGTCGAGGATGTAGGTCTCCATGTTGATGTGGTCGCGCGCTGCTTCAACGGCTTTGATCATCGACTGGTAGGTGGTGGGGCCGTCCTGCAGCAAGTCGACCTTGTTTCCTTCCGTTAGCGGGCTGCCGACGATGGACTCTTCGATTGCGAGGTGCACGTCGAAGATGTCGGTCTCTGCGCCGGTGGACTTGAGTCGCTCGAGAATGGCCTTGCTGCGCTCGGCTGACAGAGGTCCGTGTATCCCGTCGAGCTGCACTGGCACAGAGGGCGCGCGAGCCATATCGGGCACTATCCTCGGCAATGTACTGCAGGAAACCACAAATGCCAGGAGCACAGCCACGCACAGAACCAGAGGAATACATGCACCCTTACATGTGGCTAGTAGATTCATTAGACCCCCTCTTTGTGAGGCCGGTGATAGCGAGTCGCGACGCCAACACTTGTTTTGACTACTGCGTTAGGGCCGGGTTCGTCGCCAGAGAGTGCTTTTGACAGATTGTGTTGAAAAACTCGGTCTTGTTTTTCATGGCAGAAAAGTACGCGTCCGAGATTGAAATTCTGGATCTTCGCAAAGGAACCAGCCCGTAAGGACGCTGACGATCAACATGCATATACCACTGACAAGACTTAAAATGCCGAAGGCCCTACCCTTGAGTTCCGTGGGAGCCTTATCGACTACCTGCGAGACAAGAATGCACTGGCTAAATCCGATATGAAGCCCCCACAAGGCAAGCAACGCGTTTTTTTCACCGGGTGCTTCACATTATGTAAGTAAAAAAGCCCAACGCCATCCTGACTGTTATTGGACTTGAGACAAAATCAATGAAGTTGCCGTTGCCTCTGTAGTTCCCTCTTCAACCAGGTGCTTGCCGGCTCTACGCCTTCTGAACATCGCACCTCATAGGCGCGGCCATTCATACTGCTTTTAGTGGCAGCAAGATCGATGAAGTCTTCTGCGCTGTTCACCATGTTCTTGCCTTCGAGATAGTTCAGCTTCTTCTCCAGATGCGCCCGAGCGCGGGGACCTGGGTATTCGCTCCCGTTGCGCACAAACTGACACTCACTGTGTTCGACAAAGTCCAGCAAGCCCTTTATCTCTTGAGAGGCTTGAGGTGTGGCTTGAACCTGCCCATTAGTGACGATTGCGATAAGGCTAATACCCGCTGCCATCATCAATTGGCTGATGGGCCGCGCCGTGCCCCCCATCCACATCCGCATGATTGATTCTCGTCCTGAAAGTGAAATGAATGGAGCTATCTCCAACAGATACCATCGAGCACAACCACTAACACGCCTCTAGCCGCTTGATGCAGGGAAAATGGGATGACTGGAAAAGCAGCGGTCCAATGCCAGTCATGAACGCGATCAGTTCGGTCCGCTGAACCGGCAACTGACCCAATTCAAGGATTGAGCCAGTTGCCGTCGCTACCCGATCAGTGGAACGGAAAGATGTAGTTCATCCACGCGGCCATGCGCAGAAGGATCTTGCGCATCATCGCGATGTGATGGAAATGCTGGCTGTACAACGCCGCCTGGCCGTAGGCGCCGCCGGGCATCTGGTCGGCGTACTGGGCATAGTCGGGATCGGTGATTTCAATGACCACCGGGACCCGGCCGGCCGGTGGTGAACCGGTGAAGCCGAGCAGCGTGCCCGAAGGTTGAACCTGGCCTTCGGCGATGACCGAAACCACGGTTTTGACCTTGCCTTCGAAAACCTTTCCGGGAATGCCGTCGAAAGCGACTTCGGCCTCGTCGCCCTCGGTCAGGCGCAACAGGCTGTTCTGGCGCATCCACGCCGCGAAGTAATGCCCTTCGGCGGGAATGAAGACCATCGACGGGCGCAGTGGCAACTTGGTGGCCATCATGCCCGGACGCAACGAAACGTGAGTGACGAAGCCTTTGCTCGGCGCACGGACCGTGGTGTTGTCGAGTTCGTACTGCGCGCTGTCCAGTTGTGCCTTCAGGTCATCACTGCGAGCGACCACCGCATCCAATTCCCGTTGGGTGCCGAAATTACGCTTGATCAGCTCGGTGATCCGGGCGCGATCAGCCTGGGCGGCAACCAGTTGTGCCTTGAGGGATTTCAGCCGGTATTCGAAAGGCGCGGGATCGATGCGAAACAGCACATCGCCTTTTTCCAGGGGTTGGTTGGTCTTCACCGGCACGTCGATCACCTGGCCGCTGACCACGGGTATTACCGGAACCGATACGAAATAGGAACGCGCCACCTCGGAGTAGGGGTGGTTGTAGTTCATCGTGAAAATCAGCGCGCCGATGATCACGATCCCGCCCAGCACCGCCGTGGGCACCGTCCATTTGTTCAGGGGAATGCGGAAGATCTTGAAGATGGCTACGCAGAGAGCGGCATACGTCAGAATGAGTAAGAGATCCATGGCTCAAATGCCCTCGCCGAGATTGTCCGTTGGCAGCCTGCTCTGTGTCGTGCCCGTCGCCGCTTCGAGGCGCTCGATCCGCCCTTGCAGTTCGGCGACCTGTTGTTCGAGGTGAACCACATGGCTTTTGGGTGAGTGTCCGTCACTGAAACCCCAGCCCCGGTCCTCTCTATAGGCCATCGCCCAGATCCACAGGAATGGCCAGAGCGCATGCAGGGTGAACAGGCTGACCCAGCCGGTGGCGTGGATCGCATCCTGGTGAGGGTGGTTGCGGTGGACGGCAATTTCATAGGGGATGTCGTGGAGCAGGATGACCCCGTAGAACAAGATGAGCCCGACAAAGATCAGCAGGCCCAGCGCGAAGTAATCAAGCATGAATCACTCCTCTTGAAACAGGTGACGTGTGCGCATGAGTGTAGCCGTTCAATCTACACTTGACGGGGACGCGGATATCCAGCTTGAGCACCCGCTGCCTGGGCGAAGCGTTGACCGATATCGTGCAGGTACCCCCGGGCGAGGTGAATTCATGCAAACCCAAGGTCAATTCGAAAGGGCGCCTGTACTTGACCCTGTCGAGCGCATTACCGAGGTGATCTTCGGCCTGCTGATGGCCATGACGTTCACCGGCACCATCAGCGTGGCCACGGCAGACCAGGCAGCCGAGCGCTCGATGATGATTGCCGCACTCGGTTGCAATCTCGCCTGGGGACTGGCCGATGCAGTCATGTACCTGTTGCGCGCACTGGTCGAGCGCACGCGCAGGATCAAGCTGTACCTCGCCCTGCGCAATGGCACGGACGCCGCGGCCGGTCAGGCACTCATTGCGCAAGTGTTGCCATTGCAATTGGCGGTGGCGGCCGGCAGCGAGGGCCTGGAGTTGTTGCGCCGTCGACTGCTCGAGCAGCCCCCCTTGCCGACCAGGGCGGGCCTGGGCTGGAACGACTTCAAGGGTGCGCTCGGTGTTTTCCTGTTGGTCGTGTGCTCGACATTTCCACTGGTGGTGCCGTTCATACTGCTCGATCAGACGGCACTCGCCATCCGCCTGTCCAACCTGATCGGCCTCGTGGTGCTGTTCATCGCCGGCTGGATGCTCGCCAGATACGCTGGCGCCACGCAATGGCAGGGTGGGGTGATCATGGCTGCCACGGGGGGCGTGCTGATCCTTGCAATCATTGCATTGGGTGGCTGACAACTGGGCATAATTCAACACACTAAAGACTCATTCTCATTTACTATTGCCCTTCCATTTACGTCGGGCAGCCTGGTATGGATGTTCTTGCCGCAATCCATTTTCATTTATTCCAGTGGGTGATCGAGCCGGTCACCCGGCAGTTCCTGGGCATTTTCGACGTCAACGGTCGACTCGGTCTATCCTTTCTCTGCATGTCTTACGGCGCCGCTTATTGCCTGTTCCGCTGGCGCAAATCCCGGGGCTTGACCGACGCACGCTCGTTCGGCCAGTTCATCGGCGGCCGTCGGGTTTACCTGCACCGCTCGGCGCTGCTCGACTACCGCTATTACTTCGTACTCGCCATCCTCAAGGTTGCCCTGGTGTTGCCCATCGTCGGCCTGGTCGATCCGTATGTCTTGCGTTCAGCGGACTACATCGCGTTCTTCACCCACCTGTGGGGCGCGCGCACGCAAGTGGAGGAACACCTGGCGCTGACCCTGCTTTATGGGCTGGGCGTATTTCTGGTCAAGGATTTCAGCCATTACTGGGGCCACCGCGCTTTTCATTCGCGGTACCTGTGGGCGTTCCACAAAGTCCATCATTCGGCGCCCGTGCTGGTGCCGGCGACGGCCAGCCGCGTGCACTTTCTGGAAGAAGTGGTCGAAAAGCTCACGGACATCATCTGCGTCGGCGCCTTTGCCGGTGTCTTCTGGTACGCCTGCGGCGGGGAGATCAGCCGCTATACGCTGTTTGGCGTGACCTACATGGTTTTTATCTTCAATAGCCTGGCGGCCAACCTGCGCCACAGCCATGTCTGGTTTTCCTTCGGGCCGGTGTTTGAGCGGGTGCTGAGCAGCCCGGCGCAACACCAGATTCATCACAGCGATGCACCGAGACACTTCAACAAGAACTTCGGCATCAATTTGTCATTGTGGGACTGGATGTTCGGCACGCTGTACGTCACCCGGTCCACACCCGAGGCCATTCAATACGGCACCGGTGAGCAGGATCACGAGCGTTACCTGACGCTGCACGGTTTGATCGTCACGCCGTTTGTGGACATCGCGCGCAAACTTTTCTATGGGAAACGCGCGAAAGCACGGCCTGAAAACGGATCTGATCCGTATTTTTCAGCGCAATCTGCCTCTGTAACGGATACAGCCACCAGCCCACAATAAATTTCCGGTACGGCAGCGCTCGGCGCCTCCTGTACCGCCAATTCATAGTGTGGGAGGCCGCATGGCCAAGATGACGATTTTTCTCGGCGGTTTTCTGCTGTTGACCATCCTGATCGGTATGCTCGCGACGATTCCTCCGGCGTGATTACACCCGCTGTTGGTCGTCGACGGCCAGGCGCAGTTCGCGGTAGGCCGTCACCAGTTGCTCGAGGTTGAACCCGCGATTTCTGCCGCTGGGGTTGGGCAGGATCCAGACCGAGGCATTGCCGAAGGTTTTTGCTTGAAGGCCCCAGGCAATGTCGCGCTGACCGGACAGCGCGGCATACGCCGCCTTGCCCAGAAACGCCACGAAACGCGGCGCATGGCGTGCGATTTTCTGTTCGAAGGCCGCGGCCGCGGCGGTGAACTCGTCCACGGACAACTGATCCGCGCTGGCCGTCGGCCGTTCGACCACCGCGGTCAATCCGCATCGATAGCTCAAGATCGTTCGATCGTTTTCCGGCCGCACAAGCTCCGGGGTAAACCCGGCGAGATGCAGCGTGCGCCAGAAACGATTACCGCGCCCCGCAAAATGGTGACCTTGGCTGGCGGCAGTCATTCCGGGATTGATGCCGCAGAAGATCACGGCCAACTGCCCGGCAAGAATGTCTTCGAGTTTTTCACCCACCGCAGATGACTCTGATCGCATTGCGTGCCAGCTCCGTCAGCTCGGCTCGGGATTTACCGGCCCTGGCTCGTATCGAAATACTGTGCAGCAGAGACGAGGCGAGCACGGCAAGGGCCGCGGGGTTGACATCGCCTTTCAACTCGCCGGCATTTTTCGCCGCTTGCAGGCGAACTTCCAGGTCGGCATCCAGCCGGCTCAAGCGGTCGGACAGCACTTCACGAATTTCCGGGTCTTCGACGGCTTCGGTGGTTGCCGTGCCGATGGCGAAGCAACCGCGCGGCTGGCCGTCTCCCGAGAAGTAAATCGATAACTGCCCCTCGTAGAAACGCTGCAAGGCCTCGGCCAACGGCAGCTCCAGGTCCGTCAGCGCCTCGCGCATGGACGCCGCGGCAAACTCCCAATATTGCTCCAGCGCTTTGATATAGAGCGCGTGCTTGTCGCCGAATGCCGCATAGAGGCTGGGGCGATTCATGCCGGCGGCGGTGGCGATGCTATCGAGCGACGCGCCGGAATAGCCGGTGTTCCAGAACACACCGAGCGCCTGTTGCAACGCTGTCTGCGGGTCGTAGGCGCGAGGGCGGCCGCGGGCTTTGCCCTCTGTCGATTTATTTTGTGCCATGTAGTACAAAATCCTTGTAGGAGGGTGGGTCGAGGGATATTCTTACACCATTGCACAAAATTAAGGAATCAGAAATTCCTTGTTCCAGGGTTTGTGGTAGCCGAGCGCGAACTGAGTGTTGCGGCGACGAAACCGACGCGGTGGGAGCGATCCTCCTGACCGCGCACGGGCTTGTTTGTTTACAGCATTTATTGACCTGCGGGCCGCTGGCGCTTGTTGCCGATGCCGGCCCGATTACCCGGCTAAAGGTGAACTCGATCATGACCAAATCGTTCGATATCCCGGCTTCGCAGACCTTCGAGCACCCAGGCCCAATCCCGGCTGACTCGCGTATCAACAAACCACTGAAACAGAGGTTGCGCCCCTGGCTGATGGTGGGTGTTCCTATCCTGTTCGCGGCGCTGGGCTATGCCCACTACGTGTCGGGGCAGGCGTATGTTTCGACCGACAACGCTTACGCCCGAGTGGCGAAGGCATCGATCAATGCGCGGATCTCTGGACAAGTGGTAGAGATCGCCGTCGAGGACAATCAGCAGGTCCGCAAGGGCCAGGTGTTGTTCCGGATCGACCCGAAACCGTTCCAGATCGCCGTCGACCGCGCGCAAGCACAACTGGGCGTGGCGCGGCTGCGTATTGACGGGCTCAAGGCCAGCTATCGCCAGCAACAAGCTGAACTGCAATCGGCGAAAGAGTCGGCTGACTTCGACCAAAAGGATTTTGCCCGCAAGAAGGCCTTGGTTGCGACTGAGTTCGTTTCGAAGTCGATTTACGAACGTGCCGACACCGACGTGAAGGTGGCGCGGCAACGGATCGCGTCCATCGAACAACAGATCGCCAGCACCGTGGTTGCCTTGAACGGCAATCCGGACATCGATGCCGACAGTCACCCGACGGTGCGCGAGGCCCGGGCGCAGCTCGACGAGGCGCAGTTGTACCTCTCGTACACCACGGTGTATGCGCCGCAGGATGGCATCGTGGCCAAGGTTGACGACCTGCAGGTGGGCAACCATGTGAACAACGGCGCGCCGGCCTTTGCCTTGTTGTCCGGTCACGAGATCTGGATCGAGGCCAACTTCCGCGAGACCGACGTGACCCACATGCGCCCGGGCCAGGAAGCCACCATCCGCATCGATACCTACCCGGATCGCGTGTTCAAGGCCCACGTCACCAGCATGAGCCCGGGGGCCGGGTCGGATTTCGCGCTGCTGCCGCCGGAAAACGCGACCGGTAACTGGGTCAAGGTGACTCAGCGGGTGCCGGTACGGCTTGAACTCGACGAAGTCGACCCGGCACTGCCGCTGTTCTCCGGGACCAGCGCCACGGTGCGGATCAATACCCAGTTTCAAAGCCCCTGGTGGCACCCGCTCAAGGCATTGCTGACCGCAGGTAACTTCTGATGAACACCCAATCGGTGGTAAACCCCGGAGGGGAGGGTGGGCGCTCGCTCAGGTTCGCCGCCTTGCTGGCGACCTACATGCAGTCGGCGAACCTGCCGCTGCCGAACGCGGCACTCAGGTTGATTCAGGGCAGCCTGTCGATGAGCGACGATCAGGCGGGCTGGATTTTCACTTCGTACCTGGCCGCGAGTGCGATCAGCATGCCGCTCGCGCAATGGCTGGCCGGACGCTTTGGTTTGAAGCTCGTGTATCAGGCGGCGCTGGCGATGTTCGTCCTTGGCTTGTTGCTCGCCACGGTGGCGGCGACGCCGCTGGAGTTCGTGGGGGCGCGCATCATTCAAGGCATCGCCAGTGGCGTACTGGCGCCGCTGTCGATGGTGATTGCCATGGAAACCTTGCCGCAGGACAAGCGTGCAACGTTTGGCGCGAAGTGGACGGCGATTGTGCTGTTCGGCATCGTCAGCGGCCCGAGTATCGGCGGCTGGATCGCCGAACATTTTGGCTGGCGGCCGATGTTCTACCTCAGCGTGCCACTGTCGGCGTTTATCTTCCTGGTGGCGGCGCTGTTGCTGACCGAGAAGAAGGCCGAGAAACCTCCTGCGTTCGATTTCTTCGGTTTCGGCACCTTCACCCTCGGCCTGATCAGCCTGCAAATGTTGCTCGACCGGGGTGAGCGCCTGGACTGGTTCGCTTCGCCCGAGATCTGGCTCGAAGCCGTGGCGTCTGCGTTGGGGGCCTATCTGTTCTTGGTGCATGTGCTGACCTCGAATGTGCATTTCCTCAACAAACGCCTGCTCAAGGACCGCAACTTCGTGTTGTCGACGGTGATCTTTTTCGCCCTCGGTTTCGTGCTGTTGTCGACCATGGCCCTGACCTCACCCATGCTGGACGAGATTCTCGGCTATCCGCCGGACACTACCGGCGCCTTGACGATTCCCCGTGGCATGGGCCTGGTTGGCGCTTTTCTGCTGATGGGGCGGCTGCCCGAGCGCTTTGACCGTCGTCCCTTCGTGGCGGCAGGCGTGGCGGTGGTGGTTTATGCCAACTGGCTGATGCTCGGCTATTCGCCGCTGATGGACGAGTGGCCCGTGGCCGTCGCCGGTGCGATCCAGGGCGTGGGCCTGGGCATCCTGATGCCGGCGGTGACCAAGGTCGCGTTCAGTACGCTCGACCCCACGCTGCGCCCCGAAGGCACCGGCCTGTTCAATCTGGCCCGTGTCTACGGCAGCACGCTGGGCGTGGCCATCGTGCAGTTGTTCTTCTTCAACAACACCCAGGCGATGCACATGGCGCTGGTCAGCAACCTGACGCCATACCGCGCGGCTGCGCATTCGCTGACCTCGGCGCCGTTGCAGGTGCTCGACGGGCTCAACGAAATGATCACCGGCCAGGCCGCGTTCATCGCCGTGATCGACCAGTTCAAGATCCTGATGGTGGTGATGCTAGTGGTGAGCCCGCTGGTGTTGTTGCTTCGCAAGCCCGTTGCGGCCAATTAGTTTTCGTGGAGTTTGCCAAATGAAATCTTATGCGCTGGTCATCAACCGCTACTGGATGCAAACGAAGATCGTGGCGTTGTCGCTGCTGGTATTGCTGACGGCCTGCACCGTTGGCCCCGACTACCAAACACCGGCGGCGAGTACGTCGCAGCACTATGACCCACAGGCCGAGCAGCGTCTGGCCCAGGGTGGCAACCCTCGCATCGACCTCGGCAGGAAGGTCAGTGGTGACTGGTGGACTGCCTTTCGCTCGCAGAAACTCGACCATGTGGTTCGTCGAGCAATCGACGGCAACCTCGATCTGGTGGCCGCCGATGCCACGATCCGGCAAGCCGCGTCTTCTTTGGCGGCGGCGCAGGGTGCGCTGTATCCGCAGGTCGATTTCGCTGGCGTGGCCGGTCGTCAACGGCTGCACAACACCAAGGAACCCTCCATCGCCAATTTCTATGCGATTGGGCCGCGGGTGGGGTTCGACCTCGATGTATTTGGTGGCAACAAGCGATTGGTCGAACAGCAGCAGGCGTTTACCGAGCTGCAAAAACACCGCTTCGAAGCGGCGTACCTGACGTTGACCGGCAACGTCGCCAGCCAGGCGTTGCTGGTGGCCTCCGCCAACGCACAGATACGGGCCGTGGAAAAGCTGCTGGCCAATGACGCAAGGAACCTTGAGCTGGTGCGCATGGCCCACCTCAATGGCAGCACCACGCAGATCGATGTATCGCTGGCCGAGACCCGTCTCGCCCAGGACCGCACGCTGTTGCCGCCTCTTGCTCAGCAACGCGATGCCGCACGCCATGCGCTGTCAATCCTGACGGGGAAGGGGCCGGCGGACTGGATCGCTCCCGACTTCGACTTGAGCGAGTTTGCCCTGCCGTCGAACATGCCGGTGAGCCTGCCTTCGGAAATGGCCCACGACCGGCCGGATGTGCTGCAAGCCGAGGCGCAACTGCACATGGCCAGCGCAGCGGTGGGCGTGGCGACGGCGAATCTCTATCCCCACGTCACGCTGTCCGCGTCCCTGGCGCAGGCGGCTTCCGGCAATGGCGGCGCGGCACTCTGGGGTTTCGCTGCCGGGTTGGCCGGACCGCTTTTCGATGGCGGCACGCTCAAGGCTGAACAACAAGCTGCCGTCGACGGCTACAAAGCGACACTCGCCGGTTACCAACAGACGGTCATTACCTCGTTCGGCCAGGTCGCCGACACCTTGCAGGCGATCAACCATGACGCCGAGGAACATCTGGCCCAGACCGACGCATTGCGCGCGGCCGAAACCAGTTTGCAGTTGAACCAGCAGGCCTTCGCGCAAGGCGAGAACAGCATTCTCCAGGTCCTGGAAGCGGAGCGTGCCTATGAGCAGGCACTGCTGGGACAGATCCGCGTGAAAACCGCGCAGTACCTCGACACCGTGCAACTGTTCATTGCGCTGGGCGGCAACTCGGTCGGTGCCTTCGAGCAACGCGTTGCGTCGGGCGACGGGCAGAAACCTTCGTATCAATAATGGCTGCGGCCTGGAGTAATGACATGACTTATGAAGCCTTTCACGACGGACTGCGCGATACTGGATTCCTGCTCAACCATGGGGCGGTCGAGATGCCGGCGGTTGGGTTCGGTACGTTGTTGCGCGATCTCGCCACCACGACTGAAGCGGTGAAGGAGGCGCTGGCCGCCGGTTTCCGCCATTTCGATTGCGCCGAGCGTTATCGCAACGAAGCGCAGGTTGGCGTTGCATTGAAGGAAGTGCAGGAGGCCGGCAAAGTCCGGCGCGAGGAGCTGTTCATCACCACCAAACTGTGGAACACCAACCATCGTCCCGAGCGCGTAGAACCCGCGTTCGAAGCCAGTTGCCGACGCCTGCAAGTGGACTACATCGACTGCTACCTGATCCACACGCCGTTTGCCTTTCAACCCGGCGACAACCAGGACCCGAGGGATGAGCAGGGCAATGTCATCTACGACGACGGCGTGACGTTGATCGAGACGTGGCGGGCACTTGAGCGGCTGGTGGATGAGGGGCGGGTGAGGTCCATCGGGGTGTCCGATATCACGCTGCAGGCGCTGAAGGCGCTGGTTGCCGACGCCCGGATAAAACCCGCCGTGGTGCAGGTCGAGTCTCACCCTTATTTACCGGAGTGGGAGTTGCTGGAGTTCTGCAAGGCGCACGGGATTATCCTGCTGGCGTTTGCGCCATTGGGGCATGGCATGGAACCGAATGTGCTGCAGGACCCGGTGCTTGCCGGCATCGCCCGGCGTGTGCAGAAAACCCCGGCCCAGGTGGCGCTGGCCTGGTCGGTACAACGTGGGGTAGCGTTCCTGACCACCTCGGCAACGCCGAGCCATATCCGGGAAAATATCGATATCTCGACCTTGCCGCTCAGGGCCATGGTTGAAATCCAGCAAGACATCACAACCCGTATACGCTTCAACTCGGTGGTTGAAACCGGCGTCCCCGGGTTCATTCCGCGCAAGCAGTAGTTACTGACGCCAGGGCGGTCCGTCACGGGGCCGTCCTGCTTGCCTATCCCTTGAGGTGAAAACGATGGATGTTTTCCAGACCCTGCGCTGTTTCTCGGCGGTAGCCCAAAGCGGCAGCTTCACGGCAGCGGCCGCGATGCTGGACACCACCACGACCAACGTTTCAAAAGCCGTTTCCAGCCTGGAGGCCCGGCTGCAAACGCGGCTGATCAACCGCACCACCCGGCGCCTGGCACTGACCGAAGCCGGTGTGCGTTATTTGCAGCGCTGCGAGCGGATTCTGCAGGACATGCGCGAGGCCGACGAAGAGGCGGGTACGGCGCAGGTCATGCCCGCAGGCCGGCTGAAAATCCATGCCATGTCGGCCATCGGCAACCATTACGTGATCGGCGCCATTGCCCGCTACAGAGAAACCTATCCTTCGGTTCTGTTTGACCTGACCGTGACCAATCGGCTGCCGGATTTGCTGGAGGAAGGCTATGACATGTCGATTGTGCTGGCGCGGGACCTGCCCGATTCCGGGTTTGTCGCCCAGCGGCTGGGTATCACCTACAGCATTCTCTGCGCCTCGCCGGCTTACCTGAAAAAACGCGGGACGCCCGAATCGCCGGGTGATCTGGAAGGCCATGATTGCCTGCGAATCGTCAACACGGTCATGCCAGCCGAGAACTGGGTGTTTGAAGGCCCGCTTGGGATAGAAACGTTCAGCACGCCGGTGTCGCCCTTTCACGTCAACACAGCCGACGCCATGACTTTCGCGATCAAGAACGGGATGGGGATTGGTATTCAACCGATTGCTTCGGCCGTCGAGGGCCTGCGGGCGGGGACTTTGGTGCGGGTACTGCCAGGGTATCGGCTTGAAGAGCTGAACCTGTTTGCGATCTACCCGTCACGCAAGTTCGTGGATGCAAAAATAAAAACCTGGGTGGAATTTCTGAAGCATTCCATTCCGGGTTTGCTCGCGGCTGATGAAAAAATTGTCGGTGCATCTGTATAGCGTTGTGGTTGGCGCTGTATGCATGGAGTGTCGACCCTCCATCGTCCATACAGTGCTCAACCGTTCGAGCAACCGCTGCCCATTACTTGGTACTCAATGGTGCGGCGTTGACCCCGGGAATCTTCATAGGTCATGCGCGCCGGGACCGGTCCGCATTCATCGGCGACTTCCGATACTTCGATGACGCGCTTGATATCGAGCCTGGTGCCGTATGTGTAGGTTTCAACCGGCGGTTGGCTGGTGGCGGCAGTTGAGTGGCTGTCCTCTGCAAAGGCCTGGGCACCGGCGGCGCCAAGGGCAACAAAGAGTGCGATGTTCAACAGTTTCATGATCTTCACCTCGTGGTTGAAGCGTTGTCCTGCAAGGGTGTTTAACCTTGTGAGCGGGTTGCATCTGACTGGGTTTGCTCACTTGGGTAGAGCCGATATTAGGCGTTTGGCGGGGGCGCAAAAATCGGTCGGCGGGATAAACACTGTTGCCGGATTGCTCATGAATCGAGGGGGCTTTGGCGGGGAGCCGGTCTCAAGACCTCTCCCCCAGGCAAATCAGGAACTCTGCCGATCAATATCGCGTCGCAGAACGACAGCGGTGGTGATGTCTTCAACGGATTCGTGACTGGCTACTGCATCTCTGACCCGGTTCAGATCATCAATGGTTCGCGATTCGACCTCAATGACCAGGTCGAGCTGGCCACTGACCGAGGAGACTCGTCGTACCTGCGAGTTTTGCGCAAGCAGGTCCAGCAAGCTGATTGCGGGTGTGCGTTTCAGGCATGAGGGGGCACCGCAAGAGATCCTGCAAAACCCTGTCCAGGAACGAACCCGGTCGTTCTTGAAAAAACATCTGCACGATAGATAAGTTGCGCTTTCGCTTCTGAACGCCCGGGGCAGGCGCGATCAAACGTCGAAGTTACGACGCGGGCAATGGACTGAATCGCTTCTGGAGCTGCTGATCTTCATCGGCGTTACGGTTTGAGATCGCGGATGGTACGGAGTACGCGCCGGGGTTGCGCCAGCTATTGATTGCTCCTTGTCCGTCTTCCCATCGAAAATCACGGGCCCTTAACGACACAAGGTCAGTTGGGCAGACACATACGCTGAAGCTAGCGCGACCTGTCATTTTCCTTTCGCCTATAGCTACATTAGTCAGATTAGGCGACCCAGCGCATCACCTTCTCAAGGTGGCCAGTGTGCGCATCCAGTTGTTCATTGAGAACTACAAAGCCCTGGTTCTCATAGAAATGGATACTGGGCGCATTCGCCGAATACACAGTCAGCTGTAGAGTTGACTTGGATGCCATGACGTCCGCGAGAAGCTGCGTACCTATGCCGTCCCCCTGACGCTCAGGCGATACGAATAGCGCCGCAAGTGTGTCTCCATACACAGAGCAGAATCCTACTACCGTCCCGTCTGCCTCAAACACTCGGGACATGGCGCCGGGTAGGTAGACCTCACGCATGGCAGCAAGCTGGCTACGCCAGAATTCGGGGGCTATGAAGTGATGCGCCTGGATTGACGCTCGTAGCCAAATGTCCAATACGGGCTCCAGGTCAACGTTTCGAAAGTCGCGGATCATGAGACCTCAACGATTGAGTCAGGAAGAAAACATTGTGCCAAATGCGTGCTCCGCGCAACGGTCCTCCGTTTGCAGATCTACCTGGCACTGATTCTGATCGATCAGCCATACATGGGGCTGGAACTGTGACCGCCAACGCCAGCACCGGTTTGCTCTGGACGCTGACAGTCTATTTGGGCCGCTGGCATGAGTATCGCCCCGTACGGCCTGCCGATTCCGTTGATGGTCATGGTCGCACTGATCGTTTTTTTGCTCAGCACGCCACTATCGACTGATTAAGCCTGGGCCAGGCGTCCTACGCGTAACCAGCCAACGACCACTGCGCCAATCAGCAAAAAGCCCAGGTAGCCAAAGAGTGGATAGACCTGGCCCACCAGGTTGACAAACCCGACCAGGCTACCGACGAAAGCCAGTGCGCCAGCGGCCGCTGAGCCGACGCGGAATTTGCGAGTGCCTGCCGGCAGTAGCCGGGCCGAAAAGGAATACAAGGTACCGACGGCCGTGTTGACGATCATCAGGAAAATGATCACCGCCATCAGCAGACCGAGGACTGGCGAAACCTCCGTGGCGATGGACAGCATGGGCATTGGCAAATCCGCCACGCTGTCCAGGCGTGACAGCAATCCCAGGCTCATCACCAGCATCAGCAGCCCCAGCAACGCGCCACCGAAGATGCCACCCCAGATGGCTTGCTTCTCGGATTTCGCAGCGCCGCCCATGATCGCCAGAAACGGCACCCCGGCCACGATGTTGTAAGACACGTACAATAACGCTCCCAGCAGCCAATGGCTTGCGCCAGCGTCTTGCTGGCTGGCCAGTTGATTGAGTTCACCGAAACTCAAACCCCGGGTGGCGACGCCATACAGGGCCACCGCTACCGCCGTCAGGATCAACAGCGGAGTGACGGCGCCGATCATGCCAATGACCTTCTGCACATCCAGGCACACGATGGCGACCACGATCAGGGTCACCGCCACGCTGCCGAACATGGCGGGAATGCCGAACTGTTGTTCCAGCAAGGCGCCGCCGCCGGCCAACATGACCACGGTCACCGCAAACATGAAGAAGGTGATCATCAGGTCGACAAAGGTGCCCAGGTAGCGTCCGCACAGTGCATACACCACGTCCTTATGGGACCTTGCCCGCAGTCGGCTACCCATGCCCGCCAATGCCATCCCGAGAAAGGTGAAGAGCGCGGCGCTGACCACCGCCCCGAGCAGTCCCCATACGCCGAAATCCACGAACATCATCTGCAGTTCCCGACCGGAAGCGAATCCTGCACCGACAATCACACCGACAAATGCACCGGCTATTTTCAGACTTTCTTTCATGACGATTTCCCTCAAATTGTTTTTGTTATGGCTTATGGGGACGACCACTGTTCATGGCCGTCCCGGGGCATCGCACTGGCAAACGGCAGGGGTGGATCAGCGGGCGCCGACCCAGGCCTGGACTTCGATTTCCACGTCGACCCCCAGCGCCAACTGGGCGCCGCCGACCGTGGAACGCACCGGGAAACCATTCTCGAAGTGGCGCTTGTACACCTCGTTGAAACCGGCGAAATGTTGCATGTCCGTCAGCCACACTGTGGCCTTCACCACCTGATCAAAACCCACCCCGCATTCGGCCAGGGTCTCGCCGATGCGGGCCATGGCGGCCTCGGTTTGCTCGCGGATATCACCGAGCACCACCTCGCCCGCAGGGGTCATCGGTACTTGCCCTGAGAGGAACAAAAAATCGCCGACCCGAATGGCTTTGGAGAACGGATAGGGCAGGTGGCTGGGGTAACGCTGGAGATTGTCAGACATGGTATGGAACCTCATCGGGATGAATGATTAACGCAGGCGGCCAGGTGCCAGGCGTTGTGGCTCGACGCCCTGGCGGCGCAGTGTTTCGGGTAGGGGTTGATCGAGCAATTGGGCACAGGCCAATTGCGATACGCCGGCCGCGGACTGAATGCCATAACCGCCCTGTGCCGCCAGCCAGAAGAAGCCTTCGCAGTGATCGTCCCAGCCGACCACCAGATCACCGTCAGCGACGAACGAGCGCAGGCCGGCCCAGCTGTGGCGTGGGCGGCGGATGGTCAAGGAGGTGGCGGCTTCGATGTGGTAGATCCCGGTGGCGATGTCCAGCTCTTCGGGCATCACGTCCTGTGGCGGGACGGGATCGGCGTTGGCCGGCGAGCCCAGCAGTTGGCCGGCGTCCGGTTTGAAGTAAAAACTTTCGTCGATGCCGATTACCGCAGGCCAGCGTGAGAAGTCCATGCCCTCAGGGCCGTCGAAGGTAAAGGCGGTGCGTCGGCAGGGCTGCATCCCAATGGGCTTCACACCGCACTGCTGCGCCACCTGGTCGGCCCAGGCACCTGCGGCGTTCACCAGATTGCGTGCGCGCAACTGGCGGCCGTCGGCCAGTGTCAGGTGCCAGTGTCGACCTTCGCGGGTGGCGACGCTCAGTTGGGCGTCGCACTGCAGCACGCCACCGGCTCGGCGCATGGCCCGCAAAAAACCTTGGTGCAGCGCGTGGACGTCCAGGTCACGGGCGTCGGTTTCGAGCATCGCCCCGACAATCGCCTCTGGGCGCAGGCACGGCACTAACGCGAGGGCGTGCTCGGTATCAATCAATGAAACATTGCCAGCCTGTGCCCGGCCGACTTCGAAGGTTTGTTTCAGCAGGGATTGCTGCCCCTCGCCTGCGACATACAGACAGCCGCGAGGTTCCAGCAGCGCATGCTCGGTGAAGTCAGTTGGCGGTTGCTCATAGAAGTCCCGGCTGGCTCGGGTCAATGCCTGGATCTGCGGTGTGCCATAGCTTTCCATGAACATCGCGGCGGAGCGTCCGGTGGCGTGATAACCCGGCTGGCTCTCACGCTCGAGCACCACAACGCTGGCTTGCCCGGCCAAGCGATAGGCGAGGGAGGCCCCCGCAATACCACCGCCGATGATGGCGAAATCGAAACATACGCTGTCGTGCATACCGAAGTACCTCCTGTCTCTGGGGATGGGAAAGAAATGTTCTTCCCTTTATTTTTATAATTCTCAGATAAGAGAAATGTAAGATATGAGAATTCCCCGGTCAACCCATTACCTTGAGGTATTATTCCAGCCCCTGCCTTGGCTCAGTTCCGGGCACCGTTTTTTGTACGATAGAGAGTCTGCATGAGTTCCGATCGAGTCTCGTGTCCCACGGACCATCCCTTGATAGATCGCGCCCAGGTCGGTGCCCGCCTGCGTGTCATCCGCAAAAACCAGAAGTTGACGCTTAAGCAGCTGTCCGAGCGTTCAGGCGTGGCGCTGTCGACCTTGTCGAAAATGGAGCTGGCGCAAGTGTCGGTGAGTTACGAAAAACTAGCGGCCGCAGCTCGGGCCCTGAGTGTGGACATTGCCCAGCTTTTCAGTCCGGCCAAGGCGGGCGTCAGTGCTGTACAGCCCACGGTGGTCAGCACCGCCATCGACAGTGCGGCGGGTTACAGCACGGGCAATTACGAATATCACCCGATGGCGGGGGATTTCCCCGGACGCAGCATGACGCCCATGTACGCGCGGATCTGTGCGCGCGAACTGAATCAGTTCGAAGACTACATCCGTCACCCCGGACAAGAGTTCGCCGTCGTCCTTTCAGGTCGTGTGCGCATTCAATTCGAAACGGGTGAATCAATCAGCATCGGCTGTCGCGAAACAGCCTATTTCAACAGCTCGATTGGTCATATTTATCTGGCTGAAGGCGAGGATGGCGCCGATGCTGAAGTGATGGTGGTGATGTCGGAATACTGACGCTGAGGGGGCTGTCAGATCCAGGTCGTACTCACATTCCAGCTCGAGATAGGGCCTGCCATATTCCAAGGATGCCAGGAACTCCATTGCGCTCGTGCGGTGTGCTCAAGACCGAACGGGCGCAGGATGTGGCGCCGAAAGCCTGCCCCGTTTAAAGACACCAGCCGCTGCGACCTTGAGTAACCGATGAAATCTCGGGCATTCTGCGTGGCTAGGGGCTGGACATGCGGCCGCATGCCGCAATCCCCGACTCATCGCCTGTAGTTGCTTGACGGTCGCATCAATCTCATCCGCCTTGGCCAAAAGCACGTCTCTATCAACAACTGCCTTACCATTCGGGGAAAGCATGGCATGTATCTCGTCCAGCGAGAGACCGCCTGCCTGTCCGAGTGCGATAACAGCCAACTGCTCAACCACGGCAGACGCAAACTGGCGGCGAGCCCCGCGCGGGCTGACTGACGCGATCAAGCCTTTCTTCTCGTAGAAACGCAATGTGTGGGCAGGAATTCCCGTGCGTTTGACGACCTCAGTGATATCCATTTTCAGCCCATTGACTTGAAGTTGACTTCAACTTCTATCATGCATCGGCAAGATTAATTGGTCCATGAACAAGAGGTAGGTATGGCATCGCTGGAAGTGGTTGCACAGGTTTTTCTGTTGGGGGTTGGCGCTACCGTCGTCATGGATTTGTGGATGTTCCTCATGAAGTCCTTTGGCGTTCCAACGCTGAATTTCGCTTTCGTCGGGCGCTGGGTAGGTCATGTATGCCAAGGCAAATTCGCTCATGCCAGCATTGGACAAGCGATGCCGGTGCGAGGTGAAGTGGTCCTGGGCTGGGTGGTGCACTACGCCACGGGAGTTGCTTTCGCGGTGTTACTGGCGTGCATTCAAGGCGTCGCCTGGCTGCAGGAACCAACTTTCCTGCCAGCAATCGCTTTGGGCGTGGCAACAGTGGCAGTCCCGCTTTTTGTTATACAGCCCGCCATGGGGGCAGGATTTGTATCCTCCAAGACGCCGACGCCGGCCAAGAACTGCATGCGCAGTTCAATAAATCATGCCGTCTTTGGTGTTGGCCTCTACCTGTCCGCGGTGGTGATTGCCTTGGCTTCGAAGTGAGCAGGGTTTGAGTCTTGCTTGTCATGCAACCGACTGGCAGTAAATCCGCCAACACTTGAGTAAGTGACAGTATGTACATTCCTACCCAATGGTCCCAAACATTCAGTGGGGCGCCTATTGAACGACAAACTATCGGAGAGTCAGGAGCCGAGGTTTCTCGCATCCGCTGCATCAATGGGGAACACCTGTTCGTGAAGTCCGAGCCCATTGGCGCACACAGTGAGCTGCCGCAAGAGATTGAGCGTCTTCGTTGGATGAACCGGCTTGACCTGCCTGGGCCAACAGTTCTTGATGCTACGACAGAAAATAATCGCCATTGGTTACTCATGAGTGCCGTCCCTGGACATGATCTGGCCAGTGCCAACGATTTGTCTCCACCCCAAGTCATCAGCATCCTGGCGGCGGCACTACGTACTCTGCACCAGATGCCAATTGATACATGTCCCTTTGATCACCCCTTGGAGCAGCGCATAGCCGCCGCCAGGAGTCGAGTGAGTGCCGGGCTCGTTGACGAGGCAGACTTTGACGATGAGCGGCTGGGTCGGACCGCTGAGGGTGTTTTCGCAGAGATGCTGTCGACGCTCCCTGAAACCTATGATCTTGCGGTCACCCACGGCGATGCCTGCCTACCGAATTTCATGGTCGAAGGAAGCAGCTTTACCGGCTACATCGACTGCGGCCGGCTAGGCATCAGTGACATCTATCAAGATCTTGCACTGGCTGTCCGAAGCATAGAGCGCAACCTTGGACAGGCATGGGTAGCGCCATTTTTTCGCGCCTATGGTGTAGAGCCAGATCAGCAACGTATAGCGTTTTACTGTTTGCTAGACGAGTTCTACTGATGAGCTGACTTCTCCTTGTCGGATGCTGAGCCCGATCAAGGCATCATAGAGCTCTTGCTGCCCAGCTGGCAGAAAAGGGAGCAGCGTCGCGCGGCGTTTGTCGACATCGAACCAGGACTCGACCAGCCATCCCACAAGATAGAGCGCCGCAAGGCATCCGCCAGCGGTTGCAACGTTCCCCTGCCATACCAGCGGCTGGTCCATGGGCTCCAGTCCCAGACCAAGCCTGCGTCGGTGGACAAACTGGCGGATGTCTTCATCGACGGTCAGTGACGCCGCTGGCGCTCACTGGTATTCATCATGCCGGCGCCACCAGGGCCCCGTTTCATTGCGCCCCTTGGGCGCGCGGTCGAGCCATTGGTACATGCCCCACAATCCGTCCAGGCCCCGGGCGTAGGTGGAGTAGGTGTGATAGATCTCGCCGTCTTCCAACACGAACGTACTCAACCCCGGCCGGTCGCGGGTGTAGGTCGGCGCATCGGTGCCACAGGTCGCGGCGAACTGTTTCACCGGTTCCGGTATTTCACTGGCGTCCATGGCATGGCCGCCGCGTTGATAGTTGTACTCGACCAGCCCTTCACGCTGCTGCGCTTCGGTGAAGTAAACGTTGAAGTCGGCGGTGAAATCGCTGTCGGCGGCCGAGGCCCAGGGAAAGGTCCAGCCCATCCGACGTTTGTAGGCCCGCAGTTTCGCCAACGGCGCGCGGGATATCGCCATCAGGGTCACGTCGTGGTTCGCCAGGTGGATGACGACGGGGTCGAAACTGTCGGCGATGGCTGAGCAGGACGGGCAACCGGCCGTGTAGTCGGGCCCGAACATGAAGTGGTAGACCAGCAGCTGCGAGCGCCCTTGAAAGAGCTCGGCCAGGGTTGCGCTGCCGTTGTCGGTATCGAAGCGATACGCCTTGTCGACACGAACCCATGGCAATGCCTGGCGTTGCCTGGCGACTTCATCGCTGCGTCGGGTCAGGGCCTTTTCCGCTTCGAGCAGTTGCAAGCGTGCTGCCAGCCATTGTTCCCGGGTCGCGGTATTGTGCGTGTTCATCGTTGTACGCTCCTGGTGAAAGGTCGTGATTTAGACTAAACCCGGGTATCGAATGAGGGGAGTGACAAGCGTGGCGGGATTTCGATGGACTCGATGATCGCGGCCGCCGCCCAGGCGCTGGCGGCGGGCAATCCGCTGGGCGCACTGGACCGCGTGGCCTTGCGCGACGATGCGCCGGCGCTGGCCCTGCGCGGTATCGCCATGGCGCAACTGGGCGATCTGGTGCGGGCCAGGGCGCTGGTCAAGCGTGCGCAACGGGCCTTTGCGCCCAGGGAAGTGCTGGCCCGTGCCCGATGTGTGGTGGCCGAGGCCGAAATCGCTCTGGCTTCGCGGGAACTCGGCTGGCCGGTCAAGGCGCTCGAAACGGAGCGGGTCACCCTTGAACACCACGGTGACCGGGTCAATGCCGCCCATGCGCGGTATCTGCAAATCCGCCGGTTGCTGCTGATCGGTCAGCTCGACGAGGCGCAGCAGTTATTGGCCGAACTCGACCCCGACCCATTGCCGCCAGCCTTGCGGGCAACCCATGAACTGGTGCTGGCGGGGATCGCCATTCGCCGCCTGCAATCGCACGCGGCGCGGGAGGCGTTGAACAGGGCCGGGCAAGCTGCCAGTCAAGCGGGGATTGCCGCGCTGATGGCTGAGGTCGAACACGCTGCGCGCCTGCTCGATGCCCCGGCGGCGCGCCTGATTGCGCGGGGTGAAGTACGGCCGCTGTTGCTCGATGACGTTGAAGCGTTGTTCTGTTCAACGTCACTGGTGGTGGATGCCTGCCGGTACGTTGTGCACGGCTGTGGCATGTCGGTGTCGCTCGCTACAAGGCCGATCCTGTTCGTACTCGCCCGCACATTGGCCGAGGCGTGGCCCGCCGACGTTACGCGGGAAACGCTGATCGCCCGGGCGTTCCGCTTGAAACTCTCGGATGAATCCCATCGCGCACGGCTTCGCGTGGAAATCGGCAGGCTGCGTCAAGCACTCAAGCCCTTGGCCGGCATCACCGCGACGGCTCGCGGTTTTGCCCTGCAATCACCGGTGTGTACACAGGTGGTGACACTGGCGCCGCCGGTCGAGGAAAAATTTGCCGCGGTATTTGCCTGCCTCGCCGATGGCGAGTCGTGGTCGAGCTCCGCCCTGGCATTGGCGCTGGGTACCAGCCAGCGCACGGTACAGCGGACACTCGAGACACTGGCGGAGGAGGGCAAGGTGCAATGGTTTGGCCGTGGCCGCGCGCGGCGCTGGATGACGCCGCCCGTGCCGGGATTCACGACGACCTTGTTACTCCCGGCGCCGCTGCCCGGTGGCTAGGATGAACGCCACCAACCCCAATGAGGAATGCCGGAATGAAACACGCAACTGCTGAAATCATTCGTGAATATGGCCCGTTTGCCGATGTCGACCATGTGTGCGGCGTCACTTGGGACGGCGAAAAGGTCTGGTTCGCATGCAACAATAAAATCAACGCCCTGGACCCGGAAAGTGGCAAGGTGCTGGGCTCGATCGATGTCGCTGCCCATGCCGGCACCGCGTTTGATGGAGTACACCTGTTCCAGATCGCCGAAGACCGCATCCACAAGATAGACCCCCGCACCGGTCGTATCCTCTCGACCATTCCTGCCCCCGGCGCAGGCACCGATTCGGGACTGACCTGGGCCGAAGGGACGTTGTGGGTGGGCCAGTATCGCGAACGCAAGATCCACCAGATCGACCCCGAGACCGGCAAGATCCTGCGCACCATCGAATCCAACCGTTTCGTCACCGGCGTGACCTGGGTGGACGGCGCGCTGTGGCACGGCACGTGGGAAGGCGATGAAAGCGAGCTGCGCCGGATCGATCCGCAATCGGGCGAAGTGCTGCAAAGCCTGACAATGCCCGAAGGCGTGGGCGTGTCGGGGCTTGAGTCCGATGGTGGCGAGCGGTTGTTCTGCGGTGGCGGCGATAGCGGCAAGGTGAGGGTGGTGCGCCGGCCTGCCTGAGGCACCGATGTTGGATGTGCCGGCCCCTTCGCTGTGTAGGAGCGAGCTTGCTCGCGAAGGGGCCGTTAGCTTCAACATCAATGCTGACTGATACTCCGCTTTCGTCGGAACGCCGCCCGGAGCAAGCTCGCTCCTACACAGCGAAGGCGGCGTGTCAGGCGCCATCAATGTTGGATGCGCAGCCCCTTTCGAACCGCGCTGCGGGCTTAGTTTTTTTCCGTCCAGCCATGTTTTCTGCTGGTCGAAATCGGTCTAAAAGCCTGGTTGGCAATCGTGTCTGTTTTGCTATCCTCAACCTTGTAGGTGAAGACGCAGACTGATGCGCAAAAGGATAGCAAGGAGACGTGGGGCGCGTTCCGAAGGGTACACGGTTAGAAAGATCCCCGCGCTGGGATCCAGCCCTTATGCCGTGTGAAGCAGAAGAGTTCCATTACAGTTTCACGGCTCTTTTGTGGGAGGCCTGATAAACCTTGTAAGCCGGAGACCAGCGCCGGCCACCTACTTATTACATTCACCCACGAAGCCCGCCCAGTGCGGGCTTTTTAATGCCCGCAAGGTGGGTCCGGTCAGCGGCTCAGGGCGCGCCAAACAGCATCGTCCAGTAAACACCGTTGTCGCTGCGCGCGTTGGCGGCGTACGCGGCACCGACCTGGGTGAACATCGGGTTCATCAGGTTGGCGCAGTGCCCGGGGCTGGCGAGCCAGCCGGCCATGGCCTTGTTGGGTGAACCTTGCCCGGCGGCGATGTTTTCACCGATCTGCCGGCCACGGTAGCCGGCGGCCTTTGCACGGTCATAGGGCATGTCACCGTCGGGATCTTGATGCGCGAAATAATTGCCGTAGGCCATGTCCTTGCTGTGGCCTTGTGCTGCGGAGCCCAGGGCAGCACTCCAGGACAGCGGCCGTGCGGCGGCAAAACGCTGGCGACCGCAAAGTCGCGGCTTGGCCCGGGCCGCGTTGACCTGCGCCAGCAACGCCTGTGCGGCGCTGCGTGGATCGCTGGTTTGCCCGTCGAGTACCGGCTTGGCGAGTACCACTTGCCACTCGCTCCCGGCGCGGCTGACACCGATGTCGGCGTATTGGTTGTCGAGCAGCGCGGCGCAGTGCTCGTCCTGGAACATATCGAAGGCTTCTTCGGCATCCCGTGCACCCACCACGCGGATGGACCGCACCATGGTTGCCTGATAGCCGGAAGCCTTTAACCGGTCCCGCAACCCACCACCATAGCCAACGGGCAGGGCCAGGTTCGACTTGAGCTTCAGGGGTGATAAGCGTTGCGTCGGCCGCCGGTCGCAGCGTTGCGGATGGGCGCGATAGTCGTTGATGGCGTCTACCAGTTGCCGTTGCCCATCGGCGTGGGCGGGGCTTGCAAAAACCGGAAGCAGGGAAAACAGGCACAGCGAAGAAAAGCGCAAGGCAACGACAGTTTGGCGCATGGGACGGGCAACTCGGATGAGATGACGACGATAGGAGTGGGGGGAAAGCGCTGGGTATGACTGGTGACTCGACATAAGGTTCACGGCGGACAAACAGCTGCCTGTCGTCCAGCCGAGACGTCCGACGAAGGGTAAGGCGTGGTGCGCCGTTTAAACGGGATCCTGGTCCTCGCTCGGTCGCAGCCTGAAACGACAGACATGCCCGCCGCGCACCATGCATTCGCTGTGTTCGACTTCACCGCCGCCCAGTGCGCCGATCAAGGCCAGGTCCAGTTCGCAGACCACCGGGTGGGCGGCGGCCAGGCGATGGAACACGCAGTTATGCGCGACGATTTCCGGGGTGCCTCCTGAGCGAAAAAACACCTCGGCTTCGTAGCCCGTCTGGTTCATGTGCTGCACGATCCTGGCTTCATCCACGACCTGTTGTTCCAGGTCCGAAGCCAGTTTTCGGCCCATGCTGCGCATCAGCGAGGCCAGGGCTTCAGGACCGATGATGCCCGCCACTTCATCAATCAATATGCTGGCCAGTAGCTGATAGTGGCGAGGGAACTGCTCCCGCGCGTGGTCGGTGAGCCGATACAGCTGCTCCGGACGCCGGCCCGTCGGACGGGTGTCGCCGCGCAGCACCAGAGCGTCACGCTCCAGCGCCGCCAGGTGTTGGCGGATCGCCGTGCGCGTGACGGCCAGGTGTTCAGCCAACTCGTCAATGCTCATGCCGCCCGCATGGTGCAGCAGTGCATTGAGCAGGTCCTGCTGTGTTCGGCCCAGTCCTTCCAGCATGGGATGCCCTCGCGCGATATCAGAACTTGTCAGGGAATTGCTTGACCAGCGCGGCGGTCAGCGCGTCGGCCAGGGCCAGGATGTGCGTGCGCATCATCGCCCAGGTACGGGCTTCGCCGGCGTAATCGTGGGCGGCAAACTCATCGATCTGGGCGACGTGGTGACCGCCATGGGCCGACAACATCGTCACCAGTGTCGCCTCAGGCAGATTGGGGTTCGCCGTAGCCAGAAACGCCGCAATCGCCTTGGCATTGCTGGTCAACTCGGTGACGGCAGCCTGCTTGCCCTTGGCGTCTTTCGCGACGGTGGCATCGCTGTAGTGTTTCACCGCGCCCCAGTGACCGGCAAGCAGCTTGAGCAGTTGATCCGCCGCCGGTTGGCCGTAGAGCGGGGCGATGCTGTTGGCGATTTTGGTCGCGTTGTCGACGACTTGGTCCGCCGCGACTTTGGCTTGCTTTTTGTCGGCGGATTGATTGGCCAGCGCGTAGTTTCTGATCCAGAAAATGTGTTCGACCCAAAGGTCACGCTCGGCCAGGCGCGTGGTCAGCGCGGGGCTGTCGGCAGCGGCAGGTGAGGCGGCGGGCGTCTGACTCCAGACCGGTTGCGCACAGAAAGCCAGCAGGAGCAAAGCCAGGGTTTTGATATTCATGACGGCACCCTCTGAGAGTGGGAACGTTCGACAATATCAATATAGGCATAAAAATATGTTTTTATTGAGTGCTGGTGAATTCTCGGATGAACGGCCACCGGCAGCGGCGCAGTTGAGGGGGCTCTAAGGGGGAAGTGGCGAGGGAGCAAGCTCCCTCGCCACAGGTCACAGGTATGTTCTACCTTGCTTGCTACAACCCATCCCCCAGCCTCTTGAGGTACTCAGGGCTGTCGCTGATCGAGTTATGTCCTGTCCCCGGTATCACCTGCAATGACGCCACACCGCGGGTGAAATGACTTAACAGACGCTCGGTACTTGAGCGCGGAATCACTTCATCATGCTCGGCGGCAATCAGACGAGTCGGCACCGTGATGCGGGCGGCGTAGCGCCAGGACTGGTATTTATCCTTCAACAACCAGCGCACCGGAAACCAGCGAAATTGACGGGCAGCCAGCCCTTCGAGGCTGTTATAGGGCGTGATCAACACCAGTCGCGCGGCCGGGCGTTCGCTGGCCAGGCGCACGGCAACCCCGGAACCCAGGCTGCGTCCGACCACCGCCACATGCGGATGGCTGACATACACCTGGTCGAACAAGGTGATGGCATCGCGGGCAATGGCCTCTTCGGAAGGTGAGCCGGAACTGCCGCCGTAGCCACGGTAATGCAGCAGATACAGCGCGTAGTCAGGGAAGGCTTGGGAGAACCCGGGCAGGTTGCGCGAGACGTCTTCGGCATTGCCGCCGAAATAGATCAGCGCGTTGGGACCCTCGTGCGGTCGGATGGAGACCAGCACCTGTGCGTCGGCGACGGGCAGGGTGAGCAGCGTCGAGGCGGTCCCGATGGCGCGCGGTTGCGGGTAGTAAATCAGCGCCCGCTGGAACACGAACAGCGCCGCGCACAGCGCCAGGTACAACGCAGCGACGATGACGACGAGTAACAACAGGGTGCGCAACATTCGACTAACGTTAGTGGGCGGCATTGACTGCTCGGGGTTTGAAAGTGGCTGGCGCAAGGCTTTCTGAGTGTAGTCAATCGACCCTTGGCGCGGGTTTTCCGGGTTGTCGGCGCAACAGCCCGGACCCCGGCGACTGGTGAGAAGCGTTTTATGAGCCATCCTGAGGGTTACACCCGTAGAGAAGTACTCACGCTGGCTGCCGGTGCTTCGGCGGTCTTCACGTTCGGTCCGGCGGGTGCACAACCCGAGCCGTCGACGGGAACAGGAGGCAAGACCATGCAGACCCGCGCCATTCCTTCCAGCAACGAGTCCTTGCCGATCGTAGGGTTGGGCACTTATCGCGGATTCGATGTCGAGCCTGCGCAACCGGCCTACAAAGACTTGCCCGCGGTGCTCGATGCGTTGTTCGACAAGGGTGGCAAGCTGATCGACAGCTCGCCGATGTACGGTCGCGCCGAACAGACCATCGGCGAACTGCTGTCGATTCATGAGCCGTGCTCACCGGCGTTCCTGGCCACCAAGGTGTGGACCCGGGGCCGCGAAGAAGGCATCGCGCAGATGGAACAATCCTTCGCCCTGTTGCAAACCGACCGGATCGATCTGATGCAGATCCACAACCTGCTGGACTGGCAGACGCACTTGCCGACCCTGCGCCACTGGAAGGAACAAGGGCGTATTCGTTACATCGGCATCACCCATTACACCGCATCAGCCTATGAAGAAGTGGAAGCGGTACTCAAGGCCGAGCCACTGGACTTTTTGCAGATCAACTACGCCCTGGATGATCGCGCAGTCGAGAAACGCCTGCTGCCGTTGTGCCGTGAGCGTGGGGTAGCGGTGATCTGCAACCGGCCGTTCGGCGGTGGCGGCTTGCTGGCCAGGCTGAGGGATAAGCCGCTGCCAGGCTGGGCGGCGCAAGTCGGGGTCAAGAGCTGGCCGCAACTGGCGCTGAAGTTCCTGCTGTCGCATTCGGCGGTGACCTGCGTGATTCCGGGCACCGGCAATCCGCGCTACATGGCGGAAAATGCCCGGGCCGGTTTCGGCCCGATGCTGACCGATGCCCAGCGCCAGCAGCTGATTGCGCTGGTGGGCTAGCGACTCACCCAACGCAGGCCGGCGAGTCCCGGAACCTCTCCTATACTGTTTCGCGTCCATGCCGTTGAAAGCGCATTCGCTGCCCTGACGGCGTCCCTGTCCATCACTGCAAGGAGATCGAACATGGCTATCCGTATTGGCGACGAAGCACCGGACTTCACCGCCGACACCACCGAAGGCACCCTCAACTTTCACCAATGGATCGGCGATGGGTGGGCCATCCTGTTTTCCCATCCCAAGGATTTCACCCCGGTGTGCACCACCGAACTGGGTTACCTGGCCAAACTCAAGCCCGAGTTCGACAAGCGCAACACCAAGGTCGTCGGGCTAAGCGTCGACCCGGTCAGTGACCATAACCGTTGGGTCGGTGACATCGCCGAGACTCAGGGCACGGCGATCAACTATCCGCTGATCGGCGACGAAAACCTGGTGGTGGCCAAGCTCTACGACATGATCCATCCCAATGCCAGCGGCGGCGCGCGCACGGCAGTGGACAACGCCACGGTGCGTTCGGTGTTCATCGTCGGCCCGGACAAGAAGGTCAAGGCCATGCTGATCTACCCAATGAGCGCCGGGCGCAACTTCGATGAAGTGCTGCGCCTGCTCGATTCCCTGCAACTGAATGCCAAACACACCGTTGCCACGCCAGTGAACTGGCGGCCGGGTGACGATGTGATCATCCCGACCTCGGTGTCTGACGAAGACGCGAAGAAGAAATACCCGGATGGCTTCAAGACCTTGAAGCCGTATCTGCGGACCGTGGCTCAGCCGAAGTAGTCACCAGCAGTGAGATCGCCATCGCCAGCAGGCTCGCTCCCACAGGGAACTTCAGTGAACACAAAATTTGTGTTCGACAGAACCCCAATGTAGGAGCGAGCCTGCTCGCGATGGGGCCGGTCCTGCTGGCCCAGGACTTTAATCAAACCAGATACTTGCGAAACCACCCCAACGTCCGCTCCCACGCCAGCTTCGCCGCCGCCTCGTCATAACGCGGCGTCGAATCATTGTGAAAGCCATGATTGCAGCCCGGATAAATATAGGCCTCATAGGTCTTGCCCCCGGCCTTCAACGCTTTCTCATAGGCCGGCCAGCCTTCGTTGATCCGCGTATCCAGTTCGCCGTAGTGCAGCATCACCGGTGCCTTGATCCGTGGCACTTCCTCGGTCGTTGGCTGACGGCCATAAAACGACACGGCGGCACCCAGTTCCGGATAGGCCACGGCAGCGGCATTGGTCACGCCACCGCCGTAGCAGAACCCGGTGATACTGACTTTTCCAGTGGCGGCGGGGTGTTTCATCATCCACTCGACGGCGGCGAAAAAGTCGTTCATCAGCTTTTCCGGGTCGACCGTGGCCTGAAGTTCGCGGCCCTTGTCGTCATTGCCGGGATAACCGCCGACCGAACTCAGGCCGTCCGGGGCGAGGGCGATGAAACCGGCCTTGGCCAGACGTCGGGCCACGTCTTCGATGTACGGGTTGAGCCCGCGGTTTTCGTGCACGACCACCACCGCCGGCACCTTGCCGGTGGCCTTGGCCGGACGCACCAGGTAACCGCGAACCTGGCCGTGGCCCTTGGGCGAGGTGTAGGTGATGTATTCGGCAAGAATGTCCGGATCGGTGAACTCGACCTGCTCGGCCAGTGCGTAGTTGGGGCTCAACGCGGCGAGCAGGGCACCAGCCGTCAAACCGCCGAAAGTAAACAGCGCCGCACGGTCGAGAAACTCCCGGCGGTTGATCTTGCCGTGGGCGTAGTAGTCGTAGAGTTCCAGCAGTTCAGGGGCGAAGTCTTTGGCAGTTAGACGGTTCATTGCTGCAACTCCTCTCGGCTGGTTCAACATGACCCCTGTAGGAGCGGGCTTGCCCGCGAAAGCGGTGTGTCTGGCACAAAAGTATCGGATGTGCCGCCGTCTTCGCGGGCAAGCCCGCTCCTACAGGGATCTGGGGTCATGCCAAAATCTCATTTCAGGCACTGCGCCCCGGCCTTGGCCACTTGCGCATCCTGCCCGGGCTTGACCCCCGATACCCCGACAGCACCAATCACCTGGCCATCGAAAACGATCGGCACGCCACCCTCAAGCGAGGTCAGCAACGGTGCTGACAGGAAAGCGTAGCGCCCGGCGTTGACCATGTCCTCATAGCTTTTCGTTTCACGCCGCCCGAGGGCTGAGGTCCGGGCCTTTTCGGTGGCGATATACGCGCTGCTCGGCGCACAGCCGTCGAGGCGCTCGAGGGCCAGCGGGTGGCCGCCGTCATCGACTACCACGATGGTCACGGCCCATTGATTGGCCTGTGCTTCGGCGCGGGCGGCTTTGATGATCTGCTGGACTTCGGTCTGGCTCAGCACGGCTTTGCGGTTCATGGACATCTCCAGGGTTTAGTTAAGGCAGGGCGTCTTCGACCAGTTCGATCCAGTGCCGCACCGGGGTTCGGCCCGCGCCGTCGAGGTGCGTCTGGCAGCCGATGTTGGCCGTGACAATCACCTCGGGATGGCCGCTTTCCAGGGCGTTGAGCTTGTTGTCGCGCAGTTGTCGCGACAGTTCGGGCTGAGTCAGCGAATAGGTGCCCGCCGAGCCGCAGCACAGGTGCCCGTCGGGGACTGACGTCAGGTTGAAACCGAGTTCGGTCAGCAGTGCTTCCACGGCACCGCCGAGTTTCTGTCCATGCTGCAAGGTGCAGGGGCAATGGAAGGCCACGCGTTGGGAGGCGTGGATGCCAAGTTTTCCCAGCGGCTCGTCGCGCAACACTTCCACCAGATCCCGGGCCAGCACGCTGACCTTTTTTGCCTTGTCGGCATAGGCCGGGTCGCTGGCGAGCAGATGGCCGTAATCCTTGATAAAGGCGCCGCAACCGCTGGCAGTCTGCACAATCGCTTCGGCGCCTTTTTCGATGCCCGGCCACCACGCGTCGATGTTGCGCCGGGCGCGATCGAGGCCGGCGGCCTGGGCGTCCAGATGGTAATCCACGGCGCCGCAGCAACCGGCCTCGCGGGTCGCGATGACGCTGATCCCCAACCGGTCCAGCACCCGCGCCGCCGCGGCATTGGTGTTGGGTGACAGGCTGGGCTGCACGCAACCTTCGAGCATCAGCACCTGACGCTCACGCAGGGTCATGGGCCGCGGCTTGGCCGGGTAGACAGTTCGCGGCAACTTGCTTTGCAGGGTGCCGGGCAGCAACGCGCGGAACACCTGACCGCTATTGACCAGGCTTTTAAACAAGTCCGGATGCGGCACGGTCTGCCGCAACCCCTCGCGCAACAGGCGCTGACCGAGCGGGCGCGGCACCGCCGCATCGACCACCGCTCGACCGATGTCCAGCAGGTTGTGGTAGTCGACGCCCGAGGGGCAGGTGGTTTCGCAGTTGCGGCACGACAGGCAGCGATCCAGGTGCTGCTGGGTCTTTTGCGTGACGTCGTTGCCTTCCAGTACTTGCTTGATCAGGTAGATACGGCCCCGTGGACCGTCCAGTTCATCGCCGAGCAATTGATAGGTCGGGCACGTGGCATTGCAGAACCCGCAGTGCACGCAGGTGCGCAGGATGCTTTCGGCTTCTGCGGCGCGGGGCAGATGGCTGGCGCTTTCACTCAAGGTCGTCTGCATGGTTCAAAGCTCCGCGTACAGGCGTCCGGGGTTGAAAATGCCCCGTGGATCGAGTTGTTGTTTCAGGTTGCGGTGATAACGCATCAGCGCTGGCGGCAGCGGATGGAACGGGGTGTCAGTCAGGCCGTGGCTGAAGCAAGTGGCATGGCCGCCGACCTCGTCGACCACCTGGCGGATGAACGCCGCGTCGGCATCGGATTTCAGCCAGCGCTGGGCGCCCCCCCAGTCGATCAACTGGCGACCCGGCAGCGACAGGCAAGGCGTGTTGTGCGGCAGGGACAGGCGCCAAAGCGGCTGGTCTTCATCGAAGAAACCCAAGCGCTGTTCGTTGAGATCGTCCCACCAGGAAGAGTCCAACTGCTCACCACCAAGGCGCTCATGGGCCGCCGCCACCGAACCTTCACCGCCCTCAAACCGAAGGTGCAGGCGTTCGCCGTCGTGGCAGGCGGCGCTGATCGGCAGCGGCTGCTGGCCCCATTCCGCCAGGCGCAGCAACGCCCGTTCGGCGTCGATTTCCAGGCTGATGCTCAAGGCTTGCCGGGGTTTTGGCAGCACTTTGAGGGAAACTTCGGTGATCAGCCCGAGGCAGCCATAACTGCCGGCCATCAGGCGTGACAGGTCGTAGCCGGCGACGTTTTTCATCACTTCGCCACCGAAGCGCAACAGCTTGCCTTGCCCTGTGATCACCCGCGTGCCAAGAATGAAGTCCCGCACCGAACCGACCCACGGGCGTCGTGGCCCGGACAGCCCGCAGGCGATCATGCCGCCGACGGTGGCGCCGTCGCCAAAGGCCGGCGGTTCGAAGGGCAGCATCTGTTGCGCGGCGTCCAGCACCTGCGTCAGTTGCGACAACGGCGTGCCGCAACGGGCGGTGATCACCAGTTCAGTCGGGTCGTAACTGACGATGCCCCGGTGCGAGCGGGTGTCGAGAATTTCCCCGGCCGTGGTGCGGCCGAGAAAGGCTTTGCTATTGGAACCCTGGATGCGCAACGGCGTGGCGTTTTCCAGCGCCTGATTGACCTGTTCCAGCAGTGACTGGCTGTCATCGAAATCTTCAGGGCTGCGCATCAGAAACGCTCCAGCTCAGGGAAGGGCAATTGACCGCCATGTATGTGCATGGCACCGAATTCGGCGCAGCGGTGCAGGGTCGGAATATTCTTGCCGGGGTTGAGCAGGCCGCTGGGGTCGAAGGCGGCCTTGATGGCATGGAACAGGGTCAGTTCATCGCTGTTGAACTGCGCGCACATCTGGTTGATTTTCTCGCGGCCCACACCGTGTTCACCGGTGATGCTGCCGCCGACTTTCACGCACAACTCCAGAATCCTGCCGCCCAGGGCTTCGGCTCGATCGAGTTCACCGGGTTGATTGGCGTCGAACAGAATCAACGGATGCATGTTGCCGTCGCCGGCATGGAACACGTTGGCCACCCGCAGGCCGTATTCGTTCGAGAGTTCGGCGATGGCGTGCAGTACGCCGGGCAGTTCTCGACGGGGGATGGTGCCGTCCATGCAGTAGTAGTCCGGGGAGAGGCGGCCCACCGCCGGGAAGGCATTCTTGCGCCCGGCCCAGAAACGCACGCGCTCGGCTTCGTCTTTCGCCTGCCGCAACTCGATGGCGCCGGCCTGTTGCAGCACCTGGCGCACCCGCTCGCAGTCATCGCAGACATCGGCTTCAACGCCATCGAGTTCGCACAGCAGAATGGCCTGGGCGTCCACCGGATAACCGGCGTGGATGAAGTCCTCGGCGGCGCGGATGGCCAGGTTGTCCATCATTTCCAGGCCGCCGGGGATGATGCCGGCGGCGATGATGTCGCCGACTGCGCGCCCGGCTTTTTCCACGGAATCGAACGCAGCCAGCAGCACTTTGGCGGTCTGCGGTTTGGGCAGCAGTTTGACCGTGACTTCGGTGATCACCCCGAGCAGGCCTTCGGAGCCAGTGAACAGCGCCAGCAGGTCGAAACCGGGAGAGTCGAGGGCATTGGAGCCCAGGCTCAAATGCTCGCCATCGACGGTAAGGATGTCGACCTTGAGCACGTTGTGCACCGTCAGGCCGTACTTCAGGCAATGCACGCCACCGGCATTTTCCGCGACGTTACCGCCGATGGAGCAAGCGATCTGCGAGGACGGATCCGGCGCGTAATACAGGCCGAACGGTGCCGCCGCCTGGGAAATCGCCAGATTGCGCACACCGGGCTGAACCCGTGCGGTACGGGCGGCGGGGTCGATGCTCAGGATGTTGTTGAAGCGCACCATCACCAGCAGCACGCCTTTCTCCAGGGGCAGCGCGCCGCCGGACAAACCGGTGCCCGCGCCACGGGCCACCACGGGGACGTGCAACTCATGGCAGACGCGCAGCACCCCTTGCACTTCGTCGATATATCGGGGCAACACCACCAGCATCGGCGTGGTGCGATAGGCCGACAGTCCGTCGCATTCGTAGGGCCTGAGTTCCTCCTGCTGATGCAGGATTTCCAGATTCGGCAACCGGGTTTTCAGGGCGTGCAACAGCGCCTGTCTGTCGACGTCGGGCAAGGCGCCGTCAACGCGCTCATCGTAGAGAATGTTCATGGGATCACGATTCTCGCTGGAGGCCACCGACCTTCATCATTGGCCTGATACAGCCGACTGTCCATGGGGTATTTGTCAGCCTGAAGGAGAATTTCATTCAATAAATCCGCGCGGAAAATGCCAACGCCCGGGCGATGGAGCCCGGGCGTTGCAAGCGTGGTGAGCAGGGTGCGCAGACTCAATGTCCGCCCACCACCATATGGCTGAACGGCGCGACGTAGGCCTGCAACGACACCAGCCCGCCAACCAGGATCGCCAGCACAATCGAGTGGAAGAACACGTAGCGCAGGATTTCTCCTTCATGGCCGTACCAGCGGGTGGCCGTGGAGGCAACCACGATCGACTGGGCGTCGACCATCTTGCCCATGACCCCGCCGGAACTGTTGGCGGCGGCCATCAACACCGGGCTGATGCCCAACTGCTCGGACGTCACCCGTTGCAAGCCGCCGAACAGTACGTTGGACGCCGTGTCCGAACCGGTCAACGCCACGCCGAGCCAGCCGAGCAAGGTACCGAACATCGGATAGAAGATGCCCGTCGCGGCGAAGGCCAGGCCCATGGTCGCATCCAGGCCCGAGTAGCGCGTGAGGAAGCCCAGCGCGAGCATCGCCGCAATGGTGATCAGCGAGTAACGCACCACCCACAGGGTGCGCAGGTACTGGCGAATCAGTTGCGGGATCGAGTAACCCATCAGCAAACCGCCGACAATCGCCGCCAGCAGAATGCCGCTGCCGGTGGCGGTGAACCAGGTGAACTTGTAGACCGCCTCTTCGGTTTTCGGCGCAGGCACCACGGGCGGGACTTTTTCGACCTGCAAGTGCAGGGTGGTGAAGGTCACGACCGGAGCGAACACCGGGTTGGCCTCGCGCAGCGGTTTGCCCTGAGGATCGAGCTTGGCGGCACTGGTTTGCGGGTCAATCGCCGGACGGGTGTCGAAGGTGTTTTTGAAGCCTTGCGTACCCCAGATGAACACGAAGATCGTCAAGATGATCCACGGCATCCACGCGCGCATCACCGCCGGCTTCGCCTCGTTGGCGAAGGTTGCAGTGGGTACGGGTTTCTCGTCGTGCTCGGCGTCGATCTTCGAATTGTCGACCCGGCCGGACAGCGCCGCGGAGGTGTGCACGGTGGCCGGTTTCCACACCCTGAGAAAGCCAGTCAGGCAGGCCATGGAAATCAGCGCGGCGATCACATCCACCAGCATCGGCCCGTGATAGTTGGACACCAAGAACTGCGGCACGGCAAAACTGACCCCGGCCACCAGGATCGCCGGCCAGATTTCCAGCATCTTGCGCCAGCCGGCAAAGGCCCAGATCAGCCAGAACGGCACCAGCACCGAGAAGAAGGGCAACTGCCGGCCGACCATCATCGACAGCTCCATTTCATCCAGCCCGGTGACCTTGGCCAGGGTGATGATCGGCGTGCCGAGGGCGCCGAACGCCACGGGGGCAGTGTTGGCGATCAGCGCCAGCCCTGAAGCGGCGAGGGGCGAGAAGCCCAGTCCGATCAGAATCGCCCCGGTCACCGCCACCGGCGTACCGAAACCGGCCGCGCCTTCGAAAAACGCACCGAAGCAGAAAGCGATCAGGAGCAATTGCAGGCGTCGGTCATCGGTGATGCGCGCCAGGGAGTCTTGCAACACTTTGAACGAACCGTTCTCGGTGGTCAGGCGGTGCAGGAAGATGATGTTCAACACAATCCAGCCAATCGGCAGCAGACCGTTGGCTGCACCGAACAGCGCAGCCGACCCCGCCATGTTCGCCGGCATGCCGAAGGCGAAGATCGCGATCAGCAAGGCCGAGGTCAGGGCGAGCAACGCCGCCAGGTGCGCCTTGACATGGAAAAACGCGAGGGACGCCAGCATCACCACCACCGGCACAGCCGCCATGAGCGTTGAAAGCACCGGGTTACCGAACGGATCGTAGACTTGCTGCCAGACCATGTTCCACCTCTGCTTTTTATTGTTGGACGTGCAGACCCCTTCTGGGGGAGGTGGTTTTCAGTATAGGTGGCATTGCGCCGCTGTCAGGGCAGGCCCTCCGGTCCAGCGGGTCGGCGCAGTTCCGGGGGCTGAGCTAGCATGGCCAGTAGGGTTTGAATTCAGTCAGGGGAGCAATGCAGTCATGACCGAGCGCCATATGGAACACAAGGAAACGCTATCGAACGGATGCAACATCAAGGTCAAGGCCGAGATATTGAAGGACGGTTCGTTGGGCATGTTCATCGGTGTCTATCGGCCGGACGGCTCGGCCATCGATGAAAACCACGACCCACGGCCGCACATGCTGGACATGGAAGCGGCGATGGATTGGGGGATCGATATTGCCAAGGGGATTGGCAATAGCCAGCGAACGTTGTGAGCCCAGGCGACCGGCGGTCGCTGTCAGAACCCGAACGAACGGGTCGAGCCTTTTACCAGCTCGACATCCAGCAGATGCTCGACCAGCACGTCATTCAAGAAACGGAACTGATCATTGAGCCCGACCACTTCGTTGCTGAAGTGATGATCGGCTGCCGGGATCAGCAACGCCTCGAACTTCTCGTCGAACAGCAGAGTCAACTCTTTACGCGACTCGAATTTCTGCGCGTAGAAATTGTTGCCGAACACCGGAAAACGCACGGCGAGGGTAACGGTGTGAATCATGATGTTTGCTCCTCACTCAGGACGTACCAGGAAAATACGCCCAAAGTGAACGCCGTCAGGGCCAGGCAGGTCAGCAGATGGATCAGCATGATGTTCCCCTCCGATTCGGGGTTTCGTGTTGGCTTGAGATCGATCCTACGCTGACGGCCATCAAGCGGAAGGCAATCGCGGCGATGGTGATTATCGATGCAAGTGATGGCGGTTTTTTCGCTGTTGATGCGGGCCCTTTCGCGGGCTCCGGGACATCGCCACCTATACTTAAACCGAAAGTTTTGCGTGTCGGGCATTTCGCCCGGTGCCAACTTCAGGAAGCCGCCATCTTGAACCTGCGTTCGCTGATCATTGCCGTGCTGGTGGTGTTGGCGGGGTGTGCCACATCTGTGCGCGCGCCGGTGGAAGTGGCACCGGTCATCGTTCCTGCCAGCACCTGGCAACAAGTGGACCGGGAGATCGTCATCGCGTCGCAGGCGGCCACCGAGCAGAGCAAAATCTACGCCCGCGGCGCCATGGATTACTGGCGCACACGGGTCTATGAATTGACCGAACAGAATTTCATTCCGTGGTTCAGCAGTTACTGGACCCAGGAATGGCTGTCGATGAAGGTCAGCTGGTACACCATCAGCGCCAAGGGTGAGCAGGACGCCGTGGAAAAACGCCTGGCGGCGTACCTGCTCGAAGCCTATCAGGATAAGGTCCTGGCCCCGGTGGCCGTGGAAATCGATCCCGATGCGATTCTCGGCCTGGCAGCGGCGTTCTATGTCGACATCCTCAAGGAAGAACTGCAGAAAATCTCCAACCGCCACGGCGTGCCGATGGCCCAGCTCAACGGGCGCATCCAGAAAGTCCCGGCCATCGCCCTTGGGCCTCCGCCGACGAGGGACGCCTCGTTGTACCAGGTCGTGCACACCGAACCGCTGAACTCCTTGCCGGCCTTCGCCGCGCTGATCGACAAAGTCCATAAGGCCGGTGGCGACAAGGGGGTGGGCTCGACCGACACCGCGATGGCGCCGGTGGCCAGGCGCGCCAGCCGGCGGATGGAAGCCGAAATGGCCCCGCGCGGGGCCGCCAGCGCCGTGGCCGCAGCAACCGGGAAACTGGCCGGTGGCTTGATCACGCTAGGGGTGGCTGGCATTCGCGCATTCATCCAGGCCTTTGACCGGCCCGATAGCGAGGCGCTGATTCGCCGTAGCCTGGGCAATACCTTCGACAAGGCCTGGACCAAACTGGTGCAGAGCCCGACCAGCGGCGTCATGGCCTGCACGCTTTACATGGCGGCGCAGATCGAAGGCAGCCTGGCGGAACGAACTGCACCGCCGGTCGGTTTGAGCACCGGCACTGTCGATCGGACGCCAGCGCAATCGACTACCCAGCAGCACACCCCATGACCCCAGGAGAAAAACGCATGTCTTACGTCGATGGTTTTATCGCTGCCGTACCCACCGCCAACCGTGAGCAATACATCAGGCACGCCAAAGTCGCCGCCTTGGTCTTCAAGGAAAACGGTGCCTTGAGCGTGGTCGAATGCTGGGGCGAGGATGTCCCGGAAGGCAAGGTCACCTCGTTTCCAATGTCGGTGAAGCTCAAGGAAGGCGAAACCGTTGCCTTTGGCTGGATCATCTGGCCTGACAAGGCCACCCGCAATGCCGGAATGGGCAGGATGATGCAGGACCCGCGCATGAAACCGGACGTCAATCCAATGCCCTTCGATGGCCAGCGCATGGTCTACGGCGGGTTCGAAGTGCTACTCCAGGCCTGACGCTGCACGCGGGATCACTCCGGCGTCGGGGTGATCCTGCAACTCTTGCGCTGGCGGATCTCGTCGTCCGTCGGCCGCTCGCGGATGAACTCGAAGCGCGGCTCGCCTTCGCTGTAATGCACCAGCCAGCCCCATTCCAGCTTGAGTTCATCCTGGCCGGGCTCGGGCGGTCTGGCCCACCATGGTTCCTTGCTGATGATCTGTCGCATGGCCCCCTCCGGTTTTTCGGGATGCTAGGGGGCGTTCTCAATTAGTTTTCCCGTCGCGTTGTTGCCTTAAAGCGGGCCAGGCAAGGCGCAGGCCGCTGGGAATGGTTGTTCCCTTTCCAAGGCCTGCAACGCAGCCTGGCCCGCTTTAAGGCACAACCCGAAGGGCCGGGCCTGCTGTTGTGCAGGGCTGCGTTGCTCGAAGCTTATTTGGAATGACCAAACCACGCTTCTCGCGCCTTGCCCTGCACAACAGCAGACCCGGCGCGGCGGGAAAACTAATTGAGAACGCCCCCTGGAACTATAACGCGCCTGCCCCACGGCGCCAGAAATGCGCTGGCCGGAACGCGGGTGTTGAGTACACTCAGGCAGTCTTATCCAGGAGGTGTCCGGCATGAACGACGAATCCCGCGAGCCGTTCAAACGCCTGTTCTTTGCGTTGAACTGTGCCCCGGCCATGCGCCGGGAGATCGCCCAGTGGCGCAGTGCGCTGCAACTGCGCAACGGACGGCCGGTGCCGACGGAAAACTTTCACCTGACGCTGAAGTTTTTGGGGGCGGTGGGTGTGGCGCAGATCGCCGAGCTCTGCACCGCTGCGGCGTCCATCCGTACACCGGGCGAGCGCTTGACGGTGGTGCTGGATCGGCTGGACGTGTGGCGCAGGGCAGGGGCGCTGGTGCTCGCGCCGCAGCAGGCGCCCCCGGCATTGCTGCGCCTGGTGTATGCCCTGGAACAGGCGATGTTGCCGTTCGGGCTGGAGGAAGCACCAAGGGAATATCGTCCGCACCTGACCCTGGCACGACAGTATCGGGCGCCGGTGCCGGAGTCCACAACCGCACCGGAATTCTTCCTGCGTGCCGACCGATTCACCCTGTTCGAATCCCACAAGGGCCGTTATCGGGCGCTGGCCGAATGGCCGTTGATTGATCCCCAATAAAAAAGGCGCCCGAGGGCGCCAAACTTCACCTGAACCGAGGGAGCCAGGTGAGGCCGTTCTACTGCAGGAGAGGCAGCGGTGGTAAGGCGCTGCGTGAACGGAAAGGGTTTGAACATCGTACTTGATCGAACACATCACTCTGAAAAAAGCAGGTGAATTACTGTCCGAGTTTCACCTTGGTCCAGCCACGGGTCATGATCCGCTGGATGGCAATCGGCTGGTCCGGCACGGCATAGAGCGTGGCCATCACCGCTTGTGGCGGGTAGGAGCCCGGATCGTTACGGATGGCTTCATCCACCAGCGGCGTGGCCGCCGCGTTGGCGTTGCTGTAGCCGATGTTGTTGGTGATGTCGGCGATCACGTCGGGGCGCATCAGGAAGTTCATGAACAGGTAAGCGTTCTCGACGTTGGCGGCATCGCGGGGGATGGCGAGCATGTCGTAGAAACTGGCGGCGCCTTCTTTCGGGATGCTGTAGTCGATCTTCACCTTGTCTCCGGCTTCCTGGGCGCGGGCCTTGGCCTGCAGCACGTCGCCGGAGTAACCGACGGCCACGCAGATGTTGCCGTTGGCCAGGTCCGAGATGTATTTCGACGAATGGAAGTACGCCACGTTCGGGCGAATCTTCATGAACAGCGCCTCGGCTTCGGCGATGTGCTGTTTGTCCTGATCGTTCACCGGGTAGCCCAGGTAGTGCAGGGCGGTCGGGATCATTTCTGTCGGTGAGTCGAGGAAGCTGATGCCGCAGGCTTTGAGCTTCTCGGCGTTTTCCGGTTTGAACAGCAGGTCCCAGGAATTGGTCGGGGCGTTGGCGCCGAGTACTTCCTTGACCTTCTGCGGGTTGAAACCGATGCCGATCGAGCCCCACATGTACGGGATGGCGTGGGCGTTATCGGGATCGCTCGCCGAGGCATTTTTCAGCAGCACCGGGTTGAGGTTTTTCCAGTTCGGCAGCTTCGATTTGTCCAGCGTCTGGTAGACCCCGGCCTTGATCTGCTTGGCCAGGAAACTGTTGGACGGCACGACGATGTCGTAGCCGGATTTACCCGCCAGCAGGCGTGCTTCAAGGGTTTCGTTGCTGTCGAAGACATCGTAGGTCACCTGGATGCCGGTCTCGTCTTCGAACTTCCTGACGGTATCCGGGCCAATGTAATCCGACCAGTTATAGACGCGCAGAACCTTGTCATTGGCCTGGGCGCCAGTGGCGATTGCGCCCAATAAGGACAGTGTCAGCAGAGTCCTGCCAAACATTTTCATCGGTACAACTCCATTTTTTTTATTCAAAAACACAACACCAAAACTGATCGACTGAGCCCGTTTTTGTAGGGGCTGTCGAGAGAAACGAGGCTGCGATCTTTTGATCTTGAACAGCAGAATCAAAAGATCGCAGCGTTCCGCAGCTCCTACAGGTTCAGGCGGTGGCGGCGCGTTGCGGCTGCCACGCCTCGTTTGCCGTCTGATCCATGGCTTCCTGGATCGCGCGTTTACGGGTGGCTTCGGCACGGCGGCTGAAGTACCAGACCATGAACGTCACGATCGATACCGCCAGCAGGATCAGGCTGGCCACGGCGTTGATCTCGGGCTTAACCCCAAGGCGCACCGCCGAGAACACTTCCATCGGCAGGGTCGTGGAACCCGGACCGGACACGAAGCTCGCCAGCACCAGGTCATCCAGCGACAGGGCGAACGACATCATGCCGCCGGCCGCCAGTGACGGCGCGATCATCGGAATGGTGATCAGGAAAAACACTTTGAAAGGCTTGGCGCCCAGGTCCATAGCCGCTTCTTCGATGGACAGGTCCAGCTCGCGAAGGCGGGCGGAGACTACCACCGCCACGTAGGCCGCACAAAACGTGGTGTGGGCGATCCAGATGGTGACGATGCCGCGCTCCTGCGGCCAGCCGATCAACTGCGCCATGGCCACGAACAGCAGCAACAGCGACAGACCGGTGATCACCTCAGGCATCACCAGCGGCGCGGTGACCAGGCCACCGAACAGGGTGCGACCCTTGAAACGGGTGACGCGGGTCAGGACGAACGCGGCTAACGTCCCTAGTGCGACTGCTGCGACGGCGGTGTAGCAGGCGATTTCCAGCGAGCGCACCACCGAACCCATCAGTTGCGAGTTGTCGAGCAAGCCGGTGTACCACTTGATCGACCAGCCACCCCACACCGTCACCAGTTTCGAGGCGTTGAACGAGTAAATCACCAGAATCAGCATCGGCAGGTAGATAAACGACAGGCCGAAAATCAGCATGAACTTTGAAAATCCGAAGCGTTTCATCCCCGTGCCTCCATCTCTTTGGCCTGGCTGCGGTTGAACAGCAGAATCGGCACAATCAGGATCAACAGCATCACCACCGCCAGGGCAGACGCCACCGGCCAGTCGCGGTTGTTGAAGAACTCTTGCCACAACACACGGCCGATCATCAGGGTTTCCGGGCCGCCCAGCAGTTCCGGAATCACGAACTCACCAACCACCGGAATGAACACCAGCATGCAGCCTGCGATGATCCCGTTCTTGGCCAACGGCACAGTGATTTTCCAGAAGTTGTTGAAATTGCTCGAGCCCAGATCCGACGCGGCTTCCAGCAGGCTGCCATCGTGCTTCACCAGGTTGGCGTACAGCGGCAACACCATGAACGGCAGGTAGGCGTAAACGACCCCGATGTAGACGGCGGTGTTGGTATTGAGGATCTCGATCGGCGCCGAGGTCAGCCCGGTCCACATCAAGAATGCGTTGAGCAAACCGTTGTTGCTGAGGATGCCCATCCACGCGTAAACGCGGATCAGGATCGCGGTCCAGGTCGGCATCATGATCAACAGCAGCAGGACGTTTTGCGCTTCCTTGCTGGCCTTGGTGATCGCGTAGGCCATCGGGAAACCGATCACCAGGCACATCATCGTGCTGAGCAGCGCTACTTTCAACGAGCCGAGGTACGCCGAGATGTACAGTTCGTCCTGGGTCAGCAGGCTGTAGTTACCGAGGTTCAACAGCAGTTGAAATTTCTGCTCGGCGAAGGTGTAGATCTCCGAGTAGGGCGGAATGGCCAGCGCTGCTTCCGAAAAACTGATCTTCATCACCAAAAAGAACGGCAGCATGAAGAACAGGAACAGCCAGACGAATGGAATCCCGATGACGAACTTGCGCCCGCTGGGGACCAGTCTCAGAAATTGCTGATTGAAGGTTTTCATGCGCGCAGTACCACGCCGCTGTCGTCTTCCCACCACACGTAGACCTGATCGTCCCAGGTCGGACGCGCACCACGGCGTTCGGCGTTGGCCATGAACGACTGGACGATCTTGCCGCCAGGCAACTCGACGTAGAACACCGAGTGGCCGCCGAGGTAGGCGATGTCATGCACCTTGCCGCTGGACCAGTTGTAGCGGTGCTCGGGCTTGACGGTGCTGACCAGCAGTTTTTCCGGGCGGATCGCGTAGGTGATCGACTTGTCCTGCACCGAGGTGCTGACGCCGTGGCCGACGTAGATCTTCTGCGCAAGGTCCGGGCTGTGGATGATCGCGTGACCTTCCAGGTCTTCAACCACGGTGCCGTCGAAGGCGTTCACGTTGCCGATGAATTCGCAGACCATGCGGCTGACCGGTGCTTCATAAATGTCGACCGGGCTGCCGATCTGGGCGATCCAGCCCAGGTGCATGATCGCGATGCGTTCGGCCATGGTCATGGCCTCTTCCTGGTCGTGGGTCACCATCACGCAGGTCACGCCGACGCGCTCAATGATCTCGACAAGCTCAAGCTGCATCTGCGAACGCAGCTTTTTATCCAGTGCGCCCATCGGCTCGTCGAGCAGCAGCAGTTTCGGACGCTTGGCCAGGGAACGGGCCAGGGCCACGCGCTGACGCTGGCCGCCGGACAGTTGATGTGGCTTGCGCTTGGCGTACTGGGTCATGTGCACCAGGCGCAGCATTTCCTGCACGCGGGCTTCGATTTCGGCCGCTGGCAAACGGTCCTGCTTGAGGCCGAAGGCGATGTTCTGCGCCACCGTCATGTGCGGGAACAGCGCGTAGGACTGGAACATCATGTTGATCGGTCGTTCGTACGGCGGCATGTCGGTGATGTCGACACCGTCGAGCAGAATCCGGCCTTCGGTCGGGCGCTCGAAACCGGCGAGCATGCGCAGCAGGGTCGATTTGCCGGAGCCGGAACCGCCGAGCAGGGCGAAGATTTCACCCTGGTGGATTTCCAGGGACACATCGTCCACCGCGGTGGTTTCGTCGAACTTCTTGGTGACGCGATCGACTTTCACCAACACCTTTTTCGGTGCCTGGTGACCTTCAAGAGCCTTCCTGTAGATGCTGGAGGCGTTTGCCATGTGAAACTCCCAACAGGTTTCAGTCGCCCGGCCAACACGGCCCGGCTTAATAGTGGATTGCAAACCCGTTCCGTCAGTGGATCTCGATCCCTGTAGGAGCTGCCGAAGGCTGCGATCTTTTGATCTTGATGTTGAAGAGCAAAATCAAAAGATCGCAGCCTTCGGCAGCTCCTACAGGGGATACCCCGTCGGCTCGGGTTTATTCGGCGCCGCCATCCTGGCTGCCTGGTCGTACTTGTTGTTATTGCAGTGTGTTGTTTTCGTCAGCGGGGCACGCACAAGCGCCTGCCCGCTCGCGTTGGGCAGTTAATCGTTGAATGTGGGTATCAGGTCGTCAGCGCGAGTGACGCAGTGCCGCCCGTTGCCGGCAGGCTTCGCCGAACGCCTGGAAAATACTCAAGTAAGGAGGGTTATCCAGCACTTGCCATTCCGGGTGCCATTGCACGCCGAGGGCGAAGGCCTTGCTGTGTTCGACCGAGATCGCTTCGATCAGGCCATCGGGCGCGACGGCTTCGGCGCGCAGGCCGGGAGCGAGTCGGTCGATGCCTTGGCTGTGAATCGAATTGACCTGGAACACCGCAGGCAGGTCCAACGCTTCGAACACACCGCCAGGCTGCACATTCACCGCGTGAGCGGGAGCGTATTGCACGGCCAGGTCCGGATGGTCGGCCTCGCGATGGTCGAGGAAGCCAGGCAGTTCATGGACTTTCTGATGCAGGCTGCCACCGAACGCCACGTTCATTTCCTGGAAGCCACGGCAGATGCCGAGGACCGGCACGCCCGCTGCAATAGCGGCGCGGATCAGGGGTAGGGTGGTGGCATCCCGCGCCGGATCATGATCCGTACCGGGGGCGCTGTCGGGGCCTTGATAGTGGAAGGGTTCCACGTTCGACGGCGAGCCGGTCAGCAACAGACCGTCGAGCTGCGGCAGCAGGTCATCGATTTCGGTCAGGTCGCCTAAGGAAGGAATAACGACAGGCAGCCCCAGCGCCGCAACGCTGACAGCACGCAAGTACTTGTCACCGCTGATGTGGTAGGGGTGCAGGCCAATCTGTTTGACGCATGCAGTAACGCCGATCAATGGCTTGAGTGCCATTTTTATCACCTCGAAGTTTCACACTTGAACGAGCTTTTCTGGAGCTTAGCCTTGTTGATTTTAATTAACAACTCTCATGTAAAAAATTCTAAACGCTGCACCTCCGATGTTCGGGGTTTACGCGTGTTTGAGGGCGCGTCTGGCACTCTCGTCCTTCTTGGAGGCCCGAAAATAAACGCTTAAAGGCTGAGTGTTCGCTATTGACTTCACTTTGTCGTTCGGGTTGACTGGGTTCGTGAAAGGGTAGTGAACATAATAATTAACAGCTAAAAAATAGGTGCATCATGTCGGTCCCTCTGCGTGCCGTTCAACTCAACGAAGCAAACGCATTCCTTAAGAAATATCCTGAGGTTTTGTACGTCGACCTTCTGATTGCGGATATGAACGGTGTGGTGCGCGGCAAGCGCATCGAGCGCACCAGTCTTCATAAGGTTTACGAAAAAGGCATCAACCTGCCGGCGTCACTGTTTGCTCTGGACATCAACGGTTCTACGGTGGAAAGCACCGGCCTGGGTCTGGACATCGGCGACTCAGACCGAATCTGTTTCCCGATCCCCGGCACTCTCAGCATCGAACCCTGGCAGAAGCGCCCGACTGCGCAACTGCTGATGACCATGCACGAACTCGAAGGCGAGCCATTCTTCGCCGACCCGCGTGAAGTGCTGGCCAATATCGTGCGCAAGTTCGACGACATGGGCCTCACCATCTGCGCCGCGTTCGAACTGGAGTTCTACCTGATCGACCAGGACAATGTGAACGGTCGTCCGCAATCGCCACGTTCGCCGGTGTCCGGCAAGCGTCCGATGTCGACCCAGGTGTACCTGATCGACGACCTCGACGAATACGTCGATTGCCTGCAAGACATCCTCGAAGGCGCGAAAGAGCAGGGCATCCCGGCCGACGCCATCGTCAAGGAAAGCGCCCCGGCGCAGTTCGAAGTCAACCTGCATCACGTGGCTGACCCTATAAAGGCTTGCGACTACGCCGTCCTGCTCAAGCGTCTGGTGAAGAACATCGCCTACGACCATGAGATGGACACCACCTTCATGGCCAAGCCGTATCCGGGCCAGGCGGGCAACGGTCTGCACGTGCACATTTCGATTCTCGATAAAGAAGGCAACAACATCTTTGCCAGCGAGGATCCCGAGCAGAACGCCGCGCTGCGTCATGCGATCGGCGGTGTGCTCGAGACCCTGCCGGCGCAGATGGCGTTCCTTTGCCCGAACGTCAACTCGTACCGTCGTTTCGGCGCACAGTTCTACGTGCCGAACTCGCCGAGCTGGGGCATCGACAACCGCACCGTAGCGGTGCGTGTACCGACCGGTTCGCCAGACTCGGTGCGCATCGAACACCGCGTAGCGGGCGCCGATGCCAACCCGTACCTGCTGATGGCTTCGGTATTGGCGGGCGTGCACCACGGCCTGACCAACCAGATCGAACCGGGCGCCCCGGTGGAAGGCAACAGCTACGAGCAAAACGAGCAGAGCCTGCCGAACAACCTGCGCGATGCCCTGCGCGAGCTGGACGACAGCGAAGTCATGGCCAAGTACATCGACCCGCTGTACATCGACGTGTTCGTGGCATGCAAGGAAAGCGAGCTGGCCGAGTTCGAGAACTCCATCTCGGACCTTGAGTACAACTGGTACTTGCATACCGTTTGATGGCGTTGGCGGCGTACACCAAACCTGTGTCCGCCGCCGACCCCTGTAGGAGCCGGCTTGCTGGCGATGGCGTCATGACAGTCAACATTGATGGCGTCTGATCCACCGCCATCGCTGGCAAGCCAGCTCCTACAGGGATCGCATTTCATTTTTTGATTGGGCGGGCGTTCGTCCGACGATCACCTATTCCCCTGCGTCGAGTCACAACAATGACAAACACTCGCAGCGATTGGGAGCAGCGCTTCCAGTCCCTAACAATCGAAGGTCGCGCATTCATTGACGGCCAATACTGCGCGGCCGCCAGTGGCGCCACGTTCGAATGCCTGAGCCCGGTGGACGGTCGTTTCCTGGCCAACGTTGCCAGCACCGATGAGGCCGACGCCAACGCCGCGGTCGCCGTCGCGCGCCGCGCGTTCGAATCCGGCGTCTGGGCCAACCTGGCCCCGGCCGAGCGCAAGCGCATCCTGATCCGCTTCGCTGATCTGATCCTGGCGAACCAGGAAGAACTGGCCCTGCTCGAAACCCTCGACATGGGCAAGCCGATCAGCGATTCGATGAGCATCGACATTCCAGCGACCGCCAACGCGATCCGCTGGACCGCCGAGGCCATCGACAAGCTCTACGACGAAGTCGCCGCCACGCCCCACGATCAGCTTGGTCTAGTGACGCGCGAAGCGGCCGGCGTGGTCGCGGCTATCGTGCCGTGGAACTTCCCGCTGATCATGGCCAGCTGGAAATTCGCCCCGGCCCTGGCGATGGGCAACTCGTTCATCCTCAAGCCTTCGGAAAAATCCCCGCTGACCGCGATCCGCATCGCGCAGCTTGGACTGGAAGCGGGCATCCCGAAAGGCGTGTTCAACGTCCTGCCGGGCTACGGCCACACCGTGGGCAAGGCGCTGGCGTTGCACATGGACGTCGACGTGCTGGCCTTCACCGGCTCCACGGCGATTGCCAAGCAGCTGATGGTCTACGCCGGGCAGAGCAACATGAAACGCGTTTGGGCCGAAGCCGGTGGCAAGAGCGCCAACGTGGTGTTCGCCGACGCGCCGGATCTGCGCGTCGCCGCACAAGCCGCGGCCGGTGCCATTGCTTTCAACCAGGGCGAAGTCTGCACCGCCGGTTCGCGCCTGCTGGTGGAGCGTTCGATTCGCGAGCAGTTCATTCCATTGCTGGTGGAAGCCCTGCAAGCCTGGAAACCGGGCCACGCACTCGATCCTGCGACGACCGTTGGCGCGGTGGTCGACCAGCGTCAGCTGGAAAACGTATTGCGCTACATCGAAGTCGGCAAGCAGCAGGGCGGTCAACTGATCGCCGGCGGCAGCCGCACCCTCGAGGACACCGGTGGCCTGTACCTGGAACCGGCAATTTTCGACGGCGTGACCAACGCCATGACCATCGCCCGGGAAGAAATCTTCGGCCCGGTGCTGTCGGTCATCACCTTCGACACCTTCGATGAAGCCCTGGTGATTGCCAACGACAGCATCTTCGGCCTGGCCGCCGGCGTCTGGACCAGCAACCTGAGCAAGGCCCACACCTTCGCCCGTGGCCTGCGTGCCGGCAGTGTCTGGGTCAACCAGTACGACGGCGGCGACATGACCGCGCCGTTCGGCGGGTTCAAGCAGTCGGGTAACGGTCGGGACAAATCGCTGCACGCGTTCGACAAGTACACCGAACTCAAGGCGACCTGGATCAAGCTCTAACAACAATAAAGCGGCGGTCGCCGGCAACTTGCAGCGGCCATCGGAGAATTTTATGAAACAGACACATGTAAACAGCTACTACGCCGCCACCCGCAACTTCACCGGCGATTTCCCGGTGCTGGAAGGGGCGGTGGACTGCGACGTCTGCGTGATCGGCGCCGGCTACACCGGCCTGTCCTCGGCGCTGTTCCTCGCCGAAGCGGGCTACAGCGTGACCGTGCTCGAAGCGGCCAAGGTCGGCTTCGGCGCCAGTGGTCGCAATGGCGGCCAACTGGTCAACTCCTATAGCCGCGACGTCGATGTCATCGAAGAGCGCTACGGCGACAAGACCGCCGAAATCCTCGGCAGCATGATTTTCGAAGGCGCCGACATCATCCGTCAGCGCATACAGCACTACGACATCCAGTGCGACTACCGTCCCGGCGGTATCTTCGCGGCGATGAACAAGAAGCAACTCAATGGCCTGGCCGAGCAGAAGAAGAGCTGGGAACGCTACGGCAACAAGAACCTGAAAATGCTCGACGCGGCCGACATCAAGCGCGAAGTCGGTTCCGATGCCTACGTTGGCGGCCTGCTGGACATGCAGGGCGGCCACATTCACCCGCTGAACCTGGCACTCGGTGAGGCTTCGGCCATCATCGGCCTGGGCGGCAAGATCTACGAGCAATCGGCGGCGGTGGAAATCACCTACGGCGAGCCGATCACCGTGCGCACTGCAAAAGGCGTGGTCAAGGCCAAGTACCTGCTGATCGCCGGTAACGCCTACCTGCCGCAGGGTCTGGACAACCGCGTGACCAGCAAGAGCATGCCGTGCGGTTCGCAGATCGTCGTCACCGAGCCGTTGTCGGAAAAGCAGGCCCGCAGCCTGATCAAGAACAACTACTGTGTCGAAGACTGCAACTACCTGCTCGACTACTACCGCCTGACCGCTGACAACCGCCTGCTGTACGGCGGTGGCGTGGTCTACGGTGCGCGCGAGCCGGACGACATCGAACAACTGATCCGCCCGAAAATCCTCAAGACCTTCCCGCAATTGAAGGACGTGAAGATCGACTACCGCTGGACCGGCAACTTCCTGCTGACCATGTCGCGCATGCCGCAATTCGGCCGTATCGAGAAGAACGCCTACTACATGCAGGGCTATAGCGGCCACGGCGTTACCTGTTCGCACCTGGCCGGCAAACTGATCTCGGAAATGATCCGTGGCGACGCCGAGCGCTTCGACGCGTTTGCATCCTTGCCGCACATGCCAATGATCGGCGGGCGCACCTTCTCGGCGCCGTTGACCGCCCTCGGCGCCGTGTACTACTCGCTGCGCGACCGTTTCGGCATCTAAGCTTTACCTCGCCGGTGGCTTCTGCCCAAAGGGTGCTGCCGGCTTTTTAACACCTGAAACACTGCAGCCCCCCTGTAGGAGCTAGCTTGCTAGCGATGAGGCCATATCAGCCAAAATTGATGTCGCCTGACACACCGCCATCGCGAGCAGGCTAGCTCCTACAGGTCGTTTTTTTCTGCCGTTTATCGAACCTGCTGAGCATTACGAACAAACGTGATTTAATAGCCGCCTTTCACGTTTCCGGGACCGGAAAACGGCGTGATCCGCGCCTGCACTCCACCCTTCCATTATCCCTGTAGGAGCGAGCTTGCTCCGGGCGGCGATCCGACGATGGCGTTGATTCAGTCGACATCAATGATGAAGGTCAGATCGCAATCGCGAGCAAGCTCGCTCCTACGGGTTGGCACATAAGGCTGTCATGGACACGGGCTCACGACTCAAACTAGTACGCGAAAGCTACAAAATGTCCCAGCGCGAGCTGGCCCGGCGTAGCGGCGTCACCAATGCAACCATCTCCCTGATCGAACAGAATCGGGTCAGTCCTTCCGTCAGCTCCCTGAAGAAATTGCTGGAGGGCATCCCCATGTCCCTGGCCGACTTCTTCACCTTCGATCAGCCACCTCGCGAACACCAGTACGTCTTCCGCGCCAACGAACAGCCCGACCTCGGCCGGCATGGCCTGCGCCTGCTGCTGATCGGCGCGTCCGTGCCGAGCCGGCAGATGCGCTTGCTGCGCGAGCAATACGCGCCGGGCGCCAGTTCCGGTGAAGAGCCGATCGTGCATTCCGAAGGCGAAGAGTGCGGGTTGGTGACACGCGGCACGGTGGAATTGACCGTGGATGGCCAGGTGAGTGTGCTGAACGCCGGGGACGGCTATTACTTCCCGACGACCTTGCCGCACAGATTTCGCAATATCGGGGCGGATGAGGCGGAAATCATCAGTGCCAACACCCCGGCCAACTTCTAATAGAGTTTGTCCCGGTGACGCTTTGTCAGACCGAGCAATCGGTTCCTCCAGACAGAACCCACCAGGATCAGGCGATAGAAACCCGCATTAATGCGGGTTTTTTACGACTGGAATTTGCTTATTGCGACTTGGACACTTCAAATCCCCGCTGCTCAATCACCTCAAACTACAGGGCTGCGAAACCCTGTCGCCAATTCAAGTCAGCGACGGGCGCACATTAGGCATCGACTTCGACGGCTGCAACCGTCCTGTAGGCCCCAAATGGCCCTGTGGCGAGGATGCTTGTCGGATCGCCGCACCGTCCCGTTCGGCGGCTCTGCCGCCGTAAAACCGGGCACTGCGGTGTGTCTGAGGAAATGAGTTACAAAGGATCAGGGCCGCTTCGCAGCCCAGCGGGACGGTGCGGCGATCCGACAAGCATCCTCGCCACAAAGGGACAAGTCCTAAAAATTTTTCAGACGTCAAGATTGAACGTTCGTCGGATGGCGGGTTGCTACCATCGCAATTGCCTGCCGATATCAACACGGCTGCTACGCTTGGTCGTTGCAGTGCCCGAGCCCCATTCCTGCTCACGCTGCAAGGGTTATCACGGAGTGCGACATCCATTCCTGTCGGCAACCTGCACGGAGGCAGGCGATGGTGATCAAAAGCATGGCCGATTCGACTGCGGCGGGGGTTCCCGAGCCGCTCGATCGGGAAGAAATCGAGCGGGTGCTGGCGTTGTTGCTGGTCAGCCCGTTGTTTGCCAAGTCCAGGCGCATGGGCAGTCTGTTGCGCTTTCTGGTCGAGCACGACCTTCAGGCTTGCAAAACGCCGCTGACCGAACACGCCATCGGCATCGAGGTGTTTCGTCGTGACCCGGCAGTGTATTGCACGGGCGACGATCCGGTGGTGCGAGTGCAGGTGGGGCGCTTGCGGCGCAAGCTCGCAGCGCATTACGCCGGCAACGGCCAGCAGGACCCGGTGCGCTTCAGCATTCCACCCGGGTGTTATCGCTTGACCTATCAGCGGCTGCGGCCCAAGGGCGTCGGCACTCGCCATCCTGTGGTCCAGATCCAGCCGTTTACCTGCCTCACCCGCGATGGCAATGACTTTACCCGGGGCTTGTGCGAGGAGTTGAGCTGCCGACTGTTCGAGTCGTTCGAGCAGGCGCAGACCGGGACCAATCATGTGTTGATGCGGGTGGCACGCAACAGCGAGCCGGTACCGGACTTCAAGCGTGGCGGGCGTTACAGTTATTGCCTGGAGGGCAGCGTGCGGGTCGAGCCTTCGCGGGTGCGAGCGTCATTGCGCCTGGTGGATGTGGCGCAGGGGCGGATTCGCTGGTCGGCGCAGTTCGATCGTGATCGACCCTATGGCATCGCCACCCAGGAGGACCTCGCGCAGTCGATCTGTCGCTCGCTGACGGGCTACTTCACCACGGCGGGCAAAGAGGAGTGAAAGGGCAACCACAAGGTTGCCCTGGCATGACGGTTACACGGTTTTCCACTGACCGCCTTCGTAAAGGCGATCTGCGGTGTTATCGAACGTCAGGTCGATTTCGATCGCCTTGGAGCGTGAGGTACTGAACATGGTGCTGGTCTGTACGTTCTGTTCGAACCACACGAGGATGGTTTCCACCGGCGTCAGCACGGTATTGCCGGTGACGACCTGGTTTACGGCCACGTAGATTGGCGTACTGACCTGAGTGCCATCGATGCCGGTGGACAATTGGTTGACCCCCGGATGAATCGGCGCGTAGTCGTTCACGAAAGTCAGGGAAATGTCCGGGCCACCGGTTACCGCCTGGCTCAGCAGGCCGCTTTCATCAAGTGTCGAGGTTTGCCCCAGGCCAATGTTGACGACGTTGGTCGAGACTTTGACTTGCACGTTGTCCTTGAACACGTTGGAGGCGAACAGCTGATACTGTGGCGTCCAGCTGAACTCGTTGTTGCTCAGGTAAGCGTCATAGGACTGCCAGACCACGTTGTAGTCGGCGTCACCCACCTTCTTGGCAAAGCACAGCTTGTAGCCGGACTTCTTCAGCAGCGTCAGGTCGCCGGCGGCGATTTCGATGGTGACGGTTTTTTGCGAGGCCGCCAGGGCCGACCTCAGTACCCGGCCGTAATCTGCCGCCTTCAGTTGCGTTGCACCCATGATCGACTTGACGGCTTCTTGCACATCATTGTGAAGCTGCTGGCTCTGTTGGCTGACAGCGATTGATTTGCTCATGGTTTCCCTCTTCCTTGGTGGTGTGTTGGGCAAACAATGGGCTGCTGGCGCTTGGCGCCGCAGTCCATTGATGGCTTCACTCTAGGGGCGAGGGGCAGGGCGGCTAAGTGTCTTGGTGTTACAAGCGGGTATCGGGGTTGTGTCAGGGGCTGAGCGGGGCAGCCGATCGGCCGCCCCGTCTTGAACTCAGGCGGCCCGGGCATCGGCCCAGACGAAGTTCCAGCTGGTGCGTTTGCCCTTGGCGATCTCGATCAGCTTGTTCTCATACACCGTGTGATTGACCACACCGGTGTAGGTCAGGGTGCGGGCGGCATTGGTCCCGGTGACCTCGCCCGGCTTGCCGCCCGACTCGACCATGGCTTTTTTCATGTCGGCATCCGACGGGGCGCTGCTCTGGTTTTTTTCCACTTTGACGAAACTCATGATTCACCTCTTCCGTGATGGGGGGATCGGTGCCAGCGCGGGCCGACAAGTCGACGACCCTGTTCCACACCGACGGCCATACTCTATTGGCCAGTTCGACGGCGCAGAAGTGACAACTGCGGCGCTGAGGTAACAATCGGGAAACAGCGCCACGCGTTGAAGTATCTGCGACGTATCAAGCGTGGATTCACATCGAAGAAGGTTGCGGCGAGTATCTCGGGCCGAATGGGCACTTACCGAATGGAATTCCATACAAGGTATTAGAGTTGTGCCTGTAGCAAGCTCCCTCACCACGACAGAGGAGTGCCTGCGCTGCTTTTGGGCGTCCGGCTCAATAGCTCGCTGGTCGCGACGTCACTTCTCGATAAACCCGCGAATCGCCGCAATCGTCTGCGTCGGCGCTTCCTCCATCAGCCAATGCCCCGCCCCAGGAATCACCACTTCCGTCACCTTGTCCGCTGCATTGCGCATCACGATGGCTTCATTGGCGCCGAAGGATTTCTCACCCCCGACCGCCAGCACCGGCATGCTCAGCTTTTTGGCCATCGACGCCTCGTTGTCCACGGCGTCCTGACGAATGCTGCATGTCGTTCCACGGTGGAATGCCCGGCACCGGTGCATCCATCACCACCAGACGGTCGGTGCGCTCCGGGTAGCGCGAGGCATAGGCGAAGGCGACCATGGTGCCGATGTCGTGACCGACGACCACCGAGTGCTCGATCTTCAGCACGCTCAACACGCCACGGATATCGGCCGCCTGAGTCTTCTTGTCGTAGCCGCTTTGCGGGATCGATGACAAGCCCATGCCGCGCAGGTCCGGCACCACCACGGTGTGGTCCCGCGCCAGATCGGCCGCCAGCGGTGCCCACATGTCGCCGGTGTCACCAAATCCATGCAACAGCACCACCGCCGGCCCCTTGCCGCCGACGCGAACGTGCATCGTGACGCCGTCGACGGGGATGTCCTGGGTGTGGAAAGACGCCGGGAACGGCGTGACATCGGCGTGGGCGGCGACGCTCAGGGCAAGCAGGGTGAGGGCGCTCAGCAGCGGGCGGATCATGGCGATGTCTCCAGGGAGGCGCAGTGAGATGCATATAATCGACAAGCCCCATCCTTCGGCAAACGCTTGCAAGGCTTCGATCGGATGAGCGTAGACGGTTTGGCGGTTGGTGACTTGATGGAACCAACACCGTCAATAGCGTCTAAATTTCAGAGAATCTTCCCCACCACGAAGGAACGACTCATGTACAAGTCTCGATCATTGATTGCAGCGATTACCTGTTTGACCCTGATCAGCGGCTCGGTGACGGCGCTGGCCGATCCCGGTAACGGACAGGGCAACGGGAAGGTCAATCATGGCAACCAGGGTGGTCATGGCAACAAGAACAAGAATTCCGGCGGCGGGGACTGGAGCAACGGCCCGAGCATCAACCGTGGTAGCGTGCTCGAGATCATTGGCGTGAATACGGGCTACTGGAGCCCCGGGCCTGACCTGCCACCGGGTATTCAAAAGAACCTTGCCCGAGGCAAGCCGCTTCCACCCGGCATTGCGAAAAAACTGGATGGCCGACTGGTCGGCCGGCTGCCCCACTATGATGGCTACGAATGGCAGCAAGTCGGCACGGATCTGATCCTAGTTGCGCTGGCCACCGGGCTTGTCTATGAAATTCTCGACGGTGCGTTTGATTAAAGTGTGGAAGGTAGTCTTCCCGCTGACTCAAGGTGCTCCAGCCGTCTGTCGTAGTGCTTGAACTGTTGGAGGGATATCGCGTCATACGTCACGCGATATCAACCTCCTACGGAAGCAATCATGCTTTTTAAAAACAAGAGTCTCGTTGCTGTAATGTCATGCGCCATGATGCTTGCAGCCGCCCCGTTACTCCCTGATGGCCTGTCGATCATGGGTTCCGCATACGCGAAGGACGGCGGTGGCGGTGGCGGTGGCGGCGGAAACGGCGGCGGTGGCGGCGGTGGAAACGGCGGCGGAAATGGTGGCGGAAACGGCGCAGGCCACGGCGGCGGTATGGGTGGCGGACACGCCGGTACAGGCCACTCTGGCAGTAACGGCCGCGGCAACGGGCTGGACAGCGACCATGCTGGCAAATCCGTGCGCGACCATGGCCTGAGCGGGAACCACTACGGTAGTGAGCGCAACGATGACAACGGTCATGGCACCACGACCTCAGGCCTCGCCCATTCCAAGGATACTCGCGGCATCTCCAAGGCCAGGGCTATTTCGGCTTCGACGCCAGGTGATCACAACACCAAAGGCTTGAGTAAAGCCGGACTGTCGACCTCGAAAAAATCCCATTGAGTTCGCGGTTGTAGACATCAGTTTCTGAAAAGCCCATAACCCGCTGAAAGGCGGGTTTTTTGCAACTGGAATTTGATCGCCGGACATTACACGGACACGCAAAAGCGCCAGGACGTTATCAATGAGTAATGACAGGTTCGTGACCGCAGCTTCTACCGGCCCCATTTGCACTCACCAGACGCCACCGCTCGCACCGGACAACCGGTGGCACGAGCGGTACCGAGGGCCGGCCTGAAAGGGTCGCGGCTATTTCGCTGGCACTTCAGGCTTGATATCCCCGCAAAAAATATCGACGTTGCCATCGGTCGCTGCCGTGCGCACGACCACCGAATACTTGCCGTCAAGCAACGTCTGCAACGGCACAGGCGCGGTTCTGGTAAAAGACCAGCCGCGTACGGCTTGGCGTTCGGTGTTGACGGTGTCGTTCATCGCGTAGGCGACTGACCCGGGTTGCTGGCAGCTACCGTTATTGATGAAAGAGTAAAGACGCAAGGGCAGGATAACCCCGGTTGGAACACCGCTGACGAAGAAACTGAGCCCGGTTTTCTTGTCCCAGTCGGTCAACGTGACGGTGCCGATCTGACCGGCGTTTTGCCGGGTGGCGACCAGGGTAACGTTCACGCCGTGGGTCGATGAAGTGGTGCAGCCAAACAGGCTTGCCGCAACCATGAGTGCTGCCAGTGAGGTTTTGAGCTTCATTGCCAAACTCCTGAGCTGAAGAACTGCAATGGGGGGGAGTTAGCCGGTATAGCTCATTTATCGCTTTCATGACGTCGTCCATATAAGGCTTTCCATTTTTGACCGGTGATGGTGGGGCGTCTGTCCCCTTCGCCAGCCATATGGCGGCGTAGCCGTGCAAACCGGCTACATTTGTAACTGGTCGAGCCTGCGCGGATTGCCTGCTGGCACACGCGCCTGGATCCCAATGAAGGTTTGCAGTGGTTACGCGTGCAGTTAAAGGATTGTGCGGTCAGTTGAGTCTACTCATCATCCGCATGGGACGATTGGCGACTGGAGTGACTCATGAATCAACAAGGCAGCCATCCGCAAGAGCGGAGTCCAGGCACTCCACCGCGGGGTACCATGCGCAGCCTGTTGATCCCGCAATGGCTCGGCAGTTATCGGCCCGACTGGCTGCGAGGCGATGTGGTCGCCGGGCTGACGGCAGCGGCCGTGGTCATACCCAAGGCGCTGGCGTACGCCACGATTGCCGGCCTGCCGGTGCAGGTCGGGCTGTACACGGTGCTGGTGCCAATGGTGATCTATGCCGTGCTCGGTACCTCGCGCCCGCTCAGTGTCAGCACCACGACCACCCTGGCCATTCTCGCTGGCTCCGCGTTGGGCCAGATCAGCCCGGACGGCGATGCGGCGACCTTGCTCGCGGGTTCCGCCACGCTGGCCCTGATGGTGGGCGCGATCCTGATCGTCGCGGGGTTGCTGCGCCTGGGCTTCGTCGCCAATTTCATTTCTGAACCGGTACTGGTGGGTTTCAAGGCCGGCATCGGTGTGGTCATCGTGCTCGACCAGCTACCCAAATTGCTCGGTACTCACATCGACAAAGGTGGCTTCCTGCACAATCTGCTGGCCACGGTTCAGAGCATCGGTCATGCCTCGCTGCCCACCGTGGCGGTCGGTGTGTTCATGGTACTGCTGCTGGTCGGCATGAAGCGTTTTACGCCGCGGCTGCCCGCACCGTTGATTGCGGTGGCGCTGGGCATCATTGGCATGAGCCTGTTTGGCCTGGAGAGCTTTGGTGTGTCCGCCGTCGGCCTGGTGCCGATCGGATTGCCCGCGCCGACCCTGCCGGTATGGTCGTTGGCCGAAACCCTGTGGCCTTCGGCGATGGGCATCGCGCTGATGAGCTTCACCGAAACCATCGCGGCGGGGCGCGCGTTCGCCCGCAGTGACGAGCCCGTGCCACAGCCGAATCGGGAGCTGCTGGCCACTGGCGTTGCCAACATCGGCGGCGCATTTCTCGGGGCAATGGTCGCGGGTGGCGGGACCACTCAAACGGCGGTGAACCGTTTGGCCGGTGCCCGTTCGCAACTGGCCGCACTGGTCACCGCAGCACTGGCTTTGGGTACTTGCCTGCTGCTGGCGCCGCTGATTGGCCTGATGCCCAATGCCACGCTCGCAGCCGTGGTGATTGTGTATTCGGTGGGCCTGATCGAGCCGGCGGAATTTCGCGAGATCCTGTCGGTTCGCCGTACCGAATTTGCCTGGGCCGTAGTGGCCATGATCGGCGTGATGTTGCTGGGCACGCTGCAAGGGATCGTCGTGGCGATTATCGTCTCGTTGCTGGCCCTGGCCTATCAGGTCTCGGACCCGCCCGTGCATGTCCTCGGGCGCAAGCCTGGCACCAATGTGTATCGGCCGCAGTCCGCCGAACACCTCGATGACGAACACTTTGACGGGCTGCTGTTGCTTCGGCCTGAAGGGCGGATTTTTTTCGCCAACGCCCAGCGCATCGGCATGAAGATGCGACCCCTGATCGAAGATGCAAGGCCCGCCGTGGTGATTCTTGACCTGCGCAGCGTGTTCGACCTGGAGTACACCGCCCTGAAAATGCTCACCGGGGCGGAACAGCAACTGCGGGAAAAAGGCATTTCACTGTGGCTGGTGGGCATGAGCCCTGGCGTATGGGACATGGTCACCAAGGCACCGTTGGGTCGTACGCTGGGTGAAGCGCGCATGTTCCTGAACCTGGAGCAGGCGGTTGAACATTACCAGCGCAGTCGAGGCTGAATGAACGCGGCCGGGCGCACTCCGGACGCTGTGTGACGCATTGAAGGAGGTAACGGGCATGGCAAAGAAGAAGGCTGCACCGAAAAGCAAACCGGTCGAAGGCGACAAGCTCAAGAACAAGGTGTATCTCGAGGAACTGGCGAAGCTGCATGTCGAGCTGGTCAAACTGCAGGAGTGGGTGCAGCACACGGGCGCGAAGATTTGCATCATCTTCGAGGGCCGTGATGGCGCCGGCAAGGGCGGGAGCATCAAGGCACTGACCGAACGGGTCAGTCCGCGAGTGTTCCGGGTGATGGCGTTGCCGGCACCGACCGACCGGGAAAAAAGCCAGATGTATTTGCAACGTTATCTGCCGCACATGCCGGCGGCCGGTGAAGTGGTGATCTTCGATCGCAGCTGGTACAACCGCGCCGGGGTCGAGCGGGTCATGGGATTTTGCAGCGAAGAGCAGGTGCGCACGTTTCTCACCGTGGCGCCGCGCGTCGAACAGGCACTGGTCGAATCGGGAATCATCCTGATCAAGTACTGGCTTGAAGTGAGCGAGGAGGAACAGACCCGTCGCCTCAAGGCACGTATCACCGACGGGCGCAAAATCTGGAAGCTGTCACCCATGGACCTCAAGTCCTACAACCGTTGGTACGACTACTCCCGTGCCCGGGACGACATGTTCAAGTACACCGACACCAAATTCGCCCCTTGGCGGGTCGCCAACTCCAATGACAAGCGGCGGGCGCGGCTGAACATCATCAGCGATGTGCTGAAAAGCGTTCCTTACGAGGAAGTACCGCGGGCAAAAGTGAAACTGCCCAAACGGCAAGACCCCGGTAACTACCGGGAGCCGAACTATCCATACAAGTACATTCAGGAAAAATTCTGATCGTTGCATCGGGCAGGAGCCAGCCCAGGCCGGCTCCTGCTGCAGGCCATCAGGCGTGAACCAGCGCAATCGTAAACGAGACCACGATCATGCACGCAAAGGCAAAATTGATATTCATGAAGTTTCCATCCAAAACATGAGTGACGGCGCCATCTTGAACAGGTCACAGAAAAATAAAAAATTCGCTGTAATGATTTGAAAGATCGAAAAAAATGATACTTGGCCGGTTCGTTGTTTTTGCTCCGGGTTGCAGATACTCTCGTGTAACACGCAGTTACATGCATAAACGAGCAAAAACATGCACGACAACCATTCTGCTGCCGAACTTCCATCGGTGCGCCGACAAAAAATCCTGTTGATCCTCGAACGTGACGGCAAGGTCATGGCCTCGGAGTTGAGCCAGCATTTCGCGGTATCCGAAGACACCATCCGCCGCGATCTGGCGGAGCTGGCCAGCGCCGGCCTGGTGCAACGGGTGCACGGCGGGGCGTTGCCGCGGCCCAAGGATACGGGCAAGGACTATTTCACCCGGATCAGCGAAACCGACGAGGTGAAAACCCATCTGGCGCAACTGGCCGCGCGACGGGTGCAGGACGGTCAGATCGTGGTGTTCGATTCCGGCACCACCACCTTGCAGATTGCGCGTTCGCTGCCGGCGGACATCGCCATCACCGCGATCACCGCGTCGCCGATGACGGCCATTACCTTGTCTGAATACCAAGGCATCAAGGTGATCCTGGCCGGCGGCCAGCTCAACCCGGCGACGATGTCGGCCGGCGGCCACGAAACGCTGAGGCTGCTGGCGGGCATCAAGGCCGACCTGTTGTTTACCGGGGTGTGCGCGATACACCCGCAGGTGGGTTTAAGCTCACTGCACTTCGATGAAGTGCCGGTGAAACAGGCGATGCTCGACGGTGCTTCCCATGTGATTGCCGTCACCACCGCGGACAAGCTCGGTGCGGTGGAGCCCTTTGTCGTCGCGCCTTGTAACCGTGTGCACACGTTGATCACCGAACGGCATGTGGCGTCAGGCAATGTCGAGGACTACCGGGCGTTGGGGATCGAGGTGGTGCAGGCTTGAGCGTTTTTTGCTGGCAGGTGTATTGAATGTTCCGGCCCCTTCGCGGGCAAGCCCGCTCCCACAGGTTTTGTGTTTGACGCCGAATTTGGGAACGGTACAAATCCTGTGGGAGCGAGCTTGCTCGCGATGAACGATAACGCGGTCTAGCAGATGGTCACTGCGCCAACCACCCACCATCAACATTCCATGCCGCGCCCCGCACCTGGCTGCCGGCTTCGCTGCACAAAAACAGCACCAGTTCACCCAGTTGCGGCGGTGTCACGAATTCCAGCGATGGCTGCTTTTCTGCGAGCAAATCGTGTTGCGCCTGCTGCGGATCAACCCCTCTGGCGGCACGATCATCAATTTGCTTCTGCACCAGTGGCGTCAATACCCAGCCTGGGCAGATCGCGTTGCAGGTGACCTGGGTGGTCGCGGTTTCCAGCGCGACCACTTTGGTCAAGCCGATCACCCCGTGCTTGGCGGCGACATAGGCTGACTTGCCCACCGAGCCGACCAGGCCATGTACCGAAGCAATGTTGATCACCCGGCCCCAGCCCTTGGCGCGCATGCCCGGCAGGCTCAAACGGGTGCTGTGGAACACCGACGACAGGTTGATGGCGATGATCGAATCCCAGCGCTCCACCGGGAACTCATCCACCGCTGCCACGTGTTGAATGCCAGCGTTGTTGACCAGAATGTCGACGCCGCCAAACTCGCGCTCGGCGTAGGCGATCATGTCGGCAATTTGAGCCGGATCGCTGACATCGGCCGGGTGATGGCCGACCTTGCCGCCGAACTGTTCGACTTCGGCAATCACCTTGGATGCATCGCCAAAGCCGTTGAGGATCAGGTTGGCCCCGGCCTTGGCCAGGCTGAGGGCTATCCCCAGGCCGATGCCGCTGGTGGAACCGGTGACCAGTGCGGTCTTGCCCGAAAGAGTCGTCATGAATACCTCACACAATGCCAGTGGCGTAGAAGGTGCCGATCACTACGAAAACCGCCAGGGTCTTGATCAGCGTAATACAGAAAATGTCTTTGTAAGCTTCGCGGTGGGTCAGCCCGGTGACCGCCAGCAGGGTAATGACGGCGCCGTTGTGCGGCAGGGTGTCCATGCCACCGCTGGCCATGGCGGCGACCCGGTGCAGCACTTCCAGCGGAATGTTCGCCGCGTGGGCGGCGCTGATGAACTGCTCGGACATCGCCGCCAGCGCGATGCTCATGCCACCCGAGGCGGAACCGGTGATGCCGGCCAGCAGGGTCACGGTAATCGCTTCGTTGACCAGTGGGTTGGGGATGCTCTTGAGCCAGTCGGCCAGCACCAGAAAGCCCGGCAAAGACGCGATCACCGCGCCGAAACCGTATTCCGAGGCGGTGTTCATCGCCGCCAGCAAGGCACCGCTGACTGCACTTTTACTGCCTTCGGCGAGCTTGCGGCTGATCGCCTTGTAGCCGAACGCCAGCACCATGAGGATGCCGACCAGCAAGGCTGCCTGGACCGCCCAGATCGCCGTGAGCTTGGCGATTTCCGTGGTCACTGGCGCGGCCATGCCTGGCAGCGCGAGGCTGTGGGTCTTGCCGTACACCTGCGGAATCCAGTGGGTGAACAGCAGGTTCATGATGCCCACCGCCAGCAGTGGCGACAGCGCCAGCCACGGGTTGGGCAGCTTGAGGTCGGCGGCGGTTTCCGGTTCGTTACGCAGGTCAGAACCATAGCCTTCACCGGCACGCTGGGCCTTGTTGCGCTGACGCTGGAGAAACAGCATGCCGGCACAGAACACGAAGATTGTGCCGATCACCCCCAGCCACGGCGCCGCCCACGCGGTGGTGTTGAAGAAGGTGCTGGGGATGATGTTCTGGATTTGTGGCGTGCCGGGCAGGGCGTCCATGGTAAACGAGAAGGCGCCCAGGGCAATGGTCGCCGGGATCAGCCGCTTGGGGATGTTGCTCTGGCGGAACATTTCAGCGGCAAACGGATAGACCGCGAACACCACCACAAACAACGACACACCGCCGTAGGTCAGCAGGGCGCAGACCAGCACGATCACCAGCATCGCCTGGCGGGTGCCGAGCAGGCGAATCGCCGCCGCGACGATGGAGCGCGAGAAACCGGACAGTTCGATCAGCTTGCCGAACACCGCGCCGAGCAGGAATACCGGGAAATACAGTTTGATGAAACCGACCATTTTTTCCATGAACACCCCGGTGAAAGCGGGGGCGACGGCAGACGGGTCAGTCAGCAGGACAGCGCCGAGGGCGGCAATCGGGGCAAAAAGGATAACGCTGTAGCCACGGTAGGCAGCCAGCATCAGCAGCGCGAGGGCTGCCAAGGCAATGATCACACTCATCGTGTGTCTCTCCTGGGTTGTTATTTTTGTTGGGTGAAGCCTGGTAGGAGAGGCGTATAGCGAGTTTTGTGCCAGATGTTTAAGTTGTTGAAATATAAGGATATAAATTAATTTTAAGATGGGTTTGTGGCGTGCTTGTCTATTTATTGAGACTTTTTGTGCCTGAAAAGATCGCAGCCTTCGGCAGCTCCTACAGGGAAACGCGAAAAACCCTGTAAGAGCTGCCGAAGGCTGCGATCTTTTGATCTTGAAAATGCTTTCTACAAACAGAGATTTGTATCTCGTTAAGGAGACTCTGCAATCCCCAGTGCCACCATTTTCTTGTACAACGTCGACCGACCCAGCCCCAGCCGCGCCGCGGCATCAATCACCTTGCCCCCGCATTGCGCGAGGGTGGACTCAATCAATTGCCGGTCAAATCGCTCCCGCGCCGCACTGAACGTCTCATGGGCAAGCGGTTCGATGGTCAAGGGCGCCACGCGCTCCACCTGGGTGAACGTACCAATCGCCGCGCGGATGTCCGCCGCCGTCAGGCGCAAGTCATCACTGAGCAGTGCGGCCCGCTCCAGCACATTGCGCAGCTCCCGGATGTTCCCCGGCCAGGCGTGTTGCCCCAACAGTTCCAGGGCCTCGTGGTGCAACTCATGCTGGCTGCGCAGTTCCTCAAGAATGGCTTCACTGAGCGCCGGCACGTCATCCAGGCGGTCGCGCAGGGGTGGAACCTGGATCGGCAGCACATTGAGGCGGTAGTACAAGTCGGCGCGGAATTCGCCGCGCTTGATGGCCGCTTCCAGGTCGGTCGAGGTCGCGGCGATCACCCGCACATCGCTCTGGATCACTTCGTTGGAGCCCACCGGCTCGAATTCCTTTTCCTGCAATACTCGCAGTAGTTTGCTTTGCAGGGGCAACGGCATGTCGCCGATTTCATCGAGGAACAGCGTTCCGCCCTGGGCAATCTGCAATTTGCCGGCGCGGCCCTTGCGGTCGGCACCGGTAAATGCGCCAGGGGCTGTGCCGAAGAATTCGGCCTCCAGCAGCGATTCGGGAATCGCCGCGCTGTTGACACTGACAAACGCCTTGTGTGCACGGGGCGAGGCATTGTGGATCGCCTGGGCCAGCAACTCCTTGCCGGTGCCGGTTTCACCAAGCAACAGCACCGGCGATTCGGTACTCGCACTGCGCCGGGCGCGGCGTTTGACTTCCAGGCTGGCGGTGCTGGTGCCGATGAAATGGGCGAAGTTGTATTTGGTCTGCCGCGCCCGCAGCAGCGAGCGGGTGGAGGCCAGTTCTTCCTGCATGCTCATGTAGCGCTTGAGCATCGGCGACAGGCTGCGCAATTCGTCGAACAGGGCGAAACCAATGGCACCGATCACCACGCCGGCATCGTCATGAATCGGCAGGCGCATGACCACCAGCGGCTCTTTGGGGGTGTCTTGCATATCCAGCAAAATCGGCCGGCCGCTGCGCACCACTTCACGCAACAGGCTGCCGGGGATCACGCTTTCGCAGGGCTTGCCGATTGCAATTTCCGCCGATTGCAGGCCGAAGCGCCGGGCGTAGCGTTCATTCATCCAGACGATGTTGGCGTCGCGATCGACAATCACCGTGCCCTCGCTCGACTGCTCGATGATCTCGAACAACGAGCGGATCGCCAGCAAGCGAACGCGCTGGTAGTCCTTGAGGCTTTCGGTGGTGTTCATGGGTGTTGGTCCTGATGATGTGTTGGCTGTGCTGGCCTCTTCGCTGGCAAGCCAGCTCCTACAGGGGATTTGTGAACGACACAGATCAACTGTAGGAGCTGGCTTGCCAGCGAAGGCTGCGACTCGGTCCAGAGTCAGGATTATGCCTGCCCAAGCATCGCCGCCGCCAACAGCTCCTTGGTGTACGGATGCTGAGGTGAGTCAAACACCTCATGGCTGGCGCCGCGCTCCACCACTTTGCCATCCTTGATCACGATCATGTCGTGGGCCAGGGCGCGCACCACCGCCAGGTCATGGCTGATGAACAGGTAGGTCAAACCGTGTTTTTCCTGAAGCTGGCGGAGCAGGGCGACCACTTGTTTCTGTACCGTGCGGTCGAGCGCCGAGGTCGGTTCGTCGAGCAGGATCAGCGCCGGCTTCAGCACCAGCGCCCGGGCGATGGCGATGCGCTGGCGTTGCCCCCCGGAGAACTCGTGGGGATAGCGATGGCGACTTTGCGGGTCCAGCCCGACTTCGCTCAGTGCCCGGATCACTTCGGCATTGCACTCTTCAGTGCTCAACTGGCTGTGCACTTCCAGGCCTTCGCTGATGATTTGCGCCACGGACATCCTTGGGCTGAGGCTGCCGAAGGGGTCCTGGAACACCACCTGCATTTTCTTGCGCCACGGTCGCAGCTGTTTTTGCGTCAGGTCGTCCAGCGCCTGGCCCTGAAAGCGGATGCTGCCTTCGGAGTCGAGCAAACGCAGAATCGCCTGACCGAGCGTGGACTTGCCGGAACCGGACTCACCGACGATGCCCAGGGTTTTGCCGCGCTGAATATTCAGGCTGATACCATCGACCGCGCGCAGCCAGGTCTTGCGTTGAAACAGGCCGCCACCGACGGGAAACCGCACCTGCAGGTTGTCCACCTCCAGTACGTTTTCGCGCTCGTCCCGGGGCAAGGCTTCGCCCTCGGGTTCGGCGTGCAGCAATACGCAGCTGTAAGGGTGCTTCGGTTCGGTGAAAAGGACTTCGCAAGGCGCCTGCTCGACGATTTCCCCGGCCTTCATCACGCACACGCGCTGGGCGATGCTGCGTACCAGATTGAGGTCATGGCTGATCAGCAGCAGCGACATGCCCAGTCGCTGTTGCAGGGATTTGAGCAGCAACAGGATCTTGCGCTGCACTGTCACATCCAGCGCAGTGGTCGGTTCGTCGGCGATCAGCAGTTCCGGTTCGCACGCCAGGGCCATGGCGATCATCACCCGCTGGCGCTGCCCGCCGGACAATTGATGGGGATAGGCCTTGAGGCGTTCCTCGGGTTTCTGGATGCCCACCAGATGCAGCAATTCAAGAATCCGCTCTTGCGCCGCCTTGCCCGCCAGGCCTTTGTGCACCAGCAGCGTTTCGCCGATCTGCTTTTCGATGCTGTGCAGCGGGTTGAGGGAGGTCATCGGCTCCTGGAAGATCATCGCGATGCGATTGCCGCGCAGTTTTCGCAACTTGCCGGCATCGGCGCCCACCAGTTCCTGGCCGCGATAGCGGATGCTGCCCGTCGTCTCGGTATCGGTTTGTGGCAGCAGTTGCAGGATCGAGTGGGCCGTCACCGACTTGCCCGAGCCCGATTCACCCACCAGCGCCAGGCATTCGCCGGGGCGGATGTCCAGGCACAGATTGCGCACCACGGTCTGGCCGCTGAAGGCCACGCTGAGGTCACGGATTTCGATCAGGTTGGTCATATCAACATTCCGTTTTCAAGAGCGTGCATCAAGATCGCGGATCAAGATCGCGGATCAAAAGCGTCGCGCAGCGCTTCGCCAATGAACACCAGTAAAGAAAGAATCAGCGCCAAAGTGAAGAACGCCGTCAGGCCCAACCACGGCGCTTGCAGGTTCTGCTTGCCCTGGCCGATCAGTTCGCCCAGGGAAGCGCTGCCCGCAGGCATGCCGAAGCCGAGGAAGTCCAGCGCCGTCAGGGTGGAAATCGCCCCGGTGAGAATGAACGGCAAGTAGCTCAAGGTCGCGTTCATGGCGTTGGGCAGAATGTGCCGCACGATGACTTTGCGGTCAGTCAGGCCCAGCGCGCGCGCGGCCTTGACGTACTCCAGGTTGCGCCCGCGCAGGAACTCGGCGCGCACCACGTCCACCAGGGCCAGCCATGAAAACAGCGCCATGATCCCCAGCAGCCACCAGAAATTCGGCTCGACGAAGCCCGACAGGATGATCAGCAGATACAGCACCGGCAACCCGGACCACACCTCCAGCAGGCGCTGGCCGAGCAAATCCACCCAGCCGCCGTAATAGCCTTGCAGGGCCCCGGCCGCGATGCCGATCAGGGCACTGACAAAGGTCAGCATCAAGGCAAACAGGATCGACACCCGGGCACCGAAGATCACCCGGGCCAGAACGTCCCGTGCCTGGTCGTCGGTGCCCAGCCAATTGACGCTGGAGGGCGGGCTGGGGGCGGGTTTATCCAGGTCATAGTTGGGCGTGTCGTCACTGAACGGAATCGGCGGAAACAGCAACCAGCCACCGTCCTTCTTGATCAACTTCTGCACGTAGTCGCTGCGGTAGTCGGCCTGGAACGGCAGATGCCCGCCGAACTCCAGTTCGGTGTGGCGCTTGAAGACCGGGAAGTACCACTGGCCTTGATAGCTGACCATCAGCGGTCTGTCGTTGGCGATCAGTTCGCCGCCCAGGGTCATCAGGAACAGGCCGACAAACAGCCAGAGCGACCACCAGCCCCGGCGGTTTCTCTTGAAGCGCTCGAAGCGCCGACGCGCCAGCGGTGAAAGCTTGAGCATCAGGCGTTCCTCGCGGCAAAGTCGATACGCGGGTCGACCAGGGTGTAGCAGAGGTCGCCGACCAGTTTTATCAAAAGGCCGAACAGGGTGAAGATGAACAGCGAACCGAACACCACCGGATAGTCCCGGGATACCGCCGCTTCGTAGCTCATGCGGCCCAGGCCGTCGAGGGAGAAGATCACTTCGATCAGCAGGGAACCGGCAAAAAATACACTGATAAAGGCCTGGGGAATGCCCGACACCACCAGCAGCATGGCGTTGCGGAATACGTGTCCATACAGTACCCGCCGTTCACTCAAACCCTTGGCCCGGGCGGTGACCACGTACTGGCGGGTGATTTCATTGAGGAACGAGTTCTTGGTCAGGATGGTCAGCGTGGCGAAACCGCCGATCACCAGCGCAGTCACCGGCAACACCAGATGCCAGAAGTAGTCGGCCACTTTGCCTATGGTCGACAGCGATTCGAAGTTGTCCGAGACCAGCCCGCGAACCGGGAACCAGTTCAGCGAAGTGCCACCGGCAAAGACCACAATCAGGAACATCGCAAACAGGAACGCCGGCATGGCATAGCCGATGATGATCGCGGTACTGCTCCAGATGTCGAACTGGCTGCCATGGTGCACGGCCTTGCGGATGCCCAGGGGAATCGACACCAGATAGGTGATCAGTGTCGCCCAAAGCCCGAGGGAAATGGTCACGGGCATTTTTTCGAGGATCAGGTCGGTGACGGTGGCACCGCGGAAGAAGCTCTTGCCGAAGTCCAGGCGCGCGTAGCTGGTGAGCATCAGCCAGAGGCGTTCGTGTGCCGGTTTATCGAAGCCGTACTGTTTTTCAATGTCCTTGATCAGCTGCGGATCGAGCCCGCGACTGGCCCGGGACTTGCCACTCATGGCTTCGCCGGAACCGCCGCCGACTGCGGCGCCGCCAATGCCTTGCAGGTGTGCGATGGCCTGTTCGACCGGCCCGCCCGGCGCTGCCTGGACGATGACAAAATTGACCAGGAGAATGATCACCAGCGTCGGAATGATCAGCAGCAGGCGCCGCAATATGTAAGCCCACATCAGTGCGGCCCTCCGGGTTTGCCACGGCTGATACGCTCGGCCGTCATCTGTTGGTTGGTCAATGGCGTGGTGCTCATCTCCCACCAGCTCTCGATGGCTTCGTCATTGCTCGCCTGCACGTTCGGGATGCCAAAGCGGTTCCACCACACCGTCGAGGTGCCCGGCGGGTAATAGTTGGGAATCCAGTAGTAATTCCATTGCAGCACCCGATCCAGGGCATGGGCGTAATGCAGCATGTCAGCCTGGGTATTGGCGCGGATCAGCCCGGTGATCAGCGTGTCCACCGCCGGGTTCTTCAACACCATGTAGTTGTTGGAACCAGGGTCGGTGGCTGCCGCCGAGCCGAAATAATTGAGCAGTTCGTTTCCCGGAGAGGTGGTGACCGGGTAGCCGGTGACGATCATGTCGTAGTCGCGGTTCATCAGGCGATTGACGTACTGGGACGAGTCGATGCGGCGGATGTTCAGGTCGATGCCGATCTGTTTCAAGGTGCGCTTATAGGGCAGCAGCAGGCGGTCCATGCCGTTCTGACTGACCAGGAAGGTGAAGCTCAGCGGCTCGCCGTCGGCATTGACCAGTTGGTCGCCAACGGGTTTCCAGCCGGCCTGTTCGAGCAAGTCCAGGGCTTGCAGCTGCTTGTCGCGAATCACGCCGCTGCCATCGGTCTTCGGTGCTTCGAACACCTGGGTGAAGACTTCGTCGGGAATCTGCCCGCGCAGCGGTTCGAGAATCGCCAGCTCACCGGCATCCGGCAGTTGCCGGGCCGCGAGGTCGGTGTTGGAAAAGAAGCTCTGCTGACGGATGTACATGTCACGCATCATCTGCCGGTTGCTCCACTCGAAGTCCCACAACATCACCAGCGCCTGGCGCACGCGACGGTCCTGGAACATGGGCTTTTGCAGATTGAACACAAAACCCTGGGCCGGCTGCGGTGCCTCGGTGGCGAGGTGGGCCTTTTGCAGGCGACCGTCGCTCAGGGCCGGGCTGTCGTAGCCGATGGAATAGCCGGTGGCGGAAAATTCCCGGTTGTAGTCAAAGGCGCCGCCGCGCAGGACCTGGCGCGCCACGTCGGTATCGCCGAAGTACTCGATGCTGAAGTGATCGAAGTTGTACAGGCCACGACTGACCGGCAGGTCCTTGCCCCACCAATCGGGATTGCGCTCGAAGGTGATGCTGCGTCCGGAATCGATCTTGCCGACTTTATAGGGGCCGCTGCCCAACGGCGCTTCATAGCCGCCGCCACCGGCGAAATCGCGGCTCTTCCACCAGTGTTCGGGAAACACCGGCAAGGTCGCGATATCCAGGGGCAGGGTGCGATTTTCGTTGTTCTTGAAATCAAAGCGCACGGTCAGTGGCGATTCCACTTCGACGCTTTTGACGTCGGCGAACTGGGTGCGGTAACGCAGGCTGCCCTGGGTCATCAGCAGGTCGAAGGTGTAACGCACGTCTGAGGCGGTAATCGGTTTGCCATCGGCAAAACGCGCCTTGGGGTTGAGGTAAAAGCGCAAGGACAGGCCGTCCTCGGAGCGCTCCATCTTCTCTGCCACCAGACCGTACACGGTGTAAGGCTCGTCCAGTGAACGTTGGGCCAGTGGTGAATAGAGCAAACCGTCGATCTGTGTGACGCCGATGCCTTTGTCGATGTAAGGCAAAACGTGGTCGAACTGACCGATTTCGATCGCCGAGCGCCGCATCGTGCCGCCCTTGGGGGCCTGCGGGTTGGTGTAGGCGAAATGACTGAAGCCGGCAGGGTATTTCGCCGGTTCGCCGTACACGGTCATTGCCGATTGCGGTGCTGCATTCACACCCGCGGCAGCCATCAGCAGGGTCACGGCAGTGAATAACAAGGTAGGGAAAGCCAGTCGCATTGTCAGCCTTGGAGCCGGGTGGTCGTTAACGACAATTTGTACGCTAGCGGCGCGTCCCTCGCCAGCCGAATTACGCACCTGAAACACAACGGCCCACCAAAAGGCGGGCCGTTGTGAGAATAACTCAAGCGTCGATCAGTCCTGGCGGCTGGTCACTTCCAGCAGGTGGAAACCGAACTGGGTCTTGACCGGGCCCTGAACCACGTTGATTGGTGCGCTGAAAACCACGGTGTCGAATTCCTTGACCATCTGGCCCGGGCCGAACGAACCCAGGTCACCGCCCTGGCGGCTGGAAGGGCAAGTGGAGTTTGCCTTGGCAACTTCAGCGAAATCGGTGCCAGCCTCGATTTGGGCCTTGAGTTCGTTGCACTTTTCTTGCGAGGCAACAAGGATGTGACGGGCAGTGGCTTTAGCCATGGAAAAATTCTCCTTTCAATATTCGATAAAGCGCTGAGCCTACCGGATTCCGTGAGCTATTTCTCCTCAAAGTTCCGTTCCACACGGGATCACGGCAGGTGGCACCTCAAAGGCCAGCGTCTCTCAAGCGTTTGGCATGCTGGACATACAGTTCGATTGGGTCGACACCTGTGCGCAACTGGCCGGTCGGTTGACCAATGGTGTCCAGATGATCCAGCGCATAGTCGGAGCGGATAACCGTACCCAGATGGGAACTGAAGCGACCGACCAACCCGTCGTTCTGCTCGCTTTCCGTGACGAAATAACCGGAAAGGGCCCGGCAGAACGCGTTGAGCGGATCGAACGCATTGAGCCCTGCTTCGAGTACATTCGACTGCAGCACGCCGCTCCACGAGTAGTAACGCACACCGTTGACCCGTTCGCGCCCCTTGCCACCCCAGATGGTGGGCAGCCCTTGCGGGTATTTGTCGTTGAATGCGCCTACGCCTTCGGTGGTCAGCGCATTGAGGGCCGCAATGGCGTTTTTCGGTTGGTACTGATTATCGCTTAATGCTGCCAGGAAGTCGGCGAACAGGGTCACCACCGTCTCGGCCACCTGTTCCGGCAGACTGCCTGGTGTCAATGCCTTGCGCAGGAAATCGGCCAGTTCCGAGCCATGATTCGGCCCGCTGACGGAGGTCACCGACGCCACGCTGTGTGGCGCAATCGCTGCGGCATAACGTGCGGTCAGTGCGCCCTGGCCATGACCTATGAGGTTGACTTTGCGTGCACCGGTTCCTTCAAGTACCCGCTCGATCTGCGTGAGCAATTGGTCACCGCGTACCTCGTTGTCATGGGTGGCCGACAAGTAGGGGACGAACACCCTTGCTCCGGCGTTCCTCAGCGCCTGCCTGATGTCGTGAAAGAGTTCGAATTTGCCGATTCTTTCGAAGCCGAAAAGGCCGTGGGCCAGCAGTATTGGATAACAAGTGCTTGCATTCCTTTGCATGTTCATACCTTTGCACAGAAGTTCGTTGGGACTGCATGGCGTTTCACTCTAAAACACTCGTGGTTGGCGCGATGTATGAAAAGTCCGCCGAAACTTGCGGAAAGCGGAATAGAACAAGTGCGAATGCTCAAGAGCGGCTGAGGCCTTAGTCGGAATAAATTGATGACTTTTCACGGCAATCAGGTTGCTGCTGATCAAAGACCTACTTCGTATGTATCGATTTTCCGAGTGAGCCGGGGTGAGAGGCCGACATCGCGGCTGTTTGCCGTGAGGTTAAATAGTCGTCATCCAAAGCCGGCCACCTGTTCGGTGTTTATTCCAAGGACTGGAGCGAATGAATGACTGTTTATGAACCCGATGCCTTGAATCTCGCGCAGCAACCATTACCACCTCCAATTCTTGAACAGGCGGAAAACGGCGTTCTGAACCCCTCTGACAGAAAAGCCGTCATCAGGGTCCAGCCTTATCCGGGCATGACTTGCGGCGACAAATTGCTATTGAGTTGGGCGGGTCTGGATGCTGATGGCGTCGCCTGCAATCATCAGGTCGCGCGCTTTGTCACTGAGGACCGGGTCGGCGAGGACATGATCTTTGCCGTGGTTAGCGCACATATTGCGACGCTTGACGGTGGTTCACTCGAAATCAGTTACTCACTCACGAGCACCCGTTTTGCCGAGCCCTTGCACTCCCACCGTTTGCAACTGAGTGTGGGTGATGTGCAATCCGACCTGTTGCCTGCGACAGTGAACGACGCGGTGGGTAGAACGCTTGATCCGGATCGGGTGAAAGAAGGGGCGATCGTTACGATCAAACCCTATGCACGCATGGCGGCGGGCGACTGGGTATTGCTGGCCTGGGCTGGCGTTTCGGTCGAAGGAAGTTTCAGTGATGCACTCAAGGTCGAGTCCTTTGCTGTGGGGGAGGAGCTGTCGTTTTGGGTCAGCCCGGAGTGCATTGCGTCGAATCTGGGCTCCTCCGTTTCCATCGATTATTGCGTCAAGCAAGCAGGTCAGGGGCCTCGTTACTCTGAAGTGACGGCACTGATGGTTGACATCCTGGAACGGCGACCACTGCCAGGGCCCATTGTGCTGGAGGCCGACGAAGGTTGGGTGGATCTGCATGATGCACAGGATGGCGTGACTGTCGTCATCGAAAACGCCAGGGCTGATAAAGGTGAACTGATTTACCTGAGATGCGACGGGGAGAAATTCAATCACTGTAACGAGCGCGAAGTAACCAGAGACACTGCGGGCGAGCCGTTGGTGTTCATCGTTCCCTACCGGTTCTGGAGGGAGCATCGAGATTCCGCGATCCGTGTTTCCTATTCAGTCGAGCGCCTTGACGGCACCCGCCAGCAATCCGGAGTGACACTGGTTCAGGTGCAGTCCCTGATGGGGCATTGATTGCCATTTGCCCTCCAGTCTTCGCATGAAGGCCGGAGGGCGAAAGGATGATGCCAATTATCGGGCGTTGTTTGATGCCCGCAGCCGATCTGCCGCATCAAGCAACAGTCGTTCTGTCCCGGTCCAACCGAGGCAGCCATCAGTCACTGACACACCGTATTGCAATGACGAACTCAACGGCTGGCAGCCCTCGAACAAATGGCTCTCGATCATCATGCCGATCAGCGAACGGTCACCTTGCAGACGCTGTTCAAGTACATCCTTGAACACGGCTGGCTGGCGCAACGGGTCTTTGCCGCTATTGGCGTGACTGCAATCGACCATGATTCGAGCCGGAATTTTGAGCCTGGTCAGGTCGCTGTTTACCTGGACAACGCTGGCGCTGTCGTAGTTCGGCCCGCGATGGCCGCCGCGCAATACCAGGTGAGTGTCCGCATTGCCCGGGGTTTGAATGATCGCCGGATGTCCCTGGCTATCGACACCGAAATGGCGATGGGGATGGGCGGCGGAACGCATGGCGTCGCTGGCGACACCGACACCGCCGTCAGTTCCGTTCTTGAAACCGACCGGCATCCCCAGGCCGCTGGCCATTTCCCGATGGATCTGCGACTCCGTGGTCCGGGCGCCAATCGCCACCCAGCTCAACAGATCGTCGAAGTAGCCGGCCGCCATCGGTTGCAGCAGTTCAGTGGCAACGGGCAGGCCCAGGCGGAGCATTTCGCACATCAGCTCGCGGGATAGCGTCAGGCCAGCGGCCATGTCATCGCTGCCATCCAGGTGTGGGTCGTAGGCCAGGCCTTTCCAGCCAACCGTGGTACGGGGTTTTTCGACGTAGGCGCGCATCACCAGCAGCATTTCGTCGCTGACTTCGGCGGCGAGGCGGGCAAGGTTACCAGCGTATTCGAGGGCTGACTTGGGATCGTGTATCGAGCATGGGCCGACGATGACCAGCAAGCGGGAGTCTTCACGGTTGAGGATCGCGCGAACCGCCTGGCGGTGGGCGGTGACTTGCCGGGACAGGGCATTGCTGAGGGGTAATTGCTGTTTGAGTTGCAATGAGCTGGGCAGGCGCAGGGTCAGCGCTTCATTGGCAGGGCTCATGGTGGACAGCGGCAGTGCGGAGACGGACGAATTCATATTCAAGGCTTCCTGGGCTGGTGGCGGGTTCGTGCCCGCGCGCTCGGCCCTACTGGGGTGTTCGACAATTGGCCAGATTGGCTGCGTGTGTGTGCTTGCCACCTGTGGGTGACCGATCGGAGGCGGCAGGCTGTCCCGAGCGGAGGGTGGTAAATCGCCAGGCGGTAAAACTGTCGTAACGGTAATCAGTGGCGTAGTTCATGTGCTGAATCCTCTAAATGTCTGGTGTGTCGCTAAATGTGCTGGGACTGAAAAAACAAAACCCCCGGTCGGGAGGCCGACCGGGGGTTGAGAATTCTCTGGTGGCGACCCGTTTAAAGTGGGCGCCGTGTGGGTATCAGGCGCGCCAGTGGCTAAACCAATACCCAAAATAAAAGCTGACCGGAGCGCAACCGTCGTTCACCCGGGCAGCCGCAACCGAGCGCAGGGCGCTGGCGGTACGAGGCTGTAAGAGGGTGTTGAACATGGTCTGTCTCCGATGGATGGGTCGAGCTTACTAGAGGCCGGTACGCAGATTCAATCAGAAAATGCTATCGGCCAACGACCCCGCTTTCTATCGCTTGAGTGCCCCGAAGGTTGTGACACACTCTGCGCCTCAACAAAAAACACATCGTCACAAGGACGCTTCATGACGGTACTGTCCCTTGCAGTGGAGCTGGAATGATGGAGCGTCAATGGCGTCCGGCATCGCCTGATGCCCTGAAGTTCGCCCGCGAACTGACCTGTAGTGGCATGCTGCGCTACTACATTCAGCATGATCTGCTGTGGCAGGACGAGGCGTTTGATGTGGCCTGGGCAGGGCGCGACAACCGGTTGATCGTATGCGGCGAAAATGTCCTGGGTTATGTCAGTCTGAGCCGTGATGCCAGAGCCTTGTACATCCGCGAATTGCATATTGTCGAAGCGTTTCGTGGGCAGGGCACTGGAACCTGGGCGATCGATCAGGTGCTGGCTCTGGCGTGCAAGGAGCGGCGTCCGGCGTTGCGCCTGACGGTTTTCGAAAACAACCCGGCGCAAGCGTTGTACGGGCGCAAGGGATTAAGGGTGGTGGGCAAGGACGAATGTTTCTTGAGGATGCAGCTGGATTTCTCCGGTCGGGATTGCTGCAACACGTTTGCAACAAGCCTTTCAAGATGAATTGAAACTTTTAATCTGATGCTTTCCGCTAGGTCTGCCAGATGCTTTTTGCTAAGGTGTCTGGCAATCCAATAAGACCATATTGCGAGGTGTCTGCTTGATTAGGGTGCTAGTAGTCGATGACCATGATCTCGTTCGTACAGGCATTACACGAATGCTGGCTGACATCGATGGCCTGCAAGTAGTCGGCCAGGCCGAGTCGGGAGAGGAATCCCTGCTCAAGGCGCGTGAGCTGAAACCCGATGTGGTGCTGATGGACGTCAAGATGCCGGGTATCGGCGGTCTTGAAGCCACTCGCAAATTATTGCGCAGTCATCCGGATATCAAAGTCGTCGCGGTGACCGTGTGTGAAGAGGACCCGTTTCCTACGCGGCTGTTGCAGGCTGGGGCGGCAGGGTACCTGACCAAAGGGGCGGGTTTGCCGGAAATGGTCCAGGCCATCCGCCTGGTATTCGCCGGACAACGCTACATCAGCCCGCAAATTGCCCAGCAGCTGGCGATCAAGTCCTTCCAGCCCACCAACGATTCGCCTTTCGATGCCTTGTCGGAGCGGGAAATCCAGATCGCGCTGATGATCGTCGGCTGCCAGAAAGTACAGATCATTTCCGATAAGTTGTGCCTGTCCCCGAAAACCGTGAACACCTACCGTTACCGCATCTTCGAAAAGCTTTCGATCAGCAGTGATGTCGAATTGACGCTGTTGGCGGTTCGTCACGGTATGGTCGACGCCAGCCTCTGAAAATGACCGACACCTTTGATCCGAGCGCCTTTCTGTCCACCGTTAGCGGGCGCCCCGGCGTGTACCGCATGTTCGACAGCGAAGCGCGTTTGCTCTACGTCGGCAAGGCGAAAAACCTCAGGAATCGCCTGTCGAGTTACTTTCGCAAGACCGGGCTCGCCCCCAAGACCGCCGCACTGGTAGCGCGTATCGCCCAGATCGAAACGACGATCACGGCCAACGAAACCGAAGCCTTGCTGCTTGAGCAGACGCTGATCAAGGAATGGCGTCCGCCCTACAACATCCTGCTGCGCGACGATAAATCCTACCCCTACGTCTTTCTCTCCGACGGAGAGTTTCCGCGACTGAGCATTCATCGCGGCGCGAAAAAGGCCAAGGGTAAATATTTCGGTCCTTACCCGAGCGCTGGCGCGATTCGCGAAAGCCTGAGCCTGCTGCAAAAGACGTTTTTCGTTCGGCAATGCGAAGACAGTTTTTACAAGAATCGCACCCGTCCTTGCCTGCAATACCAGATCAAGCGCTGCAAGGCGCCCTGCGTCGGGCTGGTGGAGCCCCAGGTGTATGCGGAAGATGTGCGCCACTCGGTGATGTTTCTTGAAGGGCGCAGCAATGCTCTGACAGACGAGTTGTCCGCCGGGATGGAAGAGGCGGCGATCAATCTCGAGTTCGAACGAGCAGCCGAGTTGCGGGACCAGATTGCGTTACTGCGCCGGGTTCAGGATCAGCAGAGCATGGAAGGCGGGACCGGGGACGTCGATGTGATTGCCGCCTTCGTCAACCCGGGCGGTGCCTGTGTTCACTTGATCAGCGTGCGGGGCGGGCGGGTACTGGGAAGCAAGAACTTCTTCCCTCAGGTTGGTATTGAAGAAGACGTTAGCGAAGTCATGGCCGCATTTCTCGGCCAGTATTTTATCAGCAGTCCTGAGCGCGACTTGCCAAGTGAACTGATCGTCAATGTGGTCCACGACGACTTTCCAACACTGATCGCCGCCATCGACGAGTTGCGCGGTCGTGAACTGACCATCAGCCATCGTGTGCGTGGTACGCGGGCGCGCTGGCAGCAATTGGCGGTGACCAATGCCGAGCAAGCACTGAGTGCGCGCCTGGCGAATCGTCAGCACATTACGGCACGCTTCGATGCGCTGGCCGAGGTGCTGAAGCTGGATGAGCCTCCTCAACGACTTGAGTGCTACGACATCAGTCATTCCAGTGGCGAGGCGACGGTGGCGTCCTGCGTGGTCTTCGGCCCCGAAGGCCCGATCAAATCCGATTACCGCCGGTATAACATCGAGGGCGTTACGGCCGGCGATGACTACGCGGCGATGCATCAGGCGTTGACCCGACGCTTCAGCAAGCTGAAGGACGGGGAGGGCAAACTGCCGGATATCCTGTTGGTGGATGGCGGTAAAGGCCAGTTGTCCATGGCCCGCGACGTACTCGATGAATTGGCCGTACCCGACCTGATTCTGCTGGGCGTGGCAAAAGGCGCGACGCGAAAGGCCGGTTTCGAAACCCTGTACCTGAACGACGCTGCACATGAGTTCACGTTGCGCGGCGATTCTCCCGCGTTGCACCTGATCCAGCAGATTCGCGACGAAGCCCACCGGTTTGCCATCACCGGGCACCGCGCCCGGCGTGGAAAAACCCGTCGGACGTCTACACTGGAGGGCGTCGCCGGCGTCGGACCCACACGTCGGCGGGATTTGTTGAAACATTTTGGTGGATTGCAGGAGCTGTCTCGTGCAAGCATCGAAGAAATTGCCAAAGCCCCCGGGATCAGTAAAAAGCTCGCAGAGTTGATTTATGCAAATCTGCACAGCGAGTAGAATGCCCCCTCACCTCGTAGCCAGTTGTGCCGATGAATATCCCTAATCTGATTACCGTTCTACGCGTTCTACTCATACCGATCTTCATTTTACTGTTCTACCTGCCTTACCAATGGAGCTACCTGGCCTCCGCCTCGGTCTTCGCATTCGCTGCCGCCACCGACTGGCTGGACGGGTACCTGGCCCGCCGTCTGGAACAAAGCACACCGTTCGGGGCTTTCCTCGATCCGGTTGCCGACAAGCTGATGGTTGCGGTTGCACTGGTACTGTTGGTGCAGGAACACGGAAACCTGTGGCTCACGCTGCCTGCTGCCGTGATCATCGGTCGCGAGATTGTCGTCTCGGCGCTGCGCGAATGGATGGCCGAACTGGGTGCTCGTGCCCACGTCGCCGTATCGAACCTGGGCAAATGGAAAACCGCCGCGCAAATGCTGGCGCTGGTGATCCTGCTGGCCAATCCCAAGGAATTCAGTTTCTGGGTCTTGCTGGGCTACACCTTGCTGATGGTGTCGGCTGGCCTGACTTTGTGGTCGATGGTCCAGTACCTGCGGGCTGCCTGGCCACATCTGAAGACCGACGTTGAAAAGAAATAAAACTTTTTTGAATCAAAGGGTTGACGGGGCTTCTGGATTCTATAGAATGCGCCACACCAAGACGCGGGAATAGCTCAGTTGGTAGAGCACGACCTTGCCAAGGTCGGGGTCGCGAGTTCGAGTCTCGTTTCCCGCTCCAAGTTTGTACGCATTTGATGTCGCGCTACTAGACACCAAATGTTTTGAGGCCGAGTAGCAAAATGGTTATGCAGCGGATTGCAAATCCGCCTACGCCGGTTCGATTCCGACCTCGGCCTCCACTAATAAACGAGCTCCGTAGATCTATGATTTACGGAGCTTTTTTATTTGCAGTAGCCTGCAAGATTTAGTCTTGAAAAGGGTATTTGCGAACTTGCTTCACCGGGGCGGGATGTATATATTTCCACCTCTGCTGCACAAGCGTCAGAACTGCCAGATCGTTATTTGACAGAACCTGGACGCTTCACCGCGCTACCGCCCGAATGGCGAAACTGGTAGACGCATGGGACTTAAAATCCCCCGCTCGTAAGGGCGTGCCGGTTCGATTCCGGCTTCGGGCACCATCTTGCATTCCACAGAGCGCTTTTGAGTTCTTTGGAGGCCTTGAAAAACCTGCCTTCTGGCGGGTTTTTTCGTTTTAGCATTCCGTCGGATTCTTGTCCAATCTTCTGGAATCCGGTCATTTAGAGGGTAAAGTTAGGGGTAGTCTTTGGTTCGATTAAGGATAGTACCCTTATGTCGCGCACAACTGCTCCGCTTACCGACGCTGCTTGCCGTTTAGCCAAGCCAACAGACCGTCCCTACAAGCTTTTCGACGGCGACGGTCTCTATCTCCTAATCCAACCCAATGGCCGTAAAGGCTGGCGTCTCAGGTACGTAAAGCCTGACGGCCGGGAGGGGTTGACCTCCCTCGGCAGCTATCCTGTGATTGGCCTTGCCGATGCGCGCCAGAAGCGTTTAGATGCGAAGCGGATGCTCGCAGACGGCATTGATCCCGTTGAGAACAAGCGTAAAGCCAAAACGGAAGATGCTGTCAACGGGCGTACCTTTGAAAGCGTTGCGTTGGACTGGCACAAGAACATGTCGGCCAGATGGACACCGGACCATTCCAAGAATGTGTTGAACCGTCTGAATAACTATGTTTTCCCGTTTATCGGTGCCCGCGCGATTGCTAATCTCGATACTTATGATCTGATGCAACCTTTGGAGGCGATCAGAAAACGAGGAACGATTGACGTCGCCTTAAGGGTACAAAGATACCTGCAAAGTATTATGCGTGAGGCAAAACGCCTTCGTCTTATTCCGATAAACCCTGCGTACGATCTTCAGGGCTTGATCAAAGCGCCGCGAGTCACCCATCGGCCTGCATTGCCCCTATCACGCCTGCCTGAATTGCTGGCACGAATCAATGCCTACAAAGGCCGAGAGCTGACCCGGCTAACGCTCAGGCTGTCGCTGCACGTGTTTGTTCGCTCGAGTGAATTACGTTTCGCTCGCTGGTGCGAGTTCGACCTCAAGCGTGGCGTATGGGAGATCCCGGATACTCGGCCGGAGCTGGAGGACGTACGCCATTCAACGCGGGGGACGAAAATGGCGGGTGATGTCCATCTTGTGCCTTTATCGCCGCAAGTTGTGGCCGTGCTTGAACAGATCCACACCCTCACTGGCACATTCGACCTGGTATTTGCCGGTGATGCTAGGGCCTGGAAGCCGATGTCCGAAAACACCGTGAACAAAGCGTTGCGCACGATGGGGTACGACACGAAGACAGAGATTTGTGGTCACGGCTTCCGCTCAATGGCCTGCAGCGCACTGGTTGAGTCAGGGCTGTGGTCAGAGACGGCTATTGAAAGACAGATGAGCCATCGAGAGCGGAACAGCGTTCGTGCCGCCTACATTCACAAGGCAGAGTTCATTGAAGAGCGCAGGCTGATCATGAACTGGTGGAGTCGGTACCTTGAGGCCAATCTTCAGGAGCATGTCACCCCTCACGAGTTTGCGAATCAGGCCGGCGAGAATGTCACTCGGTTAAAAGTAAAACGTGGCGCAATGAAGTAAGCGTACCGGTAATGCTTCGTTGGGGGTGGCGATTAAAAGGTCGTTCGACAATTGATGTCCTCACTCCGGATAATTTCGACGTGACCACGCGGTTCGTGTGCAGAGCCCTGGGCTCAAGCTAAGGTGTTAACTTCGAGCGGTGGCAAAGGATGTTACCGTTACAGTTGAGGCGTTTGTTGTTCTTCGAGTTGCCACTGGAGTGCTGGGCTTCACATGCCACCTGAGGCATCGGGAAAAACTCGAAAAATGACGGTCAGCATCTGATTTCTACGGGCTAATGATCACGATATACCGCACTTGAGTCGGATTTTTTATTGCGCAGAAGAGCACCATTTAGCAATATCTCGCCCCCCACACTCTCTTTTCAGCTCTCCATCCCTCTCATTTGGGGGCTGCGTCTCGGAGAGGGTGGGTAACCCGGCCTTCGTGTCGGGTTTTTTATTTACAAGCCAACCACAGCCAGCAGAAAAATTTAAATATTTCTCTACCTTCTTAAATGGGGTGCTGGGGGTCGAGTGTTCGAATCATTCCGTCCCGACCATATAATTCAAGGGGTTGCGAGACTTTATCTCGCGACCCCTTTTTGTTGTGCGCCCAGCATGGGCGCAATCTTGTGGGTGAAAGTCCCGCCGTAAGCTGACCACAGCGAACGAAGTGAAGCGCAACTGCATGAGGGCGACCGAGTGTGGGGAGGAAGCGTGGAGCAAAGCCGCGAGCCGATGGACAAGAACCGGATGCAAGGCGATGCCGATCAGGGCGAGCGGGCAGCAAACCGCGAAGTTCTTGTGGTCAAAGGGGCGGCAACGTAAATCCGGCGGTTGTGCGGGGAAGGATTGCGCTCTTACCTGGGGAGATCTCGCCTCGCGCCTGAAAGGGCGACGGCGTTAGCCGGGCCGCGATTCGTGAACAGCTTCTCTCAGGTGTCTACCGGCCCAATCCGGTACGCCGCGTGGTCATCCCCAAGCCTGACGGCGGCGAACGCGAGTTGGGTATTCCAGCGGTCACCGACCGCTTGATCCAGCAAGCGTTGCTGCAGGTATTGCAGCCACTACGCGAACTCACCCGTCGCTCAGGTGGCCGCAGTCTGCGACAAGTTGTCGAGAACCTACGCCCCTATCTTCTGGGCTGGAAAACTTACTTTGGGTTGTCACAAGCGCCGAAAATCTGGCGAGGGCTGGATGAGTGGATGCGACACCGATTGCGAGCGATCCAGCTTAAACAATGGAGACGTGGTCCGACGATCTACCGCGAGCTGCGGGGTCTGGGGGCCAGTGCCCAAACCGCACGGAAAGTGGCGGCCAACTCGTATAGCTGGTGGCGTAACAGCCGCTTTGAGCTCAATCGAGTGCTGGATGTGGCGTGGTTCGACAGGTTGAGTCTGGTGCGACTCTCATAACCTCAATCTCTCGAACCGCCCGGTGCGGACCCGCATGCCGGGTGGTGTGGCAGGGGAACGGCCTATGAAGGCCGTCTCCTATGCCGATTTTGATCGTTTTTACCCCTACAAAACGACTGGCTCTCGGTGGAGTCCTCACCTCTTTCGGAGGAGATGGACGCAAGATTTCTGTGTGCCAATGCCCCCCGCAGGAAGTTTGGCGATGGAGGGCAGGGATGGACCTAGTTGACGGCTCGTCAGGCAGTCTTCTCCAACTTCTATACAGCGGCACCGGAAAGTTTAAAGGCGTCCAGGCCAAGTGATACACGTCTCTGAGAGGCATTCGGCAAGGCTTCTCACAGGCTGTCCGGATCCCCAGCCAACATTTTGACTAGGCTCTAGGACGGTAGTTTTAGGTCAAAAAAGATCAGTTATGCCCCCATTTTTGCCCCCACTCGCACTGGTTTGCGAGCGATCTCGAATGGCGATTCCTGTCAGAATACCAAGATGGTGCGGGGTGGCTTTCAGTGTTATTGCGTTTTGGGATTGGATGGAGAGTATTTGTCCAAGAAAGGGCAGTGTGTCGTCGAGCTTTGTTTCTAAGCCTTTGCATTTAGGCCCAACACTTCACGTAGTGACTCGTTGTCTGGCCAGTGACGATGCATCAGCCACCAAACACCTGCCTGACCGATGGCGCGACTGATGCAACCAATCCCTTGAAGGTGGGTGACGCACAGAGCTGCGATTTCTGATTTTTCTTTGGGGCTTTCGTTGTGGCCATGGGTCTCAAGCGATAAAAATCTATAGAAAACGGTATACAGGTCCAAAACGCCTGCCTCTTTGGCTTGCTCCTCAACACTCTTACGTCGCGGACTCCCCTTTGCCTGCTCCCTCTCGAGATATCTGGCTGTTACTTCCTCGCCAGTGCGCCGGTCAAAGACCTTGGCGGTGCCTGCTTTTAAGTTCATCTTTAGTGCTTTCGCCAATTCAGCAGTACCCGCGTCGCTTTGGGACTTCGCATTGTCAATAGATCGAATGCCCCACAAAACCATTATCAGTTGCTCGAGTAAGCTGCGGCTTAAGACTCCCAAGGAGGCGGAATTTGCCACTGCCCCTAATGCCGCTGCTCCGCTCACGAGCTCCGCTGAGCGCCTCAGCTGTCGACGAGCAAATTCGTCGCGAAGATCATTTGGCCCTTTGGCCTCCATTTCTGATGCAGCGATCAGCAATGAAGCTTGCGTCTTCAAGGACTCAACAAGCTCGTCCAGTATTGCTGATGAAGTGCTCATTCGGCTCTAACACCTTCTGATCTGATATGGATGCAAGACTCTATTCAGTGAATGCGGTTTTTTCTACCCTTTGTGGTGGTGATGGAGGTGGCGGCCTGCTCCCGTGATCAATTGCGCTTGGGTGTGGCGGGGGTATCAAGTCACGGTATTGCAAATGACAAGAGCACGTGAGTGATCCAGATCATCATGGCTCAGATTCAGATTGAGCGTGCCTGTCAGTTCGGTGAGATACCAAGCGGCTTTGGTATCGTTAACTAAAAGTGCGTATTTACCATGCGAAGCGGAGCGGCCGCAGCCCGGTATGCGCCTCACTTGAATGGCCAACCGATGTAGGTCTACCCGCAGCAGTAATCCGTTGCTCACATCATCTGACTGGTCTTCCCTGTACGGAATGATGTGCGCCGTCTCGACCAGCGCGGCGAAGTTGCACCCGCTGATGCAGCACTCTCCGCCATACCGCGCCAGCACGCTTTCTCTGAAATTTGCCTAGCCAGGCTGAACAACCGATGGATGGGTACGAAGCCTCCGCCGATCGGCCTGTAGCAGCTCGAGCTCTCCCGTCGGTGAGACTGTTGGTGTGAATGCCGCTTCCTAGATCTCCAGCGGCAGCGCATCGGCGAGCTCCTGCATCAGTTCGTGAGAGAGCATTGTCCGGTAGGAAGGTTTGGTCGACGATTTGCTCTACAGAGAGCGCAGGATGGCCAGCGTTCCCGCCGCGGCCTCAAGCGACGAAAAGCTGTCCGGGCGGTTGCGAGTCACTTCGCGGGCTGGCTACGTGTCATATTCAGCACCACCACCGCCACGCGTCCCTGCGTGGCAGCCTTGCTACGCTCGACCAGCATCGTCTTCAGCTGCTCCGGGGAGCTGGGGGACGGGCTTCCATCTGCTGGGCGGCGCGGTTTCTTGGAGTGCTCGCCAAACCACAGCACCAGGTATATGCCTAGGCCCGAGCCACGGTGGAAGCTGACATACGCGGCATCGAGCTGCTGGTCGGCCGCGTCCCAGAGTTGCCCGTTCCAGGCACGTTTGATTTCGATGGGCAGTGTGATGTCCATGGTTTCGCACATGATGTCCACGCGTCGTTGGCCGACCACGTGTCTTTCGGGATCGAATCGGATATCTGCCGTTATATGTTCAAACATACCGATCAAACGATCTCGGCAACATTCTTCTCGTTGTGGCGCCTTGCCGTCGTCCATGTAAAACAGTTTCCAAGAGTTGAGCTCGTCATTCTTGATCCGGCGCTGTACATCTTCCAGCTGTTCGAGGATGCAGGCCAGCAAATCGGCTCCGGTGCGCGGTGGTCCGTCACGCTTGATTGCCAGCAACGTCTCCAACGTGGGTGGTTGGTATGCCAATCCCTGGCCTTGCTGGCGTTGCAGGGTACGGCGTTCACACAGGTAATCGGTGTAACTGTCACGGGAGGCTTCGCACAGGAGGTCCATGGCCGAGTGTGCTTCGTGGGTTTGCTGCTCGCTTAGCTGGAAGATCAGGCGTTGCAGGTATTCACTTTGCGGTCTCGACCAGTCTTCATCGATCAGGTTGCCCTTGAGCCAGCCGATCATGGGATACCAGCCCCGGAATCTTTCGATGATCCAGCTGGTGGTGTCCACGCTTGGAGTGAGCATCTGAAACTTACTAAGTGCCAGCAGCAGTTCAGGGTTCACCGGTGTGCAGTCGAGTAGCGCCGACTTTTCCTCGAAGTTCACGATGAGTTGCGCAGCTTCAATGAATAGCGGCATGGGGCGAGAATTTCCCGAGCCCCAATGCCGCAGAGCACGGGGGACTGTGTCTGGCTCATTGTGGGCCAGATGCTGCAAGCACCAGTACTGCGATGCCTCGGGCAGGTCCGGTCGGCACTCCAGCCAGTCGCTTGCCAGTTTCGTCAGGATTTTCTCGGTTTGGTTGTAGAGCTCCGGGTCATCTGGATAAAGCTGCGGGATGAACTCGCCGATAAGCAGGCAGGGTTCGAACCAGAGCTTTATGGCCTCCATCAGAAGTTTGCGTTCGCCTAGCGTCTTGTACACCAGCGTTTCCAGCGTGTCGGGTGCCTTGAAGGGGAGCTGTTTGAGCGAAAGAAAGATGGCGAACAGCGCTTCGGTCGTTAAGCATGCCAAAGAGCTTCGGGTGCGCACGTGCTCGATTGCCGCAGCCAGGATGATCTCTGCGGAAAGCTCTGCCAGCGCCACGTCTTGGTCGTTGCGTTCGTACTGGCTGAATCGGGCGAAGTACTGGCTGATCGCTTCAGCCGATAGGCGTGCTTGAATGTTTCGTAGGTAGTTTTCGAAACCTTGGAAAACTGCGGCTGCCAATTCGTGACCTGCCCACTGCACGACAGCGCCATTTCCGGCCCCTGCATCAAGGCTATGGCGAGATCCGCGCAGGTAGGTTTGCGCCGGTATCGTCAGGTACCGGTGATCGCCTTTGCTCATGGCGGCAATTGCTGCCTTGTGCTCATTCAGCCGGGCAGTGGCGTCGTGACGGTCCTGTTCCACACGGGTCTGGTTTTCGCGCAGTTGACGTTCCCAATGCGCTTGCCGACGGGAGTCCAGTTCGATGTTGCTTGCCGAGGCCAGCCTTTGCGGGTGGCTGCCGGCAAACCGCAGCGCGGCGGCGCGCAGTTGCACGCCGTGCTCGTTGTCGTGATGTATGAGGCTTACCAGAGCCTTCCAGCGCTCGTCCTCTAGATCGTCGGCGTCCAGCCTCGCCAGCATCTCGATCGCGTCGCTTTCCGAGCAATCAAGACCGATCTCTTGCAGCCGCTCATGCCGTTGGCCAAGGCTCTCACCATCTGTGCAGTCGAACATCACATGTTGTTGAACGGCGTGGCGAAAGGCGTGGTCTGCGGCCAGACGCTCAATGATGGTGGGGTCCAGCATTGGGTAAAGCGGAACTGAACAGGAGAAGCTGAACGCACGCCAAGCTTGCGCCGGAGAGAGCGTATTGTCCGTCATCGCCGCCAAGGTCAGGGCAGTAAGCAGTTCGCGAAACTCGTCAACCTGCCGGGTATAGAACTCGGTACAGGACAGCCCTGCGGGAGCCTGGTCGATCAGGCAATTCAACAGTGGCGTGCGTCGCGACGCCGGGAAGTCGGACTTGAGCGGGGCGAACTTGTCCCACAGCTCACCGAAGCGGTCGTTCTGGTCTGAGCAGCCAATGATCAGCGCGGCGAGGAGTTCATTTTCGACACCGTCGAAATCGACCAGGCAAGCAAGGTCGAAGGCTAGCCTGACGGAGTCCGGATCGGCATCTGCGTGCAGGGCGCGAATGCACTCAAGGGACTCATCACCTGACAAGAGGGCAAGCAGTGCTTGTAGTGCTGCTCGACGAGCGCCATACACATCCGTACTGTCGAGTATGACGGCCGACAACCGGTTCTTGAACGGCTCTAGCTTCGCCGAGGCGTCCAGCGATTCGAGAACAAGAAGGCGCAGATGCACTGGCTTGCTTCGATCTGTACCGATGTTTACCAACTCGCCCACCAGGCCTTTGCTGGCCAGTTCAACGGCGGCGCCGGTGCGCCACCAGGAAAGTGCCATTGGGTTACTCGAATAGCATTCTTCTAATCGTTCTAGTAACAGGGTGGTTGAGGCTGGATCAAGCCCGGCCAGGTCCGCGTTCTCGATGACGCCTGCTGGGTCCATGCATATCACTCTTTGGGCCAGATTCGGGCTCATGCACAACCATGCGTGCATGCCGCGCAGGCCAGAGGGCACGATGCCATGCTGATGGAACATCGCAAGCAGCCGGCGCTGGGTTCTGCGAGGCAACGGTTCGTGTGCGAGCCAGTGAGCGGCCAGGTATTCGGCAATGCTGCGGTGGATGCATTCGAAGCGATTGGCATCTAGCGCCCTGAACAGGCGGGTACCCAGCAAGTCTTCGACCCGATCGGCGTTTGGCAGTTGCCTCAGTTCGATGATGGAGACATCGGTTGATCGGGCAGGTTGTGCTTGGCGTGAAATAGCTGTGTGGCCCGTTAGCAGAAGTGCCGCACAGACTGCGCCGGCCAACTCGAACGCTTCCTTGATGGCGAACGCGTTGTTTGTCTTCAGGTCATTATGTTCGCTCACCAGTTGCTCCACGGCCTTGCGGAACAGTTCGGAGCGGCTGCGGGGGAGTTCGCCATGCATGGCGCTTTCGGCAATCAGTTTCAGTGTGTGTGGGTTGCCAAGCCAGTGGGTCAGGCCGAAGCGCTCGAGGTGCGACTGAAGAGTGATGACCCGCTCCGGGGGAAGGTATGCATGCAACTGTGCCTGGATATCTTCGTCATCGAGTGGTTGCAGGTGCAGCTCGGTGGGTTTCTGGCGGTAGGCGGCCTCGATCAAGTGTGCATGCTTCGCGCGCGACCAGTCCGAGGCACGGCAGGACAGAATGAAGGGTGGGTAGTTGCGTTTCTTCAGTTCCAGCAACACCGCCTTCAGCGCAGTTCCGGTGGCAGCGTCTGTTGACTCGTCGAGCGCATCTATCAGCATGACTGTCGAGGTAGCGTCGCCAACCAGCTCGATCTCGTCGGCTCGCACGATGTGCCAACCTGCTTGTGCGGCCAGTTGTGCGAGTAAGCGGCTTTTCCCCATTCCAGCCTCGCCCAGTATCACGATCGGGGCTTGATGCGGGTCAAGCTCGTTATCACGAAGGGGGCCGTGTCGCCCATCTTGGTGCACCAGAGTACGCGGGATGAAAGGAACTTCCTTTTCCATAGCCTGTTTCTTCAGCCAAAAAATTTCGTCTAGGTTAACCTGTCTGAAGACATCAAGAACAACGCGATCACCGCCTCAGGTTACATCTGCCAGAGCCGGCAAGACCTCCGGGTCATTTGCGATTGATCTGCCGGGCCAGCTCGCAACACCCTTAGTTAGATTTGAGTGCGACGACGGGGCTGGATGACGTTGTCGTCGAGCGCGCAGACGGCTTAGTAGACCTCCTACAGGTCAAGTTCACCTCTGCTCAAGCTGCGAATCGCGCTGGCAGATTCCCACGTTTAGTATTGGCCTGACATCAAACTCAGTTGAAGCGTAAAAAGAAGTAGCAGTGATGGCTTTCTGATTTCAGCATGGCTAGGCTGGTGCGTACCAACAAGGAGGTGTAATGAGCCAGTATCTTTTGAGTTTCGCAAGGCAGAACCTTGAAGGAAAGCCTGATGCTTACCTCATGCTCCTCTGGTGTATGTTTAAGGCTAATCAGAGTAAAGGGCGCTACTCCGACCACATCAAATCGCACATCACCACGGCGGCTGATGAGCTGCTGGGCCGTAACTATCAACGGGCTGCTGCACGCTTCAAAAGAGTTCTCGATAGCAGACCGGAATTGGATTGGGTGGCACCGTCAGGTCTGAATCCGCTGGCTAATCTGCGAGTAAAGAATTTTCGAGGGTTCGGAGAGTTCGGCTCCGATGATAAAGGCACTCTCCTTCACTTCAGCCCTCTCAAGAACATCTTCTACGCCCCTAATGGTGGCGGCAAATCATCGCTGTGTGAAGCATTGGAAATCGGCACCACCGGGAATATCAAGGAGGCCGGACGCCGCAAGACCAAGGTCAAACAATATGTTGCGCGTGGAGCAACCAGACCTCAGCTAAGCCTGATCGACACAAACAAGGCACCGGTGACGCAGAGCCTCAGTTGGTCGAGTTGCTTTATCGACCGCAACCGTCTTCAAGAATTTTCGCTGCTGGGCTCGAAGGACACGGGAAGCGCCGAGGGAGACGTCTTGGCCACCTTGTTTGGGCTGGAAGAGTTCCAGGAGGTCCTTTCCCGATTTGTCAGGCCTGAGAGTTTCGTCCTCAAGCCCTTCATGCGCCCTGACCAGACTGATTCCCTGGCAGCTTTAGAGCGCGACCGGGTTGCTCTTGGAAAGACGCGACGAATTCATGCCGCTGCAGTGAGAGCCTCTATCTCAAAAGTCTGTGCGCTTTTGGGGCTGCGAGCTGACCAAGATTACGATGTGCGTCTCAGATACCAGAGGCTACCTAAATTAATCGAGTTGAGGATTCGTAAAGCCGAGCGCCTACGAGTAGCGCAAGGCCCGAGCGTCATTTCCCTGAAGCAAGTGAGTCGTGCCTGTTCCATCGCTAACCGGCTGTTTAGACACAAGGCGACAATCGAAGCAGAATTTCTTCGACGAGCTTCGGATGTAAACTATCGGGCGATTTACCAAGCCCTTGAGGCAATCGAAAATTCGGAAACAGGCGACACTTGCCCGGCTTGTTTGACCCCATTGGATAGAGTTTCTGTGAACCCTTTCGAGAGGGCGCGGCATGAGCTTCAGGCGTTAAGTGCTTTAGAGCAATTGAAGCATTCGAAACGACGGAATGACGAACGAATCGCGTACTTGGCGTCTAGGGTTGCTACAGGGTTGACCATCGTGAAAGCCAATGAGCAAGCTGGCGTTCCATGCGTTTTGCTTACAGATGATCTTCAAGTGGCACTTTCGGACTTTCACGCAGCGACGGATCGTGCCGAGATAGCGTCGATCGTTCTCCGCTTATTTCTGGAACTCCGAGGTAAACACACCAGCGAGCTTGAGGCGTATCTCCAAGCCTGCCAACGCAAGAGCAATGAAGTGGCTCAGTCTGAAGCTCAAGCAACAGAACTCGAACTTCAGGCCAAGGAGCTGAGTCAGCTTGGCGAGGTGCTAAGGCGCCTATTCGATGAAAAGAGAACCGCCGAGAGCGAGTTTAAGATCGTTAGCAATAAGATGGCTGATCTCTCAGCGCAAAAAGCTGAGCTGATGAATGATGCAACTGACAATAGTCACTTTAACCTGCTACTAAAAAATCTTGAGATTGAGTACGGCAACCTTTATCGCGATTTTCTGACTTACAAACTGACATTGGAAAAATCCCGCATCTCCGGGATCGAAGCTAAAGCGGCAGAGTACTATCGAGCCATCAATAATCACGACGATGAGCATGAGCAAATCGATTCGTTGAGCTTTGACAAGGTAGCTGACAGCTACAGGATTAAGATATCAAATGCAGACGGATCCTCGTTAGATGCGTTCTCAATATTGAGCGAAGGGCATCTAAGAGCGCTCGGGTTGTCGTTATTGCTCGCGATGGCTCAAAAGAATAAATTTCCCTTGATAGTCTTCGACGACGTGGTCAACGCCATCGATAGCGATCATCGCTCGAATATCATCGATCTGTTTTTCTCTGACCCCTATCTCCGCCAAATTCAAATGGTGGTTACCACCCACGATCGACTTTTCTGGGAAAGGTTTTGCATCATTGCGGAGCGTCATACCCAATGCGATCAACACACCAGCAACGTGCTGAGCTATACGAATAAGGGCATCGTGGTTATTGATCACGCGGGAGGCTTTCAAGAGAAGGTATACCGCGCATTAGCTGTCTACGATATCAGGCAGGCGTTAATATATTGTCGCATCTGGTTTGAGTCAATGGTGCTGGAGTACTGCATAGAAAAGGGTGTAAGTGTCACTGCTCACTTCAATAAGTCTCAGCTTAAAAAGAGTATGTATCTACAAGTCAGTCTTGAATCGACGTTTTCACTCGTTGAACCCTATATTGATTACGATCTTACTCATTTTGACGTTATCAAGAATGATCTCGTGAACTGGGGTGGGCAGAACCAGGAACATCATGCTTTCGATGAAGGTAGTCTGAATTTCGTGCACTCCAAAACCAGCAAGGAGGTAGTCAGGATTTATGATGCAATCCGCTTGCTAGAGTGTCAGTTATTCACCGCGAGGAAAAAAGATTCCGGGGAAAAATTCCTTGCGGACATCAATGGAAAAATCGAGTGGGGCAAGAGAAAAATGGCGTCGCTTGCTCGCGCACCGGACCATGTCCAGCAGGAGCAACAGATGAGATTGAGCGCGCTCGAAAAGCGTGCCGCCGACCTTGTCCAAGAGCTTGAATTTATCGACTGTTGCCTTGCAAGCGTGGCTCAACGGGATCAGGTCCCAGAAGACCAGCAGATGCAGACTGAAAATCCTCTCCTTGAGGAGCAATAGCCCAATGCAGCTGTTGAGGGTTTATGTTGACCCAGAGCAACCTATGCCGGTACGGGGGGTGAAACGGAGTGGCTTCTCGCCACCGAAAAGTCGGTGGCGACAAAAGTAATGGCATGCCGCTTAGATTTCCAGGCTTGGCTGCTTGATCAATAAAGACTTAAACCTCTGCTTCCCAAGGGCGACGCACGAATCGGACATAGACGCCCAGGGCGTCAACTGGTGATGAGTATTTCCTTACCCCGACGTCGGAGCTGATGAGAAGGATCGGTGCACTCGGTTCCGCGGGAACCTCAGTGACCAACCAAGGGGCGAGGCTTTGCACAGGCGTCTGCAGGAACGCCGTCTCGCGCCGCAGCCCCAATGCCTCACGTACGTTCTCCTTCGAGGAACTGCGCACGTCTTTGCAACTGATGCCCGCAAAGACCTGCAAGTGAGACGGACGCTCTCCCGCGCCAGGCTCAAGTACACAAACGTCAAGCTCGTGTCGGGCTTGGCGGGGGGGCCTTGCCCGGAGCTCCGCCGTTATGTGCCCAACTCAGCGACTCAAACTCGACCGAGGTCCAAGCTTCCCCTACTAACTGTCCAGCGGCGTCGAGCAGATCAAAATGCGAGAACCTTTTGCGATCGGCCAGAGCTGGTTTACTCGCCACGACCACCTCTGACGTCTTGCCTCCCTTGGATGGTGGCCTATGAATGATTGACCCTTTTGGGTGTGCACGCCGAAATACCCTCAGTAAACGAGCTAGAACCAGCATTTCGTACAGCTTGTCGCGGGTCATCGCTTGCAGCTGAAGAGGGGGAGGTGCTTTCGCGGCAATGTCGAAGAGCGCGCCTACCGCTTTGACCAGTTCCGGTGGTGCCGGTTGGTTCTTCTTTTTCTTCTTGACGCCTGTCGCGTGGGATGTAGTCGTACTCATAAATCCTCCTTGGTCTCTCGAGGGAGAAATTCGAGCAACGCTCCCCGCAATGCAATTTGCTGCTTCGTCGGGCGCCGTCCAAGATTACGTCGTAGGCTGGATTTTCGGTTGCCGACGCGCATTTGCATTGACTCAACCTGCTGATCGCGTGCGAGCACCTCGTTGAGTTCGCGGCGAACTGCTTGCTCGGTTCCGCTGTTCACCGGAAAAGCGAGCACCATCAGTAACGACAGGGCTTCTTCAAATCGCTCTTTGGTCTCGCTGCGCCTCGCGGGTTCCGCGTTGGCATTGCTTAACTTATTATCCTGGAATTCCTCTCCAAGGGGCTCATCAGGCTCGACTGGCGCGCTGAGCTTGGCCAGCTCCATGAACTGGTGCATCAACGGCCCCTCATACGTGCAAGCTCGTCGATGTATCTCGCGAAGCGCCTGTTCCAGGTCGTCCTCACTTTGCAATGTGATCTGCATGCTTCCTCCATGAATGGTTTCAGTGTCGCGGTTCTGGCAGCTATGCGGTATTTTTCAGAGACGACTGTGCGGACTGTGAATTGAACGCTGATGGTTCCGTGCGTTTGTCGCAGAAAAATATTGACGCTTTCAAATCTCTCTTAAGAAAAATCTCGGTGGGCACTCACCTGAAGCGAATCTCCTCAGCTGCTAACGGTAATTCCAGAATTAAGTGTTTCGAGGTGATATAGGGTGCTCTAGCGTTCACGCTCGCGCTGCCGGAAGCGCTTGATGAAATCTCCATCGATCAGTTTGTCTGCGTTGAGATCAAGGACACAATTGACCAACGAAGCCACAGTGTTATCAGACACGCTGAGGTTATTCGGAATGAAGCCGGCTTCCCTTACACTGTTTTCCTTCAAGCGAGTGAAGAATGCCTTCAGGAAATCGGAGAGCCCAGGACGGCGACCCTCTGTCGCCGAGTCAGTGGCAGGGTCCTGTGCATATACTTCTGCATTTTCAGCATCTTCGCCAATAGCCTCAACGAGTGAGCTCAGCGAGGGCCAGTATTTCAGGTCGTACTGATACTGCAACATTTCCAAACCATCTTTGACGTAGGACTCGAAAAGGTGATGGTTCTCATGTTCAGCAGCAGCGTTCAGCACATCAAGTGGGTGGTAGAAGGTGTCGCAACTAAAGCTTGAGCCTTCCTTGATTTCGTCACGACGCGTGAGCAGTAGCGCAAGTGCCTCTGCAGCGGCGGCGATCTGTGCGTTGATACCCGTGAGCTCTTTGCGCGCTTGTCGCGCTTCGGTGATCTTTTCCGGACTCCATGCCACCGGAGTCGAGGTGAGGATGTCAAAGAACGACTTTAAGGCATGAGGGCGTTGCGCGAGCGACTCATGAAGTTCTTCGTAAGCGTCGCACAGCTCATTGCGTCGACTGAGCATACGCTCAATCACGCGATTCACGCTTGGCCATATCTTGTTAGTCTGGTTGTACTCCAAATCCGCTCGAAGAACTGCTTCGCAGACTTGAATAGCTTGTGAGGTGGTTGTCATCGTTCGGTTCACCTGAGGTGTAGAAGATGTGCCAAGGCTAATGTGCAAACACACGTCTGTCGGTACCTGTGCACAAAACTATTCGTTGGTTGTAGGTACCAGGTCCTTTGTTCGCATGTCCAGGAAAGACCCATTCCAACCCATGAAAGGTGTTTTTGAACCCTCCAGCCGCAAGGCTGACTACCAGCCCTAGCAATTCAGCTCTAGGGAGCAAATTGCGAAAGGATGTGATGCGAACTGGCGTCGTTACGTACCGGGTGCTGCGCCGTAACTTTTAAGACCGATGGTTGCCTGGCATGTCACTGGCTACGTCCGCAGGCAAGGGCGGAGCGTCACACTGCGCGCGAAGGTTCGCCACGACCAATAGGAAATGGCCGGCTCTCGCGTTAACCTCAGCCAAAGAAGCGGAGCCTTTGACAGGCGAAGACTTTTGGTATCAACGGATGCAGTGCTTCTCGTCAGTTGATGCCAGTCCGTGCAGGGAAATTGCATGTATGTGACCGACAGTTCTAGGTCGTCAGTGCTTTTAAGGATACGCGTGAGCATGCCTTCGTTCGGGTCGAAGAACTCGCCGCCCAGCGCGACGCGTGCTAGTTCCCAGCAGTTGTCAAATGGCACGACGTCGGGATTGCAGTCAACTGCGTAGGCTATCAGCGCCTGACGCTTGTTGGACCTCGGCCGCCGATTGCAGTATCACCGGCACCAGTAGCTGGCGGCTGGCAATCCACTAGGTCGCAAAAATATGAAGGCCGGCTCTGTTTGAGCCGCGCATCGGGTCTGTGTCAGTCTTGTCCCGCCATCGATTACAAAACTGATTCAACCGCATTCGTTTGCACGATCTCACCGCCACGTAAAAGGAATGACAATGAGTGATCAAAGCGGGTATCGGGCATTTCGTACCCATGCCATAGAGCAAGGGCGAGATGCGGTTAAACGACTGGTCATTTCCGATTACGATGAAAGTGCCGACGTTCACTCCAGATATACTCAGCGGATTGCCTTAAGAGCTGCGCGGCGTTGGGTGCAGAACAATGTCAGCGATCTGCTTGCCGAAGACTCTGACCAGGCACTTCATATCCGCCGAATGCTTGGCATACCCGCTTCGCAGTCACTGGTTAAACCAGAGGCGTGGCCCTGGTATGGCAAATTGGGGATATTCTTCGTCCCGCATTGGCTGACATGGCAATACACGCGTAGGCAGTTAGCAAAAACACGCACCTACGAAGGACGTTCCTTTCTTTACGAGACCTTTTACGAACGAGTCGTGACGTGTCGCTTGAACCGCTACACCCCAGCCGTTGATCAGGCCATACAAGGCATACCGCTGCTCTCCTATGAACGCGCAAGACAACTCGACAGACTGGATGCTGGCTGGTTCATGGCCGTGCGTAAGGTTGGCGTCGAGAGCTTTGCGAGGATCGAGCATTATGCTCGCTATGGCAGCTTCAGGTTGAAGGGCTCACTCGCCAATCTGCTGGTGCTAACCAACGTGGTGCAGACAGAAGCGGAGCTGGCCTGGCTAGACTATCAAATGAAAGAGCGCTATCACGCGCCCGAGATCACCCCTGAAGCCCTTCGCACCTTCAAACAGGCCATTGATCTATTGCTGGCCAATGGTGTTAAGCGCAAGCAGGTAGCGGGTATCTTTCGTCATGACCTGGATGCTATAGACCCGGATCGGCTGGAGGTAAACTTGCAACTGATTGTTGCTTCTGGCGCAGCAGGCGCAGAGGCGATCTACGAGGTCATTGGCGAGTCGCTTTGGCGAGCTTCCAGCGCAAATTGGGCCTTTGTATTGGATGTGGTTAAGGCCCGTTCAGCTGATCAGATTCAACACTTCAAGCGTATGCTGGCCCACTACTGCAAGCCTTCTTCATTGTTGGTCGAGCACTTGATTGCTCTGGGCGCGAGCGTCGAAGACCTCGCGCATTGCCAGACGCTCATATTGGAGCTCAACAAAAGAGAGGGAGAGGGCGAACCGCTTGCCGAGATCGCGCTGTTGGCCGGTGCTCCATACTGCTTGAGCTTCGAGCAGATAGGGCAGTGTTGCACTTACCTGGCGCGCCCCGGTGCATTGCTGGAATACTTGGCAGTGCTTGAGCGACATGGGTATGGCTACCCTGAGGCAGTTCTGGGTTTTCAGCATGCGTATACCGGCATCGGTGTCCAGAGCCTTGAAACTTGGCTTGAGATCAAAGGGCAGCGTAAACCGCGTAAAGAGCGCGAGTTGGTTGACTGGATCATGCGCTGTGCTGGCACTCTTACCGCCCAACCGTATCACTATCTGCTCACCGCCGTGCCCATGCCAGAGTTCAGTCATTTGTGCCAAGCGGAGCGCGTGGTACGGTTTGGACTAGGCACTTTGCAGTACTTGGTCGAGGACAAGGGATTGAACTCATTCAAAGCGATCATGGACTGGTACTACAAGGCACGTGGCGTACATACGCTTTGTTGCTGGGACCTGAATTCAACATCTCGTGTACTGCTGGACGATGCCTTCCGTCGTAACCACTTTGCTGCTTTCACTGAGAACCTGAGCTGTGTCATGAGGGCCATTGATGATCGGGTGTTAGCGGACATCGGTTATCGCCATAAGCAACCGGACGACGCGGCACGCAAGCGCTACGACGAACGAAGGGAAGTGCTTGCTCAGGCCGAGTGTCTAAAACTTTTGCCTCGTTTACCAGCCATCCTGAACCAAACGGGTGGCGTCCTGCTGCCGAGCATGGTTCGCCATGCGTGGTCGTCAGCTGAGCAGCTACAAGAACAGATGGACGCATTGGTGCCGTTGGTAGAGAACCTGCTAATGGGGCGCGGACCATCAGGCGCTGAGCTGCAGGCTCAGGAGGCTGAGGCTATATCCATGATCTACAAGGCTGACAGCCACAGCGTCAGGTCACAGTGGAAGAATGTCCTGGGTTTCGAATCGCACCTGGCTGGATTGAAATTGTGGGATGGTTACCCCATGCGCTGGGCGCGCTCGATTCGTCGCATGGAAAAGCGCCTTGAGCGCAGTAGTCTGCAAGCGCTGATTCAGGCAAAGACGATCAGCGCGAAGATCTGTTCAAAGAAGGACTTCACCGACGTGTGCCTGGCCATCCGTTCCAAGCGGCTATACGACAAGTCGCGTGATCCTCAGTCCGTGGCGGCCCATCTAGGTGTACTGTTCGCGACGAGTCGTGAGGACTCATTGATCGGGTCGTGGCTCGAAACCGACCTCGGACAGATAACTGCCTTGGAGGATTTCAGTGCCGACATCGCCGAGGGGCTGGAGCAGCTCGACACGCTGTTCACCAGCAACTTGCCGGACGCTCTTGAGGCGCATATGCCGGCGTTTGTTATGAGCTTCAACGATGAGCAGGCTGATAGCCTGGCCAAGCGAATGGTGGGTGAGGCTAATCTGGCCGGGTCGCAAACTGGCCGTGGAAGATTGCAGGCCGCGCTTAGACACACCCAAGCAATTGTGCTCGCGACATGTGCAAGCTGGCTGAAGCGCGAGCAGGGCAAGTTCACCGCTATGCCTGCTAACGACGAAGTCACTGAATTGCAGGCGTTCGTGTCAAAGTATCCGGCAGCGTTTTTCGCCAGGCAAGCCGCGAACCTGTGCACGCGCGATGACACGGACATGTGGAAGGAGGAGCGGCACGCGCATATGGTGGTGTTCGACCCTGTGCAACGTCGTCTTGCTGGTATGGCCATGATCTATTTCGAATCAATCCCGGAGCTCCATCCAACCAAGCGTTGCCTGATCGTTCGCGCGATCAACCCGATGGATGAGATGTTGGCTACTCATACGGTACACAGCATCGTCAACGCGTTTTTTGATGTCGCCGTCAGCATTGCTCAAGAAAATGAGCTGGTAGCGGTGCTTTTCCCGAACCCTGGTGGCATGCATCTCCTTTCCAATCAGAGCACTGTTGAGAAGTACTTCAGAAAACGCCTCATTGAGCGCGCCGAGCCTTACCGTCAGATTGAGTCGGGAGCAAGCGCTGCGCACTGGCGTACGAGACCTAGGCGCCTGAATACACGATTTTATGCCTACGCGCAGGGGCAGCAGCAGGTTTCGGAGTTATACGTCGTTTGGGCGAATAGCCGAATCATTCTGACGGCTCAGAAGCGCAGATCGGTTGAGTACATAGATCTCTGATTGAGGGCTGACGCGTTTTCGCAAAAGGCGTATCGCTATCTCGATGAGGTCACTAGGCAGTAGGCATTCGATTGCTACTCCTCACCGGAGTGAAAACGGATGAGCTACGTCTGCATCGAAGGATCAGGTCCCGAGATCCAGATTAGAAAGTAGTGCTGCCGCTATCTCCAGGCACGGCATTTCGACAATTCCGCTATGATGGCACTTTGTCCGGCATCAGGACTTGGCTGCAAGGATCGAACGTCAGATGAGCGTCCCTAAATACGACCTTCACCTCCTGGGTTGGCATAGCTTTCAGCAGTTATGCATGGCCGTAGCCTCTACGGTATTGGGTCAGACGGTCGAGACGTTCCTTGAGGGAAATGATGGAGGTCGCGACGGTGGGTTCAAGGGGACGTGGTCTCCTCAGCCAAATGAGTTGTATGAAGGCGCGTTCGTCTTCCAGTGCAAGTTCACATCGCGCCGTGATCATAATCTCACGCTGTCAGATGTAGCTGGTGAGCGTGAAAAAGTGCGCAGACTCGTCGCCAAGGGACAGTGTGATGTCTATGTTCTGATGACGAACGGCGACTGGACTGGGGAGAGCCATCTCAAGATCAAGCAGGCGTTTGAAGATGCTGGGGTCAAGCACGTTCTGCTGCTGGGCTCCACATGGATCTGCGAGAAGATCCAGCTAAACAGTAACCTGCGCATGAATGTGCCTCGGCTCTATGGTCTGGGTGACCTCAGTCAGATCTTGGATGAAAGACGGTACAAACAGACGAAGGCGCTGCTGACGGAGCTTCCTGAGCTTTCAAAGCTTGTTGTGACTGGCACCTATCGCAAAGCACTCCAGGCCCTTCAGCAGCATGGTTTTGTTCTCCTGGTTGGAGAGCCCGCTGCAGGAAAGACGACGATTGCCTCACTTATGGCCATGTGTGCGATGGATAAGTGGGGAAGTAGGGTGTTGAAGCTGGAAAAGCCCGAGCAAATTCGAGATCACTGGAATACGGACGAAGCATCGCAGTTCATCTGGGTTGATGACGCCTTTGGGGCGATGCAGTACGAAGCCGACCTGGTGATGGAATGGAACCGGATACTCCCTGCGCTCTCGACGATGATCCGAGCGGGCCATCGGGTAGTCCTGACTAGCCGTGATTACATCTACAACAGCGCACGGCGTGATCTCAAGAGAACGGCATTTCCTTTGATCGAGGAAAGCCAGGTGGTCATCGACGTGAAAGAGCTGACCCCACGAGAAAAGTCAGAAATCCTCTACAACCATGTGAAGCTTGGCAACCAACCGCGGCGGGTTCGGACGGCTTTAAAGGAGTTTCTTCCTGCGGTGGCAGCTCACAGTCGGTTCGCTCCCGAGACAGCTCGGCGCTTGGGCAGTATTGAATTCACCAGGGCCCTCAAGATCGACCAAAGAAGTATCGATGAGTTTGTCGCCAAGCAGGAGCGATGGCTCGTTGAGACAATGCAGGGCATGGATGACGAAAGCCAGGCCGCATTGGCTTTGCTTTACATGAAGCACGGAGCAATCGAAAGCCCGATAAACCTCTCAGGGGATGAGGTGAAGACAATTGAAAGATTGGGTGGTAACCAAGCCGGTTGCATCCGTGCGCTTGAGAGTCTCCGGGGAAGCTTTGTACAAGTGGCAGATACTGCTGAAGGACGCTTTTGGCGGTACAAGCACCCAACGATTGGAGATGCATTTGCGTTAATACTCGCCCAGAGTCCTGATCATCTGCAGATTTTTGTAGATGGCACACCTCTTGAGCAGTTGATGGAACTTGTGACGTGCGGCGATACGGGCATTCAGAATGCGACGATTTTGCCCTCGAGCATGTTTGCAGCGATCGTACAACGATGCTATCAGTACGTCACTTTTGGGGCCGACGTGGAGCGCATGAGGCGGGGCAGACTGTACTCTTTCCTGCTGCGCAGGACTGACCACGTATTCCTGGCCATGTACTCGAAAACTGATGGAGAGTTGACCTCCAGCCTGGCTCGAGATTTCGCGAGAAACCTATTCACGAAGTCGTCTGACCTGGCTCTGCGCTTGCTTCGGCAAGGTCATTTACCGGAGTCAGTCAGAGATGCTATCTCGACCAAGATTCACGGCTTTGTGTTCGATGAGGATGACCTAGGGTACATCTACGATGAGGACATGCATGAATTCTTTGGTGATCAGGAGCGGGAAGACTTCTACAGCGATGTACAGAAGCATGTCTTGCCTGACCTAGACAGGATTCGCCAGTCTCAGCAGGAAACGTATAGCTATGAGGATGATCCTGATTACCACCTTTCTGATTTTATTGATCAGCTAGAGGGAATACGTGCGGCTTTCCCAGAATGGCCCAGGGTGGAGGATGTGGTCGAAACCCAAAGGCGCCGAGTCGACGATTGGGTGAGTGAAGTATCACAGGAGCGGGGAGAAGAGCCAGCAGTTGGCCGAAGCGATCTGATGCGGCCATCTGCACAGGAGGGCGGCCGAAACATCTTTGACGATGTCGATCTCTAGACCAGGTAAACGAGGGTATGCCGGTGTCTGCATTTTCCGATCGCGATCTCGAGCAACGAATTCTCAACGCTCAGAACTATATCAAGTTGTGGGCGGAGAGAAATGACCTCTGGTACGACAGCGGCTTTACGTCCTACGCAGAGCGTGTGCAGGGTGAGCCAGGAGAGGAGGCAGTGGTCTTCATCCTCTACAGCAGTGGAGATTTAGCTCGTTTGCTGGATGAAGATCTTGATCCTCCCTTGCGGGCTGAGCTTGATCATATCTGCGAGTCGCATGGGTTCTGGTTCGAGAACAACGACGGTTGCTCCTACTATTTCTTTGCAACTACGGACGAAGTGCAGGCCGCTTACGATCAGTATTTCCATTGGAAGTGGGTGTGCAGCCTGATCGTCGAAGACGTTGGTGATGTGTACGCCGAGCTTTACCAGTATTTCCAAGCTCGTCCTGAACGACTCCACAACCTTAGCCCTCGAGATTTCGAAATCCTGCTCTCCCGTGTTTTCCAGACCTTGGGATATGAATCGCAGGTTGGGCCTGGGGTCGGTGATGGAGGTGTAGACGTTCGCCTCCTTCAACGAGGCCCTCTAGGCGACACGCTCACATTGGTTCAAGCCAAGCGTTACGATCCCAAGTGGCCAATACGTCTCGAGGCAGTCCAGGCCCTGTTCGGTGTAGTGTCTCTTGAGAAGGCGGAGCGCGGCATTTTTGTGACTACTTCACGGTATCTCCCAGGAGTTGAAGCTTTCGCCGGGCGGTGCGAGGGAAAGCTGGATTTAAGGACTTCAGCAGATATTGCTGATTGGTGTAGGCAAGCCCAAGAAGGGATTATTCGTGACAAGTCGTTGCTTGTGTCCGATCAGCACCTGCTGTCGGCATTGCGCTGTATTGAAGGTGGCAGTCATGCCCTGGTTCTTCATGCAGATACCGGATACCGCACGATCACCAACTCCTTCGCGCTTGTGCTCAAAGAAACCAGGCATGCGGCTCTGTTGATGCGCTTACCAAGACGGATCGTCAGTCAGGATGGACATGGCCTCGAGGGGCATGAGGTACCTATCCTGGACAACCGGATCCTCGCAGCGAGGAACGCCGCCACCGTCTTTCGAGCTAAGCGAACTGTCGACGATCAAGGAAAAGTTGATTACTGGGATGGCAGAAATCTGTATTCCAAATGGAATCGCCAGTCTTGTTTTTTCAGTCACATTGACTGAATGTTAGTATTGTGGGAGCCATTTTTCCTAATGATAAATAAAAACTTCTACCAGCTACGAAATTCAGTTCTCGGTTAAGAATGGAAGGCAATATACAGATATGGATTTTTCCAAAATCAGGGGTTTGGAAACAGGTCAGCGTCAGTCTTTCGAGTCGCTAATGTGTCAGCTGGCAAGAAGAGACAGGCCGGCCGAGGCGAAGGAGTTTAGACGGGTAGAGGGGGCAGGTGGGGATGGAGGTGTAGAAGCCTACTGGCTACTTACTAACGGCTCGAAAATCGGCTATCAGGCTAAATTTTTTACTCGCACAGGTAATATTGATTGGGGGCAGATCGATGAGTCCGTTGAGCAGGCAATCACTACTCATCCAACCTTGATCAAGTATGTCGTTGCCCTGGCATGTGATTTAACCGACAAGGCAGGCGTGAAGGGAAAGGGAACTACTGGGTGGGAACACTGGCAAACACGTGTTGCTAAGTGGAATGCTCGCCGGGCTGAGTTGGGTTTAAATGATATTGATTTTGTCGCATGGCCGGCGTCTGAAATCTCAGATAAATTGATGGCGCCAGATTGTGAAGGGGTGAGTCGTTACTGGTTCGGAGGCGTTGAGTTTTCTGATTCTTGGTTCAAAGACCATGTCGAACGAGCGCTGACATCACTGGAGGAAAGATATCACCCTGAAGATCATGTTGAGGTGGAAATTGAAAGATTATTTGAAGTTATTGGTCGAAGCAAGCTTGTAAAAAGCGAAATACAAGATTTTGCTCTGACGATTGAAGATAATTTTACTCGGCTGTCTTCGTCAACTTCAAGGTCCATCGCGGATTTGCAGCCTGATGTTGCTGCTGCTGGCCACATTGTTAGTGAGTTGCAGGGGGTTCTAGGTTTTGCTGGTTTAGAAAACTTCGACCCCTGGCCAATTGTAGCTAGTATTGAGATGGCGCGCGAACTGGTTAAGAAGATCAGAGAATTTCAGCGTAAGCTTATTTCGCAGCACTCCGGGAACGACAACTCAAGCCTAGATAAGTCCACGTATCAATTCGCGCTAGAAAAATGTAGCGGGGTGGTGGACGCGATAGATGGTCTAATTAGCTTGTTGGATTCTAAATACTTCCAGGCAGAGAGTGATCGCTGTGCGCTGATTGATGGAAGGGCTGGAACTGGGAAGTCTCACCTTCTAGGAAATGCTGCGCAGAAATGTCTGCGAAATGATCAGCCCGTTCTTCTTGTACTTGGGCAGCAACTGAGTTTGGGCAATGTTTGGCAGCAGATTACATCCCGCCTGGAGCTCACTGATATTTCTCCAGAGGCGTTGCTGCAAGCTCTTAATGCTAAGGCAGAGGCGCGAAGCTGTCGCGGTCTGATACTGGTTGATGCAATCAATGAGGGTGCTGGAGCAGCTCTATGGAAGAACGAACTGGCAGAGTTCTTCTCGCGGGTTCGTAAATATCCTAATTTGGCAATTGTGGTTAGTTGTCGAGCGGAATATACAAATTACATTGTGAGTGAGGCAGTATTAAAAAGCGTAGAAAAATTCAAGGTCTACGGATTTGCAAGTCCTAGTGAACAAAGACGAGCGGCCAAGGTGTACTTGAGTAATTATGGGATTTCTCATCCGAACAATCCTTGGTTGGCATCTGAGTTTGTAAATCCATTGTTTCTGCGCAGTGCATGCATGGCACTGGTGCAGTTAGGCGCGAAGCAGTTTCCTGTCGGGCTTCACGGCGCAAAAAGTATATTTAGTTTTTACTTAAAAAGCGTCGCTGTGAATCTGGGGGCGGGCTATGACGGAAGTAGTGAATTATACCCGTCGATGTTGAAATCATTGTTGGGGATCGCGAAGGCCATGGCTTTTGGTCGAAATGATTTCATATCGAAAGCAAGTGCTGAAGCCATTAGTAATGCTGCATTTGCAGGTTTTCCTATCCCTGTAGGTTTGACTTGGTTGACTGTGCTGCTTCGCAATGGGTTAGTTCGTCTTGATCCAAATCCGTTGGTAGTGTCAGATGATCCGTTTGCTTTAGCTGATGATGTCATCCGTTTCAGCTTTCAACGGCTGCAAGATCATTTAATTGCAGAGTCTCTGCTTGACGCCACTACTGATATCTCTGCTGAGCTCGAAGCGGGGATTTTGAGTTTTGTGCTAAAAGACTCTAAAGTTAGATGGGAGTGGAGTGGCTTAGTTGAGGCTCTGTCTATCCAAGTTCCCAAAAAATTTGGTGTTGAACTTTTTGATGTGATGCCGGGCAACTCGAAAAAGTGGTTGTTTAATCGTGTGCTCCGCGAGGCGTTTGCTGAAAGCATTCGCTGGAGAGATACCGATGCGTTTACCGAGAGAACTCTAGAGATTTTTAATGAGCTGGCACTAGAGGATGAACAATATTTCTTTATTTTGATTGAGCTTTGCGCGGGTAAAAAGCATCCATGGAACGCTGAGTTTCTTCATGACAACTTAATTGAAAGGAAGCTTGCTGATCGAGACGCCTTCTGGACGGTTAGGGTAAATGAACTTTATCTCGACGAAGGAGGTGCTGTTGAGCGGCTTTGGAGCTGGAGTATTCAAGACCAGACGCCCAAGACAGACGGAGAGGTGCAGTATTTGTGCTCTCTAGCTCTAGCTTGGCTCACAACGGCCTCCAATCGAGAGGTTCGCGATTACTGCACTAAAGCCTTGACTTCTTTGTTTGTCGCTGAAGTTAGGCTTTATGACAGATTGTGCGCGGCGTTTTCCAGCGTGGATGATTTGTATATTCTGGAGCGCGTGCATGCTGCGGGATACGGGGCGTCTTGTATTGATCCAACCATTCATCGTCTCAAATCGTACGCCGGAACTGCTTATAATTACGTGTTCAACACGAAAGACGTCCCTCTTTCCCTGCTTGTTCGCGACTATGCACTGGGGATAGTGGAAAGGGCAGTATCGCTGGATTGTTTAGATGAGGGCGTGGATTTGAATGCCTGTCGACCTCCATATTCATCGGCGCCTGCCAAACTGAATGTTTCGGACGCAAAGCTGAAGCGTGTAGCCTCTGCAGCCGGGGACGATACAATCTACTATTCATGCGCGTGCTTGATGGGGGATTTTGCTAGTTACGAGGTTAAGCCTCGGGTCAGAGATTTTTTGGACGCTGTGCTGACCTCTCCTGCACCGAAGTCACCCAGAAAAATTGAGGAATCATTCAAAGCGGAGGTCATAGCGCCGTACGCTAAGAGAGCAAAAATATTTGAGAAGATGCAGGAGCAAAAATGGGGTAGTAATCCTTTTACTGAGCTTTTAAAGGCCGGTAATAAGAAGAAAGCCAACATCGACGAAGCTATAAAAGCCATGGAGGCCTACCAGGCAGATTTGATGGCGCTTTTGTCCGATGATGAAAAAACTAGGTACACCCTTGAGTACAGTCACAATTTTGATCTTAAATCTAGGGGTACTCGGCAGCTGGCCAGAATAGATGTAGAAAGCGCGCAGCGGTGGGTTGCCCAAAGAGCTTATAGATTTGGTTGGACGTCCAAGCTGTTTCCGGATGATAGATCTAGGAGCGATGGACGTGATACGAGGCAGCGAGCTTTAACTGAAAGGATTGGGAAAAAATATCAGTGGCTGGCGCTTGATGAGTTGTTGTGTCGGCTGGCGGATAACTACTGGCTTGCTGAGTCGTTCAATGAAGACGCGAGGGTGTATCAAAATCCGCTCGATGTTGGTTTTCACAGAGATATTGATCCCACAATACTTATGCCTCCAACGGATGAACAGAAAACTCCATCAAAATTCTATGGCGTAGATCTCTGTGCGATAGATGTTGGCTCAACAAGCGAGGATGAATTATCTGCGTGGCCATTCTCTGCTGATTTTACAACTGAGTTTCCCAGTTTTATTTCTCGGATTGATGCCAGTGGGCGACATTGGTTGACGCTGTATGAGCATGCTTCGAACAGAATAAGGTACGAAGATGGTCGAGTAACTCAGCATGGGTTGAGGCAGGAAGAGTGGCGATTCCTGCTGCCGGCTGTAATAGATAAAAAGGATAGGCGTAAATTTATTCAATACCTTGAAGGCGAAAAAAGTATTGATGTTGACAGTTGGTCTCCGACTCAGCGTACGGACGCAGGATTTCTTCTTGAAGCTCCATGGCGTTCCACTTGGCCTCAGGAGATGTACTCTGACTTCAATTTCAGCAACGGAAAATCAATAAGAGTGGCGACTCCTTGTGTGAGATACTTATGGGAATCACATCTGGACCGCTCTTTGCCGAGCGGGACTGACACAATTTTGCCAGCTCCTTGGCTTGCGCGAGATTTAAAATTGAACCCTGCTCGCGGCACATTGGGTAGCTACTGCACTACTGATGGTAATGTTCAATTCATTAGTAGTGATGCGGCCAATGATGGGTCTTATGCATTTGTCGACAGGGAGCTTTTTGAAGATTTCCTTAAGCAGCATGGTCTAACGTGTGTTTGGATCTTCGTTGCAGAGAGGAGTGTGTGGCCCGGGGGATCTAACGAGGATGCTGCCTGGAGGCGTTCTGAAGGGGTCGTCTGGTTTGAGCGTGGCAAGCCTAAAATGATACAATGGGCGAAAGATGAGGCCAATGGTCAATCTAAAGAGTTTTTACCTGGTGCTATTGAAGAGTAATTAAGTAAGCGTTGGTAAAGCTGCCGCTATTTCACCGATTAGCAGTATTGTTCGATGATGAGGTAGCAACCAACGGATATAAGCAGTTAAGTAAAACTCCAGAGTGAGCGCGATCAGTCAATTTCAAATGCGCGCTCTTCTTTGGTTTTGTTCTGATTGCGGTAGGTGTGCGGTGGGCACTCCGATCATCGCCGGTAGCTTGATAGGAAATGGTATGGTGTTTGGTATTTTTGCCGTCTAATCTTACTAGCATTCCGCGTTATGCGGTCATGCTAGAGCCTGACCAGAATCAGGTAGCACGCCCGGTTCTGGCCAAGCTATTAGCGGTTTTACTTACGCGCCGAAAACTCAGCTATCCAGTTGTGCAACGCTGTAACGTCAGCCTCAAACACCGCCAGTTCAAGCGCGCTGCTCTGCAGCTCTCCTGATTGAGCATGCTCGAACACGGAGTAGCGGGTCATCAAATCATCAATAAATGAGCAGTCATCAGCGGTTACCTTGGCAACTTTATCTAGCTTGCCCTGGGTATTAATCGCGCGGCGGAAGCGGCCCACCACATCTGCCAGCAGAATGTACTCGATCGCTTTCTCCACGATGATTCTGAAATCACTACAAGCACTCTTGGCGAGCACCTCATAGCTATCGACTTCGGCATTCTCTGGTGCTTCTTCAAGCGCTTGATCGTGTGGTCGATCAGGCCCTTCACCGCGTTAGCTGGTTTGGCGTCTCGGGCACTTTGAGTAGCCACGATGCCGGCGCTTTTGTCCATCCTGCACCGTTCCGCTGAAAGCCTCAGGCCGGTCTATCGACTCGCAGAGAGTCCGGTAGGAGCTGTCCTCATCAATGGCATGCTTGGCCTTAGGCTGGGGGCATCCTTTTCAAACCATCCAAAGCATGCCCTCAGACACCCCCGGGTGTGGCAATCAGATAAACAGCCTGCCCGACGAAGCCTAGAGACTCTCAGGGTCGCCAAAGAACATCTGAATGAGGCTCTATTTCGATAGTTTTAGGCCGAAAATTGCCGGTTATGCCCATGCATTTGCCCCCACTCGCACTCAGTACACGAGCGATTGCGAACGGGTATCACTGACAGTGATCCAGTATGGCACTTGGTGGTTTTCGGTGGAACGCCCCATTTGAAATTGGCAGGTACGCCCGGAATGATCGTCATTGATCGCATGTTGCAGGCGCGCGGTGAAATCTTTCTGCGCTCGTAGCCAAATGCGTGGCTGGTCGAGCGCCATGATGAGCGGTCGCTGACTGCTGGCCAGCTGACCATTACTTCCAGTCAGTTGGACTACCATGCGCCGCGCGTATAGGTTTGCTTCCTGCAGGCCATACCTAAGTCAGTCATCTTGGTCGTTTTCCAGTTGAGTGCTGTTCGAGTGAAAAAAATGGTTCGTAGCCGCCCGGCAATCCATACCTCTAGAACAAGCTACACAGGTGACGCGTCTTGTGTTCATTGGTCACTTTTTGCGACGTTAAGATCCTTGCTACACGCACCTCATTTCAGTCCGCGCACCTGTCATTACTAATCTCCTCGGTGGTGGCAACTCCGTTCCGACGTAGAGTAGAGTGGCTCTCTGCCACCTGGAGGCGTTTTTACTCAGCGAGCATTGCTGGGACATTCAAAGGAGATTGACGTTGAAGTGGATCAAAGCGCTCGAACTGGAGCAGTGGGCCGATACGCTCCAAGCTAAGGATAAAATGCCAGGCCTCGTGGCCGAGTTGATTTGGGGTACTGCTTCGAAAGTCAGGAGGCTGAGGTTCCTGCAGGGTGACAAGGGCCAAGTTCGTGGTTTTGACGGATTTCTTGACGTCGACTCAATCTCCTCCTTTGTGCCTGATGGGATGTCTATTTGGGAGTTTGGAACCAACGGCGCCGGAAAATCCAAGGCTGAATCGGATTACAAGAAGCGCACTGATGAGGTCGATGAGAAAACCAGGACCAAGTGCACATTGGTTATCGTGACGCCTAGGACTTGGAATACGCCGACCGAGAAAGTGGAGGACTGGCTTGCTGAGAAAAACGGTCTCAAGGATTGGAAGAGTGTTGTCTATCTTGACGGCCCTTTGCTGGAGGATTGGCTTGCCAAATGCCCGGCCGTGGCATCTCGGTGGGCGAGTTGCGAGCTCAGAATCGCACCTCAGAATGGTGTTCTCAGTACGGAGGAGTTTTGGCAGTCCTTCTCAAGTCGCTTCGCACCTCCACTCGTGGAAGATGTCTTGCTCGCCGGACGCGAAACTCAAGCCGAGGAGCTGCTGCAGAAAATTACCCAAGAGGGCGGGCGCCTGGCATTTGCTGCTGACACCCCCGATGAGGTTATAGCTTTCACCGTCGCCGCTATACGCATGGCTCCCGAGGCGGTACGCAGACCGCTCGAAGCACGTACCGTGATCGTGGAGACAGAGGACGCTGCGAGATTTCTGATTAACACATCAAATCTCATCTATTTGCCTCGAAACGCTGCTCGCAGCTGCGCGGGGCAGCTCAAGTCTTATGGGCCCACAGTTATAAGTGCCGGCGCAGACGAAAAAAAGCACGATCACGTTGAATTGCGTCGACCAACTAGCCGTGAACTTGGTAAAGCTTTCGTCAAGATGGGTATGTCGGACGACGAGGGGTACGAGGCTGCACGCAAATGTGGGCGAAGTCTGGCAGTGCTGGCAAGGCAGTGCCCTGGCGGCACCGCTGAAAAGCCTACGTGGCTCGAAGATGCAAAACCGCTAATACCGGTAATGCTCGCGGGCGCATGGGTGTCCGGTAGCGAACTTGATCAGTCTGTTTTCAGCTCTCTGAGTCAGAAGGACTACGACGAAGCGGAGGACGAACTGCGCAAGTACCTGGTCATGCAGGACTCGCCCATCGAGTGCGTAGGCAATCTGTGGGCAACCAAGGCGTCAGTTGATGCATTCCTGCATCTTGCCCCCCTAATTGGGCGTAGGCACCTTCAACTGTTCAAAGATGCTGTGGCCACCGTCTTTGACAAAGCAGCACAGTCGCACACCCCCCCTAGTGCGGATGAGCCGTTCGTGCTCCACGATAAGCGTGAGCGCGAGACCTCACACAGCGACCACCTTAGAAACGGTTTGATGACCACACTGCTTCACATGGCTGTACTGCACGAGCCAGCAGGGTTCACCATTGCAGGTGGTCACCCTCAAGCTTTCGTAGATGACCTAATTCGTTCGCTCCCGGGTTTATCGTCCGATCACAGGCTGATGGCAAGCTTGGGACAAGATCTGGCGTTGCTGGCGGAGGCATCTCCTAATTCTTTTCTAGAGGCCCTTGAGCGTCAGCTTGAGGGCGCATCGCCTTCGATCCGTCCCATTTTTGACGAGCATCCTGGGATGCTCACCCCTGTCACATATCACTGCGGTCTGCTGTGGGCGTTGGAGGTGCTTGCTTGGGATTCCGTGTTGCTTGATCGAGCAGTGCTCTGCCTTGCGAAGCTTGCTGCAATTGACCCAGGTGGCAAACTGAACAATCGGCCTATCAATAGCCTGCGAGCCATTTTCCTCTCGTGGGTACCAGGGACCGCGGTCAAAACAAAGCGCCGGTTGGCTGTCTTGCAGGCAACTGTGCAAGCTGTTCCGAGTATCGCTTGGCCACTGCTCGCTAAGCTGCTGCCTCAATCTAGCGACAACAGTTCACCTACGGAAAAACCAAAGTTTAGAGAGTACGAGCAGGATCACGGTGAAACCCTGACTTACGGTTTGGTCTGGGAAAGTGAAGCTAAAATCGTGGCACTGGCGATCGATGAAGTCGGCCTGAGTGCGGAGCGTTGGAGCACACTAGTTGACGCGTTGCCCAACCTTCAAAATGACCCGTTTGAAGCGGTTGTCGACCGTCTCGACGAGGTGCTGAGCGCTTTGGAGGGGGACGCCCGAACGATAATCTGGAAGGCTTTGCATCGAGAGGTTAAGCGTCACCAAAAATATTCTAGCTTCGACTGGGCGATGCCGCAGGAGCGAGTGGAAAGGCTGGCGCACCTAATCGACAAGTACTTGCCCACAACGCTGGTGGAAACCTACAGTTGGCTCTTCGATGATTTCATGCCACCTGTTGAAGGGGTTGATGACGAGGATGCTGATCCGATCAAGGTTGTTGACTGCGCTCGCCTGAGTGCTTTGAAGGAAATCCACGAGTCGCTGGGAGTCCAGGGATTCCTGAAATTGATGGGGTGCGTGAAGGTTCCACGGCTGGTTATCTATTCAGCCCGAGGTCTTGAGCTGCCCTATGACCAGCTCTTCGAACTGTTCAGCAGCCTTATCAGCAGCTCTGTTCAAGAACTGGAACTAGCGGCGGGTTCGGCGATGGCGGATGGAATAGCTCGCTATGGGCAGAGATGGGAAAAGGCCGCACGCGCGGCTCTACAGAATGGCGTACTAAGTCCCGATCGTATCGGGCGAATGTTTGAGTCTCTGCCGGAGCAGATGCAAACTTGGCTGTACGTAGCGTCATTTGGCGAGGAGATTGAACGTGCCTATTGGACGCAAAAATCACCATACCCCATTGCTGCTGGCACAGAAGAGCTTCTGTTTGCCGTCGAAAAATACCGCGCTGTGGAACGCCCTACTGCTGCATTGAGTGCTGTATCGCGTCGGCTCAGTGAAATCCCAACAAATGATGTCGTGTCTCTACTGGCTGATGGCGTTGCAGAGCGAAATTCCAGCCCAGGAGCTCGGATGGCGTCTAGCTTCTTTGACATTGAGAAAGTCATCAGCGATTTGTCCGAGCGATCGGATGTCACGCTTCAGCAATTGGCGGGCTTGGAATTCATCTACCTTCCTGCGCTTCGTAACGATCCGCGAGCCCTGCATAGAATGCTGCTTGAACAACCCAGTTTCTTTATGGAAATGCTCTGTAAGGTTTTCAGGGCGAAAGATGAGGATCCAAGGGAAGTCTCCGAACATGATCGAAAATACGCTACTAACGCTTATCGCTTGCTCAAGAGCCTTAAGACGCTGCCCGGACAAACCGATCAAGAGGTGGACGAGCCTGCGCTGCTGGGATGGTGCTTAGACGTTCGACGATTGGCTAAAGAGCAAAATCGTCAGGCCATTGCTGATCAATTGATCGGTCAAGTATTGGCTCATGCTCCGTTGAGTCTAAAAGACGAGGCATGGCCTCATGAGGCCGTGCGTAGTGTCATTGAGTTATTGGCATCCGCGGAGATTGAGCGTGGCATCAGCATCGAAAGGATCAATATGCGGGGTGTATTCAGTAAGCAGATCGGGGAGGGCGGTGACCAAGAGCGTGCCCTGGCCCGTCAATCTCGTGAGTGGGCAGAAGTGTCCTCGGAGTTTGTACGTACCAGCGCAATGCTTCAGCGTATTGCCCAATCTTGGGATGCTGACTCCGAGCGTGCAGACACGGCGGCACAGCAGCAAGCCTTACGCTTTTGAAAATGAGGGGATCGTGGCTTCAAGATCACGATGCCCCTTTTGAGATACTTGCTTGTATTCCGTTCAAGGAGCTCGCTTATGCTGACTGCATTCCAGTATGGCACTTAGTGGTTTTCATCGACTCGAGTTCGGCCTTACGTTTGCTGCGTTACTGCTCACAAGCCTACCGCTTCCTCATTCCAGAGGGCAGTACCTGGGGCTCCTCAACGCAGGATGCTTGACGTTTGAGGCTACGAGCATGATTACCTTTGTTTCGCTCAGCAGCGGCAATCCTTGGATATTAGACGAACTTGCTATCGGTATTCCCGACTGCAATGTATCGATAAAAAGTGAGCAATTAAGGGAGCGGTCATGCCATTCGTCTTCGTTCATGGCGTTAACAATCGGAAAGGCGCTGAATACGATCGGGAGGAACAGGTAAGAGCAGCGTTTCTCCGGAAAATTGTCGCACCTGTCGTCGGAATTGATCCGGAGCACTCTGTCTACGCGCCGTATTGGGGGGGAGACGGAGTCAGCTTCTGGCGAGACCTAGAGGTGATCCCGAAGGGTAGCGAGGTGGAAACCTTTGGGGGCGGCGGCAGCGAGCTCCCCCCATCCTTGGGTATCAGCGTGGCGGACGGTGTCGTACAGAACGGCGATACCCTCGATGCGCTGGCGCGACGTCGTCCCGATGTGGCTATCGACTTGCTGTTCGACGCCGTCATCCAGGACGCCCAGACCGATGCGGACATCCGCGCTGTGGCCAAGGCCTATCAATTGGCTCAGGATCGATTGGCTGATCTCGATGCGCCATGGCTGGCTGAGTGCACCAAAGACAACGTGCTGGATCAAGTGTTCGATGGTATTAACCCGGTGGAGAGTGCCGGGAACGTCGAGACTTTCGGCGGCGGTGGCCTGTGGGGCATGCTAGAGGAAGGCGCAAAACGCCTGACGCTGCTCGGTCCTGATCAGCTTTCCCATGCTGTCGTGGCCGCGTCGCGCCGGCCCTTGACGCGCAAAGTCGCCACCTTCATTGGAGATGCGTTCAGGTATCTGGCGGAGCGCGGCGATGGCACGACGCCTGGCCCGATCGCTGCTGCCGTCCTCGAGTCGCTGCGTGAGGCCTCCGCCTTAGCCCGCGCAAAGGGCGAACCCTTGGTGGTCATCAGCCATAGCTTCGGCGGTGAAATCGTCTACGACATCCTCACACATTACGCCGAAGGTTCGGATCTCGAGATCGATGTCTGGGTTACGGTTGGGTCACAGGTCGGGCTGTTCGAGGAGATGTCGCTGCTCTGGGCTAGTCCCGGACGAACAGACCCCACCGCCGTTCCTCGTGAGGCCATCGCATCGCCAAAGCGTGCGAAGCGCTGGCTGAATATCGTCGACACCAATGATGTACTTGGCTTCCTTGTCCTGCCGACGTTCACAGGGGCTGTGTCCGCTACCGTGCATGATTTCAAATACAACACCGGCTTCCCCGTTACTGGCGCGCATTCCGGGTATTTCAAGTGGCCGAGCTTCTATAAGAGGTTGGCACAACGTATCAGTGGGAGAGCCTAAGCTGATGACCCAGATTCGACTGTTACTGTCGTCCGATGCTCCAGGCACTCATGTATTAATTATCGGTGTCGGGTATTACCAGCACCTGCGAGGAGGACCTGATTCGCGCGATAGGGTTCACCTGGGGCTCAATGTGCTGGAGTCGCCGCCGGCCTCCGCCATGGACCTGGCCCGTTGGATAATCGGAGGGGATGGCATCGGTGGCGGCTTGAACAACCCAAACGCGCCACTCACGACGCTGGAGATCCTGGTTTCTTCGCAGCAGAGCGAACAGCTAGATGTGGCCGGTGCGCAGTATGCGATAGAGCGCGCGTCGCTGCCGCAGGTCCAAAGCGGGTTCGATCGCTGGCTGGAAGAGGTCCGACGCCATCCCAACAACGTGGGCATGCTGTATTTTTGCGGACACGGCGTGATGGGCAATGGCCCGGAGCACATCCTGCTGCTAGATGATCATGGTGCCAACCGCAATCGGCCTTTCCAGACCGGTAGCTTCGATCTGTCAAACACCGTGCGTGCGTTGTGGCGCCAGGTGAGTGCCCAGCTCTACATCTTCATCGACGCCTGCCGAACCTATGACCGGCGCGTCGGCGACCGGATGGGAGCCCGACCGGCTCCCTTATTGGACGACGGAGCGTCCTCGGCTAACATTAATCGCGGCACCACCTGGATCGAATCCACGGGTGAGGGTTTGCCAGCCTATGGCGACGTCAACGGTGTGTCCCGCTTCACAGATGCCTTGCTACAAGCACTGGACGGCTATTGCGGTGCCCCGCAGCCGGGTACCCCCGTATGGCTGGTCAACGGTAGTGCGTTGTCGCAAGCCGTGCCCAAGTTGCTGGCGATGGTGAACAAGGAGCGCGGCGGTGAGCCGCAGGCCTGCGCGCCCCATCCCTCGGGGGCTGTTGATGCGCCGTTGCATCAGACCATGCAGATCCCCAAGGTCAAGGTTGAGATTGAGCTCTCGCCAGAGGCGCTGCGAGTGCTGAGCCGATACGAGATCCATAACCTAGTCGATGCAACGGTACCGCCCATCATTGGTGGTCAGGTCGCCGGCATCTGGCGCACGGAAGCCCGCAAAGGCATGTATGAGGTCCGTATCGCATCGACTAAGCCCTATGCAAGTGGTGCCCAGTTTTTCGAGCCGCCGCACTATCATTTGCCCGTCGAGGTGCAACCATGAGCCGGCAATCGCTGCAGATCCAATTGGTGATACGGGGTGAACGCGGTTACTCACGATCTTTCCTTCCCGTGAGCATCGTTGACGCCCGAGGTCAAGTGCTCAGCACGGGCACGGTCACGTCGCGGAGACCTACAGAATTGGGCTACGAGCGCGGAGACAACCCTGTCTTCGTCCGATTGAACCTGCCCAATGGCACAACGGAGACGCGACCACTTTTGACGGGCGACCGAATATGGCACGACGAAGTGACGTTCCGAGTTGGTGACGATGTCGCTACGTCCGATTGGATGGCTTGGTCTGCCGCGCGACTTGATGTGAAGCGCCAAGGTGGCGCCTTGCTAAACCAGCCTGGCATGGAGGACGCATGGTTTCAACTTTGGGAAAAGACCCCGGACGCCGTGCGTTGGCGTCAGGTCCCGATTGAATTGCGACTACGCGAGCTTCACCGCTCGCGGGAGGCTATCCAATTGGAGCTTGGATATTCGCAGTATCCTCGTGCTCTGGTGGTGCGTCTCGACAGCGATAGTCCCCAGATCGTGTCGTTGCCGATTTTTGAAACGAGCGTGCTCGTGATGATGTTGCGGACGCTCTCCGGAAGGGTGAAGCCTCGGGTGGTTGTTGGCGGGTATAGCCCGAATGCCGAAGCCATCATGGAGTTCCTGCGAGCTGGCCGGCTAGGCTCGGTGGAAACGCTACTCGACCCCGGAAGCGAGCTCGCGCACCGGCTGCTGCACCTCAAGGTTGAGGATCCCATCGCTGCGACCGCGGCAGCCTACTACCTGCTTCGCAAGCGAGATTGGGATCGGCTGCCCCCCCTTTGGCTGGATAACCTTGCACACTGGTATGAAGGAATTCCAGATGCCCAATTGATCCGTGCCGCTAGCCGGATCGAGCGTGGGATGCCAATCGGCGATGCTGCCAATCTTGCGGTGGAAACACTGTCGCATTTCCTTGATCGCGGCATTCCACTGTTCGCCGAAGCGACTTGGTTGTTGAGTGATCTCCTGGCACTCGCGGAGAAGGCTGAGGAGCCGCTCGACGCTCGGATGGCCAAATCGCTGCGCAAGATGCTCGCCTCCTCTCGTCCGTCAGGTTTGAGCTTCGGATTCGCGGGTAACGCACCGGACAGGCCGATGGCCGCGCACGATGCTTTCGAGCAGCGCCAAGGTACACAGAGTGGGCAACTGCTTGCCGAAGCCGTGCGACAGATACGCGATCTCTCGGTTTTGAGGCCTGCCTTGCTGCCGTCACCGCTGGACTTGGAGCCGGCGAGCCGGCAGCTTAGGGTCGCCGTCGACGCCCTCAGAACGGGCGTGGACGTGCTGCTGTCAACTCCGAGGCGCTCCGTGCCGGGCAGTGCAGCCAAAACACTATTTCTGCGAGAAGTGCTGGGCGAAGAAAAGAGAGACGCGCAATGAGCCGGACCATGAATGCGCTCTTGATCGGCAATGCGGAATACGAAGACGGTGATGTACTTAAGAACCCGGCCAACGATGCGCAGGACATGGCGGCCGCCCTGATGCAGTGCGGCTTCACGGTGATCGAGAAGACCGACTGCCACCGCGAAGGAATGGATCGCGTCCTCAAGCGATTCCAACGCACGCTGAAGGGCAGCGATGTGGGGCTATTCTTCTTCGCTGGGCACGGGGTACAGGTCCAGGGGGAGAACTATCTCGCAGCGGTAGATACGGACGCGAGCGATGAGATCTCGCTCAAACACTCTTCGCTCTCGCTCAACCGGGTGATCGAAGTCATGGAGAACTCTGGCTGCGCGACCAGTATCATTATTCTTGATGCGTGTCGCCGCAATCCGTTCGGCCGGGCCTGGACGCGCGCGATTGCCTCTCGCGGGCTGGCACCGGTGTATGCGCCACGCGGCACGCTGATCGCCTTCGCAACTTCGCCGGGCCAGAATGCCAGCGATGGCGCAGGTCGGAACGGTGCCTACACGGCTGCGCTGCTGCAGCACCTGGCTACGCCCGACTGCTCTATCGAGAACATGTTCAAGCGAGTGCGGAACTCGCTGAGCGCTGCGACGAGAGGCAAGCAGATTTCTTGGGAGCACACATCCCTGGCCACCGAGTTCTTTTTCAACCTGAGCCTGGGAGTGCGCATCGATCTCTATGACGAGACGGCGCTTAGTGACAGCCTGTTCGTACTGGATGATGCCAAGGCCTCGCACCGCATGATCCGGGAACTCAAGAGCAGCACGTGGCCGCGCCAGAACCCGGCCGTGCTTGAGCTCACCTCCGCGGTAGCCAATCGAGTTTCCGTCGACGGTCTCTTCGTGTTGGGCCGTAACCTGTATCAGGCGGCTTGCGGTGAGTCTAACGCGGCTGTGGCATACATTAGCGATTTCGCGACTCGCTCAGCTGGCATCAAAGAAGAAAAGCGGAAGGCACTTCTTGATGGCATGCTCTTCGAGGCGTTCTATGATCGCGACGGGAAGCTACGTAAACGCTTCAAACTGCGCAAGTTTGGACCGTTATTTGCCTTGCAGCGCCACAAGAGTCTTCACTCGAGCTTCGACTTCATCGCGGAATGCCTGTTGCCAGATGCAGCTCGTTTCCATGCCATCCCGGGCAAGCGTCATGAGGTAGTGGTCGACGTCGTTACTGCTCCTGGTGCCCGTGAAGGGCACCACATACTTTCCGCAGTACACCACGGGGGTGAGGACATCCTATGGGTTGAAGACGAAGACTATGAGCCGAAGCCTGGCGATCCACCGATGCGCGAGCGGCTAACGATAGACAAGTTTGAGGCACGGCTTGCTGAGCAGATGGTGGTGGCACCACATCTGCTGTGCATCAACTATCTGTCGTTCGCACGCGAGGGCACCGAAAGAGTTCACTTTCCTTATGGTTGGACCGTCAGTCGGTAGTGAGGGCAGACATAGTCGTTCTCAGATCAGTACTCCGGTGATTGGCAATGGATGTCGAGGCGGGTTACCGATGCCGCAACCGCAAGGCATTGAAACGGTATGGGTCAACGGGGTGTTGTCGTTCAGTCAGAGGCCCCGCACTGGTGAGCGGGGCGGGCGATTCCTTCGGCGTGGGGACTCGTTCACAGATGACTCGTTCGAGAGTTGAATGTCCTGAACGTGTTGTGCAGGCGCGTTACTAGACCACCTTCAGCTTGGCAACGCTCTTGCCATCGCCCACTCGACCGAAGTTAAGGGCTGCGTAAATCGCAGACCAGTTTCCAGGAGCACAGGTAATACACCCATCGGATTCACGCCCAGGGTGAATGTACCTGTCGCCCTGATGCCCGATTCGAAACCACACGGTAGCAAATTCGCCGTAAGGCAGCCCCAGGTCATGGGGAAAGTCAGCGATCTCGACATCGTGCGTGCCTTTGGGAGGCGGGGAGGTTGATTTGGTCCTGGCGGGAAACGGTCCCACCGACTTCGAGGTTCCTCCCTCAGCCCAAGTCACTGTGACGCGTCGATCGTAGGTTTTTCCGTCGATGACCACTGGACTGGTTGCGACATCAAACAGCACTTCCACGCTGGATTTGCGCTCTGCCGTTTCCTTGAGGTTGCCCTGTTTGATATCGAATGTGTTGTTGGCATAGATGCCTTCATTGATTACACCGAAATCCCGACCATCCACCTGAGAGGTCACGGTGACGGCTATCCCGGATGGCAACGATGTCCGAGTGCCGGACATGTTGACGCCCATCCAGCCATCTGTCGTGGCCGGTATGAACTTTTTCAGTGCTAGCAGGCTGGCAGGTTGTGAAGAGGCCTGCTCGGGTATCTCCCCTCTCAACAGACGGCCCTGGAGCCTGTCGACCGTTTCCTGCAGATCCGTCAACTGTTGCTTGAGCCGTTGGAGCTCCCCCGAGTCGGTGGACTTGCTTGCTTGGCTTTCAGTCTTGGGGCTTCGATGCTTTGGCATATTTTTCCTCACTTAAGGCCGAGTGGGTGTTTTCTCTCACGAACTTGAAGGCACGTGCGTAGTGGGCCAGTCGACTTCGGGATCGTCCGGCAACCATGTTCCACCGACGGCGTTGATCTTTTGCACCGCATAGCGTCGTGAAGCTTCGAGAGTGCCTGGGGAAAAAGTCTGCCAGTGATAGACCGCCCGACGGCGCACGATGCCGTCCAGCAGATCGCGTGGGTCGACCAGTTCGATGTCTGTTGGGGCCGGGCCGTCGGCATACAAGGAGACGCCGACGTTGATCCCTTTCGGTGTCCATTTGGTATCGCTCATCGCATTGGTGTCCCAACCGTCAAGGGTCAGCAGCGCGAAGCTGGCTGGGTTCGGCGTGAGTTCAGGGGTGGCGAGCATGCTGAAGGACAGGCTTGCCAGAGGACGACTACCGTCCGTGTCTTCGACCAATACCACGCGAAGCATGAGGATATCGCCAGCCTGCAGGGCAGGCGAGGACTCTGGTTGCTCTTTGATCTGCGATAGACGATCGGTTTCGATGGAGAACGTGAGGGTGTCGACCGAGCGATCATGATTGAGCTTGAGCATGAACGCCATGCTGTCGGCATCGTAGATTGCTCCGATAATGGCCGGGTTGTTTGCATCGGTTTGGAACAAGCGCGTAGCGTCCGGTTCGTTGATGCGGATACGTTCCAGATGAAGTTTGACGCACTGTAGCGGTGCCCCTTCAGTTGCAGTCGGCGGGTAGCCAGCAACCTCTTCGCTTTTGAAGGTGACGCTTTGAAATAGAGGCGCAACTTTGTCCCCAGGCGTCGCAGACCGAATTGCCAGGGCAGCTTCGATACGTTCGCCGGGTGCGAGTTTGGAAAGGTCTGCCGCCAAAACGATATCGTTGCGCGGGTTAGCGGGCGAAGTTTGTCGGCTCACTTGCGCGAGTGAGGTCAGGCGGTCGTTGTATTCCGGGTCGTCGAACCGAACATACACAGGCGTTTCGACCTCGCCTTGCGCTGTTGCGCCGGTCATTAGTGCGAAGCGTGCGCGGCGATGCAGCCGGAACCCGCTGGCCTGCGTCTCGATACTCAGCAGCAATTCAAGCAAAACCGGTGTTCCCGGTGGTGAGCTGCGGACCGCTTCCAGGGCAGTGGCCCCCGTGAGGGTGTTTGTGAACCCCTGCAGGACCACCGGCTGTGCCTGTGAGTCGCTGGCCCTCGGTAGCGGTGGCAGGTTGGCTTTGACGATCGTATAGCGGTTGGCTCCGATCACCAAGGCCGCCATCTCGATCGACCAAGCCTCATTGGGCACTTCCCCATAATCCTCCATGGTCTTGAGCGTGATCGAACCTGCCCAGTCGCCCCGCAGAATACCTTTGGCTGGCGCGTTCATCTGGATCTTCGATGCCCAGCGCGAACGCGGAGCGCGGTTCAGGCCCGGCGGCTCGCTACTTACGCCGACTCTGGACACGCGTTCACCATGCACCAGCACGGATTGCGCCGTGCCCACGACGACATGGCCGAGCTCGTGGGAGCTGGCACGTGGCCGATCATTGGTTGCGAGCAGGGGTGGCCTGGGCTGCCGAGTGTGCACCGGCAGTTCACTGGCCCGAGCGCGTTTATGGACTTGCAGAGTGCTTTCTTCCAGGGAAAGACCCATGCGCGACGCCGACCAGGAGCCCGGGCGAAGCGAAATACGGGTGGTGCTCGAGAAGGCCGGGGCAAAGCCCCGTTCTGTACCCTCGGACTTCACCTCTGGGGGCGTACCCGTTGCATGTGATGCAGGCAACAGGCCGCGGGGTGTTGCCGCACCAAAACCTGATGGCAAAGCGAAAGTCAGCTCATAGGGCCCTTTGTCTGGGGCCAATGCAAAAGGACGCAAAGCAACCGTTTCCCGGTCAGCGAGCCAATAGGTTTTACCTGCCTCGCAGGACAGCAATGCGTGTGCTCCTTCGCTCAAGGTCCAGCTTGTTTCCACCCCCGTCGCCGTAAGACGCGGTGTCCAGGACGCATCGGGCCCGGATGGGAGCGGGTCGCTCGCCAGAAGCGCCGGTCGGACCCGCAGCGGAGAGTAGCCTGTAAACAGGCGCTCACTGGCAGGCGCCACTGGCCCGGCCTCGAGCTGCGCTTGTGGCTGCGGCGCCGCAATGTCGACCAACGCTCGGTGGGACTGGAGAGCATCGTCGGCAGGGTCGTTAGATCTAAGCAGGTAAGTGCGCGGGAGGGGGATATCGGGTAGCAGGCCGAAATCCTGCCTGCGGATCATCAGCAGGGCCTGGCTGGCCCAGGGCGCGCTCAACTGCTGGGCCCGCCTGGCCCAGAGCAGGACTTTTTCGCGTAACACCTGCTCTGTAGTCTCGCTGTCAATCTGCAACGCTCGCGTCGCCACACTGATGATGCTCCGCCTGTCCCTGGAGATGGCTTCGACCTGCAGGATAAAGGGGATCTCTGCCTTCGGGGATGTTGCATTCAAGTCTGGTTCGTCGCTCGGCACTACTACAAGATTGGCGGCGGCATTCTCGAGGAAGCGTCGCAGCGCATTGGCATAGACCGATAGCTTGAAGTCAGTACCCCTTTTGAGGTCGTTGTCGTTGGCATCCTTCAAGCTAGCGAAGAAGTCGGCGGCCTCGATGCGCTGCGAACCGGCGAAGCCGAAGGCCAACGGATGCGTGTCGGCTGCTGCGCCCGCGTTGTTGTCAGCAAAGAGACTGGAGAGGATGAAAGCCGTTCCGGCAGTGGGCAGTTCACCGTCGGGCAGGGCACCACCGGGGCTCCGCACCAGTGGCTGGAACACCGCCCGGTGCGCCTTGTCAGCGTTGAACGCGGTGACTGCGCTGGCGCGATCGGCAACGGCGCGGCTGGTCAAGGGCGATCGTGCCAGCTTGCTCAGCGCGGCTTCGATGGTGGGAAATCGATGGGCCTCATAAGCGTCGCTGTCCGGCAGCCAGCGCGTGGTGTGTTTTCCGGCTTCCAGCCGCGACGCGAGCATGCGCTCCAGGGCAGGAGATGCCGCGAGTGGCGCGGGGCCTCTGGCCCACAAACCGAACCCTGGCAGCCCCAGCAGCAAGGGGGCGGCTACACTTTTGGCCAGCGTTGCGGTGTCTGGACTTGAGCGGTCGAAGGCAAGCAGGACGTGGTTGGAAAACTCGATCGCCAGCGCTTCACAGGTAGAGACGGCTGCCTTGACACCTGCGGCGAGCGGCCCGGCGAGACCGCCGCAATCAACCACGGCGGCGTGGTAAACATGGGGAGCAGCCCTCAGGCGCTTGGCAAGGTCACCGACCAGTGGCGCGAAGCCGGTACGCGAGAGCCTGATCTCCGAAGGCAATGCCGGCGCTATCCGCTCCGACAGTGCAGCCGCGAAAACCTCTGCCGAGGATAGCCAGACGACCTGATAGACCTTCCAGCACATCTCAAGCGGCTCATGACCATCTTTGGTTACCCGCGAAAGCTTGTGGTGCACTTCGATCATCAAGGGTAGGCGTCGCTGCTCCGCATCGTGTTTGTTGAGGCTATCGGGCGAGATCGCCTGACCGTCGAACACCAGCCGGACCTGGTGTTGGAAGCTGCCGTTGTCGACGGCGAAATCCGCCGAACGCCCACCGCGCTCGGCTTGTTCCTTGATCACCGGCCAACTCAGTGCGTTATTCAGCTCGAGCTCGCCGTGCAGCCGATAGCCAAGTGACGGGATTGCCCCCTGTTGGTGAGCGTCGAGACTGTCAAGGCTCAACTCGATGCCGGCCCTGCGTACACCCTTGAAGGTAAAGTTTGCACGCAAGCGTCTGTCCAGGACTTTGAAGCCGGGCAGACCGTCTGTACCCTTCACCGGGATGAGCGCCGCCAGAGCTGTGCCGACTGCATGCTTAAGGGTGAAACCACCGAATAATCTGACCTTCTTGTTCTTGATCTTCTTCGCCACCCAGCGCAGTGTCAGCACGCTTTGATCAAGCACAAGGTCGCTCTGGACCGATACATCGGCTGCTACCGTCGTCTTGTCGGAGAACTCATGGACCAGACCGGACGCCGTGGAGGATTGACTGACCAGGTCGTAGATGATTTCACCTTTGAGGCTAGCGCCAGGTTCTCCGAGAAGGAGGCTGTAGTGGAGGGTGGCCGAGGCGCCAGTGGTTGGAACAATATTGTTGTCCGCGTCATATTCTGCCGCTGGCAGCGTCGCGGCCAGCCTGGTCGGGGTGAGTTGGTCCATCAGGTATCGCGACGATTGAGGGCCTGACTCAATGATCAATCCGCGCGCATCATGCTTGAGCGTGCGCTTCACGCTGAACGCCTCACCGCCGACCACGAACTCTATGGTGGCCGTTGTGTTACCGCCCAGCCCAGGTAGGCTATCAAGGATCACCCGTGGCGCGAGGAGGGCGTCTGGGCCTGCAAAAGGGAGTTCGATCTTGCCATCTACCGCCAGTGTTGCTTTGTACTGGTTGCCGTGGCCAGTGAATTCCAGCGTCAATGCGACCTTTCCCCGGGCCGCCGGAAGGGCTTTGGAAACCGGCACGCGCAGGCGCCCCAGGATCTGGATCCTGGTCGGCAGGGCAGTGCCGATCTGCACAACTTGCTTCAGCTCCATCGCTTCGAAAACGAGACCGTCGACGATGATTGAAGCGTCACGCAAGTCCTTGTAGGCCAACGACCAGCGAAAGCCCGCAAGATGATTGTTTTTCCGGCTGGCGCTGTTGGCGCGCTGCACCGAGTCCGCGGTGCCAGTGCCGAACCAGTCCAGGAAGTTCGTTTCTTCGCCGGACCCCGTTACGACGGGAACGTCTGCGCACCAAAAACTTGCCTTGCCAGCGTTGATCACGACGATGGGATCGATCAGGGTCATGAGCCTTACAGGTTCCTTTTCCCCTGCGTTATTTTTGTCGGGCCCTTGTGCATTGTCTTTGACGGTTCGTATGAGCACTTCGCCGGGGATTGCCGGTTCGGATGAGAGTCCGTATTGGTCGATGAAGCCGCCATCGCGACGGCGGAACAGGTCGGCCACGCCGAATCGCAGCTCAATCTTCTCTGAATCGCGCAAAAAGCTGCCCTCCAGACCAACCAGATCGTTGTACGCAGGCAATCCTGCAAACTGCCATGGAGTTTTAGAGGCGCTCGCCAGATTGAATTGATAGCGGCCAATTGATGTCAGCTTTTTCTTCGCAACCGTCACCTCGGCCGCGACCGACGGTGGTTGGCTCAGCGGGTAGCTCATCTCGCCGAAGACGCCTTCGAGGGTCCATTTATCCTTCGAAAGCCTGCGAAGCAGCGTCCGACCATCGAGGGCGGCGAGGGCCGCCCGACGGTTCAGGTCGAGACGCACCCGGTCCCAACCATTGGTCGAGGTGATGTAATCGAGTTGATTGGGATCGGCATTATCGACTTTCAGCCTGCAACTGGGGCCGTTGCCTTCCAGAGGGGTGAAACACGCCTCACTGACCGGCGGCAATGTTCCATTGTGACCGGCAAGATCAGGGGCGGGAGCCGGTGGTGCCGATGCCAGGGCATAGCGTTCGTCACGCAGTGCAAGATCGTGCCGGAAGAAGGCGCACACCCCGGTGGTATCGTAATTGCCCCAGCCGGCTCCAAGCTCCAGCCCTGTTGGCTCCCGTTCGCCGACTTGCAGCGATACGCTTGGCAACGTTGTGACCGCCATGGCGATCTCGTCAAACCAGGGTTGCGTCTTCATGAGCGGTGCAAGCGGGCGTGTCAGGGTTGCGGTTTTGAAGGCGCCGAGCTGGGTCCACTCCCCCTTGATGGTGATTGCCATCGTGGGGGTATCGAATGCCAGGGGCGCCTCATACCTCAAGCGGGCGGCCAGCGGACGCTCGTTGACGACCAGCGGGGCCAGGGCCCGGACGCCGGAGGGTAGTGTCCGTTGCGTCCCGGTGACAGCCAGCGGCAGTGTCTGGATAGTCGGCAGGCTTGCGTGGGCCAACCACATCCAGGGTTGCAGGCTACCAGGCCAGTCCTGGTCCCGAGGCCGAACGTCCAGGTGTGTCGTCAGCGTGACTGTTGCCCCCGACGCGACTTGAGCTTGCCCACTGTCATTGGCGTTGATCTTGAAACCTGACAGTGAGGCTTCGAGACGGATCGCAGGTCCCGCGAGGGTCCGCCCCTGTTGCCACAGCTGCGCCTCGATGCCCCTGAGCAGGCTCGCGGATACGGCTCGCAGGCCAATAGTGCGCAGCGCACGCTCGGCGTGATCGGGCAGCAGACGTTCGGAGGTCTGGGCAAAGGGCGTCACAAGAAAAAGGTTATCGAACGACGCAGTGGCTCCGGACACATTCACTTGGGCGCTGACCACTACGCTGCTTTCGATATGGATGGCAAGTCTGGCGGTGCAGGCGGTCGCCGAGCCCAGGCTCAAACCCCAGATACGTTGTGCCGGGTCATGATGGCGGCGCTCCGGACGATTGCCGAAGGTTAGTGCACCCGACAGCCCGCTGGGCATTGAAAGCTCTGGCGCTGCGGATTGCGGTTCCGCCCTCTGCCCAAGGGCAGTCAGCAACGTCGCGAGATTACCGGCGATGGCGTTGGGCAGTGGCCAATGCAGCCAGCCTCCGGTAATCGGCGTAAAGGCCCACAGAAGGTCCAGCGGCATATGCGCGACGGGAGGCGACAGGCCCGCCGCCTGGCGGACTGTCTGCGCCGTTTCGATGATTGGCAGGGCCAGCGTTATTTCTGGTGTCTCCTGCGATGCGGCGCGTTGGCGGAAACTGAAGCTCTCGCCCTTGTCCTTCGAAAAGTCGTAGAGGGCCACGATGCCCTCGGCGGTGGCGGGGTCGCCGACGGTGACCGACAGGTCGAAACGACCTGATCCCTTGGGACCGGGTACGCACCGGACACCGTTTGCCTGGATGGTCAGCGTCGAGAGGGCGCCTGCACCGTCGGGCTGATCGGAGAGCCGAATGTCGAGCCCTGGGCAGGTGATCGTCAGGGGCTGGCCGATGCGGCCAAGCAGCGGGCCTTCAGCCTGCGCTTCCTGCCAGAACAGGTGTTCGGGCAGGACAGGAGCGTTGGGTGCGACCTGCAGCCAGTTAGGCCGGCCAGGCGCCTCGTCGCTGCGGCGCAGTATGGCTTCCAGCTGCCGGGTCGTGTCCTTCCAGGGATCGTAGCCGGTCTGCGGATCGATCCATGGAGTGAGACCGCGTACCGATCCACCCGTGTCCGGATCGACTCGCACGGTAGCCTTGAACCAACCGCTTACCTTGAGTGGGCTCTTGTCCTTGTCGCTCATCCACGGAATGGCTCGGCACCCTGTCAGGCAGAACCCGTCGGGTAGGAGCACGATCTGGTTCCAGTGCTCCGGCGGGACCGCTGAGGACGGCTCAGGCGGCTCCAGGCCAAGCTTCAGCCGCAGGTTTTTCATGTAGCTCGCGTCGACAAGGTAACGCAGGCTACCGTGCAGCAACTGCATTGCTGGCAGGAAGGTCCTGGTCATGCCAGCGGGTACCGGTTGGCCACCGAACGGCGCAACAACGAGCGGTGTACTGGCCGTCGGCTTGGCGCCATTGATAAAGCCGAGCTCGGTTAACTTGACCTTGCGCACCGTGTCGTTGTCGTCGACATTTTCGTTCGCGATGGTATCAACAGCCAACAGGCTCATCCGCGTTGCAGAACGGTTGCTGTCGTCGGCCTGGAGCAGGCTGGCGACCTGAGCACGGAGCAGAATGGGCGTTGCGTAGGCGTCAAGGCCACCGAGAGTGTGCGCCGTGCCTTCCTCGAACAGCAAGCGCAGCGCCGGAGTCTGGGCCGGGTCAACCGCCTCGTGCAGCGTGATGCCAAAGGACCAGAGCACTCCCATCAGCCGGATCCTCGGCAGCTCCAGGGTGGTCCATTGACGCGCCGATTCTTGACTGGCCGAACCGCCGTAGTCCTTGGTACGTGGGGTGAAGTGCGGCGGAAACAGTGCTCTGTAGATGTAGGGTTCGGCCACGATTTGTCTCCCTATTCGTCCTGCCAGATCTGGGGCACACCGTTCCCACGGCATACCTGAACGACAGGTGGGCGGTAGGCTACGGATCGATAGGCCGCGGCAGCCAGCTCGGTGCAGAGCGTGTTGGTGGCCAGTAATTTTGTTATCCCCACCTTTCGTTCACCTTCCAGCCTTTCGTTCAGGCTGTTCAATGCATCTGTCGGATCACCGTCCTCGGGATCGAAAGCGTCAATCATGAACAGATGAAAATCGTCGTTCTTCCGCTGATCTTCAGTTATCTGTTCCCAGACAACGCCTGCCGAGGTTTCCTTGCGTCGCCAGACCTGAACGCCCTTCTTGCTCCAGGCGGGGGGAAAGGAAGTCAGAGAGCGAATGCGGGCATCGAACAGGATCGCGAAACTCGCGGTTTCAACCCGCTGGAGCAGTCCGATTGCAGCATCGAAGGCAAGCAACCCGGCGGCGCGACGACGTTCGACATCAAGCACTAGCCGCACGCCAATGAAGAAGTCGTCAGCCGTAATAGGCTCGGCGGGCACCTGCGGGTCTGCGGGGGGTGCGGTGCTGGGTCGTACGAGGTAGCGGCCGCCCATCAGCGGGCTATTCTGCGTCAGTACCGTGGAGGTGGCGTCTTTGATGACCGTCAACCGTACGGCAAGGGGCGCGAGCTGAAGCATGCGCGGAGTGTCGGGCCACTCGTCGGCGGCCAGCAGTACGTCCGGCCACACCTGAGCGAGGGTACGCGGGTGAGCGAGTGGCAGCATCTGCGCAGCTTCAGGTCCCGTGCAGCGGGCACTGAATACCGGCGCAAGGGGAACTCGAACGCGCAGGCCGGTCGGCCAGGTAGCCTGGTCCTCGATGGTGATTGGCAGCTTTTGCAGGTCGCCGCTCAGCCAGTCGAAGCGAAAGGCCGAGGCCGGCTTTACCTGCGAGGTGCTGGCGGACACACAGGACACCTGGACAAGAGGCATCGTGACGCCATCGCTTTGGTCGACGAGGAGCACCCGGGCATGAGGGTCTGGCAGCAGGCCAACGGGCGCTATCCTGTCCCTGGTTTTCACTTCGTAGGCATAGTGGTTTGCAAGTGCGTATGGGTCGAGGCTCTCGATCAGACGTGCGAGCCGTATGCGCAGGACTTCCCCGGTCGGGGCGAGGTGCGGGCGGACTCGGCTGTCGCTCTGCGCAAACCGTGAGGTGCAGGCGCTGGCGAACGCGGTCTTGTGATCATTGACGATGCTCCAGGGCAGCGGCTCCCGGGTCACCACCGCCTTCGACTCAGGCAGGGGGCGCAGGACATCGGGTGCCTGGGCCGGAAGGACGGTGGTCTTTTGGCTGGACCAGATTCGCTCGCCAGCATCGGCGAAGAGCTTGACCGACTGGATGTAGTAGTAGGGCTCGGCACTGACCACATAGCGCGAGGCGCCCCAGCGCGCATCCGGTGTCTGTGCCAGCAAGGTCTGCGCGGACGCGGTGCTGTCGAACGCGATCGCCTCGGCAGTTTCAGCGTCCAGCGGTTCGGGCAATTGGACGGTAATGGGCGTGTGCAAAAGTTCGGCGTTCGTCAAGGTGCACATCCAAGCCTCCTCGGCGAAGCGTCGTGTATAGCTGTACCAGATCGCGCCAAAGCTGATCTTGCGTCTCGTCGGCAGGTTGTTTCCAATCGCCAGGTCCCGTTCGCCGTGAACCACGACCAGATCGTGATAGCGACGCCCGTTCTCACCGGCGCGCGCCCAGGCGTGCAGCAGCTTCGGCGGCTCCAGTTTACGTACGCGAGGGAAGATGACATGGGCGACGTCGCGGTCGCTGGACGGCGGCTTGATCAGAGGTTCGGTGCGTTCCCCGTTCACGATCCCCAGCCAGGAACGCCAGAGCCGTTCGTAACGACCGACCGGTACCACCGCGTAGGCGCGTTCCCCGGCCCATTCCTCATCGAGCAAGCGCGAATGGATCAGCGTGCCACGACCGTCGACGGCAATGCGCAGCGGCAAGAGGCTTTTGGGCTGCGCCGTGCCGATATAGGTGTACTCGTTTTTCGAGTCCAGCGACCAGGCAATGGGTGCCGAGCGGAAGAAGCGCGCGGACCAGATCATGTAGGCGGCCCGCAAGTCATCCATTGAAGCTTCGACGCGGGCCAATTCTCCGCGCCAGGTTGGCATGTTGCCAGGCGTCGATTGGGGGCCGCTTTGCAGTTCTTCGGGAGTGTTCGCGAAGGCGAACTGGAGGTAATCGAGCAAACGCGTCAACGAGGTGCTCCCCTGGTCTACCAGGCGTTGTTTCCAGAGCCTTGGGTCGACAGGGAAGCGACCGAACGGGGAGAGCGTGGTGTCGAGGTTCTTGATCCGACTGGGCAAGAGTGGGAGAGGATAGTTCGCATAGTCTTCGTAAGGCTCGAAAGTGACCCGGGCGATGCGCAGGGCATCGGAAAAGACGGTTTCGTAGTTCTCTTTCCCGTTTTCGAAACGGACAAAGACCACATCTCCTTTTTTGAGCAACGAAGCGTCGTGCTCTATAGCCTTCGCCAGGACAAGCGGCTCTCTGCTGCTATCTTTGAAAACTACCTCACAATCAGCGGATAGCTTCAGGATGGCACCTGACTTCGGTTGCCCCGTGAGGCTGATGACCTCATAAGAAAAGACCTGTAGCGGCTTTTCGTCCTCGCCGGTGAAGGCCCGATCGGGAAGTGGGCGCAGGGACAACTGGATCATCGAAAGCCCGATATTCTCCAGCAATTCAGAATCGGTGCCAGCCCGATAAGCGTGTGGATGCTGGATGGGTAGATCGATGTACAGGTGTTTGCGAAGCTCGATCTCGATGTCGCTTCCCTGTACCCGTTGTGCCTCCTTGATGACCTTGTCGATAGCATTCAGAAGCTCGGTCTTATGAGCCTGGGCATCGAGCAGGATGCCGGTGTAGGGGTCGCGCAGCGTGATGACAGCAGACAGGCCGAGGCGCTCCAGTGCTGCCCAGCCATAGGGGTCGAGCGCTTCGGTATCGGCCATGAGCCATTTCAACGGGTCAGTGATCGCACTGCCTTTGCCGGCGATAACCTGGACCTGGCGCTCGGCTTGCGAGCCCTGTCCGGCCTCATCCACAAGACAGCCCACCAGCACCGCAAGGTATTCGTGAAGCAGGCCATTGGTCGTAACGCGGCCCAGGTCGCGCCATCGGTCAAGTTTTCCAAGGTCTGTCTTTCCGGCGCGCATGGCGGTGAGGAAGATGGGTGTCGGCCAATGGAGTTCCGATTCTGCCCATGAGAACCAGACGGGCCATTGTTCTTTCATGTCGTCGGGCATGACGTCGCGTTGGTGGAGGAAATCCTGGGTCAGGACGAAGAGGGGCGTCTGTGCTTCCCAGTTCGGCACGTCCGACAGGGTTGCGGGCGTCTGCCGTGCCAGGGCAGCGTTGCTTGGCACCAGTTCCGTCACGTGCTTCCATTGAGCGGTGAAGCCGCTGTTGGATTTAAGGTCGGCATTGAGCAGGGATTCGAGTGGGCACTCGAACAGGTTGTAGGCTGCATAGGCCGTCAGTGGACGTTGGGCATTGCCAGAAGACGGTTTGGCGTTCCATGTGATCGAGATCATACGGGCACGTCCGGGTCTGTCCACGAAGACCAGCTGATCCTTCTGTATCCCCATCTCCGTTTGCACCTCTTTCTGCATCACAGGCACCTTGACGCCGGCGACCTGCGCAACAATATCCTCGCACTTGACCTGGGGCAGCCCTGAATCGGCATTAGGAGTAGGCCACTCGAAATGCGGCAGAATCCGCAGTGGGGCGGATTTGCTTTTGGCTGCATCCCGGGTTTCGTTCGCAGCGAGCAGGTGCAGTTGCACCGGTGTCAGGCCGGACAGGCCTGTCGCTTTCGCGAGCCACTCCCCGGCGCGGGTACCGGCATAGGAGGTCGCGCGCACGAACAGTCGCCACGCGCGCCCGCCGTCGACAGCAGCGGATCGCCGTTGAAAGAACCACAATGCGTCCTCACGTTGCGGGCTCTTGTCGGGAAGTGCGATGCCATGATGGTCATAGACATCAAGGCCTTGCAGATCGATGCAACGATCGAGGTCCAGGGTGAGCAGTCGATCAGCCGGTGCGGGCTCGTCAGGGGAGTTGTTGGCGGGCGGTTTCGGCACGCTATAGGAGAAGAATTGCTGGGAGTCAGACGTAAAGCGCAGCAGCGGCTCAGGCAGCACGATGACAATATCGCCTGGCGCCAGCGCCTGCCCGGTGACGCTCATGAGGCCGCGGTCGGTGGTGTCAAGCGCCTCGTCGGGGTAGGCGCCCAGTGGCAGGCCACGCAGGGGGCGCAGGACCAACTGCCAGCCGGCGGTGGCGGCAACGCCTGGGGTGGTGGGCAAGCTGGGCTGCCGCCAGGTGATCGCAGCGCTGATCTGCGCTGGCGCGTTGGCTTTTACCGCTGCGGCATTGAGCAGGCCCATCCTAAGGTGCAGGTCTTCCGGCGGCAGCGGTGTGAGTACCGGCTCGAAGGTCATGACGCTCGAGAAGATTGCGCCCCGTGAGCCCGTCTGGCTGATGGGGACAATGCTGACGCCCACCTGGACCAGGGTCTGGACCCCGGCGAAGCCTTTGGGCAACAGCTGTTGGGTGCTGGTCAGGTACTGATAGGAGGTGCGCCGGTAGGTCGACTTGCTGGCGACGTCGGCCGGACTGACTGTGACGCACTTGAGTGTCGTGCCGCGAGACGCGTCGGAGAAGGTGATCTCGTAGCACCGCAGGTAGGACTCCACGTCCTGTTGGGCACCTTTGGCGAAGGAAGGCGCAGTGCCTGCCCAGTTGATGTCGAACCTGACGCCGATGCTGTCCTCGTCGAAATGAGGATTGATCTGCGGAATGTCCGGTGAGTTGTGTTCGAAGTCGAGGGCGTCGAAGTCGATCACCGGTGCCAGCTCGAAGGTGCCCCAAAGCACAGCATCCGCACCTTTGGGAGTCTTGACGAACTTCAATGTCGGGTACTTCGTTGCAGACGAGGTCTCGGGACGTTTGTTGATCCACTCAGGTTTGCTCTTGGCACGCACACACACAATCATGCCCAGGTGGAACAGCGATGGTTTATCGGGCGGCGGGGAGGGCGAATCCGGGCGGCCCGAGACAAAGCGGGTGGTTTGCGCAATGCGTACCAGGTCATCGTGCAGCGCCTGGAGTAGTAGAGCCTGGTTGCCCATGGCCTGGGCCTTGACCTGGTCGCTTGAGTCGTTGATGGTTTCATCGGGCTCAAGCATCTCGGCGATGAAATCTTCATTGGCGCCAGGTGCATTGTGCGTTGGCGGATGCGATCGCACCTTTTGACTCATCGCAGTCCTGGTGTAAGGCCAGGCCAGCGTGGGTGAATAGTCGGGCCAGTTCAACGGAAATGACTGTTGATCCTTTTCTACCTCGCTCGGGTTCTGGAGGTGCCAGCAGCCGGCAACCAGCTGGTTGAGGCCAAAGGGTGTTTTTTGATCATCGATTGGAATGGCGCACTTGCGCAAACGGATCTCGCATTTCGGTTCTGTGTCGGTGTCCACCCACATCCAAGTGTTTGAAGCCTTATCGAGGATCGGTACGAAAATATCCCCTGACAAGTCGGTGAGATCGAGATAGGCATAAAGATCATCTTGATCGTTGACGGGTGGGTAGAACACCGATTCCACAGGCCCCGGCATGATCCAGACGAACCACATCTGCTGATCATCGTCACGAGCACCGTCCACGTGCACGGTCACAAAGTCATCCCGACGAGGATCCGACGGATCGAGTGGGAGCAGGTCGTCCATTGCCAAAGCTATCCCCGGAGTGACCGTGGCAAACGCCTTCAATGCTTCGGTATTACCCAGACCGACCTTGTCGAACCCCGGCATGGGTGGCGCCTTGCCGGCTTCCAGCAGTGAACCCATGTAGGGGCTGAGTCTGTTTCGGGCCTCATCGAGGCCACTTTCGTTGAGCCCCACCGCCACATGGATCGCCAGCCTGCGTCCGAAGGCGCCAACCAGCACTGTCGCACGGCCACGAAAGCCCATATTGAGCCCTTGTGTGCCCATTTCGAGGGCGACGAGGATCTGCAACTCCAGGGCGAAGCCGATATCGATGCGGATGGAGAAGAACTGGGTCTTGATTCGAAACCACGCGGCAACCGAGAAGCGTACGCAGATGTCGAGCCCGTGAGCGGCATAGACGGCACCCTGGTCAGGCTTTGAGGGGTAGGTCCCGATCAGCATGCGAGTGGCGAACTGGATAATCGCCTGAGCCTCAACCTTGGCGCCGATAAACCCCGCGTCAATCCCGCCAGAAAGGCTCAATTGGCCACGGGCCGAGAAGAAAATGCCCTGGATCATCAGGTCGCGCTCGATGCGCATGAGCACGCCACCCCGGCATTCCAGATTCAGCCCACCGAGCTTGAAGCCGAAGGCCAGCCGGTCCGGCCAACCGAGTTCGGCATGGAACAGGCCAGGCTCGATCAGCAGAGTGGCTTCGAAATGGCTGAGCTTGAGGATGTCTTTGATGACCTCGGGTACTGGCTGGTCCTTTGGCCCCATGTAGGGGTTGGCGCCTTTGGCAACATGCGCAAGGAAGCGGCTCTGGGGGGCTGAATAGATCATGAAGCCTGAAGCCAGTGGGCGCGATCTCATACCCGACTCGTCGCGAAAAAAGTCGTCGACACTGATCGGGTACCAGAGCTTGGCGGCTGTCACCAGGGTGAAGTCGGAGCGGAACGCAGCGATGACCTGGGCGACGAGGGTTTGCACCTTCTTCTCGGTAACCGCTTGGTAGGCCAGCGGGCTGCTCTGGCCGGTGCCGACGGTGAAGACAGCGTCCATCGCGATGGTCCAGGGCGTGCCGTTGCCTGACAGGTCAGTGATCCAGCTATCGATCCGTGCTAGCGACTGGTAGCGGTCCAGTGCCTTGAGCATTGCCTGCAATAGCTCGCGGATCGTTTGGCGCTCGCGGAACTCCTTGACCAGCGTGATGGTGTAGCGATAACCGAAACCCAGGCCGATCTGGCGCAGGTAGAGCGGCAGCGGCGCGATCTGATAGCTGATCTTCGAGGCCTCGATGGCGATGAACCAGGCGCGCTTCCAGTCGGCGCGCTCATCCTCGCGTACCTTGACGAAGGCAATGGCCGCCGAGAGCTCCGGGAAACCGGGTATCTGTACGGTCCCTTCCCCGGCGAAACCTTCTTGGGTCGTGCTGTCGTAACGGTCTACGCGACCGGCGATGCGAAAACCCTCTGGCGACGAAATATCGACCCGTAATCCATCGAAGTAGATCTGCGGCAAGCCTTTGCCACCGGCTGGCATCCCGATGTACATGGCATGGAAGTCCAGCTTGGCTGACAGGATGTCGCCGATATCGGCAAATTCGCATTGGCCACCGATGATGATTGCCGCGGTCGGGTCCTTGAAGCCAGCGAACTTCGGATGGAAGCCGATGGAGCGGACCGTCATGCGGAATAGCTTGAACACCTCGAAGGTCTTGGGTTGCTTGAGCTCAACCACCAACTGCACATTTTCGATGAAGCTGTCCGAAAGCGGAGCGCGGATGAACTCGATGCGGATCGACCTGAAATCTGCCAGCAGCCCGGTGGTGAACTCGTTTTCGTCGGGGCTGAAGCAGGCGGAACCGGTGATCTCGAAGTAGAAACTCCGGTCGCCGTCGGCGCCGCTGCTGTAGTGCAGGCCAAGTTGTTCAAGCTCGAACTTGAAGCGCGTGCCACGGGAGAGAATCGGCTGGCCCTTGTTGCCTAGTGTGCAATCGAGGTCGGCAAGCTCAATTGAGTTGCCTGTCTGTTTCAATGCCAGTATCAGCTTGATCGGCGTGTTATCGAGAATATCGGGTAACGCACCGTCACCGTGGATGGTCAGGTAATCGAGCTTGCTGGCGCGAATTCTCAGACTGGCCTGCTCCAGCGCGAACGACTTGCTCAACCCCTTCAGGCGCAGAGGGCCAGGGATCAGTGCGGCCTCCAGGTCCAGGCCGCCGGGCCCTAGGCAGAAGCTATCGACTCGGAAGGCAAGGCTGTCGCCCCCGAGGTTGTCGTATCGAATCACCAAGTCGCAGTCGTCGAGCAACGTCAGCATGAAGCGGCCGCCGTCGAGGGTCAGCTTGAAGACGTCCATCCTCTTGGGTATTTCTGGGGTGGGAGGTGGCGCAGGCTCTTGATGCTTCGGCTTGCGTCTGAGCGCTGTGAGTTTCAGGCCGAAGAGCGTGATTTCCGTGCTGAACTCGAAATCGTCGGGCGCGGCGTCCAACGGCGCGGTCAAGGCCCAGGGGGGAGTGGTATCGTCACACTCGATGCGAAACGCCAGCTGCGCATCGTCGGCCACGCAGAGTGACAGGTCACGTGGATCGAAGCGCAGGATCACTCTGCCGGATACCAAAAAATCCGAGCCGAGGCGGAATGTCAGTTCGATTTGCAGGTCGAACCCCGTCACCCCCTGCGGTTGGCAGATACTGGCGATTCGGAACGACACCTTTTGATCCGCGTCGGCAGCGGTGCCGAACATCTTAAAGAGCTGCTCACTGGCAGCGATCTTGACTCCCAGCCGCCAGCCATCGGAGGTAAACGAGGGCGACTGAAACGCGTCGAAGGCCAAAAGTGCCGCTGGCATACGGATTTTGGCCGGTCCAGGACAGCCGGGATCGGTTCCCGTTGGCGAAGGCTCCTGGAAGTTATCAAGCAGCGATACGAGTGGAGCAGCGTCTGGTGGAACAACCTGAAGGAAGCGGGGCACACTGCCGACACGCCAACCGAGTGTGCGGATCGCCAGGGGCGTAGCACCGGCATGGCCCAGCGCAACAGTGAGATAGGGTTGGTCGCCCTGACCTGAAGTGTCTGTCATCGGACCGGTTTCTGCCACCTGACGGGTTTCGTTGCCGGCTCGGTCAGTCAGTGAGAATCCGAGGCGGGCGACAGCGATAGCGGGCAACGCTTGTGTGGGATCGGAAGTCCATGTCGGGAAGAACACCAGATGACTGACACTACCACCCTTGTCCTGCTCGGCCCCCAGAACAATCGCCTGCTCGACCGGTCGCGCGATGGTCAGCTCCAGGGCCGCCAGCCGGTGGCGCACAGCTTGCGGTGGCGGTGTGTCGTCGACACCAGTCGAACCTTGTTCCAGAGGAATCGGGAATGCAATCATCTGCCCTGTGGTAGGCAGATTCAGGCACCCGTTTTTTATGGAGGATGCCAGTGGAGCAACCTGTTGTGCCAAAACCGTGAGGGGCGCGTTGACCGATTTCCAGTCGAGCCGCAATTGTCGGTCGCTGCCTGAACTGATGATCTCCAGTGCAAAGAGGGTTTGCGCCTCGTCAGCCCCTAGCGAGCCAGCAGGCTCGTCACCCAGCAGGTCATGGGCCAGCGCCTTGAGAAAGCGCGCGCCGGCTTGACGCCAGGCCAGGAATAGCCGCGGCCCTTCACTGAAGTCACCTTCCAGGAAGGTCATGCCGTAGTCGTTGGGGGTTCCGCTGACGGGGGGCGGGGCTGCCTTCAGATCCGCGGCGAAACTCAGAGCTGGGACTTTGAAATTGCTGTATGCACTCGCAAAGGGCTCCGGAACGTCTTCGAACAGAGCCGGGCCGGCGAGCAGCGTATCGGTCATCACCTTGGCGTCGCGAACCAGCAGGCGCAGGTCCGTCGTGTGCATGGCACTCTTGCCACCGCCCTTGAGCGCGCTTGAAATCTGCAGGTCACCGATCTCCAGCAGCAGCTCGAAACAGCCGCTGAAGCCACCTTGTGGACGATTCTTGGCGAAATAGCCGAGGCGGACCCGCCAACAGGCCGCGCTGAGCGTGAGTACATCGAACGGCAGGGCGAAGTCGCAACGCTTGACTGCTTCTTGCGGATTTCGTGGGTAATACTTCTCGAATACGGTCACCACCAGCTTGTATTGGCCAGTGCTGTCCCACTCGAGGTTCAAAGCGCCGCCCACGTCGAACTGCGAACCGCTCCAGGTCACGAAGAAGTTCGTCGCGGCGACACTGATCGTATAGGTGTCCGCGGTGTTCGGATGCACGCGCAGGTACTTGTACTGTGCATCGATACCCAGTGGCATACTCAGGTTTACAGGCCGGTCCAGAGTCCAGTTGGGCAATGAAAGCTGGATTTCGTCTGGCAGCTTGAAGTTAGTCAGTTTTGCGAACCAGTTGGTCAGTCCGTCGAAGTGGAACAAGGAATCGGCGCTTTCGAACAGGCTCAGACTGGCCCAGTCCATGGACAACCCGAAGGTGGGAACATCGATCTTCAATTGCAGGTTGGGGATACCGAGCTCGCCCATGTTGGGAAGTACGGCGGCCAGGTACGTGCAGATTTCAGCTTCGACAGTGGCGTCGGCTTCGATCTTGACGCTCGATGTTGAGTCAACCCCGCCGGCGCCTGCCTTAGCCTGGATCGCCCAGCAGGCGATGAGGCTGAAGCAGGGTGCCTGCACGCTCCAGTCGCCGCCAGGTGGCCGGGGGCGCAGCACCACCTTGATCGAGGCCAGGGTGGCGCTGCCGGCGGCATGGAACGACAGGCCGGCGATGCCAAGTTCGCGTATTTCCGCTGGATCGGCACCACCCTGGGGGTTGTTGAAGTCGAGCTCCAGGGTGACGACCCGGGTGAGATTGTCGTACGTAAAACCTGCGTTGAGGTCGTCGCCCGTCACCGCAAACGACACGGAAGAACGCTGCGTTCCATCCTTATCAGCCACCGAAAAGGCAATCCGTTGGTTGCCGCCAGGATCTTGCACCTCGATCTTCAGGCTCAAGCGAGCCCAGGTATTGCCAATCAAAACATCCGCAGGTGAGCTGAAGAGTGCTTCCATGGTCTGTGCATTCGTCGAGTGGTTAGGCGCCCTGAGAGATCAGGGCTGTGCAGGGGGCATTCCGCCGTCGGCAACAGCCGAGCAGTTCACCCGCTTGGCCAGCGGTCTTCAGCGATCTTTGCCGGATTGGTCTGTTGCCCAGGGATGACTTCGGTGCTGTTCAGCTCGAACGGGGCGCGGATGGCTTTGTTCTTGTCATCGTCCATAACGAACCTGCAAAGCTTGCGAGGAGGTCGTCGCAGTTAGGTAGGAAAGCTAGGAGTGGTTAGAGGTTTTGGCAAGTTTTTAGCCGTGATTGAAGAAGGTCGGTATCGGAGGGGCGCAACGGTTGAGAGTCTTTTCATTTGTGTAGCGTCGCAGGTTGTTACTTGCAGCAATTGCTAATCCCACATGGGGTGCTAAACCTATCCAAAGCTCATGCTGAGGGATAACCCATGATTGCCCAACACGTACTGCAGTTGATCGCACTTGGCGCCATTGCGGGGGCTTTTGGTCAAGGATTGCGCGTAATAGTCGGAGTCAAAAAGGCCAATGACGAGGCCAGTAGTCAGGGAAAATCGCTTCGTGAGAAAGGCTTTGATACGTCTCGCATGTTTTTTAGCCTGTTTATCGGATCTATCGCCGGAGGTATTGGCATCTTCACCCTCACGGGTTTTTCGGATGAGGTGGCCAACAACATCACGATGCAAATGTTCTTCGGTGTTGTAGGCATCGGCTACGCTGGGACGGATTTTATTGAAGGGTTTATTCGAACGCAGCTTCCTAAAACTAGCGAAATGTATACCGAGAAGGTTTCGATTGCGCGTTCGATGGCAGCTCCCTCTGCGACGCCGATTTCCACGTCCGCGCATGACGCTATTAAGCAGTAAGCGATCCACCGTCCTCACGGTTGGCGGCCAATGAAGCGGATTTAGTCAGGCGTTACCAGCCGGCAGTTTCACGGTAGCAAGGCTTCGTAGTCTTCCACCGACAAGGGCTGCGGCAGTCGCGCCAGTACATGGCGTAACCACGCATAGGGTTCCTGGCCATCGGCTTTCGCGGTCTAGATCAGGCTGTAAAGTTGTGCGCTGGCGGTGGCGCCTTTTGGGGGGAGCGCTGAATAGCCAGGCCTTGCGTCCGATGACAAACAGCCTGATCGCACGTTCGGCCGGGTTGTTATAGATTGGCAGGTGCCCCGGCTTCGACGTAGCGCGCGAGCTTGATCCAGATGCTGGCGACATAACTCACAGCTTTACCCAAGGCGTTTTGAGCCGTAACCAGGGGCGCCGTTTTCTCCCGTATGCAGTACAGGCACGCTGCGCTCCTGGCGAACAGCCAAACGCTCGGTATCATCCCCATCCTTCACGTCGCGCTCACGTCGTGCACGGCACGCCCGGTCTTGCCCTTGGGTTGCACTTTCTGTGCATCGATTAACTCGCGCCGGGCATGGGCCCAGCAGCCCAGGCGCTCGATGCCATCCCGCAGGGCGATGGCGTTGTAGCCAGCATAATCGTCTGTCATGACTTGGCCACGATAGCCCTGGAGCAAGCGCACGGGCACGTCTTGCCCGCGGTTGGTTGCGTAGTCGAGCAGCACCACCGGGTACCCGGGCGGCCCGCCGGTTTGAACCCGCATCCAGGATTGGCTGCTGGGCTCCCGACCTCCCTCCTTGAGCAACCGCCCCCCGGGTTTCGTCGCACGGGATGAGACGTCTCACTGGGCGCGGAGGGTTTACGCCAACCAGTACCTAGTGATGTTTGCATCATTCATGGGAATCGTTACCCTTAACTATGTGACCGCTCCCGTTCAGACGAGCCAGAGGTCATCTGGGCCCAGATAGCTGAGGGCTAGTTGTCCGCTCTGTGGTATTACAGTCGCCCGTAAAACACCACCGCGAGCCGGGTTTAGCAGGTGAGACAGAACACCCAAGGTTAATCCCTCGGCGGAAAGAACGTGCGGCAGGCCTTCCCAGATATGAAGAGATAATACCGAATTAGGCGGTGGGGGTTCAGCGTGCCAAAGAACGTTGGCCGTATAGTAACGTTCCGCCCAAGTTCGACTGTGAGCGGGGACGGATTCTTCGGTAAAGCTGAGCCACAGTGCTCTCGTTTCAGGTGTCGGCCAATCGTGTTGGACTGACGAAGCGACGACTTGGGGAGATTGGAGCCACACCCGTAGTTCATGTGCCGTTGTAAACGCAGCCCCTGTATCGTTGACCGCTTTGATGGCGGCTAACCGCGAATTAAATCCGGCTTGCATAAGTATCGATGCCGACCTATTCATTGTGCCAGTCTCGACTGCTGGCATAACGAGGCCAAGCTCGTAGTCGTCCAAAGCAAGGCCGAAATCTCCAACCACGTCTCCATTCGCGGCAGCGCGGACACGCAACGCTTCCATCGCCCAAGGCAGGCGGTAGACGAGTCCCCCTTCGATGAATTGCAGGGCGTTCCCTTCCTGGCCAGCAATCAGAGCGCTCAATGATTCACCTAGAAGCCAAGAGCGCAGGATTTCTCGCCAGTTGGCAGGGAAGGGATCGGGCGCGAATGGATAGAACGTGAATACCCGCTCTGCGATTCCTGCTATGGCTCGTATGGCTGTCTCGCTATCTCCGATAAGCAAGGCTCCATTAGCCTCGATCAGTAATGCGTTAGCTTCTACTGCAACGGCGTCTAGCGATTGGCCAGCCTCCAAGCCAAGACCTGCTAGGTAGTAGCCTCGGCGAGTCGCAGCAGTAGAGCGAGCCCAAATATAGTGGCTTCGGGCCAAAAACGCCGACTTCATTATGGCGCGCGACGGCTCGTCTAATTGCATGAGACGTCTTTGCCAGAGCGAAGATTGTAAGATCGCGTCGAGTGCGGCTTCGATCCCTTCATCCGGCACATCGGAATCGCCGATCAGACCGAGTATCGCAGTGTCGAACGTCGCAATATTCCGCTCCCAATCCTTCCGAGCACGATCCTCATTTGCCAGTTTCTCACCAACTACTACCGGAAAAGTCCAGGCAACGGCGTTGTTCACGACATACTCCATAAGCTGGTTAAAGTCGCCTCCTATCCGTTTGTGCATACGCAACAGCAGCGAGCTGAGAAGCATGACTAATCCGCTCTCCATATCGCGTGCGCCTTTGTTCTCGATCAGCTCGACCCATTCATTGTGTTTCTGGTTTCGCCGATCTTCGAATATCGGAAAGAGGACGAGACCCTCTACATCGATATAGGCGCGACCGGCACGACCGATAATGTTCTTAAATTCCGATATCTTGATCTTCTCACCGTGTCTATACAGTGAATGCATCACGATCGCTGTGGCAGAAAGGTTCAATCCCTGCGCTAGCGTTGGCGACGAGATCGTAATGCGCAGGCTGCCTCTACGAAGCAGGTGCTCTACTTCCTTACGGTAAGCCGTGGGCAATGCCCCGTGGTGCAGCGCAACGCCGAGTCGCAGGCATTTGAGGATGTCGCTATCTACACCCAGCCATTCTGTACCAAGGGCAATCGCAGTCTGCAGCACGGCCGGATCGACTGTGAGTAAGGATCGCAACGCACCACGCTCGTGAAGATCGACGATGATCTTCGCAAATGGCTCGACACTGCGTCGCTCAGGACAGTAGATCAAGACTGTCTGACCATCCTCAACAAGGCGCCAAGCCGTAGCGAGGCTTAGCTCTTGCTGGTCATCGGGAAACAGACGCGTGCGCGGCCTCTTTGGCGACACGAAAAGTTGAGGGACGCTACCGGTTATGTAGCGAGGTACGAATGGACGTTCATCACCTACACGGAGATTAAGACGCGCTGTTGGGCTACTCCAAACGACCTCGCCGAAACGCAATCGGGTTGGACGCCAGTCACCCTTGATCGCGCTGCCCGGTTGATCGCGTCGAAGCCATGCTGAGAAATCCTCCATTTGTTGACCGTCGGGTAGGATTGCTGAGAGGCAAACGATCCTGCGTTGCTCTGCGTCCGGCCGCCGGAGTAAGCGTTGAATCTGCACTTCATAGCGAACCTCACGTTCGCCCGGGCCGATCATATGTCCCTCGTCGAAAATGAGCAGGCCGACATCGTTTAGCAGGGCGGGATCATTGCGTAGCGCAAAATCGATCTTTTCCGGAGTGGCGACAACGATGTCGCGCCCCCGGATTGCATCCTCATCGAGATTCGATACGCCAACGCTGCCATAGAGCGCGGAGATTGTTTTGCCTAATGGGCCGAAGGTTCGCTGCAGCGTGGTCTCAGTTTGGGCTGAAAGGGCACGAAGGGGGGTGATGAAGACTACGCGTTTTCCAGCAGCCAAGCAGCGGAGGATGCACAGTTCAGCGATGCGTGTTTTCCCGGCGCTTGTAGGAAGGGAAACGACAAGATTGTCCGTTTGATCGATAGCACGGGCGGCAGCCTCAATCTGTGATGGCCAGAGATCGATCTCAGCTTTAGGACGGCGACTCAGAGAGGCGATAAAAAGTTTACGTAACTCCACCCACCCTGGTGCTGCGCCCCCCGCCGATATCAGAGGAAGCTTCTCATGAAAGGTGTTTGACCAGAGGTCGGACAGCAGATGGATTGCTATGCGATGAGCCCACCACTGAGGAAGGAGGTTGAATTCAGCGCAGACAGCTAGATTCTCTCTCAGGCGTGCAACTGCGCGGTCTACAAGCTCCTGCTCACCCCTATCGAGAGCCAACATGTAGGTAGCGAGTGCGCCGAAGAAGTTGTCGGTGAGGGCTAGGTCTAAACCCTCAAACAAGTAGTCATGGCCATCGCGGTCGATTTCGGGGGCGCCTTGCGCCATTCGCTCTTGTATCAGGGCCGTGATCCTTACATCAGATCCTCGACCACTAAGGCGATAGCCGTAAATAAGCGTCTGAAGGCCGTTTATGTCGCGACGCATTAGAAGAGCTAGCGCTTGTTCAAGCGGAGAGAAGTTTTCCTCATTGGCGACTATCGCGAGGAGTGAGTAAGCGCGCGCCGAGAGATGAGCAAGATGATAACTCGCGGCCGCCATAACGAAATGAAAGTCTCGATCACTCTCCCTACGATCACCTTTTGCCATCACTGCTTCAAGTGCAGTTGCTGCTTGTACGAACGCCAAGCGAGCTTGGATTGGATCGCCATCCATCTCGAGTAGGCGCAGACCTAGACCGAGCAAGCCATACGCGTAACTGTGCAGTTCGAAGCTAAGCTGCGTGCCAAACGCGGGAGCGCCCGCAGGTAGAATGCCGTCCCGCCAAATGATTGCCCTTGCCTGCCCCTGCGCGATCAATCTGCCTCGAAAGCCGGGTGCTGACGCGGCCTCGATCGCGGCGATGATCGCATCGCGACTAGTTGCCATCGGCGATCACACGGTCATAAACGGCGCCTACGAAGGCCGCATGTTCATCCACCTGGAGCCCTACGGCCCATTGGTTTATGGTGCCAGGATAGGCCTGGAGTGATTGGCTAAGCATCGCCCCAGGCGCGTTGCCGGAGAAGGTGAAAAGCAGATGCTGCACGTTCTCGAGAGGGATGCCGTGGCGCACCAATGCGTCATCAATGGCATCCACTAGAGGGATATTGTCGAGGTCAAGTAACCGCGCTGAAATGAAAGATAGTGCATGTGCAGATGGCCTTCCCTCATCTTTGTCTAGGCCTGCGCGCGCTTCGTTGAGTGTTTGGGCTCGCAGGTCAATTCGGCTCTTAGCTTCCGTTTTTAGGAACTTGAGGCGCAGGGTGGCTGGGTCGAGGAGCATGCCGATCACGTCGTCTCCGCGCATTGCCATATTACGGTGATCTTTCCAGCGCAGCCGTTTGATCGGCGCCCGATACCCACTATGAGCATTGATCCATTCGGTGGCGTAGATTTCACCCAGGTCACCTGAACGAATCTGAGGCGTTTGCGGCAACAGTCCATTAATCAAATGTGCGGCGCCTGTTTTACCCAATCGCGCTAGAGCATGAGCGATGCGATCCTCAGCCGCGTAGTGGGAGGGAATTGCTGCTGCGGAGAGCTCGATAGCGTTTTGGGCATCTGCGGCTCGCCCCCTCATGACTCGCACATAATGATTACCAACAGGGGTGTCGGCCCAATCGCACCAATCGTTGAATTGAACCATGTGTTTGTCCTAATCCTGTCAAAAGCAAAGGCCGTAAGCTTGGAAAAAGTATGAGGCTTTAGGCTTCTCGCCGTGCCTTATGGTCCAAGACCAGCGTAAACGCAATTTCTACTGAACTGTTGCTGGCGGCGCAAAAAACTGTCGTCCGAGCGGTGTTACGGGTGATCCCCCAGAAGTACCTTGATTCGCGATGAAAGCGGATGGCTCTAAGATAGTTAATCTGTCCGGGCCAAGCGGTGCTAATTGCACCCTTCTCAGGTATAAACGAATGCGGTGCCATCCTTGCCCGAGAAAGATAGGACGGGATAGAAGGCTGTCAAGGACGCTTATACCTAGTATTTACAAATGCTGGCGAGGAGGTTGTTTTGGTTTCAGGGACTGGATTGCACCGCGGATCGGAGTGGCGCCGCTGGGAGCCGCACATTCACGCTCCTGGCACGGCTATGAACAATCAGTTTTCCGGCCCGACAGCTTGGGAGGACTATCTTGCTGCTCTGGAGCGTGCGTCACCGGCGATCGAGGCGATCGCTGTAACTGACTATTATGTTACGGACACTTATCAAGAGGTCCTACGCCACAAGGCAGCTGGACGCCTTCCGGACACCCAGCTCATCTTCCCGAACGTTGAGCTAAGACTGGACGTAGCTACCGCAAAAGGTGGGTTCGTCAACCTTCACCTTTTTGTGAGCCCAGAAGATCCTGATCATATCGAGGAGCTCCAACGGCTTTTGTCGCGCCTGCAATTTAACGTGATGCGCGACCGCTTCGATTGCACGCGAGCTGACCTCATCCGACTTGGCAAAAAAGCAGACCCAAATATTACGGACGACCAAGCAGCATTGGCTTACGGAGCGAACCAGTTCAAGGTCAACTTCCAAAAACTGCGCGAGGTGTTCGGAGAGAGCGAGTGGGCAAAGAAGAATATTCTCATTGCCGTTGCGGGTGGAGCAAACGATGGAACCTCCGGAGTGCGTGAGGCTGCGGATCAGACTATCCGACGTGAGATAGAAGGCTTTGCCCATGTTATTTTCGCTAGCAGTGCCGCCCAGCGCGAATTCTGGCTTGGTCAACGTCAGCTAAGCCGCTCAGAAATTCGTGCGCTATACGGAGGCCTCAAACCCTGCCTACATGGCAGCGACGCTCATAAGCTGGAAGAAGTTGCCAATCCGTTTGGAGATCGTTTCTCTTGGGTTAAGGGTGGTCTTGAGTTCGATGCACTGCGCCAGGCATGCATCGACCCAGAGGGGCGAGCCCATGTTGGAGCTGAGCCTCCAGCCTCAGCGACGCCTTCACAGGTTATTTCTCAAATCGAAATCCTCAATGCGCCATGGCTAACGACCCCCGTCATTCCACTGAATCCTGGCCTCGTCGCAATTATCGGTGCGCGTGGCTCGGGCAAGACTGCCTTGGCCGACATGATCGCAGCAGGGTGCGACTCTATTTCTGATGAGGTTTGGGCTGCGGATGAGTGGGCGAACCCTTCGTTTCTCGTTCGGGCGCAGCCCCTGATCGGCGATAGCAAAGTTAAGTTAAGTTGGGCGGCGGGGGAACCGAGTGTTCGATCACTTAACGGCTCAGACGCTAACGGTCCTTATGCTTATGAACGAGTACGCTATCTGTCACAGCAATTTGTGGAGGAGCTCTGCTCGTCTAGTGGGCTTACTGACGGGTTGTTACGTGAGATCGAACGCGTGATCTTTGAGGCTCATCCCGACGAGGGACGTGACGGCGCATTAGATTTTGAGGAATTGCTTGAACAGCGCGCGACGCGGCATCGTCTTGCCCGTGAACGTGAAGCAGAGGCGGTTGCCCAAATTTCTGACCGAATCAGCATCGAGTTAGAAAAGGAGAAGGTAGCTGCGACCTACGAGTCCAATGCGGCTCAGAAAAAGAAGCTTGTCGACGCTTACACTACTGACCGCGCCAAGCTAGTGTCCCCCGGTAGCGAGAAACGTGCTGCGCGCCACACTGAGCTGGCGAGTATGGTGAATACCCTTCGTACAAAGCTACGGCGTTTCACAGGGCAGCGGCAAACCTTTCTCGCCCTCCAAGACGAGGTAAAAGATCAACGCCGCAACCAGGCACCAGAGACGCTAAGACAGGCGCAGGCTCGTCATTCCAACAGCGGCTTGTCGGATGAGCAGTGGTCGGAATTCTTATTGGACTACAAGGGACCTGTTGACAGAAATCTCGCCGACTTCATCAAGTGGGTTGACGATAAGATCGCAGCTGTAAAGGGAACGGCTCCGGGTCTCGGCGAACCCAGCACGCCCTATTTTCCCGATGATACCGATCTGAGCACGCTCTCGCAGGCAATGCTCGATGCAGAGATGACACGATTGGAGAAGCTTGTGAGCGCCGATAAGGAGACTCAGCGCCGCTACACCGCTCTGTCCGGTAGCATCGCGACCGAAACCGCAGCGCTCCAAATCCTGACAGATAAGCTAAAGGATGCTCAAGGGGCGAAGGCGCGGGCCAAAGATCTGCAATCCGACCGTGAGGAGGCCTATGGGCGAGCATTTGACGCCCTTATCGCTGAGCAGTCGGTGTTGGAGGCCCTATACGCTCCGTTAATGGTACGACTGTCCAAGGCATCGGGAACGTTGAAAAAACTATCTTTCTCTGTCGTGCGCATTGCTAATGTGGAGCAATGGACTTCAGTTGCTGAAGACGGATTAATCGACCTCCGAAAGAGCGGTGCATTTCGGGGTAAGGGTACGCTTCTGCAAAAGTCGAACGAGGTCCTCAAAAGTGCTTGGGAAACGGGTGACTCAATAGCAGTTTGTGCCGCAATGAAGGAGTTCCGGCGCTTGTATCAGAAGGAACTGCTTGATCACGCACCTGTACCGCAAAACGACCAAGCAGAATTTCGCGCTTGGTCGAAGCGATTCGCGCAATGGCTGTTCAGTACTGACCATATCTCGATCAGGTATGGTATTGAGTACGACGGGGTTGATATCCGAAAGCTGTCTCCGGGCACGCGAGGGATCGTCCTGCTATTGCTCTATCTGGCACTGGATGATAGCGACAACCGTCCTCTAGTGATCGATCAGCCTGAGGAAAACCTGGACCCGAAGTCGGTTTTTGATGAACTGGTCCACCTTTTTGTTGAGGCAAAAGCGCATCGTCAGGTGATCATGGTGACGCACAATGCCAACCTCGTCATCAACACAGACGCCGATCAGATCATCATTGCTGAGTCTGGGCCGCACCCACATGGCGCGCTGCCTCCAATCACCTACCGGTCTGGCGGTCTGGAGAATGCGGACATCCGTAAAGCCGTTTGCGATATTCTCGAGGGCGGCGAAGGAGCGTTTCAAGAGCGGGCGAGGCGTCTACGGGTGCATCTGGATAGGTAATTATTTCCGTCCAGCTAAGTCACCTTCCGAACTCCGGCATTTAGGGCGATGGTGTCCGCGTATTTATGCGGACACCATCGCCCTTTTCCACCCAGTTAGCTCATTTCAAACGGAGTGTTCATGTCGGGTTCCATGATCAAGCTATTGCCCAGGCGTGTAGCGGGGGCTGTGCTCTTAAGTCAAGCCTCCGGGATTGTCATTGCTCATACTTCGACAAGTGCGAGAAATGGGTTGTCTGGCGGAATCGGTTCTAGAAGTGACGTCGGCTCGGCAATCAGATATCCCTTCAAGGTGCTTCTCTTCCTAGGGCCCTGCACTTGGCATGCCCAGATGTTTAGGCCATTGTCTCTCTTTCTGTGGACCTTCAGTTTCTCAAACTGCTTTTGCACCCATCGCCATTCCTCACCTGCGGAATCGGCCCCTAGTGAGATGCCCGGAAACTCCTGAACGTAGCGCTGAAAAAGGCCAGGCGTGACCAGGAACACAGTACCGCCCACCATATGGATTTTAGCCTTGCTGTCATTGATGATCAGCTTGTGGCTCAGGATGCCTTCCTTTACCCAATTCAGGAATGCCTGGCCTGGGTTATCCGATGGACGCGTTGAAGTATCGTCAGCACTTTCTGACAGTGAATCACTGGTCTCAGGCTCATCCAACTCGAACATGTTCAGCAACGTGCCGAGGTAATCGGCATCCTCTACCGTCAAGGTATCCGGCTGCGGTTGACTTTGACCTGATCTTGCACGGACTGTCTCGAGCGTTGGTGTTGATACTGGGGTGTCGGTTGAGTGGTCATGGGCCGCAATGCTCACCGTTCCGCTGAAAGTCTCGGGCCGGTCTTCGTTTCCCCAAATCAGTGCCGGCTGAAGACGCAGAAAGGTGAAGCTCTGCTGCCAATTTTCCTGTGTCACAAACGCAGTCCAGATGGCTTTGCCTTCCGGCGTGGACTCAACCAATCCATGTGACTGCAGCTCGTCGAACACCGCAATGTTGGAGGAAGGAATGCCCTCTATCGCTTGCGACAGCAGATAGGCCCGTAGCTTGTCCGTGACCGTCTTGCTGACCAGCCAGAGTGCGTCCTGGGTCAGCCATCCCGCGGCACCCGGCTGGTTGAGTTTCAGCTCGTGCTGAACCAGATGACGTAGTCCGCTGATCAAGTGATGTTGCAGCGAATGAATTGGTGCTTGCAGCGCCTTGCTCGGGTTACCGCCAATGTTCTGCGCAGTGGAAACACGGTCGGCTTGAATGACCAGCTCACCCAGCACGCCGGCGCGTTCGTACTGACCGGCCAGGACATACAGCAAGCTGGCCCACAGCGACGGAAATCCACTGAGCCAATCGAGGATCGGGCGGTCGAGAATCTGGGTGTAGAGCAAGCCGGTTGCGGCGCCGTGCAGGTGATAGTCGCGACCTTTGACATAGCGAAAACGGTAGGGCTGATCCAGGGGGCCGTGCCAAGGATGCCAAAGACGGCCATCCTGACGTTCGACCTGCAGGTCCACGGCGATCTTGCCGATGTCATGGAGCAGGGCACCATAGGCGATGCCGGCGGACCAGGCATCGGTCTGGGCGGCTTGGTCTTCGGGTGCGGCGCCGGTGGGAAGCAGATACGACTGACGCAGTTTCAAACTGCAAGCGACCAGTTCCAGTCCATGGTCGAGCATGCCGCCAAGATAAGCATGGTGGTGCGTCTCGCTGGCTGGGAGTTGCTGGACCTGTTCGGCATAGCGATGGATCGGATTTAAATAGAGTTGGATGAACTGCGCGTGAGAGAGGGCAGTGTACTGCCAGATACGATCGAGCAACTGGCGGCGGTGCTCCGCTGCTAACAAGCTGTGGGCCGACTCGATGGGCAGGTAACCTTCGGCGACGCTCACGCTCGGTGGCGGAGGGAACTTCTGCCTTTTGTGGCGAAACAGACTGAGCATCGTGACCTCCGGGAAGTGGCGGGGTCAGTGGCCTTTTAGCCTTTTCGGATAGGGCTCTTACCCTTGAGTCCCCATTCCCTTTCAACCCTTACCCGTCCTTTTGGCTTGGGTCCCTTTGTGCGGCAATCGGAATATCGATACGGCTAGGCGTCGTTTTGTTGGGGCTAGTACGGCAAAGACAAGAGTCGGTACACTGCGGTGCATATTTTTTGGGTCTTGCCATGAACCTCACTGACGCCACGCTCGTGCTGCTGCTCGCGGCACGTATCCATGGAACTGACGAAGCCGTCCGGGCCTCGGCGAAGAGCGTGGTCAAGAAGTTGCCGCGCAGTAAACGCGATCTGATCTACAAGGTAATCGACAGCCGGAGTCCGCTCGAGCTGGTGGATTTTCTGGCGCAGAATCTGGATGCGGAATGACAGGCTGCGGGTGTGCGCCCATCCCTGACCCATTGCATCAGAGTCCCGCGACATGGGTTTTCTGGGCGCAGAAAAAAGGGCCCAACTCGCGTTGGGCCCTGTGATGCGATTGCAATGGTGAGTTAACGATCAAACTCCATCGTTCATGCATCGTGAGTCATCCATTACCACCTGCTTCAGTTGCTGCTCCAGGTTGAATACATACTCCGAGGCGCTTCGGGCCTGACCACTGGCGCGAAAGATCGCGCGTTTGTCAGCCTGGAGTAGGCCTAGCCAGGAGTCGATGTAGCCCTCGTGCCGCAGTTGCCCCTGGATACCGGCGTAGGCACATAAAAAAGCAGCGCCCATCTCGGCGACCAACTCCTCAAACGCGTAGCCTGGCGAGCCGAATGGACAGGCTGACGTCAGGCCTTCGCGCTGCAACCGAGCTTGATGCCCGGTCCAGTGCGTCAGCTCATGAAGTGCCGTGGCGTAGTACCCGCCTTCATCTTGAAATTGTGCTTTTGTCGGCAGTTGGATGAAATCCCTGATCGGATGGTAAAAGGCTTCGTCGGCAGGTCGATGAACGATGCGTGCACCTGAACTTAACAGCAGGTTTTCCGCGGCGCTGTTGGGCTGGAAGGGATCAGTCTGTTCCGTTTCGAGCAGGGTTTCATTGAGCATTTCGAGCCCCTCCGTTTGCTCGATGTTGAACAGAAAATGTGTTCTGAGAATGCCGAAGTAAGCGACCTTGGGCTGACCATTTTCGTCGAGTACGGGGAGACCTGACTCTGTCTGTTCCTCGCGCTCCATCGGCTTGTAGAGTACTGCCAGAGTGCTGTGCTCACCCTTACGGATGTGCCCCCCGGCCTTTTTGGCCTGGTTGAACGTCAGCCAACGGTCTTGAGTGAACCCCTGCAACCTGGCCTCGGCCCAGAGCAGCGGTAAATTGATGCCCGAGTAGGGACGACGCGTGATTGCGTTGATGGGATAGGGTTGATGACGGATGTAGGCGGAGCCATTTGAAGACCAGGGTTTGATCCAGGGGGTAACGCCTTGGTCCAAAGCTTTAACGATCTTGTCTGTCACGTCTTGGTAGATATCGCGCATGGCAATTTCCTCGAGAGAAAACCGAGGAACGCCGTGCCCGTCGGGGAGGGTTCCCCGGTTGGGTGATGTGCTGGTTTGATGCAGGTCTTGTATGCCGTCCGAATGTGGAGGTGGGCGCCGCCGATTGCGCTTAGCGCTGGTGTTCTCCTGCAAGCGCTATCAGCAAGACGCTAGGCTGACCCGGTTCTTGAAGTAGGCTGAGACTCAATTGCAGCAACGGGTCGTGGTCGAAGTGATCGGTTGGTTCAATGTGGACTACCTCGAACAGCACATAGGGCTTTTGTGGATAGGCCAGGTGGGCTTCGAAGGCTGCGCGCAATACGTGGCTCAACCGATCAACCTGTAGCTTCTCAGCGTAATCGGATTGATCGAGCAGTATTGCGCGTTGCCACGCGCCAGGGGTGAACACGATGGCCAACCGAAGGGTATTCAGTGTTTCCGGTGTAAGTGAGTCGGACATGGTGTGCCTCCGTTGAAAACGCGAAGAAACCTGTCCCGTGCGGGGAAAGATTTCCCCGCTGTGGGTTGAAGAAAATCAAGAGGGCTTACCTCACGAGTAGAGCTCGAAAGGCGCTCAGGAGAGCAGTAGGCGTTCATCACCGTAGAAACGGTCACCGTGCGAGCTACCGAACGCTAATCGCACTTGGGGAGAACCATCACCGAAGTGACGTAGTCTTGAAGGCTCTGGCTACCTGGGCAGGTGCTGTCGATAACAGCGATCCGTACCTTGTATTTAGCCGGACGACTGATATGGGTCAATCACTGTAGAGACGCTGTTTCACGGGGCTTGTCTTCTGTCTTCCAGTGAAGATTTTTCGGCTGGGCATACTGATAAACGGTCAGGCACGGGCCGTTTTCAGTAGTAGGCTGTTACTCCTGTCTCAACCATGAAAACGCTCAGAAGAGGGCGAGACCATGCCGACGCAGAACCCTGTTCATATTTCCCACGCCCACCGCTGGGCATATACCTGTGGCATGTCGATAAAGCGCGGGTATCGCATACTGAAAGCATTCGAGACCCGTTTAGCTGAGCGCGCGATGGTGGCAGATGTGCCTGCGGGTAATTTACTCGTTCGCGGGAGCTTTCTGATCGCCAAGTTCACTATGGTGGGAGCGTTGCTTTTTGTAAGTTTTTGGCTGTTCTTGTCGTTGATGACTCTAATGGGTTTGTATTGGGTAATCGTCCATCGCCGACCCAACGCCTCAAAGGACTTTTACGGGGCTCAGGCATTCGGCGATCCTTATGGTGAGTACGAACTCAATCGTGCACCGGGACAGCCTGACCTGGACGAGCATTAGTGGGTTGTCGTTAGCTTTTTCTGATTGAAGTACCTGCAGAGATCAGAGCATCAGTACCTTTCGAACCTGCATTTTGTGCACTGAGTGTCCCTTTTCCTAGCATGCCTTCTGCTATGGAGCCTACGCTATATCCGGCCCAACTCATGGCGGCTAGAAAAACCATCGGCAGCACGATGAACATCGCCCCCATTACATACTCAATGACCTGCGTCGTGACCGTCCCATCCATAAAACCGGATGTGGGCAGCGATAACAGCACTTGATTGGACGCCGAAACTTGGTTGTACAAGGTATCGAGCATGCTGGAGTCGACCCAGCGGGCGAGTTCCCACCAGAAGCTCAGCATGTGCAGCGTGAACAGAGCGAACGTCACCGTCATGACGGTCTTCAACTGGTAGGTACTGACCAACAGAATCAGCGGCAAGCTGATGATGACGCCCATGATCAGAAAAGCCTGCACCATCGGTAGGGCGGCGCGTAGCGCATTCATTGCGGGAAAATTACTGAAGGAACCCAGTGCCAATCCGGTATTGGTGGCCAGGTTATTGAGGCCCTGATTGATCGAGCCGCCGCGGGCACTGGAGCCATAGTCCTGGTACACCTGTCCGGGCGACATGGACATCGATTGCTGGCGCGGGCTGACCAGCTCACGCAGGGTGGCATCCTCGATCTCGTTGCTCGAACGACCAGTCAACCAACCTTTCAGCTGAGTCAGCAGCGAAGGATCGACCTGCTCGATCAAGCGCTCACGCAATCCGACACCGCTAGCGCTCCACCACTGCTTGCAGGTGGGGTAGCCCGCGCCATTCTCCAGCCGAGGCAAGGAGACATCGCGGCTTTCGTCATACGGCCAGCTGACGCGCGGTGTGTGTGAGCGATCCGTATCGTAGTAGCCAGGCGTATCAAGAAAATAGCTTGAGCCGATCCAGGACGCATCATGACTTTGAGCCTTGTCCAACTGGGGACGGTTGGTGAACAGCCGGGAGCGAGAATAGCCATAGCAGTCGCGGGTGAAGTCGGCGACTTCTTGCAGCAGGACCTGGCTGTTGATGCGCGAACTGTCGATCTCCATGCGCATTTGTCGGATATCCGGTGCGCAGGGGATGGAAGCGGTGGCCGCCGCGGTTACCCCTTTGCTTAAGGCATGCACCAGAAACCACCAGATCGGCACGTTGGCAGATCGTTCGCCAATGGTGTTGAAGGTGGTCCCCCAAGCGGTTTCCGCTGGCCTGGCCACACTGGCACCGCAGCGCTGGCTCGACGCATCATCGAATGCCATTGACGTGAGGCTCAACGGAAAGACCGGCGCACAGCCGAACAACACGACGATGTAGGCCAGCCACAACCGGTTCTCGATCCGCGGCACTGAGAGCAGTCCCTTGTTACCTTCATCCGCGCCTTGCTGACGGGCCGACAGCCATTCTTGCAGGATGATTGCACCAAAGGGGGCGGCGAATAGCCCAGTGTCGGACAGGACGCTCCAGAGGCCGTTATTGATGATCCAGGCCAGCAGGGAGAGGTAAAACTCCAGGTAGCTGTTGGTGCTCATGAGCATGGTGACAACCTCACAATCGGGTGAACTCGACGCAGATGAAGAGTGCGAGCCCCATTGCCCAAATGCGCTGCACGCGCAGTCGATCCTGTGGTCGATGTCGGTAGCGCCGAAGCAGGTCCCACCAGAGCGCAAAGAGAGCGCCGTAGAGCAGGGCGCGCCACCACCGCAGATAAGGTCGTGCGGATTCGAATGCCTGCTGCCATGCCTCGAAACTACCCAGCGCAGTGCGGCCGATCCAGGCGACCAGTGCGGCGCTCAGGATCATCATCGCGGCAATCCTCAGACTCGAAAGCAAAGTGAATAGCGCTGAGCGTTTCATGGCTCACTTGCGCCTGGCGTCAGCGTCATTGAGTCGGCCCGGCTCAGGATCGCCTTGCTCGACGGTGCGCGAAGCATCAGCACCGCCGGCATGCCGATCGAGCACCAAGCTGGCGGTATTGGTGGCGAGCATCTGCCGGACCTGCAGCTCGGTTTGTAGCAGACGTATTTCGCGCTCCAGGGCGTCGATATTTTTCGTCAAAGCTGTCTGGGCTGGCTCGGCTGAAGCGATGTTCGGTTCGTGACTACCTGCCAGTAGGGTGCGCAGTAGCAGGAGCGCCTTATCGAGTACGCTGGACAGGGCCGTCTCGCTGGCCAGACGTCGCGCCAGCAGATCCTGGTCGGGATCGTCGCGCAAGGCTTCGATCACGCCACGGGTCACCGGCAGTATTGGGCTCGAGGCTTTAGCCAGATTGTCAGGGGTAGGCGGCAGTGAACCCGACAGCAGCCCTTGCAGGGCCTTGAGACGTTCGCTGTAGGCCTCCTGGATCAGCGGCGTCAATCCGCTGCCAGCGGTCGCACGCAGGGTTTCGCAGGTGTCGCAGGTCGCGACTTCGCTCTCGCCCAGCACGCGAACGGCCCATTCGGACTCCTCCTGGGGCGAAGCCCATGTGTGGCAAATGGCCCCACCCAAACAGTCGCTGCTACTGATCGACGCACTGTCATCCACCGTCCGGTTATGCAGCAAGTTGTAGCCCGCGCGCACTACGTCGGAGGTCACCCGAATGGGCGTCTGCCCATTACCTCCGGCCTTTGAACCGCCGACCCAGGACACCCCATTGTTGCCGTTATGGGCCTCGGTGTTTTTCACCGCAGCCACCGCATCACCGCCGGTTTGCTCCAGGTTGCCTTGCATTTCTTGGTTCTTGGCCAGCGCGCCCCAGCCGGCTTGACCGACCTTGTCCGCCATCTTTTCGGCCATGGCCTGGCAGGTCAGCTTGGAGCGGTCGAAGTCGATGCGCCCCTGCATCACCCCGTTACTCAGCAACTCATAGAGACCGGGGTTGGCGCGCTGGATGATCAACGCCGGCAGCGACATCACCGCTTGGGTCGCGTTCTGCATGATGCTGCCCATGATCTGCTGGAAACCTTCGGTCACGCCGTTCAGTTGGTTTTGCAGGGTGTTGGTGAGGCTCATGTTTCCGCACATCATGTTCGCTCGCCATGACCCGCCGACACCGAGACCACTGGGTCGGTAGAGCGAACTCGGTGAGCCGACTGCCGAGCCGCCACCGATGGTGTACATCACCCGGTCGTCGAGCACTTCGCCTTGAGTGCCCAGGCGGTAATCACCTTCGGCGGCGTCGGCATGCGTGGTCATGGTAAGCAGTCCGTAGAGCACCAGACTCATCGTGGCCAACCAGGGTCGCGCGCGAAGCCCGCTCATGAAGCACCGCCTTCGAAGTCGATACTAAACAGAAAGGTCTGCCCCTCACGTTTGCAGCAGCTATACGGACGCCATAGCGACCAGGCATAGGCGCCATCCGCGCTCTGTACCGAATCGCTGGGGAAGATGGCGCACGTCGGTTGAATTTGGGGGGAGAGCAATTGCCATTTGTGGGTTGATGCATCGTTTTCAACGATAGGACCAGGCGGCCAGTAGCCGTCGCGTGGTATGGGTGTGAGCGGTACATACACATGTGGTTGCCAGTTGCGGGTAATCACATCACCCGCCCGTTGCGCCATGACGGCGGCCGCCTTGAAATCGTCGGGCTGTACCAGAAAGCCCTGCCGGGGATAAACGTTGCCCCACATGTTTCCCAAAGCCTGACGACCAATTTCACGGATCCCCGGCATGAGCGACTCGGGGTAAAGACTTTCCGGAATGCCATGGCGCCAGGCCAGTGAGTCCAGGGTGCTCAGGTAGTAGGGCATGAACGCAGTTGCACCGCTGGCGCAGGCATAGCCGGATTGAGAAGCCAATTGCGTTGCGGCCCAGCCACCGGGATGGCCAATACCGTCGACGTTCTTGAAGCGGGGCAGGTTGTCGCGGCGGATGTTCGGCGTGATCAGGTTGCCGCCGCCTTCAGCTCCGCTGATGGGAGAGGAGAGTGTGGCCATCTCGGTCCAGGGATTATTGCCAGTGGTGGCGTAGCTCGAGACCACCAGCTCAGGAATGAAATGACGAACCTTGGTGGAGGTTTTGACTGTGCAGCCGAAGGGCGTGCAGAGGAGCCAGAAACAAATTCCGACGACCCTGTAGTCGAGACAGCTTGGAGAAAGCACGGAGGAAGTGATGCTGGCGGTGTCCAGCGCCACGCTTGGGCCGCACGCCAGCAGGATGCTCAGCGCCAAGGGACGTAGCTTTGTGGGCGGGACTGACGAGTAGGCAACAGGCATGATCCAGGCTCTTGGTGTATGGCCTGGGCAGGTTCGGTTAGGGACTGAAGACTGTCAGTGGAAATTATGAAGGTGGATCTATCGGGTTTGTGATACGTGAGACTATTATTTGACGTGAAGGGAACTGCGCAGGATATCGGGTTCCACAAGTAACTGATCTGCGGTAATTTCGAAAATATTGGCGAGCTTGCACAGGACCAACAGCGACGGATTACCCGTGCATCGTTCGATTTGACTGACGTAGGTGCGATCCACCTCGGCCATGAGCGCAAGCTGCTCTTGGGTAAGGTTTTTCACGCGTCGCATCAAGCGGATATTTTCCGCCAGCTGCAGACGAAGCTGTTCGTAGTCTTGAGTCATGCGCGCAAATTGCGCCTTGAGGGACTCTCAATCCACGGGATATAGTCTACATTGGCATTGATCTAGGCCATTTGATGCTCATGCCTGTTATCGAGCTTTCATTTGGCTTCGTTAAGCTTTTCGAAGCTGGGCCCAACGTCTAACAATAAATCAGAAATCTAGGGTGTGTATGGACGAAAACTACATTTCAATTCCTGCGGCGGATGGTTGCCCAAGTCTTCTGACACCTTGGGGCAACGAGTTTGCCTCGATGATCGAACGTGGCGTGCAATGTGCTCAGGCTTGGCTTGACACGCCCGGCGAGATTCCACTGTGGTGGGAACTGGCGCAAACACGCAAGACCCTTCCTGTCGGTGACTGCCAGGATGCTTTTGAAGCAGGTTTTTTGTTGAGGGTTCAACAGCGGCTTCAGCGCGGCACACGGATACCTGTATCGACTTGACCACCCGTTTACATTTAGCCAAGCCTGTCGCATTGGCACAGACCAGCAGGTTACAGTCCTGAGTCACTTGTGGTTTTTAGGTGCAGCGTTTTTGTCCCGATGTTTTGCTCTGCGACTCGCGCTGCCCTCGATAAAAAGCGAGCGGGCATCAGGTTGCGCAACGGAGCCCAGATATGTGGCAGCAACCCACCGATCTCTCTCATTTTCTGCGTGGGAAACCGCACCAGCATATCTTTTAGAGGGCACATCACGATGGTAAACAAACTCGATCTGCGTCAAGAAATGAAAAAGATGCTACGTGTAAAGACTGCCATTCTACTTCGCTCGCCAGGTGACTCCCTCGCAGACATCGTCGCTTCTGATCGTGAAGCGTTCTCGGGCATTCGTGTGTTGTTCGCGAGCGATGAGGGAGGGGTTCCATTGCAGGCTCTGGGCAGGTCAGATAATCCAAATGTGCCTGTGGCTCCTCTATTTGCTGGAAAGGGCATTTTTGCATTTTCCGATGCTATCGAGAGGCAGATGAGGAGCGGCAGTGCCCCCTTGGAGTTTCCATTTTTCTCACTACTCGATACAAATTTCCTTACTGAGTTACCTGGTTTTTTTCGTCATGAAAAGTCGAAACACCGCGAAAAGGTGAGGGCGACCTTGCAGTTCATTGAAGATCAAAGCGGACGTGGTTTTGATTGGACGTTTGCGACACTGGAAAACCTACGTGAAGTTGTAAAGCCAAATAATCCATGGCCGTACCAGAAAGTTGCGGCAGCAAAGATGTTTGATGCCATGATGCACCTTCCCGAGGTTAGGGATAGAGTGCTGAAAGGGCATGCTGAACAGATTAAGGACTATATACCAGCAGCCGAGGAAATGTGGGATGCATTCTTGACGAATGGGGAGGCATGGGCCTGTATCCAGCGGCGAGATATGATGCAGTCAATAATTTTACGCGCGATGCTGGAGTGCTGGAATGGCCAAGGCGTGGATGACGGTATTCGCTGCCTGGTGGATTTCTGCCTTGATAATTTTGACCTCATGCCCTTAAAAGAGCTTTATTTTGGATGGAAGGCTCTGAGCGGATTCGCTGATAAGCAAAGTAGAATGCCCATCTTTGACGAACCCGCGTTGCGGAACCCAAACGGAGATTCGAATGACAGGATTTCCGCGCTTGCGTGGGACCTCTATATGTTTCGACATTGTGAAACGCTTATGACAGAAAAAAAGGGCAATCAGTTCATGATTCCTGTTGTAACTACGCTTGATGATGGATTGTTAAAAGCCATCAAGAGTTGTCCTCTGAGAGCACTTGTGATTCGTGATGAGGCTCGAAAAGTAGAAGCTATATTCGACGATGAAATGGACTTTGCCAATTGTCTAGATCGTGCGCTTTCGGATGAAACAAAAGCACGAATTAATAACCCAGAGCGTATGGTCAGACCGAAACGTATATCGAAGCATGACTTGAGTTATCTGATAAACAGCTTGGAGTCGGAAGTGAAGAAGGCTGCTAATGCAAGGTCGCAGCCAGGGTCGCATCATTAACAATAGAAAGTGGTGTTGAAACTGACAGAAATAAATTTTATTTAGAGTAGCCCCACGCGGGCGATGACCAGCAACTGACCACCCGGCTAGGTGTTCAATACGAATGCAATCAACTGTTCAGTTGTCGTGCAAACGTCCGGTCAGTTGCGATGCTATTTCGCAGCTCACTCTCTGAGAGCGCGATACCCGAATAGCTATTCCTATGTTGGTTCTATTCCTCGCGCTCTATCGATCCGTTCAGCTACCCGGTAAGCCGCTTCCAATTCCGAGGAGCCGTTCTCCTGCATCAGTGTCCAGCGCTCGGCCTTTTCCTCGGGCTCCGTCATGGCCAGGGCGAGGTAAAGGCTGGGTGGCACGGCCCGAAACAGCGTCTCGAGCTTCTTCGACAGCACCACTCCTTCAGTATATTTGCCCGGTTCCTTGCTGGCGGAGAGCAGCAAGGCTTTCTGTGCCGGTGTGAGCTTCTTGAAGCGAGCGATTTCTTCGATCTCCGCTGGCGGCATGTTCAAACAGATCCACCATTCGATCATGTTGAGCATGGTCTGCGCCGCAGTGGGGAAGTCGGCAAGGTTTTGCGTCGACAACCAGAACCACGCGCCGAGCTTGCGCCACATCTTCGTCCCCTTGACCACGAATGGCGCCAGCAGCGGGTTTTTGGTGATGATATGGCCTTCGTCGGTGACCATGATGATCGGTCGTCCCAAATACTGATCGCGCTCGGCGAGGTTGTTCACGGTGTTCATCAGGCTGATATAGCTGATGGACATCTGTGCCTCATAGCCTTCGCGAGCGTAAGTGGCCAGATCGACAATGGTCACATCGCTCTCGGGCCAAGGCGTGCCCTCGCGATCGAACAGTTCACCCTCGAAACCCTGGCAAAACAGGTCGATGGACTCGCCCATCTCCTGGGCACGTTCGCGACGCTTTTCCGGTAAGTGCGGGTCGGCGGCGACGCGCAGCAAGGCGTTGCGCACGTCGCGAGTCAGTACCCGACGACTTGCCGCGACACAGGTCTGCGCCGCATCGAGAATGCACTCGCGAATCAGGCTGCGGTCGGCTCGACTCAGGCGCGCTTCTTCCTTGGCTTCGCCGCCGGTGATCATCAGCCGGGCGGTGATTTCCAGTTCGCCGAGAACATCGCGATGGTCTTCTCGACTGCTTACCACCTCATCGTCCCACTCATCGATCGACAGACTCGCCACCTGATCCGGCTGCTCGACCAGGCGCCAAGCATCGACGAACGGGGCGAGACTGACCGAGGCGCCAGGTTTCAATTGGACCTTGTTGACCGACAGGCCCTGTGTCGCGAAGTAGTCGCCCTGCAAGCCGAATGAGTTGCCGGCCTCGACGATAAACAGGCGAGGGCGGTACACGGCCATGATCTGCATCAGCAGGGTGACCAGGGTGGCGGACTTGCCGGCGCCGGTGGGGCCGAACAACAGCAGATGACCATTCATGGCTCGGTCCAGGCGTGATAACGGATCAAAACTCAACGGCGAGCCGCCACGATTGAACAGGGTGATACCCGGGTGGCCGGTACCTGTGCTGCGGCCCCAGACTGGAACGAGGTTCGCTAGGTGCTGGGCGAACATCAGGCGCGTGTACCAGTTGCGCGTGTCGCGGGCCGGGTTGTAAGCCATTGGTAACCAACGCAGGTAACTGTTGCAAGCGGCGACTTCATCGCCTTCGCGTACAGGTTGCAGCCCCGCACCCAGCAGCGCGTTGGCAAGGCTGACTGAGCGCTGGTGCAGTTGCTGTTCATCGTGACCGCGCACGTAGAACGTCAGGGTGCCGCGGTAAAGCTTGTGCTGGCGGCCGATGATTGCGCGAGCCTCTTCGACATCCTGGCGGGTCTGGGTCGAGGCCAGGTTTTCACCGATGGCTTTGCGCGCCAGGCGGTTCAACTGCTCCTCAAGTACATCCTGCGGTTTGACCACCAGGGTCAGGCTCATCACCGTGCCTTCGGGTAACTGGTCGAACAGGGCATTTACCGCGTCGCCCTTGCGGGTTTCGCCAGTGAGTTGGCCAATCAAGGGCGCCCGCCGCAGCTTGTCCACCACCATGACCCGATGGGGCTGATCGTCGAAAAACCAGAGTCCGCGCTGCACATCCGAACGCGGCTCATTGAAAAATAGCCGCTCGGAAAAGTCATGGTCGAAGGGCAGTTCCAGCGACTCACCGTCGCCCGACTCCGGATAGGCCACGCGGCGGTAGAACTCCTCGGGTGCTTCATTGGTGAGCCTGGGCGCCGGATTGAACCAGGGCACTAACCAGGCATACAGACCTCGGCCATCGACTCGCCTCGATTGCACCCCACAGGCACGCAGCGAGGCACCGATCCGCTCACAGACCTGTTGCAAGGATTGCACCGGGGTGAGCCCCGTTTCCTCAGCGTCAGACTCAAGCCAGCGATAGACCGCTAGGCGTACTCGGCGGTTGTTACCGCGCCAGGGCAGGCGCGTCACCACCTTATCCTCAAACAGACCACCGGGCTTGGCGATGGCCTTCAGATGACGGCGGCTGAGTTCCAAATACGCCTCGGTGAAGATGGTGCCTCGCGCTCTGTCCTGAATATAGCCAGTGAGCCGGTTCAGGTAGGGGGTGAAGTCATTGTCGTCCTGGCAGAAAAACTGCGCCACCCAAGGTGCTTGATCCAGCTCGTCAAAGCTATCCTGCAGGGCATCCTCAAGGGCATCGCGGGCCGCCATCAGCCAATCGGGTTCGCGCCCTTCGGTACCGATAGGCAGCAACTCGAACACCGCACCCACCGAGCGATTGTCATCCAGTAGAAAACACTGCTCGGTGTCGAGGTATTCGACCCATGGCAGGTGATCGGTGAAGCTGGGGTTGTGCGCATAGAGTTCCGCTTCATCGGCCAAGGTGGCGCGAGGGCGCAATGGGCTGCGCCAGGCTTTCCACGCAGAAGTGCGGTTGTCCGCATCGCCGCTACGCACTACAGGTCTTCCTGACGTTCACCAGGCAATGCGTACTGCACACGTTGGTAGAACGGAAAGACGGTCGAGTAACCCGGGACCGGTGCCTGCTCGGTACCACTCAGATGCGGATACACGTACAGCACCAGATCGGGATTGGGCAGGCGCGGGAACAGGTTGCGGATCTCGTTCGCCGCTGTACGAGTGTACGACTCCTGGAGAGACGCGGAGACATCTGCCTGAGCCAGCGGGCGGCGTAACTGTTGCCGAGCCTCCAGCAGTTGCTGCTGAGTGCCTTGCGAACTGGCGCCGTTCCAGATGTCCAGCATGGTTTGCTTGCCATGGGGCAGCAGCGTCTCCTTGTTGGTGGAGCACCCCGCCAGGACCCAGCAGAACACGCTAATCCAGGTCAGGCATAGAGGCATGGTCTTTTTCATGGCGAACGCTCCGGCCCTTGGGCTCGTAGTCGATGGTGATCTCATGGTCGAGGTGAAGGGCGACCTGTGCGGCCGGTGGCACGTACACGGCAGCAAAGGCTTCGCCATACAGTTTGTTGACCCACTCGCGGATGTCGCTGACCCCACCACTGAGAATTGAATTCAGCGCGCTGTTGCCCGTGCTGTTGGTGACTCCGAGCGTACTGCCGCCCGAACTGATCACGCTGCTGTTGTTCTGCTCATCCCCGAGCAAGGCGGCGACACCGGCGCCGGCCGCAGTGATCAGGCTCTGGCTGCCGAGGTACTGTTGGGCGTTCGAGCGGCGCTCGCCGGCGATGCAAGGAATGCCATACGGATCGGACAGGTAACCGAGCCCGCCACGGATCTTGTCGGTGTTCGGGCTCTGGGTGGTGGAGGCAGTGCGGCTGGCTATCGCCTTCGGCTGAGGCACCGTGCGGATGGTGCCATCGGTAAACACAAAGGTGATCGACTCGACCTGTCCGCGTACGCAGGACAGGGTCCAGTCACCGGACGCCGTGCCGCTCATCACGGCCCCCGCGACGTCCGGCAGGTCGATGCCGTTGGCGGTCAGGTTCTCCGGACCGACCAGCACCTTGAAGGGATAGGGGTCATTCACGGTGCCGTCCACAGGGACTCGGCCGATCAGCGCGGTCATGGCGACCGAGCCCATCAGCGTGGCGTTTTCGGGGATCGTGTAGACCGGCTTCGCGCCTTCGGTACGATCAACGGATCGCGTCAGGTCGCGCTCACCCTGGGTAACTGCACGTAGCTGTTTCTGGCTGCGATCAATCGCGTTGTCTTTCAAGCCTTCCAGAGAGTTGAAAGCGATAGGCAGGCTCAGTGCGGAGAAAGTCGTGGTTTTGCCTCTGGCGTTGGTGGACGAAGCATCCGAGGGTTCAATCCACTGCAGCGTATCAGTGGCAGAGTGTCGCCCTTCGAACTGAGCCCCATCGCCCGGCTCTAGCCCCAATCCGATCGGCATGTCCTTGCCTTTGCCGGTCAGCCCCGACAACTGTTCCTGCAATTGCGTCAGCAGGCCGCGAGCCTGACGACTGTCTTGTTCCGCTTTGAGTCGGGCCTCGTTGGCTTGGCGGCGGCCTTCGTCGACCTGCTGGGTCACACTGCCAAGCGCGGTCTGGATACGCGAATCGACACTGTTTTCCCGCTCGCGTAGGCGGTTGTTTTCCGTCTGCAGTGAGTCATTGTGTTTCTTCAAACCGAGCATGTCGCTGCGCATGGCCTTCACCTGGCCGACCAGGGTGGCGACCGTGTCGCGTGGGGTATCGCCAGCAATGCCGAGCGACTTGGCTTGCTCGGCGGATAACTGAATATTGCCCTGATCAACTGGGTGCTCTGGAGAGGGCGTGTTGCCACCCGCGACCCAGCTTTTTAGAATGATCAACACCACGGCCAGCAGCGCAGCCGGTACCAGCCATTTGAGCAACGCGTTAGCCTTCATCGCCAGCACCTCGCGCAACGGGCGGAAGCAGCACGGCGTGTTCGAGGCTGGCACTGCGGGTGACGAGATAGGCAATCGTGGTGTCTTCAGCGCTGCCGACAGGCCCGAGGAAAGCATGCTGGAAGGTCGCGGCGAACAGCTTGGCCTGAAGCCGACGCGGATCGAGTTGTACCGTCTCTGGACCACGATTGCGCAACTTCACCGCCGTCACCCAGTAGTCACCGAGTCGCCAGGCGGCGATGGGCGTGCTGGACACGTTTTCGGTGGGCAGCAGGGTTGGCAATTCGGTGCGCAGCTTGAGTGGGACGCGGCGTACGCCGGGCAGGGATTCTACGGTGCGCAGCGGCGCGTAAAGGCTCTGCGCGGCATAACGCGTCAAAGCGACCGGGATCGGTGTACGTTCTGGAACAAGGACGGTGCTAGATTCAGCCTCGGTAGCTTGCACCTGAGCATTCTTGAGGATACGCACGGGCTCCAGCGGTTGATCGCCGGGAGTGGCCGCGATATCCAGTAGGATGATCTCGCCCGTCGCGACCGATTGCAGTTGCAGTCGGGTCGGGGCAATGGCTTCCGATGCGCGCAGGTACAGCGTCCCGCCGGTTGATTGCACACGCAGTTTGCCCGTCAGGGATGAGGGCACACCGACTCGAACATTCTCATCGACAAAGACCACCCGCTCCTGATTGATCACCAGCGGGACCGCGAGGGGAAGACGTTCCCAGTGCATCAGCTCGACGGCCTGCGCCGCAACTCCCCATAGCATCAGTACGACGGTAAGTCCCAGGGTAGAAATCCGTTTCATGGCTCACCTCCAGGCAGGGAGATTTTTTGCGGAGTGCCCTGATAACAATCCAGTGCCAGCCCCCACTTATTGCGTTCTGGGTCCAGGTCGAAACGCACTACGCGTAATGGATAACGCACCACCACCCGTTTCACCGGTTCCGCGGCGTAATACTCATCGGCGTTGAGGTCGAGCTTGACCAGCCAGCTGTCGCGGTCGAGTTGCTTGACCCTAAGCTCCGGATCTTCGCTGTAACCTCGGCCCAGAATTTCGTAGACGCCACGCACCCGCTGGCGCAGTTCGCCAGCGGCCTTGCGGTACTCGTAGTCGCCGTCGAGGAAGGCCTTGCAGGCGGGTGTCAGGTAGGACTGCAAGCCATAGATGGCGCGGCGATAATCCTGCTCGCCATCCGAGGGCCAGCGGTTGAGCTGGCCAAAGATGTACAGGGCAAAGGCATAGACATTCTCTGAGGGGATATCCCACCACTTGCGGGTGCTGCCCGAGCGCAGATCTGGGGGTACATGCACGGTCAGATCGGTCGGTGCCGTATGCCAGCCGTACCAGAGCCCGGCACAGACCAGGGCAAGGATCATTACCGCCAGACGCAGGCTGAAGATATGCGCCTGTTGGGCATCGACCTTGTTTCGAAATCGGCTCATGGCTGCCACCGGGACAGGGCAGGGCGCAGTCGACGCGAACGGCGAACCGTCCAGGCGCCGGAGTGGAGAATCAAACTTCCGTGCCCCAGGCGCCAACGGCTGGCGAGTACCCATTCGAGTTTGCGGTACAACCAGGTCTCGGGCCGGGCCCGTTTGACCCGACGCAGTAGCGTGCCACCGGCGAATAGCACCACCGCCATACTCGCGATCATGCTGGTTGGCGCCACGGCAATGGAGGCGGTAGCAATCGTCAGCGGAACGCCCAGCAGCAGGCCAATGACCGCACCGCTACCGAGCGCTACCCACATCTCATCATTGGTCAAACCGCGCAATACGGCGGGATCACGATTGAGTCGCTCTGGGAGAAAGACCAAGGTGCCGTCAGCAAGGCGTTCGATAGTGTCGTTCATGCCAACCTCACAGAATCGCGGCAGCCTTGGTCAAAAACCAGATGATGATCACCACCAGCAGGGCACCGATGCCGACTACAGCACCCAAATCCTTCCAGGTCTTGCGCTGATTCTGTACGTCGGCATAGACGGTCAACGAGTGCCAAGCCACCCCCAAGAAAGCGAGTAAGGCGATCAGCAGACCGAGCAGGATGCCGCCGTCGTAGGCGTAGTTTTTGATCGTCTCGATCAACCCGGACCCTTCGCCGCGCGAAGGGGCTTCCATGGTGGGGAGTTCGGCAAACGCCAAGCTCGGACCGAGCACCAGCAGCAGACCGATCAAGCGCTGACTGGCACGATCACGCAGGTTTTTTTTCAGCGGGGCAAGGCACTTGAGCATGACGGCGATCTCCTGGATTAAGACAGGGTGAAGAACATCAGGACGAGTAGGGTGAGCGTGACGCGCGCGGCACTGCCGCCGAAGGCTCCAAAGCGCACACTGCCTGTCGCCCAACCCCGGTAAGCCGTCCACATCACCCAGGCGCACCACAGCAAAGCCAGGACGAGAACCAAGGAAAGCCACAGCGTTGAGCTGCTCTGCGCCGAGATGCCGGAGGCGTTTTGGAACGCTGAGGTTTGGGCGTCAGTCATGCTCATGGCGAGGGCTCCGCAGTCGGAGTGTCGAGGCGGTAATCACCGACCAGTTCACTGGGATCTCGGGGTTGCGCACGGGAAGGGAACAGATAGCTCTGTACACCTTGGCGGATGCGCTGAATGTCCTGGGTCAGTCGGGGGTAGTCGAAGCGGTAGCGCTCATTTGGTTGAGCGCTGCCTGAAGTCTCGGCTTGAGCGGCTAGGCGCTCGATAATGTCCAGCTGCTGCTGGACTAGGCTGAGCTCACCCTGTTCATATTCAGATGCGGCATAGCCGCTGCTATCGACGGCAGCTAGCGAGAGTAGTAAGCAACGAATGATGGTCGTCGGCATGATGCTGGCCCTTATGGATCTGGGGAGCAGAATCAAGTCAGAGGTCGAATTATTCCGTAAGAAACCTGAGGTCTGATGAATCGCTTTTTCTGGGGAAGGACTGGGGATGTGCATTACAGCTAATGTGGCCCTTCGACCGTTGGTGGAAAATGGTTGAGGCTCTAGGGAAGCTCCACTCTCGATGACTTTCGTTGATGATGATATCGTCACAACCCCTTTTCCGTGAAAAAGGTAACCCTTTAGAGTATTACCACTCCTGAAAGCTCCAGATCACAAGGTTAGAGCGCCTCGTAACTGAATAACTGTTACAAGGCACTCTGTCTTGAACGGAAATTAGTCATCAGTCAAGAAGAAGCTGGAGCAAGCCTGTTATGCGAAGTAAGCGCTGGTTGGGTATCCGGCGCGGCAGTCCAGAGGTTCCGCCGCGATCAGAGCGCCATGCCGATGGGCGCGTATTTGCGCTCATCTGACCAGCCGATTGCATTGAATCCGCCCCCTGTGCATCCGACTTGACCCGCAGACGTCAGAGGAGCAATGGGCAGAGAACGGCCAATTCTGTTGAAAAAGTCCGCCATGGATTCCACGGCAGAAAAGTACGCGTCTGAGATTGAAATCCTTACATTGAGCAGAGGCTTCCGGGCTCAGATTTCAGTCGGCAGAACAGCCTTTACTGGGTCAGTTTTCGGTCAGCGGCAACAGCTGCTGAGCCGTTTTAACTGTTCCTGAAAACGTCGTGACCTTGATCAGTTTGCGAAACGTGAGCACGGTCTCCAAGCATCGATATAGAAAACCCAATCTGACGTTTTTACACACTCTGGGCCAATAGCGGCCAGTCGATAACTCATACAGCTTTCGGGTGAACAGATTGCGCCTGGCGTTCAGCGCGTGCCGTCAAAACTGCGAATGCGGCAGCAGCTAGACTGCCGCCGACAGCAATTCCCAAGCGCATGTTGGCGGCCGCTAACTAATACGGGGGAGCGCAGAGTGACCATAATGAAGTTCGTCCAACAATGATTTGAGGTTGAACAGCTATGAGCGCAGGGGAGCGCTGGACTGTGAAGTGCCAAGACGCTGCGGATGGAAGTGGGGACCTCATCGTCGATTTACCACCAGAGCTGCTTTTGAAAATGGGCTTAAGCCCTGGGGACGAGTTGACGATCGAGGTATTGGATGGGGTGATTGTCCTTAAGCCCACACGTCACGACAGTCCCTAACCGATGCCCCGCCCTTCCACTGATAGGGCCACATCTCAGAGCGACCGCCTCACGCCCTGAGGAAGTCAGTCAACCTAAATCGAGGTTCTTGAGGAGCGGTGAACCACGCCTCCTCAAGGCATTCAAATAGGTCGTTTCCTGCGGTCTTAGATCTCGACCGCTGCCCCCTCTACGTCAAGTCAATCGTCACCTTGTCGGCTACCATCACAACACGCCGTCAGTTCGTTTTAGCCACCCAGGCATTGAAGCGCTGCTCAAGCTCTTCACCATGGTTGACCCAGAACTCACTGTCGATCGGCATCGCCTGCGCCAGGTTACTCGGGGCGGTGTTCAGGCGCGACGCCAAGGTCGGATCAAGTAATGACGCGGTTTGCTGGTTGGTCGAACCATAACCGAGCTTTTCGGTATGAACCTTCTGATTTTCCGGGCGAAGGGAGAACGCAATAAACTGCTCGGCCATCGTTTTGCTCTTGCTGCCTTTCGGGATCGCCCATGAGTCGATGGCATAGATACTTCCCTTCCAGACGATCTGCACGTTGGCCCCCGTCTCCTGGGCCGCGAAAACCCGACCGTTGAACGCTGTACTCATGACCACATCACCGCTGGCAAGGAACTGCATCGGCTGCGCGCCTGCCTCCCACCATTGAATATCAGGTTTTATCTGGTCAAGTTTGCGAAACGCTCGATCAACACCCTCCTTGGTAGACAGCACTTTGTAGATGTCGGCATAAGCCACGCCATCGGCCATCAATGCGGCTTCCAGCGTGTACTTGGCCCCCTTGCGCAGGCTGCGTTTGCCAGGAAACTTCTGTGTATCCCAGAAGTCGGTCCAGCCGGTCGGCGCGACCTTGAGTTTGTCAGCGTTGTAAGCTATCGCCATCGACCAGACCAGCATACCGGCACCGCATTCGGAGAACGTGCCGGGCACGAAGTCAGACGGCTTGCCGAACTGTGCCGTATCCAGATGTTCAAACATCCCCTCGTCACAACCGCGAATCAGTTCTGGCCCCTCGACCTGTACCGCATCCCAATTGACGCTGTTAGTGTCGACCATGACCTTGATGCGGCCCATTTCACCGTTGTACTCACCGGCCACCACCTTGTTGCCGGTGACTTTTTCGAATGGTTTATAGAACGCTTCCGACTGCACGTCCTTGCTCACTCCGCCGAACGAAATCACGGTCATTTCACCCGCCATGACACTCGACGTGATGGCTGTGAGGAACAAGGCTACGATTGCTTTCTTATTCATGTCTACCTCTAGGATTATTGGTTTTGGCAGATTTGAAACCCGCTTGGCAGTGTTCAGGGTGATCACTGACAGCTATCCCATCCCTGACTCTGGGGCCAGTAGAATGGTGACTCCAGTCATAGGTAACGGCCTGACCGTCGACCGTACTTCAGCACCGGTAATCCACTCGATCACCGGCAATCAGGCGCAGTGCGGACGCCCAGGCGAGTTGGTGCAGCTCTTGATCGATCTCGTCATCGGACTGCCGCGCGGTTAATTCGCATACTGCCTCAGGGGGCGTCCGCAGCGGCCGGCCGCCGGCCAGGGCCTGAACCTGGGCCTGGCAAGCGCGCTCCAGAAAATAGATCTGATTGAACGCTTCGGCGATGGACCGGCCTGCGGCGAGCAACCCGTGATTGCGCAGAATCATCGCCATGTGCAAACCCAGGTCGCAAACCAGCCGGTTGCGTTCTTCGGGGTTCAACGCGATACCTTCATAGTCGTGGTATCCAAGCCGTCGGTAGAACTTGAGTGCATGCTGGCTGATTGGCAGCAGCCCCTCTTCCTGCGCGGAAACCGCAATACCGGCTGAAGTGTGGGTATGCACGATGCAAGCGACATCGGGGCGTGCCGCATGGATCGCCGAGTGGATGTTAAATCCAGCGCGATTGACACTCCCAGGGCCGTAATGTGAGTCCACGGCATTGCCTTCATGATCGATCTTGATCAGATCGCAAGCTCGCATTTCGTGGAACAGCACACCGTAGCGATTGATCAGGAAGTGCCCCTCCTCGCCGGGTACGCGGGCGGAGATATGCGTATCGATCAGATCGGTCATGCGAAAGTGTGCGAGCAATCGATAAAGTGCAGCCAGATCGCATCGGGTTTCCCACTCTTCGCTGGAGATCCGGCTACGATCGATTTGATAGCTGATGTCGTGCATTACGCATCCTTGTTCATGGTATGTTTCGACCGAATTGGTCGACCGGCAATGAGGTGATCTTGCAACACCCTTTACCGGTGTACCATGAACAGAAAAGGCTTCTGGGCTGCATCACTGTTATGGTCATTTTACCGATACACCCACCGCAGAACGCCACGCTTGGACGGTTGTTTCTATGATGTTTTTAGACCCCAGCTCGGAGGTGTCACTGGTCAGCCAGATCGTCACCGGTATCAGCCTGGCGATCAAAGAGCAGCGCTTGCGCCCCGGTAGCAAATTGCCGTCTATTCGCAAATTTTCCCAGACTCACAAAGTCAGCCACTTCACCGCGGTCGAGGCCTATGATCGGCTGGTTGCGCTCGGTTATCTGACACCAGTGCGTAATGCTGGCTTCTATGTGCGCGACATGTCGTGCGGGACGCTTGCCGAGCCCGCACCAGCGACAACCGTGACAGACAACGAATTTGATTTCGACGCCTATCTGCTGCTGCAAAAAGTCTTTCAACCAATGGGCATGGAGCTGCGTCCCGGCGTCGGTTTGTTACCCGAGCAGTGGACCGATCACGAAGGCCTGCAACGCAGCCTGCGTGCCATAGGCCGTAGAGAATTGAGCGATTTTTCCGGCTACGGACTCGCCAAGGGTTGCGCACGATTACGGGCCAAGCTGGCTGAAAAACTGGCAGACACGCGCATTGCTGCGCACCCGGAACAGATCATGTTGACCAGCGGCGGTAGCCATGCGCTGGACTTGGTGGTGCGCTACCTGGTGCAACGCGGTGACAACGTATTGGTCGACGAGCCGGGTTATCACAACCTGTTCCTCAACCTGCATATGCAAGGGGCCAAGCTACTGGGCGTACCGCGCACCCGCGACGGAGTTGACCTTGCCGTACTTGAAGAACTCATTCACCTTCATCGTCCCAAGGTATTTTTCACCAACACCCGCCTGCAATGCCCCACCGGCACCAGCCTGTCGTTGGCAGTCGCCCATCGGCTACTGCAACTGGCGGAAAAATACGATTTCCTGATCGTCGAGAACGACATCTACGCCGACCTCGACCCGACCGGTCAACAGGCGTTGGCCGGCATGGATCAGTTGTCGCGGGTGATCTATATCGGTAGTTTTTCCAAAACCATCGCCCCGGCGCTGCGAGTCGGCTTTATCGCCGCTCACCAGGAACTGATCGACGAACTGGTGCCGTTAAAAATGGTCAGCGGCCTGACCACTTCGGCAATAGCCGAAGAATTGGTGCTCGATGTACTGCTGCAGGGACGGCATCGCAAACACATCAAACAACTGCAGAGCAATCTGGCGCAAGCTCACGAAACCGTGGCTTGCAGGCTGGAAGCCGTGGGAATGGAAATATTCGCCAAACCACACGCAGGACTTTTTCTGTGGGCTCGTCATCCGCTGATCGAGGACTCCACCGAACTCGCCATGAAGGTCAAGGATGAAAAAATCCTGCTCGCACCCGGGCAATTGTTTATGCCGGATGCTCGAGTAGTGCCCTGGATGCGCTTCAATGTAGCGCATTCGATAGACGACCGGATTTATGAGTTGTTAGCGCGCGAAGCTGACGGACCGCTTGGCCATTGAGTAGAAAATATTCTCGGCGCAAACCCGATCAGCCTGAAGTGCTCAGGCTTTCCATCGGGAACGGTTAATCACACTCGCTTTGGCGACATGGCACCTCGACCGTCAAAGTGCCATGCTCCATGGATTTCTATTGGATCAATTGCCATATTTCCTTCATTCAAACTCAATGGCCGGGCCTGGCTGTGTGAAAACGTTTTAGTGCGAGTTTGACAGTCAGAACCGCAACGAAAATCGCGTTCCTACGCAAATTTCAGGTCTGCTGACCAACCAAACGCTGGCAGATTTTACGTAGCTACGCAGGCTGCAAAACGGGGGCTGCGTTTTTACACAGCCTCGGCCGATTGCTGTCTGTCGCTACGCTAGAAATTGGCAGGTTATTGCCGATCTGCCGCATTGATCAACGGAGAGACAGACTTCAGCAGTAACATTGAGAGCGCTGGTGATTTCCTGCGCGGACTCTTCAACTCCGTGAACGACTTTCGACGCTGGAGGCAGGTATACGAGAGCTGCGATGAGAACGAACGTCTCTCGCTGCTGGTAGAGCATTCGCCCCTACTCGACCCTAGCGCTGGGAGGCCCACAGGCCACGGGGCCGAATGTGTACGCAGCACCACATGAATCAGCCATGGAGAAGATCGAGTGGATGTCAGATATTTTCTTGGGTTGCGTACCGCCTTCATCCGTCACTACTTCGATGAAGCTGGAGCACCATTTCGAGAGACAATTCGGAAGATTGATGCCAAGGATGCGCCGTTCGAGGAACCCGAATGGGATCCCGAGACGATGAGCGATGAGCCACCATTTCTTAACGAATGGCTCCAGGCCCAGACTGGACTGGAGGTTATCGGCCAAACCTGCGTCTCTATGCTCTCAGAGAGCTTGAAAGTTTACCTTCGTACCTTGGAGCGCAACGCTGGACTGGACTGCGAAACTGAATGTGGTCCGAAGGTTTTTAAGAAGGGATTTATAAGCGGGTACCGGATCTGCTTTGAGAAGCTCGGCGTAGACTGGACGAACTGCCCTGTGGATTTTGACGTCTTGGAGCAGGTGGTGCTGGCCAGAAATGCAAGTCAGCATGTCAATCAAATCACGCACACAAGGGCCAGTCACACACCTGGCGCAATCGGTAAATACCCCAGCCCACTGTTCATCAGTGACCATGAGAAAACACTTATGGAAAATGGCGACGGTAATCTACTCATCGATCCGACAATCCATGTGACCCGCTCTGATTTGCATTTGGCGATCGAGGAGATTGAAAAGCTCGCTGCCTGGTTAGAACCATGATTGATGAAGATCTAAAGTAGGAAAGAGCTTAACTAAGCACTTAGAGATATTTTTTGAACGTCGTCGCTGTGATCGCCACTGCTGTTCCAAGTATCACTGTGCAAGGCAAAAAAATAGCTAAGGGATTGAGCGTAAAGGGTAGGGATAGGTAAATGACCCAGGGCACGATCAGCAATGGTATCAATGCACGTTTGGCACGATGGTAGACAAAACTGCTTTCTCGCCCCGCGCCAAATTTGCGTAGGTCGCGGCGCGTCAAACCATCGACAAAACCGGTGAATGAGGCCAACAAAAATAGTGGTGTGGCCAAGACTAGAATGGTCAAGCGCACCAGGAAGGTAAAGGTCACATACACCGCCGTCAGTACAAAATCCTCAATGCTCACGTAGAGCTGATTGATCCAGCTCCAGAAGCCGTTGCCCTGGCTCGACACCCGCGCCTGCATGGCAAAATCAGCAAAGCCAGTCTTGACCAACAGCCACTTATTGAGGAAATCCAGCCACTGGACAATCGTTGGCCCAGGCTGTTGGATGAGAAGTGAATATTCGAAGTGCTCGCTGAGCCAACCTAACTCACTTGTTAGCATGGCCTGACTATGCCGCCAGCCCTGATCACCCCAGAACAGCAGCAAGCCAGCAAACTCAATCAGAATCGAGAGCAGCAACGAGGCGATCAGCAAACCGATGATGCGCAGTACCAGACTGATCGCCGAGATGATCAGCCCTGGGCGCTGGATGGGTTGTGGCGGCGTGTTCTGGGCGGAAGTCGCCATAGTTCACTCCATTGCGCGCTGCAGAGTTGATGTGGGCACGACTCCTTCTGGATCGTTTTCTGCTGAATTGAAACCTGTGGCGGGGCGGGCTACCCCACCTGATCCAGATCGAAGTTTGTTGTTGGGCCACCGCCACTAGCGCTCCACCATTTCCCCGCCTGCGCGTTGTAGGTGGCCCGCATTCGCTGGGTGAGCTCCTGTAGGTCCTTGGGTATGGCGTCGTCGTTGGAGGGTTTTGGCAACGGCATGCGGACTTTCCAGAGCTGCCCACCGGCCTGGAAGGAGAACATTTGCCCCTTGGGCAAACTGACGATATGAGCAGGCTCGATCAGCGGCACACTGGTGCTGCTGACACGGTCCTGTGAGGACGAGGTGAAGTCCGTGTTGGCCTCTGGATCGGAGGTGTCGGTGGCGCCCGACACCAGGGTTTTGGTCAGCACATTGACCTTGGGCAACTGCTGGGTGAGCAGTTCAGCGGTGGCGGTTTCACGCACGCGGAGCATCTGTAGGGTGTTGAAATTGCCGATCACTTGGCCAGCCTTGGCGCGGTTACCGATTCGCGCTTCGATATCGCTGAGGGTCTGGGTGTAGGCGGTTACCTGGATACCTGCGCCGCCACCCTTATTGATCAGTGGGATGAATTCATCCCCCATCAGCTCGTTGAACTCATCAGCGTGCAGATTAATCGGCAGTTTGTCACTGCTGCTGCCCGATGCGGGTAGGCCATGGTCAATTCCATGTTTGTAGATGTGCCCCGCGACCGAGACCAAATCGGCGAACATGGAGTTGCCCACAGCAGCGGCCACCTCGGCGTCGGTCAGCGCATCCAGACCGACGTAGACGATGCCGCGTTTTCGGATAATCTGCATCCAGTCGAAGATTGGCCGCGGGTCATCTAAATCGGTGTAGTTGGGGGCCAGTAACTGGGCGGTCTTGCCGGTGGTGAGTTTCTCCAGCAGCGGCAGTAGCGAGGCCACGATTTTGTCGAAGTAAGTACGGTCGTAGCGTACCGCCGAACGCAGTCCGTCCAGTACCGGATCAAATACCCGTTTCACCGCCAGGTACTGCTCGATGGCCACCACGCGCTTTTCGCGCCCGACCATATGCCGGGGAATGTTCTTCTCGGTGAGCTTGCCTTCAAGCTGGACAATCACTTCCCACGCCTTCGGGTCGGTCTTGGCGAAAAACTGCTGGGCGTATTCGATGAACAGTGCGTCGATGTTGACCACATGTCGCTGGATCTGCAGGTAGTCCGGGCGTCGGCCCAGCTCGATCAAAGCCCGGGCGATGATGTTGACGAAACGCCAGGCGAACTCACGAAAGGCTGCGGAGTTGCCTTCACCACTGAGCTGCCCAGCAATGCGCGACGCCACTTCCGAGATGCGCCCGAAACGTCCCACGGCGTTGTAGCGCGCGGAGATCTCCGGCCAGCCTAGATGAAACACATAAAACTCCTTTTCCCGACCAGCGCGTTTGGCTTCGACGTACATCCGCTTGAGCAGGTCGGCATCGCCCTTTGGATCGAAGACGATGACGACCTCGTGTTCAACGCGGTGTATGTCCTGGGTGATGTACACCTCGGCGAGTCGCGTCTTGCCGACACGGGTAGTGCCGAGCACCAGGGTGTGTCCGACCCGTTCACCCAGGGGCAAACTGACTTCCGTTTCTTTGGGCTCGACCCCGTGCAGCAGCGATGAGCCACCGACTGGGGGCAGAGGGCGCAACGGATTGAAGGCGCTGTCCCAGGCGGTGGCACGGGCCAGGGTCGAAAGCGGAAACGGTGCATGCTCCAGGCGCCGTTCGAGTGCTCGGGCCAGGCGGTAGCGGGGCGGTTGGTCGACATAATGGGCGACCGCCGGATCCTGGGCCTCGACCAAGCGCTGGGTGTGCAGACGGGTCCAGCGAAAGCCGCGGCCCATGAACAGACGCTTGCGACTGACCGGAATCTGTCGGCTGGTCAGCTCGTAGCGGGGCAGCCGGCGGATATTGCGCCGATAGCGCAGCACCTCCCAAGCTTGTCGCAGGCGGATCAGGCCGAACAGGGCATAGGCTAGCGCCGCCACCAGCCCGATCTCGGGTGACAGGGCCACCGCCCAGGGTGAGTACACGCACAGCACCGCGGCCGCGATGCAGATTGCCACGGTGTACAGCTCAACCGCCGGCCGGAGCTTGGACTCCATCGCATGCTCGGCCATGGTCTGGACTCACTGTTCCAGTGAGGTGGCGGTGATCAAGGCGGGGTAGTGCTCAATCTGCAGGCGGGTGGCGATGTCGTTGCCGTTGACCGGTAGGATGGTGATGCCCGGAGCGGCTGCTCGAATCCGGGCCAAAGCTTCGGTATCGGTTACTTCGACGGCGAGACCGGCCGCGCCCATTTCCTGCAGTTCAGTCGCACGTTGACGCAACCAAGCCAGTGAGTGGGCATCCTCACCCACCAGGAAAAATGGCCGCAAGCCCGGCATGTTCAGGGCGCGAGACGTGATCTGGCCGGGGCTCAAGTGAGAGCTGCGCACGGGCAGTATCCAGGCTTCATCGGCAAACGTGGACAAGTCCGCACGCATGGCTCGATCAGGCTGGGGCTTGTTGTTTATGGGCGGCCTGGCAGCCTGAAAATGGGGGTGGGTAAAGTCGCTAGGCTGATCCCCGGCTTCGGTCAGTTCCGGCTGGGCGAAAGGTGCCAAGAGCAGGGTGACATAGCAGGTGATGGAGATTCGCTTCATGGTGATGTGCCTTGTTCAAAGGAAATCAGCAGATGTTCGAGTCTCTGGGAAAAGCCAGCACGGTAACGTGCGGCCGGCGCGCCTCCTGCCGGGCGGTGATAGCGTCCGGCCGCTGACACCCAATCACCGGTGGTGGCGTGATGTTCCTGCAACAGCGCGGCGGTCACGGCGAGATTTCGGTAGGGGTCGAGGGCTTCGCAGGGGCTAGAGAAGCGTTGTCCGTGGTAACCCAGGTTGGTTTGCCCGAGACCGACATCGACCCGCTTGGCGTCATGTCGGGCGAGTGCCTGAAGTAAGGCGTGACAGGCGGCTTGGCGAGTGGCGAAGCGGTAAGGGCTACCGGCAATATTCAGCGTCCAAGGCCAGGGCCGCAGTCGACCACGGACGCGGATACCACTCTCCTGCAGGGCAATCGCGAACAGCACCGTAGAAGGGATGTCGGCGTCATGCGCCGCCAGTTGGTAGGCAGGAGGCGGGAGTTCATCCGCCTGGACGGCGAGCACCGTCAGCAGGAGCGCAATACCACTCAGTCGAGGCGTTGCCATTGTCCATTCACCTGTTGAAATGTGGCAGGCAATGGCCCCGGGGCCCCCAGGCTGAACCAGCGACCACGGTCATGGTTCAGGGTGATCTGCCGACGTTGCACCTTGGCCGGATCGATATCTGCTTGCCGAGCCCAGCGACGGACGCGTTCATCCTCGCCTTGGCTGCCCACCAGGTAGATATCGAAGGCGTTATCACTGCTTTGCAGACGCTGCGCTTCGGCGGTGCACGCTGGGCAATGGTCCTCCACAAACAGGGCTTGGCGCAACGCGACCGCCGAGTTGGCAGGGGCCGGGGATGCCATGCCCTGGATCGGCAGCAGCCCGGGAAACAACTTGGCCCAGGCCGTGGTGTAAGCGTTTTGGTAGGCCAACTCGCGTTCGGCGCGTTTGGCTTCCAGCGCAACTTGTAATTCGGCATAGCGCTGGCGCTCTTGGTCGGTCTCGGCCTCGACTCCGAGTGCGGTCAACGGATCGAGGTTCGGGCTCCAGAAACCGCGCGGTCCGGCTTGGATCTGTTCGAAGCGCGTCCACTCCTGCTCGGTCAGACCCCAGTTTGCAGCCTGTTCAGAATGAGAGCGTGCCAGGGGAGCGGACTGCGTGTCCTGGATCCGTGACGGTGTCGTGGCGGGGTTGCCCATCGCAGCGCCCATGGCTAGCAGCGAAACGAGACAGACAACGGTGGGCAGTAGCGGTCGGTTCATGATCGCTTCTCAAGGGAGTTGCACGGTCTGGTCTGGTTGAGTGGCCACCGCGAAGATGGCGGAGTTCGGCGCCAGCACTTTCAGCTGCCAGGCGCCGAGCTGCTCACCGCTATGCAGCAGCCGAACATCCATAAGCGAGCGACTGTCAGGAGGTGCGACTGCCAAAAAACGCTCACCCCCGCGGGACTCGACACTCAACACTGAGAACGGTGGCGGGAGCGGGATGGGCTTGGGGCGAGCGGTTTTTTTCGCTCTGGTCGCGGCAGGCGTCGGCGGTGGGGGTGACGGCTGGGGCCTGAGGTCCAAGAGTTGATGCTCGACCTGTTCAAGGCGTGCGCGTAGCGCTGTCATGTCTGCCGCGGTGGCGCGGGCTGTCAGGCCATCACGCAGTTCCTGTATCTCATGCGCCCACTGATCCACCATCGGATCAAGGGTATTGGCCTGTTGCTCACCGGTATCGACCATCTGCTTCAGGTCTTTCAGTGCGTACTGCAGCTTCTCCTGCGTATCCTTGAGGGCGTTTGAATCACGTTGCAGTGTGTCCAGGGTTTGTCGGTATTGGGTGTTCGTGCTGTGTAGCTCGGCCACGCGCTGAAACTGGTTATACAAACCACCACTCAGCCCGGCGGCCGCCAGGCACAGCAGCCCAATGATGAGGGTTTGAAACGTCGAGGCTTTCATGGGCGTGCCTCCGACTGATGGGGCGAGATGGGTGTGGTTGGCGTGACGCTGGCCACTGTTTTCAGCTGTGCGAAGCAAACCGAACGGCTGACTTCATCATTTGTGAGTTGCCAGGCGGGGCCCGCCAGCACTTGCAGCGCGCGGCGCAAAGAGATCGGGCCGAGCCGGTAATGGGCTGCGGGCAGAGGCCGGGTAAAAAGCACCTTCACCGCCGCGGCATCGGGACAGAGCGAATAGCCCGAGCGCTGCAATACGTACTGCAACGCATCCTGCACTGAGGGGCTCAGGCTGGACGGGATGCTCACGTCAATGATTTGAGCGAGGAGATCGCGTTGTTCCGTGGTGGGCTCGGTGCTGGCCATCGTATAGCGGCCATAGCGGAGTTCTGCCGGATGGCTTCCTGCGGCTGTGCCCTTCGAGAATTGGGCTCGATTGGAGCCACTGTCGATCTCTGGATGGGTCGGCAATGGGTTGGGGATTTGCGCGGTGCAGGCGCTCATCAAACCCAGCAGGCAGACAGGCGTGAAAAAACGCTCCATGGAAAAAACCTCATGTCAGATTCAGTGCAGAACCTGACATGAGGTGAAGGAGCCATTCAGTGAGAAAGGTGATTCACGATGGGTCGTGTTAAAGCAGAACGTGTTGCTCTTCATCAAAAATGGCGAGCCCATCCAAGACGGCAGCGTCGGGATCGAAGATCAACAATCGCACATCCGCCAATGCCGCCAGATACAGTACGTTGATCAAGGCTTCCGGCGTACCGGCGTCGAGTTGTTCTTGTCTCAGGCTTGTATAAGGTTTGCTCTCAATTCTCAGCAGGTTGTCGTCTGTCCATGGAGTGCCGATCAGTTTGCAACCGATTCCGTGGCAATCCGGCAACGCGAAAAGCTCGAACAAGAGCCCGGTTTGCCTCGGAGCGGTATTACTGACCCACTCCTCCAGATAGAACATCGCTTCTGCAGGAAGGTGTGCGGTACTGATCTCCCAGGCTCGACTGTAGTGTCCTGTTTCGAAGCGCAAGCGATGGACCATGGCTTGGGCCTCTTCCAGGGAGTACAGGTCACCGAGGTGATGCCGCTCGTTGAGCATTTCGCCCATCACGGCGTAGATCACTTGGCGCACCAGCCCGTTGGACGGGCAGCGCTCATCCAAATCATCCGGAATGGATTGACCTTCGCTGATCAAGGCGAAATCGTCATAGAACAGACAGGGGAACAGTTGCAGCTCATGGTCGGGCAGATGGGCCTGTGAGTCGTGCACGGGGCGAAAGCAGGGAGGGCAGTCGTCTTCGTAGGTGATCAGTAGCAGCCGTTCGATATGCAGGTTGTCGTAGCCGCGAGCAAATGGGTTTGAGCACGCCAGCAGGGCTGGGGCTAGGTATGTGGGGTTCATGAGGGTTCTCCAGAATGAAAATGAACAAGGCGCCCGAAGGCGCCTGTTAGGGTTAAAGCCAGCCATGTTCGGCCAGAGAGAGGGGACGACCTTCACCCACGATAAAATGGTCCAGTACGCGCACTTCGATCAAGGCCAAGGCCTCCTTCAACCGTGCGGTCAAGACGCGATCCGCCTGGCTGGGTTCCGTACACCCTGAGGGGTGGTTATGAACCAAAATGACAGCGCCCGCGTTATGGGCCATGGACCTCTTAATGACCTGTCGGGGGTAAACGCTGGCGCCATCAATGCTGCCGTGAAAGAGGACTTCGAACGCCAGCACGCGGTGCTGGGCATCGAGAAAAATCACACCGAAGACTTCATGCTCTTGTTGCACAAGGTGCAGTTTTAGGTATGAGGCCACGGCGCCAGGTGACGTCAGGTTAGGGCCGCGGGCGAACAGCCGACGATCTAGAATATGCAGTGCCTCGTCGATCACCTGGTTTTCTTGGCTGATTCGATCAGCCTCGACATCCGAGGTTTCAATCAGCGTGAGTTGAGTGCTCATGGGGGTACCTCCGAAGGGAACAATCAGGGGGTACACGCCCGTGGGGAACGGTGTCCCCGAGGTGGATATAGAAGTCGCCGGCGTTAGTCGATGGCGCGCTGTTTACAGCCGCGTGAATCGATGGCGCTGGCCGTGCAGGGGTGAACCACAGCCGTCGCAGGGCGATGAGGAAAAGGTTCTTATTCCCCGGCTGGTTTCGGGATCGAAGTCGGCACTGATGGGCATCAACCGAACCAGCCCACGTTGCATCGCTGCAATGCGTTTCTCGATTTCATCCGCCGTGTAGTAGAGCGATAACGTGCTGTAGTCCTCGTAAGCCACAGCGAACAGGCAGTCGTCGCAAAGCCAGAAGGATTCCATGAGGGTTCCCCTGTGCGGATTGAAGAAAAGGCGCTCGACGGAGCGCCTTGATGGGGAACATCGTGGACTGTTCAGGCGGACTGAACGGTACGGGTGGCATCACGGCGGGCCGTGCGGGGAGCAGCTGGAGATTCAGGTTCGACCCGAGTTTCTATTGGGTTTTCACTCTCCTCAACTTCGGCATCAGCCGATGATGGGGATGACTCACTGGTGGGCGCTTGCTCAGCAGGTGCTGTTGCTTCCTGCCTGGCGGGCGCTTTGTACTCGAACGTGCCGTCGATCTTGATCCAGTCGATGAACAGCAAACGACCTTTCAGACTGGCGCCCGGTTGACCTTGTTTATCGCCTTTCTCGTAGAGAAACGGATCGATCCACAGGTCGCCGATACGGAACGACAGCAAGACCTTTTTCTCGGCCTTGACGGCGTCCATATAGAGACGAATCAAGCGTTCAGCTTCGCCCCCAGCGACTTTGCAGTCGAAGCGGGTGTACTCCACCGCATCGGTGGCACCGTGCAGGGCTGCGATATCGCAAGCCATGAATGGCTGGCCGCGGCGGACTTGTACTTCACGAACACGGTTGAGATAACCGATACCGACGGTGTGCAGATTGAAGTAAGTGGTCGCTTCTTGGGAGTGGTTGGCGTGGGCCATGGTGGTTCTCCTGTTTCAAGGGAAAACGGCGACGCACAGCCCCTGATGGGGAAGTGAGCCCCCGTCAGGGTGGGTATGGTGAAGGCGAGCAATGAACGACTCGCCACTGGCAAGCCGATGACGATCAGAACGTTGCATCTCGGGGAAAGCGGTGCAACTGAGGAGTGTCTGCGGTAGTGGTCCGCAAACATGGGGTAGTGAGCATTCATCACCGCTGAAGCGGTAACCGTGCGGGCTTCCGAACGCTGATCGCACTTGGGTAAACCACCACGAACGTGGCGTAGCCTTGAAGGTTCAAGCTACCTGGGCTGGGCTGTCGACGACAGCGAACCACGCCCTTTGTATAAGCCTGTCCCAGGGGAGCGTCAAGACGCTGCAACCCAGTTTTTTATGGCCGGAATTCAGTGGCAGTCACTGGAATGAAGAAAGTGAAGAGTGAGCCTGACGGGTCGCCAGGCGAGGAAGAGAAAAGCCACCTTTGGCGGTCTTACGCAGTCGACAAGCTCCTCGCAAAACTTGGTTTAACTGCGCCATGATTCGCCAACCGACCCTTGTCGTGGCCTGGGTCGGAAGCTGTTGGCACGCATCCGCGCACAAAGGGTGCCCAATGTTTCCCCGGTGGGCTCCGGGGCTGAATACGATCGCCGAGGCGGATGACCACTATTGCCTGGCAGAGGCAATAGTGGTCATCCGCCGCCGTGATCAGGTCGAGCACAAATCGGGAACGAAATTCCCCAGAAGAAATGGCCCCGAACTCTAGGAGTCCGACCGAACTACCCGGAGCGAATCGGTCTTGGGTCGCCATTGGCGATGATCCTGAGGCACTACAGCAGAGAGGATGGGATGACGTCAAGGCAGAGTGCGTTGACTTAAAGGTCGCCCCAATATTCAAGTTGATCTTCAATGATGAGTCATGGACGAGGCACATTTTTGCTGATCGGCACAGTGCCCTTGCAGTCCGGGTAGTGGGAGCACGACCAGAACGGCCCTGATTTTCCCTTACGTCTGAGCATTGAGGCGTTGCAAATGGGGCAGGCTGGACCGGTTTCTACCGGTAACGCCAAGGTGAGCGCTCCACAGTGTTCGACCAATTGCGCAATCCAACTCGCCTGCTTGGCGACGAATTCATCCAGAGTCAGACGCCCTGCTTCGATTTCGTCCAGGGCCTGCTCCCAGATCGCGGTCATACCCGGATCTGCGATTGCAGCGGGTACCGCCTCGATCAGGGTATGGGCCGCCGCAGAGGCCATCAAGGCGCGTTTTTTCTTCAGCAAATAACCGCGATCAATCAATCCCTTGATGATGCCGGCTCGCGTGGCTTCGGTACCGATACCGGTGGTGTCCCGAAGTTTCTGTTTCAGGCGGGGGTCGTTGACCAGTTTGGCCACGTTTTTCATCGCCTTGATCAGATCGCCCTCGGTCAGCGGTTTGGGAGCGGCGGAGTGCATGGGCTTGAGTTCGACGTCGTTCACTGCGCACCGAGTACCCTGTTGCAAGACGGGCAATACTTGATGCTTTTGACTGGGCTCATCCTCCTCGGTGTTTTCGTAGAACAAGCCTTTCCAGCCCTGAACCAGAATCTGTTTGCCAGCAGCGGTCAATCGTTCTTCGCCACACTCCAGTTCGACCTGGGTTCGATCAAACTCATGATGCGGAAGAAATTGCGCGAGGTAGTGGTAACGAATCAGCTCGTAGACATTGCGCTCTTGTTGAGACATCCGCGCAAGGTTCGCGGGTTCGGTGGTGGGGATGATGCCGTGGTGCGCGGTGACCTTGGCATCGTTCCATGCCCGTGAGCGCAATGATCGATCGACGCTTCCGAGTGCGGGCCGTAGTGCGGGATCCGTTTTGAGCAGGGCATCGAATACCGCGGGAACCTCGTTGAACATACTATCCGGCAAATAGCGGCAATCGCTGCGTGGATAGGTGGTGGCTTTGTAGGTTTCATACAGGGATTGGGCAGTGTTTAGGGTTTCCTGAGCGCCGAGTCCCAGCTTGCGCGAGCAGACTTCTTGCAGTGTGCTCAGGTCGAAGGGCAGGGGCGGCGGTTCTCGGAAATGCTCAGTCTGCAGCGAGAGTACTGTGGCGGTCTTACCGCTAGAAATCTCATGGGCCGCCTGAATGGCCAGCGCTTGTTGCTGGCAACGACCTACCTCGTCCTGCCCTGAGCTGGGTGGTAACCACGACGCGATGAATGGTTGCCCCATTGAGGACAGGTGCACCTCCACTTCCCAGTAGGGCACCGAGACGAAGCTGGCAATCGCACGATCCCGATCGACCACCAGACGTAAAGTGGGTGTCTGGACACGTCCAACCGATAGTACGCCGTCGTAACCCACCCGCCGACCGAGAAGGGTAAATAAACGACTGAGGTTCATGCCGATTAGCCAGTCGGCGCGGCTTCGGGCGACGGCTGAGTGGTAGAGCGAGAAGGTCTCCTGCCCAGACCTCAGCGAGGACAGTGCCTTGCGAATCGACGCCTCGTTGAGTGCGGACAACCAGAGGCGCTGAACGGGGCCTCGATACCGGCAGAGTTCCAGTAACTCGCGGGCAATCATTTCACCTTCGCGGTCGGCGTCGGTGGCGATGACGACGCTGGTGGCTTCGCTGAGCAGACGCTTGATGACGTTGAACTGTGCTGCGGTCTTGGGTTTGACCTCGACCTGCCACTGCGCGGGAATGATCGGTAGATGATCCAACGACCAACTCTTGAATTGCTCGCCATAGGCTTCAGGCGGTGCTGTCTCCAGCAGGTGGCCGATACACCAGGTGACGATTGAGTCGGTGCCGATCAGGCAACCATCACCACGCCGATTGACCCCGAGTGCCTTGGCGATGTCCCGACCCTGGGAAGGTTTCTCGCAGAGGAAGAGGCGCATAGAACTGCTCCGGATTGAGTTCGGAGCAGCGTGGTTGGAAACAGCAGTGGCGAGATATGAGAAACCTGAATGACAGGTTCCTCATATTAGTCGGTGAGGGCAGGCTTGAATGGGCCGGGGCGGCTTGTAGTGTGGACGACAGGTGGGTCTTCACGAGCAGCGAGTAAAAAAACAGCTCAGCAACTTCGCGCAAAGGCGCAATTCTTATGCCTGAAGTCTGTCAGTCCGTAGATGGCGGCCCTCTGCGTTTTTTGGGTTTCGACGCAGGTGAGCTGGCCTGCTCTGTGTTTTGCCCGACGTGTGTCGCAGATGCCGCTGGTTCACTGGAGCGTTCGCGCATGACCACGCTGTGCATCCGGTGAGGCAGCATGCCGACTCGACGGGCCTCGATCTTGAAGGTGACCCGCGCATTGTCTTCGCTGTCCTCCCACTCATCGCGCACGGTGCGGCCTTCGACCAACACGCGCATGCCTTTCTGGTACAGCGTGCTCCAGTGCTCAGCTTCGCGGTGCCAGAGTTCAACCGGCGCCCAATAGCCGCCTCGATCTTCATAGCTGCCCTCGCGTGGCACGGGGTTGTCGAAGTACACATTCAGCCGTAGCAAACGCCGTGGCTCGTCATTGCCTGATGGAAATTCCTGGAACTCTGGCGCACTGCCGATATTGCCTTCGCCGACAAAAAAAGTGCTCATCCTGATACCTCCACTGCGGTTGTGAATTGGCGCAGTAACCGTTCGGCACTGGCCATTTTGATCGCGCAGGTTGATGCCTGGCGGTAGAGCGAATGCACCCCGCTCATTTGCAGGTTCAGTGCAATGCGGTTGCATTCGAATTGGTACAGTCCCTCGCGCACGACCTGCGGCAGGGCTTGGTTGCTGACCTGGCGTTCCCAGACCGCAACCCCCATACGGGCGAAGTCACGGGTGCGCCAACGCAAAAAGGTGCTGCCCGCGCTGGTGTTCTGCAGCACCAATCGAATATCCAAGTGTGAGTAAGGGGGCTGTCCGGCTTGCTGCACCACAGCCTCCATCAGGTGACATAACTGCGCCTCGATTTCTCTCGCCACCTGCGCCAGGTGCTCCAACTCTCCCTTACCCTTAAAGGGCTTTAAAAGGCCTTTTAGGGAGGGTGCGTGTTCGAGCTGTCGATAGGCATCCGGTGTCAACGCTTCTAGGCGTATTGGCTGAGCCTGGATCATCGGACTCATGCTTCATCCTCCGGCTCATCCACCGTCACAGGCGGCTCTCCTTCTTGCTCTGCCAACGCGTTGCCGTCATCCATTGCCACAGCACCACGACGAATGATCGGTGGCGCAAACTGGGAGCGGCGATGACCTTCAAGGATGTCCATGGGGGGCAAACCCAATTTATCGATGGCTGCCAGGGCACGGGCGTTGTTCGCCGCCATGTCATCACGCGTGACGCCAGCATGCCGATAGCGCTGTGCCTGGCCGAATAGGCTGCGCAGCAGATGGGCACCGTCATCGATCCAGGCTTCCATGTCCCTGCGACCGATCAAGGCAGTGTGATGGGTCAATAGGGTCCGACGCACCAGGGTGTCGTAGTCGGTCAACAGGTAGACCGCCAGAAAACCCAGCTGGCTGCCGATGTACAACGGCAAGGTGACGGGGTGGATGTTGAGGTTGTCGCCCATGTCGATCTGGGTCGGCAGCTCTTGTCTGATCCGATCCAGCTGTTGGGTCAGTTCCAGCATCCCGGCCTTGGCCCGCATCAGTTTTTCTTCGAGTTGCACGATGGCCCAGTCGGCATAGGGATCGTCCTGGGCCGCGGTTTGTTTGATCAGGTTGGTGACACTGATGTAGCCGGCCATGCCCATGATCGAGTGGACGCCTTCGCGTGCGGCCCGACCTTGCCAGATGCGGGCGGCGTGGTGAGTGTGCAGGGTCAGGGTGATGCTGCTGCGCAATGATCCCAGGTTGAGTTGATAGTGATCGGCCACGGTGTTGTCCTCGCATAAGCTTGGACGGGAACGTTGCGACAGATGAGGGTCAAGGGCAGCCAAAAAGCTGAATGCGGTCTATTCGGTTTGAGAGGGTTAATTTTAGAGACGTTCGTGAGTGATGCCAGTGGCATCATTTCCATCGATGGCGATGGCGATGGCGATGGCGCTCGGATTGCGCAGGTTCGGCCCTTTGCGATCTCACATTAGAACTCAGTAGATTTGATGCCACTGGCATCAAATCTACTGACGTCCAGGGCGTTTGCCGCGCAATTGGCGTAGCTCATTCAGGCACGCTTGGGCGAGGACGGAGGCGGGTTCGCCCTGTTTTCGGGATGGGCGCGAGGATGCCGTTGGGGGCGGTTCTGCAACGGGTGAGGGTTCTGTCTGACCTGCCCAAGGACGAAAGTCGCCTTTCAGTGCGCGCTGGATCAGGCCCATCAGATACGCCGCTGGCTTGCGGATACCTCCTGCCGTACAGCGTGCGCTCGCTTCGTTGAGCACCGCCTGACGATCCGCTGGTTTGAGCTTGTTCAGCGCCACGGCGACGGCCTGACGCTCGCTTGGACTCAGGTGCAGCGAATCGGGCCAGTGCAGGTTATCCACCGCTGGGGTCGCGTGCGGTACAGTACATATACTTTCTTTTAATACAGTACAGGCGGCGTTCGGAATCCGAACTGCGCTGGAAATGCTGGCGTTTAGACCCGATTCGGAATCCGAACGAGGGCTTGCACGATTCCGAACAAGGTGATCTTCCCCCAGTTCGGAATCGTGCATAGTGGTATCAGTTGTCTGATCCAATCCTTGCTGCGTCCAGTGTTCACCCCAGCTGTCGAGCCGGGTGGGGAGCTGACCTAAATCGATACGGGTGTCCTGGCGAATTTCTTCCAGAACATGCTGCGCGACAATGCGCACAGCCTTCGTTGCATGGCCGAGGGCATGTCCGACCAGCTCCAGGTAATCCTGATCCAGCTCCATGGCTTCGGCGGGGGTTAACGGCTCATCGTGCAGGACGTACAGCGAACCTTGTAGGCGCCCGCTGAGCTGATCGCGGCCACGACTCACCAAGCTGAGCCAGCGTGTGAGCCTAAGCATCGTCAAGACGCGAGCAATGGTTTCGCGGGAGGCTGACGCACCATAGGGCACGCTGGACAGGTAAGGCTGCAAATCCTCATAGCGCGGAGTCACCACACCCTGGCCTTGCAGCATGAGTCGAAACACCTGCCAGGCATTCCGTTCCAACGGTGTCAGACGATTATCCAACAGCAGGCGACGCGGCACGACTTCGTGTGATTGGCCGCTGAACAGAAAACCAGCCTGCAGAGCCTGGTTGGACGGTTGTTCGGTGGTAGGGCGTGCGGGCCAGCGTTCACTCAGCTGCTGGGTACATTGCTGCAGGACACGCTGCCAGCGACTGGAAGGGGCAGTGTTCATGTTCCATTGCTGTACTGGTCAATCTGCTGCCAAACGATGGTCAAACTGATCTGTTGTTCTTCGGCCAGCATCATCATGGCGTCGAGCTGATCCTCGGTACCGTCCTGAGCGCGTAGCTGGCACCATCGCTGCCAGAGTGCATGTTCCTGCGCTTCGCTCAAATGCTGAGGACGGCCCTTACGGGTTTCTATCTTGAGCAGACGTCGACGCAGGGCGGTTTCCGAATGCGCCAAGCCGAAGCATTGATACATGATGGTGCTGCTGGCGCCTAGCTTGAGCGCTCGGTTGATCAACCGTTCGTTCTGCTCGTCGCGTTCGGCTTGCTCGATCAACCGATGTAGCACCGGCGAGTCAATCTTGACCTCAACCCAGGGTACGGTGGCATGGGCCAGGCGCGATAGGGTGGTGGGTGGTAAGGATTGCAACAGGTAGATGTCGTCCTCACCCAGTCCGAGTGCCTTACAGCGTTGTAGATTACCCAGGCGCAGTTCGTGTAGCACCTGAGTCAGCATGGCCTGGTTGAGCACATTGAAGGACGGGCTCATGGCAATTTCTCCGGTGAGTCGTCTTCAGGGGCAAGCGTTAAGTCGATTAGACGACGAGCCAAGCGGATTAGGCGATACAGCTTGAGTAACAAACTGTCGGGCAGCCGCTCCAGTCCTACGTCCACGGCGGGACGATCGGTCAGAGGGAGTTGATAGATTCCCAGCAACAGCTGGCCAAACAGGGCGGAGGGCAGTTGCTGGCGATCCTCCCAGTTCACGTCGTCTTGAGCGCGTAATAGGGCCAGGAGCAGTAGGTGAATACCGGTCGCTCGCGGTGTAGCAAGATCAAGGTGCTCGATGTTCAGGGCGTAGCCCAAGCCAAGCTGCTGATCGATGATGCTCTCGGGATGTCCGGCATAGGCCGCCATTTCCCGCGCCAGTCCAGCAATGGCTGAGCGCAGTTGTTCGGGGTTATCCAGTGTTGGTGCGATGATCCAGACGTCGTCGATCGCACAGGTTTCAACGGTCGGTGTTACTCCAGTGGCAGTGTCGCGCTCGATTTGTTCACGAATCTGTTGAACACGTGACGGAGGGCTGACCGCTGAGACGACATTCGTTTTAGGTGGTGAAAGCAGTTCCTCTCGCGTTGGTTCGCTCTGTGGCTTGGTCACAGTTGATTGGGGGCGGGACTCGGAGGAGTGAGGTCCTGACGCGGCTTCATCAACGTTCGGTAGATGGTTGTTCACTGAGGGCGTGCTGACGACAACGCCAGGCGTCGAGATTATCCGTTGGGTATCGCTCAGCTCCAGGGCCAACATGCGGTAGGACTGTCCGAGCAAGCGGCTCATGCGTTCGAGCAGTTCATCCTGGAGCTGCTGAAGATCGAAGGATTCAGGTTCGGCATCGAAGTAGCTCAGGGTCTCGAGCCAAAAATCGGTGAACGCAACGGTGGCGGTTGGATAACGGTTCCAGGTACGTTCAGCCTGGCTACGCAGAGTGATTAGACGTTCGATCTGCGGCTTGCCCAAACCGGCATACAGGGTTTGTGGAATGGCGGGCAGTAAGTGTTCAAGGGTGTCCAGCATCCGGCTGATGTGCGACTGCGAAATCGGATAGCCTCCAGCGGCAAGACGTCGTGCCAGCTCACGTTGTGAGAGCACAGTCCCCTCCGGTTCGAGCATGGTTTTGAGTTTGGCTACCGCCAGAGCACGTTCGATGAAGGTGAGTTGGCCGTGCAGATCGCTTTCGGCCAGATGGCCGAGTAGGGCGGTGATTTCATTGGTCCAAGGACGGAACAGGCAATGAATGCGAAAGAAGCGCTCGTCGCGGGTTTCCTGCCACAGCTCGCCGAGAATCGCCAAGCGCGTATTACCGCCGTTGCGGATGATGAAATAGGTTTCACCCGGGCGGCGGGTAATTGGTGGCGGTTGATCCAGCCCGCGTTCACGGATCGAAGCCTTGATATCGTCGTATAGCGGATTACGGATGAAGCGTGGGTTGTGTTCGTAGGGTCGCAACTGCTCCAGAGTGACCAGCATCGGCGTGTCAGTAAGTGGATCGGATACCCGCTCCAATTCTGGACCTCGTAGGAAGTGGTCCTGGTGCAGCTTGTCGGTGACCTGCTCCTGACTGAGCCTCTTCATCTGACCAACCTCCGTTAACGCCGGTTGCGCAAATGGTCACCGACCTCGAATTTGACGATCTCGGCAGTGCCCGAACCTTCGAAATGTCGGGAGAGTTCTGCGAGGAACCACCCCATGGTCGAGCGCCCACCCTGCAGGCGAAAGACTACGGTGCAATACTCGTCGCAAGGTGGACGGTGGGCTCGAAGGGGGGGCTGAACGATGGTGGGAAGCTGATCCAACATCAAAAGACTCCTTGCCAAACACTGTTGGCCTCAAGGTCGATCAAACACAATGACGGGGTGAGAAATGTGGGATTATCGATTCGTCTCATTGATCCTCCGCGCGCCTGCCCACCGTAGAGATCGCTTCGCGCCATTCCGGAAACAACTCGATGGCCAGTGCTTGTATGGTTTCCAGCGCCGATGGCGTTAGTCGTTCTCGTAAGCGACGCGTCTCGATTCGGTGGACCGGCAGGCCAAGGGAGGCGGCATTGAGATACGCCACTCGGTCTGGAACGACGGTGTCTAGAACCGAGATGTTGTAAGCCCCAGTGAAAGTCTCGCGCAGGCCACGGATGATCATCCGTGTGTCCACTCGAATGGAATTCACCTGGTTTAGAAGCAGTCGCAACGGTGGCGGTGGAATGCCCAGGTGGCGGAACGGTTCGAGGTCGCTGAGCAGCTTCAAGGTGCCGCGGTGCAGTTCGCGGGCGGCGAGCATTTCCGGGGTGATGGGAGAGAGGGCGAGATCTGAGGCGAGGATGGCCATCTCCAGCAGCACGCTACGTGCGCCCTGAGTGTCGATCAAAAGCAGGTCATAATTGAGACGGAAATTGTCCAGCAAATTGTGCAGCCTTAATCTCCCATCGGGGGAATGCAGCAGCAAAGTGTTCAGTCGGCCTTGATCATCGTTGGAGAGGATCAGGTCGAGCCCTGCAATCACCGTTCTGGAAACAATCTGTGCAGGAGTTGTCAGGTTGAGTGCTATGAACTCGTACGCACCAGCAACAGCTTTCTGGCTCAAGGCGTAATAGCTGGAGAGAGTGGGCTGGCTATCCAGGTCCAATAGAAGGACGCGCAGGCCCGCATCTGCAAGAAGGCCGCCGAGGTTGGCGGTCACCGTGGTCTTGCCCACGCCCCCTTTAGTCGATACCACCGATACCACACGCATGACATCAGGCCTGCTGACCTAAGCGTTCAACGACCCAGCGCTCGATCTCCAACGAATCCCAGCCCACGGCACGCAATCCAATGCGCTTAGCTTGAGGGAATTTTCCTTCCTTCATCAGGTTGTAGATGTGCGCACGCTTGAAGCCGGTTTTTCGCTCCACCTCGTCACGCCGCATGATGTGACGTTCTACTTGCAGTTGAGGTACTTCAACGATGGGTGAGGATTGGCTGGGCATGCTGGTCACTCCTGGCGCTGATTGGCGCGTGGTGGGAAGTGACCTGAATTGAATAGCAGAAAACAGAGGTAGTCATTGCACTGCAATCAAAGGAATTGCAGTGCAATGCATCGATTACTTGTGTTTCTTGAGACTACGGTTGGCTGAGGCAAATTTTTCGTCTAGCGTTCGTTTGCTGAGACCAGGCACATCTCTGTAGCGTGCGAGAACAGCATCGACGATTGCGGCTTGGTTCTTGAATACGGAGAGAGGCTTTCCAGCGGGTGAATGGCCCAGCAGCAGGTTGACTAAAACACCAATAATATTCTGATACGTGATTTCGCTACGCTCACTGATGTGGCCATGCGTTTTGACCAATGCTTTGAGCTCATCTCGCTCTAACCCGATTGATTGAAGGTCTTTTAAAAAATCTTGATGGTGCCGCCGCAGCGTTTCCAGCTCTTGCAGGATGACATCCCGATCAGCTTTAAGTGCTAGGTAGGTTCCTAGGCTGACTTTTTCATCAGCATCCTTACTGGGCTCAAACAGAAAGCTAGGCTTTTGATCGGGATAGTGAACCTGCATCCAGTTGCGCAGATCAGAGTGGCGTACTGTCAGCTGAAAAGGTTCTACGTAAGTCCCCATGCGAACCGAAATACCGAGACACCCATAAGGCAACTCACCGTTACGTACAGCGTCATAAATTGCTTCAGTAGTCGCGCGCAGGCACGGCCATTGTGGGAATATTTTTCCAAGCCTCTCTGGGCAGATCTCATCAGCTCCTATTATTTCTGCTTCATGACGAATGAGGTTGCACCAACGTAATGCTGCTTCAATCGGTCTATAGAAGGTTTTAGTTTGTGGATTGAAAATATATACAGACATATGCGAACGGACCTCCGTTTCCGATGGTCCGGCCTCCCGTGGAGCATCACTATGTCAGCCAGGCTGAGCGCAGGAGCTGTACTTCCGGATTCGGCACTCGGTGAGGTCAGTCCATCTACCTATTGATTCGTTGTTTTTCCTTGATACGACGCTAGCTGCTTACCTCGTCCATTCACCACCAGAGAGGTATGTGGATATGGGCAAAGTGGGGCGCAGGTCAATTCCAGACGGTAAATGTCTGGTAAGGTTCAAGTAGTAAAATTGGTGTTTGATCAGTAACAGGGTGTGGCCATCGTCACGGATCTTTTCCAGCAGGCCGCACAACTGGGCTTTTTTTGCTGGTATTCATTTCGGCGGACGGCTCGTCGAGGACCAGCGAGCATGGCTCGGAGGCTAGGGCTCGGGCGATTTCAGGCCCAGTTGGTGGGCTGTAGACGAAACTGTCGACGCGATAATCGGTGAATGACGCAATGGCCGCATATTTGAACAAGCGGTAGGCGATTTCACCTGTTTGCGCTTCTTCTTCCAGGGCCCTGCGATGACGGCTCAAAACCGCCCACAGACCGTTGCCAGGGGCGCACATGGCAGCCGACCATGACATTTTTCGGCCCCCTTCAGGCATTGAGCAGGCAAATGTGCTGAAAGGTTCGGGCGACACCATCCTGTGCCACCTGAAGTACCGTGAACCGTGATGGTGGGTAAGCGTCTGGGCATTACACCTTGCGTGATGATATCCAGTTAGCTGTAGCGACTCACCGATCTCACAGGGCTTGTCTGCCTGCATATCGGGCCACACGCTAGCATGATGATTGACTGAGCCCGAGAAGGCCTCCATATGAGTATCCCTACATCATCTGACGAAGCCGAGAGCCGACTTCCTCGAACCCGTTCCGCACATAGAAATCAAGAGTGCGCTTCCATTTTGATTGCCCGGGCGCTCAAACTCCCGTCGCGTCCATCCACGAGCGCGGCTTTCCTGCAAGGCGACCTCAAGCATATGAGGGCAATCCCGTCGGAGCGCATGTCCGGTCAAACATAAAGCTCCGAAAACTTTCCGAACTTGTCTCCCGAATGGATCGTCATGCATTCGTTCAGTACCATGATGTCGACCGGCTCGCCATCTGCACTTGTGACCACGGCGACCACGCCAGCACCGGCAAGCACTGTCTGCGCCCTTTGTCTGACGACGTCGGGGGGGCGCTTTCCCGCTGGAGAGCTCATCGAGCATGAAACGGTCGACCGCCTCGGCATCCGTTGCGTTGGTGCTGCGAGTGGATACGATGGACATTTTCTCTTCTGCTTTAGCAGTTAAGGAACGGTGCCTTCCCAAAGCGGACAACATCACCAACATTGGTTGTATATCAAACAGTCTGCTATCCAAAATCTTCACCGGTTTCAGGGGCAATGACTGGAAGTGTTTGAAATTCTGAAGTCAATTCGCCGTTAAGAAATGCGCACTTTTCCAGAAGGTCAGGCCATCTGAATGCGCGAACTGCAATGTTTGCAATACCTTGCATTTTTTAAATCCCAGTAAATACCTTTTTCAGAAGTGTATGGCAGCTGGACCGTTGATTTGCGGCGCAATGGGGCGAAGGCATGACAAAATCCTGCATTTTTTCTCATCAACCTCAGGATTCGAAAGCAACAGAAACTTGATCGCGCAGACGCAGCACGCACATCTGCAAATGGACGATGCCGATCCGAAACGGGAAGGCTGCGCTGGAGAGCATCTACGAGGACAGGTTGCCACAGTAGCCTCACCCCGGTAACACAAAATCCTGCATACCCTCCGTACTCACGCGCCTGCCGCCGCAGAAGGCCGCAGCCAAGCGAACGAGGCAAGCGTTTCATGGGTAGGCTGCGACTATGCTACCTATGCCAAAGAACAGTCTCGTTTATCACCACAGCCTGCTGCCGAAAAAGTAGATGACGCAGTATTAAACTGGTTGGTAATGACCGGTGGCGATTTCGGTTTGGCTATCTCATGGAACGCTGGGCAGCACGCTTCGTGAGCGAGCTTTTTCGCAACTACGTGGTGCGCTTCGTTGGGTGCAGCATCAATGATCAAGTGTTGCGCTCCCGCGCTGCATGATGGATGCGCTGGCCGCCGACCGATGTTGGGCGAAATTGCGCCGCAAACTAGGGCATTGGGCGACTGTGAACCTGGACAAGAACATCGCAAGATCGTCGAGTGGGAAGCGAAAGGCGTTTCCCTCATCATGTACAATGTTCCGGCTGGTAAGCGGCCAGCACGCGACAGGATGACTTTGTGGTTGAATGCTGTGAGCTGTGTCTGACAAGTCCGGATTACCAGCTCGACAGTTTGCGACGTTCAATCCTGGCTCATCACTAGATTGGCTGCTGGATGCGTTTTCCGACGAGCTCTATCGATACGGTGATCTCAACCGCTTTAGCGTACGTCCGCAAGATGAGGTGGACGTCAAGTTGCGCTTCAGGTTAGTTTGCCGTCCCGCTTCATATCCTCTTACGCCAGCGCTGATATTGGTGGCCGGTGGTATCGGACGATGTGATATTTCATCTCGCTCGCCGGCTGGTGAGGCACTTGAATGATCCGCAGTTGGTCATTTAGATTGCACGGAGGGGTGGGCAACTGCATGACTGTTGGGCTTGGCTGGTCGAGAACGGCTGAATGAGTTTGGTCACTTTGAGCGCGAGCGCAAGGCGACTGAGATGGGTGAGCCCCGTGCTCACTTACCCAACGCCATACCTAGGCTGCGATGAGCAGCGTTAATTGGACAGAGGCACAGCCTCAACGGCTAGAGCAATAAGTGGCAGATGCTTACTCCGCGTACCCAGCGTTTCGTCATCGCGAACAGGCTCGCTCCACAGGGGAGGCAGAGAATATCCATAGCACCGAAAGCAAACCAACAAGATCGACAGGGAGTCATCGATGTCATTCGTAGAGCCGACAGAAAGCCAGGGGTTTACCGATTGCCGCTCCCTCGCAATGTAGTCGCAATCGTGACTGGAACTGACGGTCGGGCTCCATGCCGAGGTGGCACAGTATTTTATGGTCAGCGCCCGTTGCGAACGCTTGCCCGGAGCCTTGACGTTTAAAAGTCCCCGAGGTCCTGCGCGTTAACGCGTTCGACCCAGTCCCGCACAATCTGCACGTTCACGCCACCAATTCTAGCGGCCTCGCCAGCATCACCCCATCATAAATCTGCGCAAAAGCCAGAAGCCACAGCGTCTGGGCAGCCTCCTTCGATAGCTGCGCCGACTTGCGCAGGTCATCGCCGATGTCATCCGTGCGAAGCCAAACGTGCTGCCCCATGCCAAGCCGTCTGTTTGCACTAGGGATTCAGATTCATCGCACTTTGTGAACCCTCAAGCGCCTGAAATAATACCGATTGGTATGAGATTCGGCGCAAAGAGATAGTTAGTACATGAGGTGCTGCTGGTCGAGCTCAGGACCGGAGACAGCGGTTGCTGATGTGAGCCACGTTGAGGCTGCGCTCACTTGGGAGCCATCAACTATGTCAGCTATTAGATAGGATGCAGGAATTCTGCATGAGTCCGCTTAAAAACACCGTAAGCCGCAATGGTGAAACCAGTACCTTGCTTGCAATGGTTCGCAGTTGTTCTTCACAAGTATCTCGGGAAGGGGCTATGGAGTCTCCGTAGAAAGCGGAGCGTTCATTGTCGAGAGGCGTCTGTGGAAGAACGCATTGCCATGCTAGACGAGCATGGGCCATGCCGCAGTATCTTGCCACAGCTTGCCTGGCTCCGAGAGGATGATTACTCCCCCCCCTGCGGAATTCTGCGCGAGCAATGCTCTATGCGGCAATTTTTGAGGCGGCATCCATGGCAATCCGGCACCACCCACAACAACACCAAAATGCTCGTATTGCGACCTCCAAAATGCCTAAGAGAATCTCCCCGCTCGAACTATTTCAATATAAGACGTTCCGTTCCCTCTGGTCAGCTTCTCTTATATCGAATCTCGGCAGCCTCGTTAGGGGGGTGGGTGCGGCGTGGCTGATGACAAGCATTTCCACGTCTCATGGACTGGTGGCACTCGTCCAGGCATCGACCACACTGCCGGTCGTGATTGTTTCGCTCGCAGCTGGGGCGCTCGCGGACAACTTTGATCGTCGGCAGATCATGCTGGCGGCTCAGCTGCTGATGTTCTGCGTATCTGTCGGCCTGGCGTTTCTTGTCTATGCGGGGGCAGTGACACCCTGGGTTCTGTTGAGCCTGACCTTCCTGATCGGCTGCGGCTCGGCACTGTTCGACCCGCCATGGTCCGCGTCGATGGGTGACATAGTTCCCCGTCAAAATTTGCAAAGCGCGGTCGCACTCAACAGCATGAGCTATAACCTTATGCGCAGCATCGGACCGGCGATTGGAGGCATGATTGTCGCAACAGCCGGTGCGGCCTTCGCCTTCCTCTTCAATGTCTTTTGTTATCTTCCCTTGATCGCCACGCTCTGGCGATGGAAGACGGAGCCTGCGCATCAATTGCTCCCGCGAGAACCTTTCAGTAACGCGATGGCTGCGGGCTTCCGCTACGTACTCTTGTCGCCGAACCTTCTCAAGGTGATGTTTCGGAGCCTCGTTTTCGGTTTCACCGCCATCATTATTCTGGCTCTGCTGCCCGTCGTTGCCCGTGATCAGGTTGGGGGGACTGCCACGACCTACGGAATCATGCTCGGTTTCTTCGGTTTCGGAGCGATTTGCGGCGCGTTTCTCATTGGACGGGTTCAGGAAGTCCTCAGCAATGAGTGGGTCGTTCGCGGCGCATTTTTCATGTTGGCCATCTGTTGCTTCTTTCTGGTATGGAGCAAGTATGTTTGGCTGAGCTGTCTGCTTCTCATGCCTGCTGGTGTGGCATGGGTACAGGCACTATCGCTCTTCAGTGTGACGGTCCAACTTTCGACGCCGCGGTGGGTTGTCGGAAGAGCCTTGTCACTCTACCAAACGGCCACATACGGTGGCATGGCTGCAGGGAGTTGGATATGGGGCGAACTGGCCGACACGCAGGGTGTTACCGGTGCCCTGCTCATTGCAAGCCTTGCTCTTGTCTTCGGTGGGCTGATCGGCATCATTCTTCCCCAGCCGGATTTTGAGGCGCACAATCTCGATCCGACTGACAAATTCAGTGAGCCGGTGCTGAAAATCGACCTGCGATCGTGCAGAGGACCAATCTCGGTGACAGTGGATTATTTAATTGATCAGGGAGATGTTGCCGAGCTTCTAAACGTAATGGCACTCCGGCGAAAAGCGCGACTTCGAGATGGTGCCAGACAATGGAAGCTGCTCCGCAACCTGGAAAAGCCTGAAATGTGGACCGAGAGTTATCACGTATCCACGTGGGTCGAATACGTGCGCCATAATCAGAGGCTGACGCACGCTGACGCTGAAATCGTGGCGCGCCTCGAGGCGCTGCACCGAGGTGATTGCCCACCCAAAACCAACCACAAGATTGAACGACAAACCGTGCCGGTCCGCGACGATATGCCGCTCAAACCTCACATTGACAGAACTTGAGCTGGAAAAATACGAACATCTTTACCACTGCGAGGCGTGACGGGAGGAGGCCTTGAAATCGTTCTTGTCTCTTGGACCACAGTGGTCTTTGGTGGTCACTACGAGGATAAAATCCGTGTTCCCGTGACGTAATACTTGATCGCACCGCGCGCGTCTTACGTTTTGCGGCCTTGAGCCGATCGATAATGTCAGCAGTCCGATCTCGTTCGAGTGAAACGAAAACAATCATCGCGATCTGACGGCCAACAGCCTTTGCGGAAACCATGGGGACCTCTGCCTATTGGGAGCTTTAGCCCCCAAGCGTTTCCACTACCATTCTCGATTCCTTTGTTCGAGCAATGGTGATGGCCGATCCGCTCACAAGTCTGTTGCAGGGATTGCATCGGGGTAAGTCCCGTTTTCTCAGTGCCAGACTCAAGCCAACGATAGACAACCGGGTGCTCCCGCCGGTTGTTATTGCGCCACAGCAGGCGGGTGGTGTTCCAGCACTTCAACCTGTGGTCGCACATGAGCGCCCTGGAAAACGTCATGGATGCCCCGGCGCATGTACTGGGGATGAGCAAGCAAGACGCTCGGGAAAAAGCCGAACACTACTTGTACTAGGTCGGCGTCGCACACCGCAAGGGTGCCTATCCGGCACATATGTCCGGTGGCGAGCAGCAGCGGGTGGCGATTGCCCGGGCGCCGGCGATGGAGCCGGAGGTGATGCTCTTCGACGAGCCGACCTCGGCGCTCGACCCGGAACTGGTCGGCGAAGTGCTAAAGGTGATGCAGGACCTGGTCCAGGAAGGCCGCACCATGGTGGTGACCCATGAAATGGGCTTTGCTCGCGAGGTGTCGAACCAGTTGGTGTTCCTCCATCAGGGCCGGGTCGAAGAAGGCGGCACCCCCCGCGAAGTGCTGATCAGGCCTCAGTCCGAGCGACTGCAGCAGTTCCTTACCGGCAGCTTGAAATAACCCGGCACACCGACTGTTGGCCACGCACATCAACAGTCGGCTTCGGATACACAGGTGCTCAACTTGTAACTGCAAACATTGAGCCGGAATGCCCAATCCCTCGAAGCGCTTGACGGCCTATGCCGCACCGATGATGCGGGGCCGGCGGAAATCGGCCTGACCTGCATTCGGATCATCGAAAGGTGACCATTACAAGGCCGCGCTCTGCGATCAAGCGGTCGACTTCTGCCGCCTCGTTTTCCGGTACAAGCCGCGACATGCAATGCCCCGAGAGCCCGCCATCTTGGCGGCATGAGCAAGCTGCAGGATTTCGGCGTCTGGGATCCGATAGCAATATCACTCCGACGGTCTTAGCCCCTACCAATCCTGAAAGTGCAACCAAGGATCAGATTACCGGATTACCGGATTACCTGATGCGCTGTCGCGACTGGACCGGGCCCGTTTCATTCAATGTTGGATTGCCGCCTGCGGTGGCTGGAGAAAAAATTAAACTGCCGCCCGGAATCGACCGTGAACTGCAGAAAACGCTGTATTGGTGCAGTATTTATGCATGAATCTATAGAAAATGCAGCATTTTCACTACTCGATTGGGTCAATATTGTTACCGAGACCTGTACTCGTCGGCCCATTTCGATCCTCGCGATCCAAACGCTCATTAATGCCGATCGCGATGAAATGATCCACCTGGATCTCAATGGTAAATAAGAAGCATATGTTGTATCGCGTGGAGGATAGGGGTAAAAAATTAACGATGGCAGGGATGCGCTAAGAGGCAAATCGAAGTACTTGGATTTAGACGATCCTGCGGTGCGGAGATGTGCTGGGCTCGATGATTTAAACCATAGAATAAATATAAGGAACTCAAGTATGCGCAAGCTCATGATGTTAGTGGCAGCATCGCTTACAGTTGTGTCTACAGTACTGTCGACCGCAGCCAATGCCGGTCAAGTGCTCGACCACGTGCTGGCCACAAAAACCCTCACAGTGGCGGTTGGGACGGACTGGGGCAAGATGTCATTTTTGAATGACAAGCAAGAACTCGATGGTTCTGACGTAGCCGTTGCAAAGGCCATCGCTGACCACTTGGGGGTGCAGGTGAAATTCGTGACACCGGGCTGGGATATTATCGCCGGAGGCAAATGGCAGGGTCGCTGGGACATGGCCATGGGTCAGATGACCCCGACCGCGGCGCGTGCAAAAGTATTTGACTTCCCGGCTATCTACTTCTACGGGCCGGTATCTGCCGTTGTTCACAAGAACAGCAAGGCGACAAAGCTTTCTGATCTCGATGGCAAGGCGTTTGGCGTTGGGGCAGGCACCTCGGCGGAGTCCTATGTCAACCATACTTTCACACCGAACTGGGTCGCCGCTCAGCCAATAGAATTCAAATTCACAGCTGGAAAGGTGAAGAGCTATTCAAGCTCCATTACTGCGCTTGACGACCTTCGACTTGGCGATGGTGTTCGGCTTGATGCAGTCGTCGCTGACACACCGATAGCGCAGGATGCGATAAAAGCCGGCTACCCATTAAAGATCCTTCCCGGGACCTTGTTCGCCGCCCCGGCAGCAATTGCAATTCTCCATGGCGACAAGGAGTTTAGCGACGAGATTGCGTTAGCCGTCAAAGGTATCAGGGATAACGGTAAGCTCTCTGAGCTGACGATGAAGTGGTACGGCGAAGATTTCTCTGTCGAAAAATAATAATGTCATAGCGGTCCAAGGCTAGTCGGGCCGTTTTTTTGATGAGGATTTCTCATGCTTTATAAAGATACAGTTGAATCAAGGGTGCTGGTACATAACCCATGGTTTGTTGCCTTGATCTTTGCGGTTGTGTTCGTGGTTTTCTTTGTGTTCAATCTTGCCGGTACCACTATGGGTGAGCTCATGAGACCGGTCATTGGCGATCCGTTGAATAGCGGTTTGTACGGGCGTTTCGCAACAGCCTTGGTTATTGCGCTCCTATTATGTATCAACATCGTGCTGATCGGTTGTGTCTCTCTGATATGGCAAATCGGTATTGTGTGGTCTGAATTGCTTCTCTTATTTCTCGCCTTCTTCAAGTCGTTTGATCTAAGCCTACCCTTTATTTGGACAAAACTGCCCTTCCTGATCACGCAGGGCGTGGTTACTACAATTTATGTTTCGGCGATTTCACTTGTCTTTGCATCAATTCTCGGAGTTACGGCGGCTGTCGCAAAACTTTCAACTAACGGTTTCGCTTACGGCATTGCTAGCTTTTACACTTCGTTCTTCCGCGGCGTGCCGCTACTTATGCAGATTTACCTCATCTATCTCGGGTTGCCGCAGCTGGGTATTGTGATGGATGCTGTGCCATCAGGTGTGTTGGCGCTTTCGTTGTGCGTTGGTGCATACATGACGGAGATTTTTCGCTCAGGTATCCAAAGCATTGATCGCGGTCAGTGGGAGGCATCTCGCTCACTGGGTTTCGGCTTTGGGCTCACCATGCGCAAGATTATCATGCCGCAGGCGCTGCCTATCATCATTCCCCCAATGGGAAACACGTTCATCTCAATGCTTAAAGATAGCTCACTCGTCTCTGTCCTCGGTGTATGGGAGCTTACATTTCTCGCGCGCACGCTCGGTCAGAGCACCTTTAATCACATGGAGATGTTGGTTGCTGTGGCTATTCTGTATTGGGTTCTATCCGTTTGCCTTGAAATAATTCAGTCCAGGATTGAAAGTCATTACGCCCGGAATAAGACGCGATGAACGAGGGTGCACGCGAAGCGGCGAAGTTTACAAAGTGGCAAAGACTCACCACGGTGAATACTGACGCTTCGCGATTTAAATCGACTTCGATCTGGCAATATTTGGGCAGGAGTAAGGCAAGATGAGCTTGAACACATTTGAATCGACGAACGTCACAAAGCGACAAAGCACTGACGAGGTCATAAATGCCGATGTTACCCGAACTGGATTGACTCCGGATCAGGCGCGATTTCGGAAGGAGCACGCGGTAGTGAACGCGGACAAAATTATCGAAGTAAAGAACGTCTCAAAGTGGTACGGCAACTTTAGAGCGTTGACCGACGTTAACCTCACCGTCCGCAAAGGCGAACGTGTCGTCATCTGTGGACCGTCCGGATCGGGGAAATCGACACTGATCCGGTGTTTCAATCGGCTTGAAGCGCATCAGGAGGGCGAGATTATTGTCAATGGAATCAACTTACATAGCAAAATGCGCAACATCTCCGAAGTGCGTAAAAATGTCGGCATGGTGTTCCAGCACTTCAATTTATTCCCGCACATGACGGTCCTAATGAATTGCATGGCGGCGCCGATGTGGATCAAGGGTGTTCCCGAGGCCGAAGCGAGAAAAGTTGCTCTTGAGTTCCTTGAGCGCGTTCGAATTCCGGAGCAGGCGAATAAATATCCGGCTCAGCTTTCAGGAGGACAGCAGCAGCGCGTCGCCATAGCCCGTTCTCTTTGTATGGAGCCTGCGGTCATGCTGTTCGATGAGCCGACCTCTGCACTCGATCCGGAGATGGTCGCCGAAGTTCTCGAGACAATGACCAGCTTGGCTCGCGATGGCATGACCATGGTCTGCGTCACACACGAAATGGGGTTCGCGCGTTCTGTTTCTGACCGTGTCATTTTCATGGATGCTGGGAGAATTATAGAAGAGGGCGCTCCTCAAGACTTCTTCACCAATCCTAGGCATGAACGAACTAAACTGTTCCTTAGTCAGATTCTCCGCCACTAATAGCCACGTCATGAGGAGGCTCGCGTCGCCTTGTGACGGTTTTGAGTGGTGGGGTCATATAATGACATTGTGATTAGTGTGACCTTAGTTAGCATCGTAAGCCGCAATTCGGAATGACTAGTGGCTAGGGTCTCGTGACGCATAAGCGGGGATATTTTCACGGCACTTCAAAGCAAGCCATTCAGAAATCGCTCTCGCGTTGCGCATCAAATACCGCAAGCCAACAGCTTTATAACAGGAAACATACTTGCCCTTTATCGGCACGAGAATTATAAGCCGCTGAGAGGCTGGGAAATTTTTAGTTAGGTGATTCCATCTCACGTATCACAAGCAACTCGGACGATGGTGACAAAGTGATCAAAGAACTGCATTTTGAACTAGAAGAATTTGGAATGCGCCTGTCTGCTGTCAGGCGCGAAATGGCTGCCAGAAATATTGACGTTCTATTGCTGTCCGAGCCCAGCAACCAGAACTATTTAACTGGATATAATGCATATTCCTTCTATACCCCCCAGATGGTTATTGTATCCCTAGATCATGATCAACCGATATGGGTGGGACGGTTCATGGATCGTATCTCGGCCGTCATGACTACGTATTTGGATGACGAAAACATTAGGGCATATCCAGATACTTATGTGCAGTCAAACACTCTTTCGCCCTACGCGTACATTGCCGATATTCTCAAGGAGATACGCAACGACCGAGCCCGTATCGGTGTCGAGATGGGCGGATACTACTACTCCGCACGCGCTCATTCCGACCTGACAAGAGCATTGCCACAGGCCCAGTTCATCGACGCGGATTTGCTGGTGGGTTGGATTCGTCTGGTAAAGAGCCCGGCGGAGGTAGCTGTCATGCGAGAAGCAGGCCGATTGGCTGATGTAGCAATGAAGCGTGTGGTCGAGATGGTCGAGGCCGGTGTTCGTGAATGCGACATCGCAGCTGTCATCTACTACCATCAAATTGCAGGACAGGTCTGTTTTGGTGGCGATTACCCAGCCTGTCCGCCGGATTTGTGCGTAGGCGAGCGGGCTATTGCCCCTCATGCGGCTTGGACGGACAGTCCCATTCAAGAAGGGGCGGTAGTCAATCTTGAGTTGTCAGGCGTCCGCCATCGTTACCAAGTAAACATGGCTCGCTCGATTTGCGTGGGTAAACCGACAGCCGCGTTCCAGAAGTTAGCAGATATTGCCGTCGAATCCTTGAACTCATGTCTTGAGAGTATCCGGCCTGGTCTAACCTGCTCTGATGTCGAGGCCGCATTCAGGAAAGCCCTGGCTCGTCACGGCATGGAAAAAGAGTCACGTGTGGGCTATCCCACTGGAATCAGCTTCCCCCCCGCTTCGGGTGAGCGGACTGCCAGCATTCGCAAGGGGGATGAAACCATCTTGCAAGCGGGAATGGTATTCCACCTTATGCCTGGTCTGTGGTTGGACACAATGGGCGTAACGATCACTCAGAGTTTCGCTGTGACAGAGACCGGCTTTGAGCCACTGACCAATACACCACGTCAACTATTTGTGAAATAGCAGGAGTGTCACTAATGTACTCGGCTGGTCACGCATTGGGCATCCTTGAACTAGATGAAGGCATCCTACCCGACAGCCCCAACGCGACACCTCGGGCTGGTTCGCTTTTAGATCCCGCCAGCTTTGGCAGACCGATTATCACCGAGATGGTTGAGGGAGCGACTGCAGAAGTCATCATCCGAGGCGAACCGGCCCTTGAGGCCAATTGTATTTCAGCGGCTCGACGATTGAGGGAGCGCGGTGCACAGGTCATAGTTGCTGATTGTGGCTTCTTCATTCGTCACCAAGCTGCGATCAGTGCCGTTGTAGATATCCCAGTCGCAACATCGAGCCTTCTCTTGATCCCTCTTTTGTTAAGGCTACTGCCGTCTTCCGCAAAGTTGGCAGTTATCACTGCCGATGCTAGATACTGCACGCAAGAAATTTTAGGCGTGGAGCACCCTGCAGACTTAGCTCGCGTGATAATTGGCGGCATCGAGGGTGGCATTTATGTGCGTAACACACTGGCCAGACCATTTATTCGAACCGATGTTGAGCAAATTGAGCTAGAAGTGCAAGCTTGCATTGACAAACTTCGTGCTGAACATCCTGAGATAGGTACCGTGCTTTTTGAGTGCACAGGGTTTCCATGCGTTGCTCCCGCGGTGCGGCGCACAACTGGCTTGCCAGTTTTCGACATTACCGATCTTTGCCGATTAACGCTAGCGTCACTCAGGACCTAAAGTCTTGAGATGATCGGCTTTGTGAAATATACGAAAAAAAGCTGTCGAGCAAACTGCTTTTCATAAGCAGCTTTAAAAATTAGGCAGGAGCGAAAATGAATACCGAGTTTATGAGATTTGAGTTGTCCGAATATAAAACGCGTCTGGATAAGGCACGGTTAGCGATGGAGCAGGCCGGGATAGATCTGCTTGTAGTGACCGATCCAGCCAATATGGGGTGGCTTACGGGCTACGAAGGCAACTCATTCTATGTGCCGCAGTGCGTCGTGGTCAGTAAAGACAAAGATCCATTGTGGTTTGGTCGAGGCCAGGATGCAAATGGCTGTAGACGCACAGCTTACATCGGCGAGGACCGGATCAAATCATACGCCGACCACTACGTGCAATCCGATCACCTGCATCCGATGACAGTTCTGGGCCAAATTATCATCGAAGAAGGTTATGGTGCCGCGACAATCGGTGTTGAAAAAGATAGTTATTATTTTTCTGCGGCAGGTTTTGAAGCACTGACGGCAACGCTTCCTAATGCTCGCTTCAAAAATGCCATGCGATTAATCAACTGGCTGCGAATTGTCAAATCACCGCGCGAAATCGAGTATATGCGAGGGGCAGGCAAGATCGTCGAAGCGATGTACGAACGAGTTACTGAAGTGTTACGCCCAGGTGTTAAACAGTCAGATGTCATCGCTGAACTGTCGTATGTAGGCACTCGCGGAGTCGACGGCTTTTGGGGAGATTACCCTGCTGCCGTTCCGAACCTTGGAGCAGGAGCAGATGCGTCGGCGCCTCATCTCACTTGGACAGATAAGCCCATTCGGGCCAATGAAAGTATCTTTTTCGAGCTCGCCGGCGTTCATAAGCGCTATCACTGCCCCTTGTCGCGTACCTACTATTTGGGCAAGCCAACGACTCACATGCTAGATGCCGAAAAGGCTGTCCTTGAAGGCATGGAGGCCAGCCTCGAGAAGGCTATTGCGGGCAATCTCTGTGAGGATATTTCTCAGGCGTATGGGCGGGTCTTGGCCAAACACGGTCTAGAAAAGTCCAACAGGGCCGGTTATTCGATTGGGATGGGTTACCCCCCTGCATGGGGTGAAAACTCTGCGAGCTTCCGTGATGGCGATAAAACGGTGCTGCAGCCAGGGATGACGTTCCACCTGATGTCAGGCTTGTGGTACGACGATTGGGGCATTGAAATCACCGAGAGCTTTTTGGTGACCGAGGATGGTGTGGAGTTCCTCTCGAAAGTACCCCGACAGCTTATTGTGATCGACTAAGATTGTCAGTCGCCTCAGCCATTGAACTATTGATGCTGATGATCCCGCTCGCGATTCCCCTGGCGTTCTGGGCCTCGATCTTGAAAGCTCGGAGCTCAGGGGATCGCGTGTAAATAAGCTTGCGCCCGCCCCCCGGATTTCCGGGTGGGCGGAAGGACAACTTAGTGCTCAATAAGGACACGCAGCGACTGTGGAGGGAGACGTAGCGAGTGATGATATGGGGCACGCTTGTGCTAGACGTTGGTATGAGTTCAAAGCATCGCTTGGATCAGATTATTGTCGCACATTGCAGCTACTCATGTGGCCATGAAAGATTGACGAATCGTTTGAGTCTGCAGACTTAGTTTGTCGCACCACTGCTGAATAGCTAGCACCTGCGCGCTTAAAACATGCCGCTACCGTAAAAACTATCCTTTTATCGGCTTTCTGTGAATAATCTTTTTCGCGTTAATGAATCTTTTGTTGCACCAGTGTTCAGGCAGGCGAAATAAAGAGCAATTCGCCAACAGCCAGTCTACTACTATTGCAATCCCTCTTGGGCTGCGATCGCAGCCGTTTAGTGTCTACTTAGCTTCGCTGGAAGAATCGCGTACCGTTACTATTATTTGCGAATATAGTGCTTGTTCGTGCCAATTTTCTAAGGTGGCAGCCCCTTGAGGCGCGTGTAATCTGCATTGATTCAAAATTTCGCGCCGAAAAAATGCGCAGCATGCATGAAAAACATGAAAATTTTACTATTATATGAGCAATAATTAGCCAGTATGGATTTCTCTCGAATAGCCTAATAGCTCATTCTATTGAGCAATTTGCACAAGCGAAAAAGGTATAACAAATGACTTTAGAAAGCGCTGTAGAGCTTGCCCCGCTAGTATTTTCCGACTCATACGCTGAATCCCGGCGAAAGTTTTTGAGTGCGACGCCTAACGCTATTCCTTACCCCTGCGGTGCAAAAGGACCAGCAGGCGAGGATCTCTATACTGACGTCGCCTATTTCGGTTCTAATACGGCAAAAAATCTTTTGGTTTTAGTCTCTGGAACTCATGGTGCAGAAGGTTATTGTGGGTCCGCCGGTCAAAACGTCTTCATTGCTTCCAGATTGCATGAACAGCTTCCTGATAATACGGCCGTCCTAATTATCCATGCACTCAATTGCTACGGATTTGCCTGGGATCGTATCGTCACAGCGGAAGGCATAGATCTCAATCGAAACTTCATCGATTTTACGCTCCCATTACCAGATAGTTCTGCATACGAAGAGTTGGCTAATTATATTGTCCCTGTCGATATTAGTGCAGAGGGGGTAGCTTTAGCAGAAGATGCTGTGGCAGAATTTTGTTCAAAACATGGCAGACGGAAGTTTCAGCAGGCTCGCAGTTCTGGGCAATTTACGAGGCCCGGCGGCATGTCCTATGGAGGCCAAGCCCCGTCCGAAGCACGACAAACCCTAGAAAGAATTGCAACCGACTTCGATGTTGCATCTAGGGAGCGTGTAATTATCATCGATTACCACACAGGCTTGGGTCCGTATGGTTACGGCGAGCTACAATGCGAGCAAGTTTCAGGGATCGCAGGATATGAGCGCGCCACCGACATTTTTGGCGTTTCCGCCACCTCCCCTGATGTCGGTACATCTACCTCCGTTCCGCTGCACGGGTCGCAGGATGAATTTTGGGAGCGGCTCCTAGGTTCTCGACATACTTATGTCTGCTTAGAATTTGGTACCTGTGACATCGATACAGTACGCAAGGCACAGCGCGATGACCTATGGCTATACAAGTATCGTCCTGAGGAGATTGACGCGCCATTAGGGCGCAAAATTCGCCAGGCGACCAAGCATTGTTTCTATCCTCAGAAAATAGATTGGAAGGAAATGGTTGTTTGGCGAGCACACCAAGTACATAGGCAGGCTTTAGAGGCACTGAGTTCTCCGATTTAGTGCTATGTTGAAGCCACGAAGTACGAGAATCTTCAGGCTGTCTGATAGATAGAGGGCCTAAGATAAAGGCGAACGCCCCGATTGCTCAAGAGTTGACATTTCTGAAAAATAGAATAGAAAACCTATTTGCCGTCGGGGCTACATATTTGCGGTGCAATTAATGTGTAACAGATCGACTTCGTCGCAAGCAACAACTAGGTGAAGCACTACACCCCGGCCTTGAATCACATATCTGTTGTTCGCTCCAGGTTCCTAAAGGGAACGGCTGCTTTCTGCAGACGCTGTTTTACGCATTTTTAAAAACTTTCGTGGCTATGTAATCAGCGCCCCCAGTTTATTATCCCTCCAAATCTACAGGATCTTTCAGTCCAACCGGGTCTTTCGTGAGCGCTCCATAGACCCCACATTCAAAGCGCTTAGCTGATTCCGGATGCTGTGCTCCCGATTCCCTCAGGAGCCAGCTCGCCATGATGCGACCCAATGCCAAAGTCGAAAAAGTGTATCTGTACCCCAAGCCGGTCAGCTTCCAAAAAACCATCGACGGCTTGGCTGCGCTAGTCGAGCTGGATATTAAAGTCGCAGTATTTGACCCCGTGCTTTTCGTTTTCCTCAACAAGCCTCGCAATCGGAAGATTTTATGTTGGGAGCGCAACGGCTTCTGCCTTTGGCTCAAGCGCCTTGAGTCCGAACGATTCAAAACATCGCCTGGCGCCACCGACGAGGCGATCGTTCTGACCGTCCAGGAACTTACAGGTGTTGAAAGAGCCTGACCGAGACCCAAGCAGCCAGTCCTGGATGTGGGTGCAAACCGGCGGCCCGCCAGATAAACCAGTGATCCTTTTTGACTACTCCACCAGCCGCGCGCAGGAGGTGCCGACACGCCTGCTCAATGGCTATCGTGAACGCAAGTGAACTGACTGATGAAGCGACGAATCTCCACTGGTGTCAAAACGGGCTTGTGTAGCCGGGCCCCGAGAAGTGCAGAGGACACCTGTCTACCGACTGCACGGCACCCGTTTTAAGGCAGCAAGAACCTGAGCCAGGTCATTTTGGGAGGCGTGAGAATCTATCCTCGGCACGTATCGTGGGGATAGGGACGGACTCACCCGTAGTTGTGATGAAAGACCTGTAATGGGGCTGGAGCGAAGGGGTGGGGATCACATTCGTTGTGCGGGACACAACTCAAACGAGGATGACGTTTTAGTGCAGCGAAAAGCATTCGAGATACCGAAGCCGCTGGTGTGGATGGCGTATCAGGATGTCCGCCGCAACCAGGGCTCGACTGAGAGGGCTAGGAGTGGGAACACAACATCGAGCTGCAGTACATCGTCCAAGATGGACCGCTGACGAACCTCGGCATCTGTGGCGCAACGCAAGCGATCGTTCCGACTTCGACCGTGGCACTGGCGAAAATCGTCTCCTCATTAGTTACGGCATTTCCTTGAAGTAAACAGGCAAGGGCTCCATGGGACTGGCCAGACTTCCAAAACGCTCGACGGGGATAGGTTGGTGGGGGCATCGGCGATGAAAATTGTCTCCCGCCGCGAAGCTTGATTTTACTCGCATTGACCTCCGGATCAACCGTGACATGCAGCCAAGCAATTGAGTCGAAACTCGCTGAAGCCGAAGACCGCTAGGACGCTTTATCGCAACTCTTAGCATTAACCTACTAAGTAATTATGCGTTATAGCTAAGAAAAACGCATTTTTACTTCACTCATATAGTTTTTTTTACGGATTATGACTTTGCTTTGCAGCTAAAGTTTTGCAGCGGCGAGGCGCAACATATCAAGCTATCCCGCCAAACAAAAATAAAAAACAAAAAGGAGACGCAAATGAAAGTTAAGAATTTTCAGTCAGACAATGTCGGCACTGCGATTATTCTGAAGGCAGCTTTTGCAGTGGGCATTGTTCTGTGACGACGATAGCGGAAATGCCCGTATAGATTTATCCGGGCATTTTCTTCATGACCTGGATTCGGATGCATGTATTAGACACGCTCTAAGCGAATCTTCCGATCCTTCCTTTGGCCTGCTTTAGCTCAACATTCAATTTTGCAACTTATATGCAAAGCCTTCAGCTAATAAATACTAGGCTTGCAACCGAATACGATGTGACCTCGAGCTGGCCAACTTCAAAAAACCGGAGAACAACAAAAATGAAAAAAAATCGAGATGTTCATGGAACACCCGGGAAAATCAGCTCCGATCGACTAACAAGAAAGGGAATGATGCGGCGACTCGTAGCGCCGTTATTGGTGTCTTTCACGGCGGCGCTATTGGTACCTTACGCGGTGGCGGGATGTGTTGGGGGCGACGTTGAGCAGCACAACGGGGAGTTGCTTCGAGCGAAGGCGCACTCACTCATTTCCGCAATCACTAGCGGACCCGATGCGGCTCTCGGAGCTGCCGTGTATGTCGAAGCACCTAAATTTTGTATGGAGTACGGCGAGGTGGCCGGCATGACAGAACAGGGTGGACATGAGCTATTGACAACTAATCATCCAGTTGTCGTTTCAAGTGTTACGAAACCCTTCGTGGCCGCTGCAATATTGCGGTTGTGGGAGAGCGGAAAAATCGAACTGGATCAGTCGATTGGTTCTTATATTACTCCGACGCAGGTAAAAATTCTTACGGATGGCGGCTACGATGTTAATGCTATCACCGTCCGGCAACTCCTATCGCATACTGCCGGACTTTTGGATGTGTTCGATACACGCGCCTACGCTGAGATTGAGCAAAGACTGATGTCTGGCGAGCTCAAGCATCGGTTCACTGTGGATGAGCAACTTAAGATGGCGATGGAGGGCGGACCGCGTTTTGCGCCAGGAGAGAGGTTTGAGTACTCCGACACCGGCTATATTCTGCTCGGCGCGATCCTTGAGAAGGCAACAGGCCAATCCATGGCGGAGGCAACGCGCAAGCTTGTCGATTTCAAACGTCTTGGGCTTGTCGACACTTGGTGGGAAGTGCTTGAAACGAAGCCCGAAGGCGTGCTACCGCGGGCGCATCAATACCGTTATAGCCTGTACACTGACCCTAAAGCGTCGAAAGCCAACGGCTGGGACATCTATGACACTACTCCGTTTGATCTGTTCGGCGGTGGGGGGATGGTGTCGACCACAAAGGACCTCTCAAAGTTTTTCTACGCTTTGTTTAACGGGCAAGTTTTCAAGAAGGCAGAAACGATCAATCTCATGACATCCGTCTTCAATACGGCTACTCCCCGAGATCCGGGGGCGGAGCTCTATGGTCATGGCGTGCGGATCATGAAAGTCGGAGATATTACCGTGTATGTGCATGGTGGCGCGTGGGGGGCATATGTAGCATACGCGCCGACATTGAATATGTCTGTTAGCGTCATTGGTTTGAAAAAAGACTCTTTAGACAAATACCGCGCCGCTACCCTCGAGCTGATTTCGGAAGCGGCGAAACTCAGGTGAGCGAGCTGTCGGGATTGATGCATTATTTGGTACTTGCTCAGAAAGATACGCCGGGCGGAGGTTTTATGATCGCACCCGCCCGGGGTGCGATTACTGACCGGTGTACTGCAGTTGGTTCCTGATCAGTTCTACCGACTCGGCTGGCTCAGGCCCGCGGCCTTGAAGATGGCGTGGGCCTGAGCTTCGTACCGAAACGCCCTGAAGCGCTTCGCAAACGGGGCCTGCGGGGCGGTAGTCTGCTGAGACTTGATTTCGTGGTCGATCTCTACGACGCAATCAGTATTGAGTACGCAGTTCCTGTCGGGGGGGATGTCGAAGCATAGTGGGCTCACCGCGACTTGTCATTGCTGATGGCTCTGAACCTTGTTGACACCATGAAAGAAGGTGCCCCAGCCTAGAATATCCTGACTTATGGTGCGTGGTGGGTAATGCTACTGCCATACTCTGCATCTAATCATGGGGGAGATAAGCAAAGACCCCCTGGGGCTTGGCAAACTGTTTCTGCTGATCGGAAGAGCTGGGCGCTTACGTCGGTCTCTGTACATGACCATGCCGGTGAAGTGGTCGTCGGGGCAATCGATAAAGGGGCAAATAGACCAATCAGCGGGGTAAAAAAAACGGCCCCCATGGCACCTTGACGGACCCAATCCGCCGGGGGGGGGGGTCAGAGGGAGGTGTTCAGCTCGCTGATAAGGGTTTCGCGGTATTTGAGGGCGGACACCGAGGATTCGCCCAGATTGCTGGCGACGGCACTCAGCAGGCCTTGGGCCAATAACATAAACGCACACATGCTGTTACTGAAAAACAGACTGTGGTTGGGCACATAGAAACTGTACAGAGCAACCTTCGCCAGGGGGGAACTGGCGGAATCCGTTAGGGCAATCACCTTTATTGCATGCTTCGCTGCAACTTCCGCGGTCGCCAGCACACTGGGCGTGTAGGGGAAGCAACTGGACACTACCAGCAGGTCTCCTTCGTCCATCTGCGCCAAGGCATCTGCAACGCCTTGGCGGCTGTTGTCCAGGGTCGAGACATCCGGGCGCAGCATACCCAGACCGTAGGACATGAACATTGCTAGGGAATTGAACTGGCGCATGCCATGGATTCGAACCCGGCGGGCACTGGACAGCAGCTCCACCGTTTGCACGAACACTGCCGGGTCAACCTGCTCGATCATGCTGGCGATGTTCGCGCTTTCCTGACGACCCAGGCGGGTCAGCTGATTCATGTTATCCATGTCACCAGTGCTCACCACTAGTCGCGAAGCCTGATCGCTGTAGAAGTGTTTGCCCTCAGTCATTTCTCGACGAAACACATCCTGCAGCTTGCTGAATCCGCCATAGCCCAGACGCTGGGCCAACCGGGACAACGTCGATGCGTTGACTGCCAATTGTTGCGCCAATTCGCTGATGGACGACACGGCTGTCCGTTGTGGTGATTCTATCAGCGCCATCAGCACCCGCCTTGAGCTGCTACCCAATGCAATGTCCACCTCGCGTCGCTCGATGGAATCCAGCAGCTGTTTCAACCCGGTGATGGTATCGGGCAGGGGGGGCGGGGTGTTCGTCATTTGGACAGTCCATTCACGATAAGAGAAAGGCATCAGGAGGCGTTATGCACTAACCCGATGCTTTTCGGCAAGGTACACAGGCATTTGCAGATGCCGCAATAGAAAAGTGCTTTTGTGTCGTCCAACATGACCGGCGCCGCATGAAGCTCTTGCCCCTTGGAGCCAGATCTGGACTTTCCTGCCAGTAGGGCGAGGAATAATGAGCAAATAATAATTGCATATTATTTAAATGCATTTATTATTTGCATAAAGCACCGGAGGGAAACATGAGCCACGTATTTCACCGCAGCCTCACGCAACATTACCCTGTCGCCGTCAAGGGCGATGGCCCTTACATTATCGACAGTGCTGGGCGTCGCTATCTGGATGCCAGTGGCGGGGCGGCCGTCTCGTGCCTTGGCCACAGCGATCCTCAGGTGATCGATGCGATCCGCCAGCAGGTCGGACAGTTGGCTTACGCTCACACCTCATTCTTTACCACCGAGGTCATGGAGGAGTTGGCCGATTTTCTGGTGTCTCGTGCGCCGCAGGGTATTGACTCGGTGTATTTCGTCTCGGGCGGTTCGGAGGCAGTGGAGGCAGCACTTAAACTGGCCCGGCAATACTTCGTCGAAATCGGTCAGCCGCAACGCAAGCATCTGATTGCGCGCCGTCAGAGTTACCACGGCAACACCCTTGGCGCTCTGGCCACAGGCGGCAATGAGTGGCGTCGAAAACAGTTCGAACCGCTGTTGATCAATGTCAGCCATGTTAGTCCTTGCTATGCCTACCGCGAGCAGTGCGAAGGCGAAACACAGCAAGCAATGGGCCTGCGTCTGGCGGCGGAATTGGAGGCGGAAATTCTCCGTTTGGGCGCCGAAAATGTCATGGCGTTTGTCGCGGAACCGGTCGTTGGGGCGACGCTGGGTGCAGTGACGGCGGTACCCGGTTACTTCAAGGCGATTCGCGAAGTGTGTGACCGCTATGGGGTTCTATTGATTCTCGACGAAGTGATGTGCGGCATGGGCCGGACCGGGACATTGTTCGCTGCCGAACAGGAAGGGATCAGCGCCGACCTGATTACCGTTGCCAAAGGACTGGGCGCCGGTTACCAACCGATAGGTGCGACCCTGGTGAGCAAGAAAATCCGCGACGCCATCGCCAATGGCTCTGGATTTTTCCAGCACGGACACACGTATATCGGCCATGCCACGGCGTGCGCGGCGGCACTCGCAGTGCAGAAAACTATAGAGGAACGCGGTTTGCTGGCGCGGGTCAATGTACTAGGTCGGGGATTGCAGGATCGCCTGATCGAGTTACTGGGCACTCATCCGAACGTAGGCGATATTCGCGGTCGCGGTTTGTTTCAGGGGGTGGAGTTGGTGGCCGATCGGACAAGCAAAAAACCGTTTGATCCGTCGCTCAAGCTACACGCGAAAATCAAAAAAACCGCCATGGCAGAAGGACTGATGTGCTATCCAATGGGCGGAACTGTCAATGGTCAGTATGGCGACCACATCCTGCTGGCACCGCCATTTATTCTCGAGGACAGTCATTTGGATGAGATCGCCAGCAAACTGGTGAATGCCATTCGCCTCACACTCAAGGACCTTTAAGGAGTTTGGCCGATGTTCGTTCAATCGCGTCTCACTGCACTTGCCGACGATCAGATCAATGATGCTCAGCGGGCGGTACTCACGGAGATTCTCAGTGGCCCTCGAGGCAACCTCGATGGTCCATTCCTTGCCTGGATTCATAGTCCGGAACTGGCCAGCCATGCTCAGCGACTGGGTGCGTTTTGTCGCTACAGCACGCGCCTGGAATTACGTCTGACCGAGTTGGCCATTTTGTTCACCGCTAGTTGGTGGCAGTCCCAGGCCGAATGGCAGATCCACGAACCTATCGCTCGCCAGGCGGGTGTCACCGATGCGGTCATTGAAGCACTACGACATCAAGCCGAGCCTGATTTTGAGCGGGAAGACGAACGTGTGGTCTACCGCGTCGCCAAAGCGTTGTATCAGGATCGTCGTGTGAATGATGCGCTGTATGCGCAGGCCATCGAAACCTTTAACGAGCCAGCGGTCGTCGAGTTGGTCGGGGTGTTGGGTTACTACGCATTGGTGGCAATGACCCTGAACGTGTTTGCGGTGCGCCGCGGCACCGATGTGCCATTGCCGTTCCCGGAGCCTTGATTCACGGTAATCTAGGAGCGCAATCTCCCAGTCCGTTTGTGGCTAAGCTGCGTTCGTCGACTTTGGCGAATGCACAGGCGATGGCTACATTTTAAGGGGGGTAAGCGTTCGGCGGTGTTCGCGTAGCTGCGTATGTTTAAAGAGATTACATCTGAGGCGCGTTGGGTCTCTGATTTGCGGGCACGTTCAAGGCATCGTATTTCGTCTTTAGTCTATTAGTCGACCCTGGTGTTTAGCTCGTTCATTGTTCTTGGGTTATAAGTGTCCGGCCAGGCTTAGCCTGGAGGCAGTAGCGTCAGCCGTGCTGATCTTGCCCGCGTCAATTTGATACATTTGTATTCCTAGCCGAGTTTGAATGACGGCAGCCCAAGACCAGGTGTTGAACATTAAGAACTGCGCCCCGCGCTACCAGCGATCACTTTAACTTGGCCGGCTGAAATGCGTGTTCATCTCTGCACTCAGCTTGAATTATCACTAGGGGCCACTGGATGATATTTATCGCCAAAATCTATTCGGCCCTGCGTATTGCGGCACACCTTTACACTGCCAATTTATAGGAGGTCTAAATGCTTGTGCTTACGGACATGCAGCGCGCATACCTTAAAAAAATACGAGCCCTTAGCGCAGACCTTCAGGGCAACGAAGTATTTGCTGGCCTGACGCTCGAGGAGTCAATGCGGTTCAATTGCTTGAGTGAGTCGCTTTTGGGGCAGGATCATCGCACGCAGGAAGATGTGGACGAGTATCTCGCCCTCCACCAAAAGCACGAGCGTGATCGACTATCAAGTGATAGGCGCAGTGATAGAGGCGCAGCAAAACAGATCGTTACTACACAAAAGAACTGAATATCAGCCTTGCCACAGTCAAGCATCACTGAAACAAAGCTTTATCTGACCGGGAATACCCCACTATCCCGCTGTAGGGCGGGCTTTGACGTCCGCACCTGCTCCGCGCAAAATATCGTGCTCACCCAGCAAGCTGGCTACATCACAGGCCTTGTCCCACAAACCTAGCGAATGACCATGAAGTAGCAGATAAGCAATGCGCGGATGAGCTGGGACTGTTGCCGCTGACCGAAAACTGACCCAGCCAATCCCGTATATCTATTGTGAACGGCATCAGCATAGAGTTGACGCAGCCCGTCGTAACGATTTAGGCCGAGTTGCTCGGATAAACGCGTCGTTGTAGCGTGCTGGACGCCGACTAAAGGCGTCTGCTCACACATTGATGCCAGCGCCACGTAATTCTGATGTTCGATAATATAGCGCGCCAACCCCCTCAATGTTCGACGATATCAATGTCGCCAATTCGTTATGACGCAGCGTACTATCTTGCAGACCACGAATAAGGTTTACGTGGCGCAAGTATGACGGCTTGCGTTTGAGGCTTTTCTCCAAATGCGACAGGTCGGGGCCGAGGCCAGCATATAGGCTTTGCCCAACGGCGCACTCCTCACCCAAGTTAAACTATAGGTCGCAACACATAGTGCTGGCGCTATTGCCGTCCGCATAGCCGCAGGCGCTTTTGTGATCAGTTGGCGCGGTAGATCGACGACGTTATTGCTGTATTAGTACGGATGTTGCTGCCGTTCCCCCTTGTACCCCCGATCGTACCTCCAGTTCTGGTAATGCACGGTGTCTCAAGCATGTTTGCCTTGGGAAAAACCGATGCGCATAAAATAATCGATGTCACATATAAAAACGCAGTAATTATCCACTTGGCAGATGTTTATTGATGTTTGGCACTGTTTCAGATCAATAAACTGGTACCAACAACATTATGCTCAAGTGGTATCCATGAAAAATCTTGCCAAAAGTGCTCTGAGTCACCTTGCCCGCCCAGATCTCCTGGAAACACGTGCCTACATCAATGGAGAGTGGATTGATGTTGATTCTCGCCTAGCTGTTATCGACCCGGCCACCAATGAAAAAATCGCGGAAGTCGCCCATTGTGAAGTCATCTGGGTTGATCGCGCCGTTGAAGCAGCCGGTGCAGCATTCCCTGCCTGGCGCGATTTGCTACCAGTTCAGCGGGGACTAATTCTCCGTAAATGGGCGGCACTGACTCGCGAGCATGCCCAGGATTTGGCGGTGATCATGACCGCCGAACAAGGCAAGCCTCTTGCGGAGTCCTTGGGGGAAATCTCCTATGGTGCGGCGTTCTTGGATTGGTTCGCTGCTGAAGGCGAGCGTTGCTACGGAGAGACCATTCCAAGCCACTTGGCTGGTAGTCAGCTTCTGACGAAATTGCAGCCTATCGGAGTGACCGCCGCGATCACCCCTTGGAATTTCCCCAGCGCAATGATTACTCGTAAGGCGGGTGCTGCATTGGCGGCAGGTTGCACGATGATCGTGAAACCGGCGCCTGAGACGCCGCTATCGGCTCTGGCTCTGGCCAAGCTCGCGGAGGAGGCTGGTATTCCTGCCGGTGTATTCCAGGTCCTGACCGGTGACGCGATCGAGCACTCTGCTCGCCTGTTGCAGCGCGCTGAGGTACGTGGATTCAGTTTCACCGGGTCTACCGAGGTAGGGAAGCTGCTGCTGAAGCAGTCCGGTGACACAGTGAAAAAAGTGTCGCTCGAATTGGGCGGGCATGCGCCTTTCATCGTATTTGATGACGCGTCGATTGATGAGGCGGTTGCGGGCTGCATGGGTGCCAAATTCGCAACATCAGGGCAGGACTGTCTCGGTGCCAACCGCATTTATGTTCAGCGTGGCCATTACGAAAAATTCATCGAAGCCTTCGCTGCTGCTACCAACAAGTTGACGGTGGGGCATGGGCTTGAGAAAGGTGTCGATATCGGCCCAATGACTCGTCGTTCGGTCGCTATTAAGTGCCGCGACCATATTGAGAACGCTACCTCCTTAGGTGCGCGCATTGTGGTTGGTAGCGCGGCTATTCAGGGAAACTTTGTAACTCCAACCGTACTATCAGATGTCACCGACGAAATGGACATCGCATTCGAAGAAACCTTTGGGCCAGTGGCTGCGATTCTTCCTTTTGATACAGAGGAGGAGGTCCTCCGTCGCGCTAACAAAACCGAATTTGGCCTTGCAGCCTACGTTTATACCAATGATTTGCGTCGGGCACTTCGGTTATCTGATCGATTGGAGTACGGCATGGTCGCGCTCAACACTCCGAAGTTTACTGGTGCCCCCATTCCATTCGGCGGCTGGAAGCAATCCGGCCTGGGCCGAGAAGGTTCCAGACACGGCCTCGCTGAATACATGGAACTCAAATACGTCTGCTTCGGCAACTTGTGAGAACTGAGGAAACAATATGAATAAGCAAACACATGATTTGATTGCAGCTCAGGACCGTAATACCGTCCTGCACCCGTTTACCAATCTGAAAGATTTCGCCACTGGCAAACTGGGTGATCCCACCATCGTTGAGTCTGGTAAGGGCATCCGTATCACTGACTCCACCGGTCGTGAATACATTGATGGTTTTGCCGGCTTGTATTGCATGAACGTTGGTTACGGTCGTACTGAAGTGGCTGAGGCCATTTCTCGCCAGGCTCACAAGCTCGCCTACTACCATAGTTATGCTGCTCACACGACGGACGAGCTGGCTCGTCTGTCCGATCGCCTTGTACGCATGGCACCCGGCAAGATGAGCAAGGTGTTTTACGGCCTTTCGGGTTCGGACGCTAACGAAACTCAAGCCAAGCTGGTCTGGTACTACAACAACCTGCGTGGTCTGCCAAGGAAGAAAAAAATCATTACCCGTGATCGTGGCTATCACGGTTGCTCAGTAATTTCGGGCTCGATGACCGGGATGAGCTTCTACCACGATTACATGGACTTGCCTGTCACCGGCATCCTGCGTACCGGGGCTCCACACTATTACTGGGGGGCTGAAGCAGGCGAAACTGAAGAGCAGTTCTCCGCTCGTCGCGCACAGGAGCTGGAAGAGCTGATCTTGCGTGAAGATCCGGACACCATCGGTGCTTTCATTGCTGAACCCGTGCTGGGCACGGGTGGTATCACTCCACCACCTGCTGGCTATTGGGCTGCGATCCAGCCAGTCCTTAAGAAGTACGACATCCTTCTGATTGCTGACGAGGTGATCACAGGATTTGGTCGCACTGGCGCCATGTTTGGCTGCGATAAGTACGGCATCGAGCCAGACCTTATCACTGTCGCAAAAGGTTTGACTTCGGCATACGCCCCGCTGTCTGCAGCTATCGTCGGCGAGAAAGTGTACAAGGTAATGGAGGAGGGGGCTGATCGAGTCGGTGCGTTCTCTCACGGGTATACCTATTCTGGCCATCCAATTGGTGTCGCTGCGGCAAATGCTGTCCTGGACATCGTTGAGCAAGAAGATATCCCCGGCAACGCCGCTCGAGTAGGGGCTTATCTGCAGAACAACCTCAAGGAAGTGTTTGGTAGCCTGCCGATTGTTGGAGAGGTTCGTGGCGTAGGTTTGATGGCGGCACTAGAGTTTGTCGCGGATCCGGCTACTAAGAAGCGCTTCGATCCTGCCCTGAAAGTAGGTGCTCGTGTCTCTAAGGCTGCTCGTGATCTGAACCTGATTGCCCGGGCAATGCCTCATGGCGAGATCTTGGGTTTCGCTCCACCTCTGGTGACCACCGAAAAAGAAGTTGATCAGATTATTGATCTTGCCCATCAAGCGGTACAAAAAGTTATCAAAGAACTGACTGCTGAAGGCGCTCTGCGCTGATTCTTAAGGAGGCGCTGAACCATTTATCGGTTCGCGCCTTCCGCCATTTTTAAGCCGATGCCATCAGTCCACCGGGTTTGTTTAGTTGGCGGCGGCGGCATTGTTTTAAGTTCAAAAATATCCGTTAAATGAGGACTGCGTCCTCCCCCCCCCCTAGAGGTTTTGGGTCAGCTTTCAAATGTTGTTCTGGTACGAGCGCTGGGTAAAAGTTTTTAGACTTTTCAGTAGTTGGTAGTTGGAGTTACTGCGCCAGTAGTTCCTAACCTGGCAAGGCCAATAGTTCCATTTCTATGCCGTTTCCCCGAGTTGGCGCGCTAATAAAAACGCTAGTCTTTCGGCGAAGACGACGCGTCAATTGACCCGTCAGGGGATGTCGATTACCTGTGCTTTCGTTCAATTAAATTTGGTGAGTTGCCGCAATGATGCCGATAGGGCGCGCTGCCAAGGTACGTATTGCATCCCGAGCGTGGATAAAGAACCACCTGTGGTACAGAAACTGATTTGCGCTATGATTCGTGAAATAAATGATATTTCAACCGTTTGTAGCAATTGTGAATCAATCTCTCCTTGTTGTTTTGAGTTTCATTGCATTTACACGGAAATCATACTCCGGTAAATAACGCAGTGTCTTAGTTAATAGTCAGATAGACCTCCGTGAGCTGACAGAGGGCCGTGCCAGTGGCAGGCGTTTTACTACGATTTTCGAAAAGTGAAGCGAGACGAAGGGACCAATTTCCCAGCCTCAGCTATGGTTAGTGGTGTCGCAATTCCAATTGATTCAATATGGATGTTTTGACGCAGAAAAACAGCTGTTTATAACCGTTTTGCGCATTTTATGAGCAATATTATGGTCTAAACGCGGCGTTGCCCTAAAGATTGGTTTATGAGATCCTGAGCATGTATCGCGGCGTTTTCTGTTGATATTTTAGCTTTTGCCGCGTTATATGACGAATGCTGGAGGAAAAACTGCATGATTTCTTTGGATAGAATTGATGCGAGCATACTGGGCGTAGTCCAAAAAAATAATCGAATAACTTCCGAGGAGTTGGGCAACACTGTGGGCTTGTCTGCGACGGCATGCCAACGGCGACTGAAAGCGTTGCGAAAGGACGGTGTTATCGAAGGTGATGTGTCAATCGTGTCGCCTAAGGCAGTGGGGCGTCACGTCTTTATGTTGGTGCTTGTTTCTCTAGAGCGAGAGCGAGCCGATATCATTGATAAATTCAAAAAATCTATCCGTAACACTCCGGAGGTTATGACAGGTTACTACGTAACAGGAGACTCTGATTTCGTACTGGTTATAACCTCCAAGGATATGGAGGATTACGAACGATTCACCAGGCGATTCTTCTACGAGAATTCGGACATTAAAAGTTTCAAGACATTAGTAGTAATGGACAGGGTGAAGGCTGGATTTGAGCTTCCGATAGATGTCGAGTAGTTCAGCGCTCTAAGGGGGGTTGGTAAGCACCTTGTTTTATGGTTAGAAATTAGGTTTCTCGGTGCGTTGTCGGGATCAACAATTGATGCAAGTTTCCAACTGCTCCTGCGTTAATTTTGAGCATGAGCACAATGAGTGATCGGCGTGGGTGTCCGCGTCTCTGTCGCCGCGTACGCTGGAAAAGACAACATCGACTTGATTGGCGCGTGCTCGTAAGTTGAGGACAACACGGCACTCAGTCGATCGCCCAACAGGTTCCAGGCGCTTTTCTTCTCTTCGGCATAGTCGTGATGCAGGTAGTGGCGTCTCACTCGTGAATCCGCCAGTACATGATTTTGGCAGCGATCGATGACGTCCAGGCTGATACCCAAGGCCTGCATCATGGTTGCTCCCGTACGGCGTAGGTCATGCGGTGTCCATTCCCCATTCAAACCACCAGACAGCACCAGGGTGTCATCATGTCGGCGACGTGCTAACGGCTTGCGATTTTTGAAGCGTGATTGGCGGTCCCCAACCTGCTTGCTGACGACCTGGAGATCGACATGCCAATTATGATGCTTCGCGGAAGCACCATTGAGAGTGTCCTGTGAGCTGACGAAGCTTGCTGAAATAGTGGGTTGCAAACGCAGATAGGATCCGTTCCCTGCTGATCAAATCCGATGAGATCGGTGGTCTGCGACCCGTTTCTGGTCCAACCGGAGTTAGGTTCGCTGTCGTTCATGCGGTGCTCTACTGCGTTCCAGTCGTACCATTGGAAAAATCCACTCACCGAACGACCCTTCCGTGTCGATGACCGCACCCGAATTTTCCATGGCGATTACGCGGTGGAAACCGGTAGCAATGTTCAATACCGAGTCTGCTCGCAGACTGAGGGTACACATAGAGGTAGAAAATTTTTCGAACTCAAAATTTCCCTTTATTTTCAATAACAAAGAGAAAAGTTCGATTCCGGCTTCGCTGAAGTCAGGTCGCTGGCATCGGACTCGTAACTGCATTGGGTTCGTCTCGATACGTCCAGAAGCACCGCTAGCGTTTGCTGGCTGGCGCCTATGCGTTTGCGCTCCGTTCGAAGCCGACTACCGATTGAATCCATGAACTTATCCTGCTGTTATCGAGTCGTAGAGCTGCCTCAGGCGCTGAACCGCCGGGGCGATATCCGGCTCCTTGATGCCTCCGTACCCCAGCACCAGAAGATCATCATCGACGGTTACATCGAGCTGGTAGGAGCCCCTCAGGGTCAGGCCAAACTCCGGTGCACGACGAATCATTTCCCGGGCAATGCCTTTGGGGGTAACGGTGACTGCGAGGTGGATTCCCGCAGCGCCTGCGGAGAACTGAATCTTAGAGCCAAACTGCTGGAGCAGACTTCTCTGCAAGAGATTTCTTCTTCCAGCGTACACGGTCCGCATCTTCCGAATGTGACTCGCGAAGTGCCCCTCCTGGATGAAGTCCGCCATAGCTGCCTGGACGGGGAGGAGGCCTGGGCGATACAGCTGGGTCATCCCTTTGCTGAAGGCGTCAGCCAGGGGCTCAGGTACCACCAGGTAGCTCAAGCGCAGACCAGGGAAAGCCACCTTGCTGAAGGTCCCGAGATAGATAACTCGGTGCTTGGTATCGAGCCCCTGCAGTGATGGCAGAGGCTCGGTGTCGTAGCGAAACTCGCTGTCGTAGTCGTCCTCGAGGATCCAGATGTTCCGCGCATCGCTGAACGCAAGCCACTCCCGGCGGCGCTGCAGCGACATGATGTTGCCAGTGGGGTATTGATGCGATGGCGTGATGAACGCGAAGCGGGGATTAGCATCGTTGGCCAACTCAGGAAGGCAGGCCCCATCCGAGTCGATTGCAATGGGTTGAGTAGCGAGGCCGGCGGCTGAAAAGACGACTGGAGCTCCCCAGTGGCAAGGCGTCTCGATCAGCACGCTGTCACCCGGATCACTCAACAATTTTGCCACTAGGTCCAATGACTGGTGGGTGCCCATCGTGACGATGATCTGCTCGGATCTGCACTTCACCGCTCTGGATGCGTACAGGTAGGAGGCGAGCGCTTCACGAAGCCGGCGGTATCCTCCGTGCTCAACGTACCCGGTGAGCTCCATACGGTTTTTCCCGAAGTACCTGTTCTGCAGCCGTTTCCAGATGTGAAAGGGGAAGAGGTCTGCATCGGCTACACCAGGCACGAAGGCGCCACCTGCCTTGGCGAGGCCAGTGACCCTGGACGTTATCGCCAAGCCGCGGCGCGAAAGCAGAGCTGCTGTGTACTCGGCTTCCTATCAAGCTTCCCAACCAAGAAGTCGTGGATTCGCGCGCTCATAAACTGGACCCAAGCTCAGCAAGTATTTGCGCCTTAAAGGTAAGTCCAATAGCGAGCGATGTCAGCCCTGTATTTCAAAATCGGCCCGGAACTCGCGCTCATGCGCATCCTGGCCCCGGTAACCGGACCTCAGCCTGAACTGTCTTTAGGTTGTGCCGGCGCTTTTCGAAGGGGATCTAAAAGTGGACTTATAAGCTAGATAACTCTGGCTCTAATACTTCAGTCCAATCTGCATTATCGTCACTTCCGCTGCGCAGAGCAGCCGCTGATTCCGATGTTTATTCAGAGTGACGATCCGTGAAAACTCAAACCAATGCGCCGAATGATCATGTCCTCACCGCTGCTGTTCCGCAGGCCTCTGACGAGCAGGCACAGGCCGTGGCGTTGGAGCAGTTCGGTCTGCACTGCCAGGCACAACTGCTCGCCGGCGAACGTGACCTGAACTTCCATCTTCGCTGCCAGGATGGCCGTCAGTTCCTGCTGAAGGTTTCCAACTCAGCAGAGGACGTCAACGTAGCCGACTTCCAGAACAAGGCGCTTCTTCACGTCGAGCGCACGGACCCCACCCTGCCCGTATCGCGTGTTTATCCGAATCAGTCCGGCACCTATCAGATTCCGGTCGAACTGGGTGGACAACAGGTCCTGGTGCGCCTGCTCTCCTTCGTCGAGGGTGTACCGCTCAACAGGATCGAAGCTCCCAGCCAAATGCTGAGGGAGAACCTGGGCGTACACCTGGCTCGCTTGGGCATTGCCCTGCGCGGCTTCTTCCATCCGGCTGCCGGCCATGAGCTTCTGTGGGACATCAAGCACTGTTCGCGCATGGGCAGTTTGCTGGATCTGATTCCCGATCTCGAAGGCCGGAGCCTGGTAGCCCGGTTCCTCGAGAACTTCGAAACCTACGCGCTCCCACGTCTTCAAGGTCTCCGTGGTCAGGTCATTCACAACGACCTCAACTTCCACAACGTGATCGTTGAACGTGATCGTCCGGAGAACATCCGCAATATCCTTGACTTCGGCGACATGGTGCATGCGCCGCTGATAAACGATCTGGCCGTGGGCGCCTCCTACCAGTTGGGCGCTGGCGAGCACGTTCTATCCCAGGCGCTGCCCTTCATCGGTGCGTACAACAGCGTATGCCCGCTGGAAGAGGTTGAGCAGGAGATCCTCTTCGATCTCATTGCTGCACGCATGGTGATGACCGTCGCCATCACGAACTGGCGCGCGACGATGTATCCGGAAAACCGAGCGTACATCCTGCGCAATGCCCCATCCGCGTGGGTCGGCCTCCGTGGCTTCTCAAACATTCCCCGTGGACTCGCTCAAGAACAAATCGCTCGCATCTGCTCGAAGGAGGCAGTGGCATGACAATGGTTAATGGCTTCACGGCGACCGACGCCGAACATCTCTCCCAGGAAGAGCGCGGGCTCATCGCGCGCCGCGACCAGACCCTCGGCCCGGCATATCGCCTCTTCTACGAGCGTCCCCTGCACATCGTGAAGGGGGAGGGCGTGTGGCTCTACGACGCCGACGGCAAGCGCTACCTGGACGCCTACAACAACGTCGCATCGATCGGTCACTGCAACCCGCACGTGGTCAACGCGATCTGCGAGCAGGTGAAGGTGCTGAACACGCATACGCGCTATCTGCACGAGGGCATCCTGAACTATGCAGACAAACTGCTGGCGACGTTCCCTTCGTACTTGAATCACGTGATGTTCACCTGTACCGGCAGCGAAGCGAACGACCTGGCCTTGCGAATCGCCAAGCAGTACACCGGCGGTACTGGCGTGATCGTCACCGAACTCGCCTACCACGGCATCACTGACCTGGTGTCTGCTGTCTCTCCCTCGTTGGGAGCAGGCGTCGAGCTGGGCACGTTCGTCCGCAAAGTCCGCGCACCTGATGCCTACCGCCTAGGCGTCGAAAATGTTGCGCGGGTCTTCGCGGAGGATGTCCGCGCGGCCATCGATGACATGCGCGCCAATGGCATCAAGCCTGCGGCCATTCTCTTCGACGGCATTTTTGCCAGCGATGGCGTACTGTCCGACCCTGCCGGCTTTGCGAAGGATGCAATCGCCCTGGCGAAGCAGGAAGGCCTGCTGTACATCGCCGACGAAGTCCAATCCGGCTTCGGGCGCACTGGCTCCCATCTCTGGGGCTTCCAGCGCCACGGCGTCGAGCCCGATATCGTGACCATGGGTAAACCCATGGGCAATGGTCAGCCGATCGCCGCCGCGGTCATGCGCTCTGATGTCGTCGAAGAGTTCGGCCGTACCGCTCGCTACTTCAACACCTTCGGTGGCAACCCGGTGTCCTGTGCTGCGGCTAATGCCGTGTTGGACGTCATCCAGAACGAAGGACTGCTGCGCAACTGCGCGTCGGTCGGTGCTTACCTGAAGGCTGGAATCGAGGAGCTTGCCAAGCGTTACGAAGTCATCGGCGACGTTCGCGGCGCAGGCCTGTTCCTAGGGGTTGAGCTGGTTAGCGATCGCTCCACCAAACCCCCCGATGCCGACGCCACGCGCCAGGTGGTCAACGGGCTGCGTGAGCGCGGCGTGCTGATCAGTTCTGCCGGTCCGATGGAAAACATTCTGAAGGTTCGTCCTCAGCTGATCTTCCAGCGAGCGCAGGCGGACATCTTCATCGAAACCCTCGACAGCGTACTTGGCGATCTCAAGTAAGCGCTGCCAAGGCCGGAGTGGGGGCGCGAAATGTTCCCACTTCGCCTAGGAAATTTTGGTCACTGTCTAGTAACGGAGGTACGTGGTTGCTCCCCAGATAATTTGAATACGATCAACCGGGACAGTTAGGTTTCTGCAAGCAATTTTATTCGCTTCAGTGCCACCCAGATCTCTGTCGTAGCTGCCGTGAGAAAAATAGGTTTTCAACTCACAACAAGAGATCTTCCTGTCTTCAAAATCTACTTTTTGCTAATTAAAACAAATACTTGCAGCTTTATAGGAGCGCAGCAATGAACGCAAAAGTACTGGGTCTTGTGGCACTGAGTGGGTTGGCAATCGCGGGGAATGCGATGGCAGAGAGCGTCACCGTTATCTCGTACGGCGGGGCGAGTAAGGATGCTCAGATCACGGCTTTCTACAAGCCGTTCGAGAAGGAAGCCAGTACGGAAGTGATCGCCGGTGAGTGGAACGGTGAGATGGCCAAGGTGAAAGCCATGGTAGACACCAAGAGCGTGAACTGGGACATCCTAGACGTGGAGGACAACGATCTCGCGCGGGGTTGTGGCGATGGGCTGTTCGAGCAGCTCGACTACAAGCGTCTAGGGATCAAGGAGCCTCTGGTCAACGGCGCGCAGACCGAATGCGGCGTAGGTATTTTCGTTTGGTCGAATGTGCTTGCGTACAACGCTGACAAGCTCAAGGTCGCGCCCACTGGGTGGAAAGATTTCTGGGACCTGAAGAAGTTTCCTGGCAAGCGCAGTTTGCGCAAGTCTGCGCGCGGCGCCCTTGAATTCGCCCTCATGGCGGATGGCGTAGCTCCGGCTGATATTTACAAGGTGCTCTCCACGCCGGTGGGCGTCGATCGTGCCTTCAAGAAGCTGGATGAGATCAAGCCGAACATTCAGTGGTGGGAAGCTGGCGCTCAGCCGCCGCAGTACCTCATGTCCGGTGACGTAGTGATGAGCTCGTCCTATAACGGCCGCATCCACGTCGCTCAGCAGAACGGGGCCAATCTGAAGATCGTCTGGGACGGCAACCTCTACCAGTTCGATGAATGGGCCATTCCGAAAGGGACTCCCAATCTGGACGCGGCTTACAAATTCATTTCGTTTGCCATGCGGCCGGAACAACAGAAGCTGTACACCGAAAAAATGGCGTACGGCCCGACCAACACTGCAGTTGCGGCACTGCTCGATAAGAAGCTCGCCAGTGAGCTGCCGACGCATCCGGAAAACATGAAGAACGCGTTGCAAATGGACGTCGAATTCTGGACCGATAACGGCGAATCCCTGGAGCAACGCTTCATGTCCTGGGCCAGCAAGTAACCAGTGGCACCGAGTCACCGTGAGCTCCATCTCTTGGAAAAAAACAGTCGGTTCCATCGGAGGTGGATTCCAAGTACTGGGATGGAGCATTACGTCAAAATCTCTTCCAAAAATCACGTCCTATTCTGGAGTTAACGACCTCGAAGAGTTGGCTGCAAATGTTGACATGCTGATCAATGTGCTAACGCTGACTCCAGCCACACACGGAATTCTTAATCTCAGATTGTTCGAGTGCTTCAAACGTCCAGTACAGCTCATAAATATTGGGCGTGGTGCGCACCTGGTGGAAGCTGACCTGCTGTATGACCTGCACGCAGGACTGATTGCCGGGGCGATGTTGAACGTAGTTTCTGTCGAACCCTTATCCGCAGAAAGCCCCCCTTGGGATCCGACATTTTGATCACTCCGCACGTTGCCGGACTTTCAACTCCGAATAGTGCCTCCCAGCAAATGGCAAAGAACATAAAACTTGCTCTTGAAGGTCGAGCGCTTACAAATCAAGTCGGTCTCTCCAAGGGGTATTAGTTATTCCTTGTAGAGGTCTTTTTAAAAGTTGCCTGACTCAATTTGGTAACGGTGCCAAACATGTATGGGCTTGACCTCCTACCAATACAACAATCAGAGGTAGTAGTACGATGGATACAAGTTTTGCTGTAAGTAAAGATCAGGGCCAGGAGACCAGCCTGAAGGCGGGATTAAAACCCCGACATTTGACGATGATGTCTATCGCGGGTGTTATTGGCGGTTCTCTGTTCGTGGGTTCTGGTAGCGTCATTCATAGTGCCGGCCCCGCGGCAGTTCTAGCGTATCTTGCTGGCGGGATTCTCATGATGCTCATCATGAGGATGCTCGGTGAGATGGCAACCTCTTCCCCCGATACTGGATCGTTCTCTACCTACGCCGACCGCGCTATCGGGCGCTGGGCGGGATTCACCATCGGTTGGCTGTATTGGGGTTACTGGGTAATCCTCATGGCCTGGGAATCCTACGTGGCCGGAAAGATCCTGCACAACTGGGCACCCGGCATAAGCGTTAACGTCTTCGTGCTGGCAACGACTCTGGTGCTTATCAGCATCAACTTCTTCAATGTCAAAAACTACGGAGAATTCGAGTTCTGGTTTGCCCTGATCAAGGTAGTGGCCATTTTCTGCTTCCTGGTAGTTGGCAGCCTTGCAGTACTCAATATCTGGAGTTTCGGCACTGTTAGCGGAATCAGCAATTTAACCGAACACGGGTTTATGCCGAATGGCTTTGATCCCGTAGTAGGTGCCATGCTCGGGGTTATGTTCGGCTTCCTTGGTGCGGAAATCGCGACTATCGCAGCATCGGAGTCTGACAACCCGTCGCATCAAATTGTTAAGACCACTAAATCGGTGATTTGGCGTGTCGCACTGTTCTATGTCGGCTCCATCTTCCTGATTGTATGCCTGGTGCCGTGGAATGACCCAATGCTGGGCGAATCCGGCTACGGCTCGTACCGCCGTACTCTCGAACTGCTTGGCATCCCTGGGGCTGAGCTGATTATGAATGTTGTGGTGCTGACATCTGTGAGCAGTTGCATGATCTCAGCCCACTACACGGCGTCCCGTATGCTGTTTTCGCTCGCGAGTCGTGGTGACGCACCGGCTATTTTCAAAATTACCTGGCAAAAAACCGGTGTGCCTATCTATGCCGTCATCGGTTCTTGCGCGATTTCCGTGGTTCTAGCGCTCATTAACTTCAGCGAAACTCTGCGCCCCAAAGATGTGCTCGATACGCTGATGAACATTACCGGCATGATTGCTTTGCTGGTTTATCTGGTGATTGCGTATTCGCAGCTTAAAATGCGTCGCAAGCTGAAGGACCAAAGCCAAGATAACCCGCTCAAAATGTGGCTCTATCCTTGGCTTACCTGGGCAGTGATTGTGTTCATTCTGGCGTGCATCGTGATCATGGCTTGCATGCCTGAATACCAAGTCCTGGTTGTGTCTACAGGTGGTGCGGGGATCCTCGTCGCACTGATCGGCATCGTCCATCAACTGCGCTGCAATTCCCGCTAAGCCACGATCCCTATTGGTTCGGATATCTGGCAGCCAATGCTGAGCAGCTTCGTGATTAGGTGGAGCTGATCACTATTATGGGCCAGGCGGCGGACAGGATGTCTACCGCCGGTAGGGGTACTTTGCGAATGCTGCTTCTAGAATGGGCATGGGGGAATAACGTGCGAAATTGCATTTCACCATCGACGGTAAATGCCAAGGAGCACTGATGAGTTATGGAATTTTCGGTGGCGCTTACCGCCCCCGGGCGCCGGTGAAACACAAAGTATTCGTGAGCTACCATCACCACAGTGACCAGGCTTGCTACAACGCTTTTTCAAACGCATTTCATGTTACCTGCGATGTGATCTACGACAACTCCCTTGAGCGCAGCATCGATAGCGATGACGTCAATTACGTGATGCGCCGTATTCGGGAAAATCACATCACCGGCACGTCTTGTACGATCGCATTTGTTGGCGCGGAAAGCTCAAAGCGGAATTACATCGATTGGGAAATCTCGGCGACACTTGAAAAAGGTCACGCCCTGATTGGCGTACGCCTACCCACTGCGGAGTCACCACCGATGGTGTACATCACTCGGCCATCGAGCACTTCGCCCTGAGTGCCCAGGCGGTAATCGCCTTCGGCGGCGTGGGCATGCGTGGCCATGGTCGAACAGTTGGCCGCCGTTAGCGTTATTACACGCCAGGCGAGAGATCTCGAGCCTAAGAACAATGCCGATGCGACCGGGCGCGACTTCTGCGGTCATGCGTGTAAAGCCGGTCCCGCAAGTGATGCTGAGTCCAGAATGTCCAAAATTTTCGTTGACAGCATGACTTTCAGTCGTCCGGTGGCAGGTCTGCATGGGGGAGGGAACAGTTGCATCCTTGCTCTTCTGTTCCGCCGCAGCAAAGGACCAATAATCGGGTGAGTTAAGAGTAAATCACCAAGTGAGCCGTTGGCGTCGATCTGTGAGGTCTTGGGAGCGTTGTATGGAGGGGCGAAGACGCTCCAGTCAACCAGAAGTAATTCGCGTGATTCATTGGGGAAAGTCAGCAGAAGGTGCGATCGTCCAATGTGCTTCCGTTATTTATTGACGAGCGTCAGCAGCTAGCCGAGACCAAGGCTAGGAGTGGGAGAACATCAGCTTTACTCCAGCCGCTCCGAAAACTAGCGCAAGGGTGCCTTCGATCCACCGGCGTGCTCGGCGATATCCCCGAATCATAGGCGCGGTGGAGAAGACGATCGCATAGCTACAGAAGATAGTGACGCTAAGCACGGCGCAACCGGCCAGAATAATCGCGACTGTTTTTGGCGAAGCTTGCGGCCCCAAGCCAAGGGTCATGGTAGCGATCCAACCGAGTAGTGCCTTGGGGTTTGTGAGATGCATGAGCAAGCCGCGCTGATACAGGCTGAACCCCGAGACTTTTGGCGCGGCCGCTAGCTCTTTCTCGAGCCGCTCATTGGACGTTAGAGCAGAGCGGCCTGCTTTGATGGCAAGGAAGAGCAGGTAAGCACCGCCAACCGTTTTTAAGACGCCCAGCGCTTGCGCATATTGTGCCAGGACCGCTGAGACGCCCGTGGCTGCCATCGATCCCCAGAAAATCGAACCACTGATGACACCCGCTGCTAGCAGGAGCGCAGGCTGCCTGCCTTGGTTCATCGCGACGCCCATTATCCGCATGTTGCTCGGTCCAGGGCTCGCCGCTCCAACAATATAGGCCGTGAATACGAGGAGGAGATGGTGGTAATCAAATGACATTAAAAGCCCCTTAACGAAGTTCTATGCCAGTCAGCGGCTCTGTTGCTAGCAGTCCTATGACGGGGCGATGATGGACGACCACAAGAGCCGACCCGCGCGGACTCCTCTGTAAGCCTCAGTGCGATGCTGTCTGAACGCTATATTTCACGCCCGGATTGGTGGATCTCCGTTACAGACATGGTGAATATCAGTTTTGATTTGCCATTATTTGAGTAGGCATGAGGTACGTCTGTTTTTGCTACGGCTGAGCAACCCGCAGAAATGCTCAGTTCGGTATCACCTACTGTGAAGTGAAGTGTCCCTTTCTCCACGTGAAATAGCTCAGTTGTGCCGTGAGGATGCCCTGAGGAGGCAAAAGTTTCGCCGGGAAACATTTCCCAGCGCCAAAGCTCAATCATGTTCGGACCACTGGTTCCAGCCAGGAGCCGAGCCGTCCCCCCCAAGTTTCCTGTCCAGAGTGTGGGGATATCCTTACTTTCGATGAGGTGGGCAGATGGGGCGTCGGACACGTTCACGACATCAGCAACTGAAAGACCCAAAGCAGCAGCGATTTTGCAAAGGATCGCGATGCTTGGGTTAGCCGTGCATTTCTCTATCTCGACCACCATGCCCTTGCTGACACCGGAGCGACGGGAAAGCTCGTCGAGAGTGATTTTCCGCTTCTTTCGTTCCTCTTTGAGCCTACGGGAAACTGCCTCGCTAACGGTTTGAACGTCGGCCCCGGTGTTGGTCGGTATATTGACTATTTTGGTCATTGGTCGCTAGTATGAAATGAATTTTAGGATTAAAGGGATTCTCTGATGCTGTCCGTACTGCCGTCAATCGACCAAGACGTAATCAATTTGGCACCTGAGTTCAGAGCGCTCAGCATTGTGGTCGAAGCTGCACCAATCGCCAATCCAGATATTGGCAAGGACGCTTTGTCTCGAGCCTGTCAATCAGTCACGGCGGGTGGTGCTCTATGGGCGGAAGCTCACCTGACCGCTTGGGCGGATCTCTTCCGAAAATTCGGTGCCAAGCCGCAGCGCACTCCTTGCTCAGCTGAAGCTCTTCGCAAACGAGTCCTGCGTGACGGTAGTCTGCCGAGTATCGATCCAGTGGTTGATCTCTATAACGCCATCAGCATTGAGTATGCAGTTCCTGTTGGCGGTGAGAACGTCGAAGCCTATGTGGGCTCGCCGCGACTCGCTGTAGCTGATGGGTCGGAACCTTTCGACACCATGAAAGAAGGTGCTCCAGCCCACGAATATCCTGATTCTGGCGAGGTTGTTTGGCGGGACGATAAGGGGGTGACTTGCCGTCGTTGGAATTGGCGCCAGGGCGTCAGAACACGGCTCAGTGCAGATGCGAAGCACATGTGGTTCATTCTGGAAAGTCTGCCGACAATGCCGCTCGAGGCATTGACTGAAGCGGGTGACAAGCTGATAGAAGGCCTGCAACTGATGATGCCAGGCGCTCAGATTGAGAGTGTACTTATCGGTCCAGGTGCCAATTAGTAAATAAGCGAGACGGCACGGGCTGCTTGTGGGGATGCATACGGGGTTATGTCCAATCTTGCCTCGCACGCAGCCTTTTTGATCGGCGGCAATCATGCCCAACCACATCACGTTGGAAAAGCCTGCAGCTGAATCGAAGAAATCTCCATAGCGCATGGTGTCGATTATTGAGCGATGTATGCTTCGGAGTCAGTCCGTCCTGTGGTGATCTAATTGCAGAATCACACAATGGAGTCATGAACTATGTTTACCGGTCTTAGCGCATTTCCTTTGACGCCAATGAATGAGCAGGGTGTGGATGAAGGAGCATTTACTCGCCTTGTGGAGCAACTGGTGGCTGCGAAAGTAGATTCTATCGGTGCGCTCGGGTCTACAGGAAGCTATGCGTACCTTTCTCGGACTGAACGCTCACGAGTTACGCAGTTGGCAGTAGAGGCAGCCGGGAATGTTCCCGTCATGGTAAGCATAGGATCGCTGCGTACACGTGATGTGCTGTTGTTGGCAGAAGATGCGCAAAAGGCGGGAGTCAAAGCATTGTTGCTGCCGCCCGTTTCCTATCAGAAGCTATCAGCTGAAGATGTTTTTTCGCTGTACGAAACGGTCACCGCCAATATCTCCGTCCCGCTATGCGTCTATGACAACCCCGGCACCACCCATTTCGAATTTACTGATGAGCTTCACGGGCGAATTGCCCGCCTGCCGAATGTGCACTCGATCAAGATCCCTGGCGTTCCCGAAGCACCAGATCAGGCCAGGGCACGAGTCGATCGCCTTCGGGCACTGATTCCGGAGCACGTAACGATTGGGGTAAGCGGGGATGTATTTGCTGCTACTGGATTGAACGCAGGCTGTGAGGTCTGGTACTCCGTCATTGGGGGCTTGTTCCCGAAAACAGCCCTGGCAATCACGCGTGCTGCGTTGTCGGGTAACGCCGAAGAAGCGACTCGCCTTTCCGAATCTTTGAAGCCCCTATGGGCCCTCTTCACACAATTTGGGGGAAGCTTCCGCGTTGTTGCAACGGCGGCCGAGCTTCGTGGATTCACCCACTCTCCGAGCTTGCCATTGCCACTCAGAACCATAAGTGGAGCAGGGCGTCAGCAAATTGCTGCGGTGATCGACGAGCTCGAACTGAGCTGAGCAGTAAGTGCTGCGAACGCATCCGATACGCCGAGCTGCGTCTTTACAATGATACAGCTCAGCAGGTGCGGTAGGGCCGATGTTGAGTCGGCTTTGACCGGCGCAGTGACCCTAATATTGGGCGAGCAGATCAGTTATAGGAGCAAAGTGAATGTACATCCCCCCTCAGTTCGAAGAGTCTCGTGTTGGCGTTTTGCAAGAAGTCATTATGCGAAATCCGCTTGGGTCACTTGTCACTTGTTCGGGTGATGGGATTGACGCCAATCACCTACCTTTTGAACTTGTACTCCGCAGCGGAGCGCTTGGGGTGCTGCAGGCGCATGTGGCGCGGAATAATCCCCTATGGCATGAAGTCGCCCAGGGCAGCGAGGTGTTGGTGATATTTCGAGCTCAAGATGCGTATATATCGCCGCAATGGTATCCGAGCAAACAGGATTTCCATCAGCAAGTCCCCACTTGGAACTACCGGGTCGTGCACGCATTTGGTCGTGTGACGTTTCACGATGATGCTCAGTACGTGCGTCGTGTCGTAGCAAAGCTGACCAAGTCTCATGAAGCAACTCAGCCCACGCCTTGGAAAATGACCGATAGTCCCAAGGAGTACATAGATGCCATGCTGAAAAAAATTGTAGGGGTCGAGATCGAAATCACGAGGCTAGCGGGGAAATTCAAGCTCGGTCAGGATGAGGAAGCCCGTGATATCCGAGGTGCTGGCTATGCTTTGGTCTCGCGTAATGAGCGAGGAATTGGATTAGCCATGCTTGAGTGCGCTGATAATAAAGACATTTAGCATCTTCCTTCCCACTTACAAAAAGGCGCCTCCTGAAATAAAGGAGCACTTCTATTCGTGACGCTCCTCATAAAAATCGTCGGCACTTATGAATTGTCTTTGCAGTGAGGACGCGTCAGAAGAAGGTGGCTTGCTGAGGCATTTTTTTGAGATCGCTGCTTCGGGCCGGCGGGCCGGCTTACTCAGTTTGAATCACACCGAAGCCTCGTTCGACATTTGAGCGGAATTGTCTCAGGTTCCTTTTATGCATCCAGCGCTCGTCATATTGGGGGCAACTGATGCTTGATCGGGTATGCAGATCATCGAAAGATTTCCTATTACGTATCATCGCCATACATGGGCCGGCCCATCAGTGCCTAGAGCTTCAAAAACGTTGTGAAATGGTCCTTGTGATCCAGCAGGAGCTCACGAGGCAAGATAGTCGCCACACTTCCTCGATGCTGCAATCCGTGTGATAGCACGTGTGCAAGAACCTGCTCTTTCGTCATGTTGCCTGGGTTTCCATCCTTGAAAATAAACGCAACCGGATCAGACAGTTCGATTGCAGTGATCGACTGGGTGTAGTTCACAAACCATTGATTCGCTGAAGAAAAGCACTCTTCCAGTCGACCCAGGTCTTGTTTCTGTTCGGTCAGGATGGAGTCAAATTCATCCGGTTTTCCCTGCAGTCTGGCAATGAACAGCTGGTCAACAATATTGATATGGGCTAGCCAGTAGAGTGCTTCCTCCATTTCCGTTGGAAATTTTTTTGCCGCGGGGGCTTTCAAGCACTTGAACAGCTCCTCCTCAGACCATGCCTTGTATTTGTAAAGCGAATGAAGAAGGTTCGTGGCACTCATGGTGTTCTCCTGGTTTTCTAATTTTCTGGCTGCCCTGGACCTTCTGATGGGAGTGCGGATAGGGTTCCTTCCCGCAGGGGGATAGCCATGCATGGTCGGATGGGTGGAATGGTCAGTATATTGACTTTTTTAGTCAATAGCTGATAGTTTGAATGGCAAGCGACGAAAGTGGCCATGTGGTAGCCGAGTGAAGGGTGATTGGCCTGGTGCGGGCGATGTGCGATCCCTCACCATCTGCGTTTGCAGATGACGATGATCTCGCTCAACGCTTCAGAAGAAGGCCTGCACTGCACAGGAAAGGCTCACTGCAGCACTGAATTTCAGAAGGGCGCCGCCTTACGGGTGGCAGGCTCAGAGATGGCGAGAGGGTGTCTCAAATCATGAAGTACGTCAGCACACGGACGCCTGGTAAAGAATTCGAGTTCAGCGAGGTCCTCATGGGGGCGTACGCACCGGATGGTGGGCTTTTCGTTCCTCGCAACGTTCCTCGCTTCAAAAGCGAAGATCTCCTGAAGCTTGAATGGCTACCATTTCACGAACTGGCACGTCATGTAATCGAGCCGTTCCTAGGTGGCTATATCCCTCAAGATGAACTGTCTCGAATTCTTGAGGAGACATTTGACCGTTTTAAAAGTAACGCTGTTGCGCCGCTCTACCAGACGGCTACCAATGAGTGGGTATTAGAACTATTCCATGGTCCGGCAGGGGTCTATCAAGACTTCGGTCTCCAATTGATGTCTCGTCTGGTTGAATACTCTTTACTAAAGTCCGGAAAGAAAGCGCTTGTCGTTGGTTGCACTGGTGGAGACACGGGTGTCGCAGCCATCAAAGCCTTCAATGGCATGGAAGGTGTGACTGTGATTGTTCTGCATCCTTCCAGAGGAATAACAGATGAGCATCGGCGGCGCTTATTAGGCGCTGCCGAAGAAAATGTTGTAAATATTTTGGTTGAGGGTGATTACGCCGATTGTCATCAGCTGTGCGAAAAATTTCACAGAGGCATTAACGAAACAGGTCAACAATTAATATCTTTCAATTCGGTGAATTGGGTTAGGGTGCTGGCGCATCTGTCCTTCTACTTCTACTCGTCGCTTCAATTAGGTGCGCCTAAAAGAGAGGTGGCGTTCAGTGTGCCTACCGGAAATTTTGGTGCTCTCTATGCAGGCTATATTGCAAGGGAAATGGGGTTGCCCATCAGGCAGCTAATTGTAGCAACGAATACCAACGCGGGTTTGCATAACTTTCTTCAGTCTAACCTCTATAGGCGTAATGAGATTCGTACTACCAACACGCCTTGCATGAATGTGTCGTTAGCCTCTAATTTCGAGCGGCTGCAATGGAGTATTCTCAATAGGTGCAGTGATAAAGTGGCTAGAAATATGGAGCTACTAGAGATGGATGGCCAAATTCAACTGGAACAGGATGAGTGGTTAGAGGCGCGAAAGCTATTTGATTCTTTGGCGGTAGAGGATGCAGAGGCATTTTCCTGTATTCATGAAGTCTTTGTTAAAAGTGGTTACTTGATCAGTCCTAATACCGCGATTGGATTACGAGCTGCGCGAATTAACAGGCGTAGCTTACTGACACCAATGATCTGCTTGGCCACGACGCATCCTTCAAGCTCTGCGTCTGTTCTGGCTGAAGCCGATGTTCAATCTCCAATGAGTGTGGTGAGTGCTCACCCCTTCTCTAATGACGAATGCATTTCAATTTCCAATGATGTTGGCATCCTTACGGAACTCATCAAGGCGATATCCCAAGACACGAAGTCTCGCTCGCTATAATCCTGGAGTTAGAGATGAAACGCGTTTTAGATAAGACGGATGAAAGAATACTGGAAGAGCTTACTCGTAATGCTCGACTTGCGCATAACGATATTGCCATGAAAGTTAATTTGTCTAGGAATGCTGTCAGGCTCAGGATTGAACGGTTGGAGCGGGACGGATATATCAGGGGTTATACCATAATCAAAGGTGGGCCACCTTCCGAGGTTGCGCCAATTAATGCCCTTATTTTTGTGTATCGAAAAGACCGAATGCGCGGTGCTGAAGTAGTGCGTTCAATTGTCTCAATGCCTGAGGTCGTGTCCTGCAATGTAATGAGTGGTGACCTGGATATTGTAGTGACAGTTGAAGCGGCAAGTTCGGATTGTATTCATCGGGTCTGGAGCGACGTATCCACGTTGCCAGGAGTTCTGAATACGGTTACGTCATTTGTATTGTCTTGCACGAAGTAGGTTGCTAGGAAATCAAAATGCTCTCTCCTTCGAGCATTTTGCTCGCAACAATGATCGGTTTGCCATATTCGTATGAGCACTGCTGCAGTTTAGTATTTCAGTACCGAAAACATAACAATGAGGCCCATGTCGTGACTGAATATAAAATTGCTTTGCTTGGTTTTGGTGGTGTAAACCGTGCGTTGACGCAGCTCATTGCAGATAAGAACGAGCACTGGGCTAATGAATTTGGTTTTAAGCTAAAAATTGTTGGTGTTAGTGATCTTTACTTTGGCTCCATTATCAACAAGAACGGGTTGGATGCCCACGAATTGGCCGCAGTTCCTGCTGTAAAAGGGGGGTTTAGAGCATTGCCAGCGGGCAGTGCTGAGCCTGCCAATGAGACGGTTATCCGTTTCTCGGGGGCCGATCTTATCGCCGAGGCGACGTTCACCAACCCTGTAGACGGAGAGCCAGCTACGACTTTCTGTCGCTGGGCTCTGGAGAAAGGTATCAGTGTGGTCACCACCAACAAAGGGCCGGTGGCGTTGCACGCTGAAAGCCTGAAAGCATTGGCCAGAAGCACCGGTGCCCAATTCGAGTTTGAAGGCTCGGTAATGAGCGGCACCCCTGTCATTCGTCTGGCTAAAGAGTCGCTGGCCGGCTCGGAAATCAGCGGGTTTAAGGGCATCTTGAATGGTACGTCCAATTTCGTACTTTCTAGCATGGAAGAAGGTCTCGACTTCTCTGATGCAGTCGCCAAGGCTCAGGAACTCGGTTACGCAGAAGCTGACCCCACCGCAGACGTGGAAGGGCATGATGTTCGTCTTAAAGTAGTCATTTTGGCGAATGAGCTTTTGGGGGCGAAGTTGACTCCGAGCGATGTCCTTTGCAAAGGCATCTCGGGGATCACGTCAAAAGATATCGCCGAAGCAACGAAAGCCAATGCCCGGTGGAAACTAATTGGCAGCGCGGAAAAAATGAGCAATGGCTCCATCACTGCATCTGTTAGTCCTCAATTGTTACCTCAGGGGGACGCACTGGCCGGTGTGAGTGGTGCAACGAATGCAATTACCTTCACTACTAACCTTCTGGGGCCGGTAACGGTTGTCGGAGCGGGTGCAGGTCGGTTTGAAACAGCATTCGCCTTGCTCTCGGATATCGTCAGCATTCACAAGAACAAAACTAAGATAGGTAAATGATCATGAATAGCTTGAGTCTTTCGCTCGCTGTTGATTATAAAACCATAACAGTTTTGAGCCCGTATGATGGCGCTGCAGTTGGAGAGGTGACGGACATACCCGCTTCATTTGCCACTGCGATCATTGATACGGCGAAGCTTGGTGCGCTGATCGCCAAAGAACTTCCAAGGCATGAACGTGCTCGCATACTGGAAAAAACCGCTGCTTTGGTCGAGAGCGACAAGGAGGCGTTTGCCAGTCTGATTGTTGCCGAGTCGGGAAAAACGATCAAGCAGGCGAGAAAGGAGGTTTTACGCTGCGTCAATACGCTGAAACTGTCCGCTGAGGAGGCCAAACGTAATGCTGGCGAAGTGATTCCGTTTGACTCCTATGTAGGATCCGAGTCCCGTCAAGGATGGTTTACTCGGGAGCCTTTGGGTGTAATTGTTGCAATTACCCCATACAACGACCCACTCAACTTGGTCGCTCACAAGTTGGGGCCTGCGATCGCTGGCGGTAATGCTGTTGTACTCAAACCCTCTGAGCTCTCTCCATTATCTGCCATTAAGCTGGTGGCCTGCCTGAACGCTGCGGGTCTCCCTCCTGCGGTCGTGTCCATTGCAACTGGAGGGGCCGCGCTGGGCAAGGCACTGGTCGCTCATCGAGCGGTACGTATGGTTTCCTTCACGGGCGGTTTTGTTACCGGTGAGCAGATCTCTCGCAATGCAGGCCTTAAAAAACTGGCGATGGATTTGGGGGGCAATGCCCCGGTTATCGTCATGGGCGATTGTGATCTGAATGAAGCCGTTGAGTCCTGTGTATCAGGCGCTTTTTGGGCTGCCGGGCAAAATTGTATCGGTACCCAACGAATTCTTGTTGAAGAGACAATATATGAAGAGTTCAAAAAGAAATTCGTTGTGAAGACAAGTGCTTTAGTCGTGGGAAATCCTGCTGACGAAAGCACGGATGTTGGGCCAATGATTACTGAAGCTGCTGCAAAACGCACTGAAGAAGTAGTCGTCGAGGCAATCGATAAAGGGGCTAGCCTGTTATTTGGTAATGTACGCCAAGGCTCGCTTTACTCACCGACGGTCCTGGAGAATGTTAGCCAAAGCTGTAAAGTTTGGTGTGAGGAAGTATTCAGTCCGGTTGTCATTCTTCAAAGCGTGGCCTCGCTCGATGAGGCGCTGACGCTGGCCAATGAGCCAGAGTACAGTTTGCATGCGGGTATTTTTACCAGCAATTTGAATGTCGCCATGAAAGCAGCTAAACGGCTCGAAGCCGGCGGCGTCATGATTAATGACTCATCTGACTATCGTTTTGATGCAATGCCATTTGGTGGTTCCAAATACGGCAGCATGGGGCGTGAAGGTGTGCGTTTTGCATATGAAGATATGACACAACCAAAAGTGATTTGCTTAAACGGTGTTGGCGGAAGTTGATTAAAGGATCGATGTGAATCCCTAGGATTAAATCGGGTCCTCGGCAAGGCTCTTCTGGTCGGTAGAGCCTTGCCCAATACAACAATAAAAGGTAACAAAATGAGTGTGAATGATCTTAATCCCACACGCGTGCCATCGTCTGGTGCAACTCGAAAGAGAGACTTCAGCGCAGAAGATGCTGGCTATCAAAAAGTGCTCAAGCCTCGCCAGGTTCAGATGATTGCCATAGGGGGGGCAATCGGAAGCGGTCTATTCATGGGCGCAGGCGCACGACTCGCTGAAGCCGGACCCTCACTTGTGTTTGTCTATGCAATCTGTGGCTTTTTTGCGTGGTTCATCATTCGGGCTATGGGCGAACTGGTGATGTATCGCCCATCCTCGGGCTCGTTCGTCTCCTATGCTCGAGAGTTCTACGGTGAGAAATGGGCTTTTGCCGTGGGATGGATGTACTGGACTGACTGGGTAATGGTTGCCATTGCAGATCTCACAGCGACAGCGCTCTACCTGAATTTCTTCAAAGCCTATGTCCCTTTCATGGGCGACATCCCTCAATGGTCCTTGGCACTAGGAGCACTGGGTTTTGTTACTGCGATTAACCTTGTCTCGGTAAAAATTTTTGGTGAACTTGAATTCTGGTTTGCCCTGATCAAGGTAGCTGCATTAACGACTTTCCTTGGGATCGGCATTTACATGGTTTTGTTCGGCACTCCGCTGCCAGGCCATGAGGTCGGGTTCAAACTGATTTCTGACAATGGCGGTTGGTTCCCATCAGGCCTTTTGCCCGCCGTAATCATGATCCAGGGGGTGATATTTGCGTATGGCAGTGTGGAGTTGGTTGGTACTGCAGCTGGCGAAGCCCAAGACGTCGCTACAGTCATGCCGAAAGCAATTCGGGCAGTTGTTTTCCGCATTATTGTTTTTTACGTTGGTTCTGTATTGCTGTTGGCAATGCTGCTCCCCCACACCGCGTACTCGGCGGGAGTAAGCCCGTTTGTGACGTTCTTCGGCTCGCTGGGGATCAAGGGTGCAGACGCGATTATGAACATGGTCTTGATTACCGCGGCCGTGTCTTCTCTGAACGCTGGCATTTACTCCACTGGCCGGGTGCTTCGCTCGCTGGCAATCAACGGATCAGCCCCTAGCTTCCTGGCCAAGATGAACCGTCAAGGTGTTCCGTTCGCTGGCATCATGCTGACGACCGTTGCTTCACTAATTGGTGTCGTACTTAACGCCATTGTTCCGGGGGAAGCCTTTGAAATCGCGCTGACACTCACTGCCGTTATGTTGATCGGTTCGTGGTCAACAATCGTCCTGTGTCAGATCAAGCTCTTCAAATACTCCCAGCAAGGTGATCTGGAGCGTCCGGGATTTCGAATGCCGTTTGCGCCTTACAGTGGTTACGCCACTTTGGGGTTCTTCGGTTTGGTTCTGGTTCTGATCGCATTCGATTATCCCGTAGGTACGTACTCGATTGCTTCGCTGCCGTTTTATGCCGCCGCCCTTGTTGTTGGTTGGTACATGGTTCGTGGCCGTGTTCGTGCAATTGAGAGTGGTGAATTAGTCTTTGACGAAAATCAAGAATTGGTCCGATCAGTTCAGACCAACCGTCCTTCTTTCACTCACCTTCAGAATCAATGACACCGAACAAAAAAATAACTTTGGAGGAAATAGACATGCGTCCTGACAAAAAGAATCTGTCCACACTTTCGGCGGCTACACTCGCAGTTCATGGTGGTAACGTAACCGACACCACTACTGGTGCTGTTCGCACTCCGCTGGTGATGGCTAACTCTTATCTCTTGCCTGAAGATCCGGCCACGATGGACTGGTCTAGCCCAGACGGCCTTGTGTACACGCGGAACCAGGGGCATAACCAGGTATGCCTTGAAAAGAAACTTGCTGCACTCGAAGGCTGCGAGGCTGCGGTTGTATTTGCTACCGGCGTTGCCGCTTTGCATTCAGTGTTTTTCTCTTTCTTGAAAAGCGGTGACCACGTCATTGTCAGTGATATTACATATCAGGCCGTATGGCGTCTCTTCGCGGAGCTTTTACCTGAGCGTTATGGCATTGAAGCTACATTCGTGGATGTAGGTGACCTAGAGGCAGTGCGCCAAGCGATCCGTCCAAATACTAAACTCATCCATACCGAGACGATTGCTAATCCAACTACTAAGGTTGCAGATATCGCAGCACTGGCTGAAATTGCTCATGCACACGGCGCACTGATTTCCGTCGATGCTACTTTCACTCCACCTCCGTTTTTCCGTGCCAGTCAGCACGGGGTCGATCTGGTCGTCCACTCTCTGACGAAGTATATCAATGGCCATGGTGATGCCATGGGCGGGGTGGTTATCGGTTCCACTCAGATGATTACCAAGATCAAGAATGATGCTCTTGTTGACCTCGGCGCGACTATTTCTCCATTTAACGCCTGGATGATAATGCGCGGTTCAGTCACTCTGCCTCTGCGTCTGAAGCAACTTCTAAATACTGCTGAAAAATTGGCTGAGTTTCTCAACTCGGATGATCGTATAGCCTATATCTACTATCCTGGGCTTCCGTCCCACCCCCAGCATGAATTAGCTCGTCGGCAATTCGCAGGCAAGGGATATGGGGCGATGATGGCTTTTGCAGTAAAGGGCGATCCAGATACTCAGAATCGGTTCGTTTCTAATCTACGCATCATCACTTCTGCAGTATCCCTTGGGCACGATGAGTCCCTCATCGTTCATGTGGGGGCCGAGGGCCGAGGCGGCTTTGACAAGTACCCTGAAGAGTTTCGCACATACGGTCACCTTCGGTTTTCGGTAGGGCTCGAAGATCCGGACGATTTGATCAAAGATATTTCCGTAGCCTTGGACGAGACATTCAAATGATCTGAACGCCTAAAAATTGGTACCACCTTTAGGTTTGAATTTACGGCATTGCTCAAAATTTGGTCTGGTCGGTAACCCTCCTTTGCCCCCGTACCAGCGGGGGCTTTTTTAAGAGCACGATCAATTATTTCTGTTTTTTAGGGGCGCGGCCCCAATACATGTAGGTTTTGTTCGTCTGAATGGCGACGGATCTTTCAATGGAGGCTTGTCATGGCTTGGATATGTTTAATATTTGCAGGGATACTTGAAGTTGTTTGGGCTTTTTCGATGAAACAATCTGAAGGTATGACCAAGCTTGGACCAACTATTGTTACCTTGGTAATGGTAATGGCAAGTTTTGCGCTCCTGTCATTTTCTATGAAAAGCCTACCTCTCGGTACTGCCTATACGATATGGACTGGCATTGGGGCTGTTGGAGCGTTTGCAGTAGGTATCATTCTCCTGGGCGAGCCGGCTAGTCTTATGCGTGTGGTTGCAGCTATTTTGATCATCAGTGGGCTTGTGATGATGAAGCTCGCGTCAGCTTAAATTTTTCTTGGCCAGGCTCCATTTAATTTTCAGAGTCGGATCAGTCGTCGAAAGGAGGCGCTCTAACGGGGGGGGAATTGTGCGGGCTTAACCCTCATGGGCTAGAGCGATGTTCCCGCATCTCTTGGCGCCCTGTCATCAAAACTGAGCTTTCAAAAATCAAGCTTTTCCGTGGCGATAACTATATTGATGAACAGGAGGTTGCTGAGCTCTACAACCAGTTCAAGGCAGGCCTCGGCGACCTAATTAAAAAGCAAATAGAAGAAGTAACTGCATTCAAGAAGAAGATTGATAACTTCCAGAAGACCCTTATTGATGGGCGGCGCAAAGAGCTTGGGGATAGCCTGAAGGAAATTGACGCGAATATCACCCGTCTCGATCGGCTATACAAAGAAAAACTTTCGCTCATCGATCAAAAAGGCGCTTTGAAAAATCTTCGTCAGACTATTGCGACATACCAAAAGAAGGTAGAGGATCACGCCTCTCTTTCCGCTTTTATTAAGAAGCACACAGATTACGAGCGCGAGAAAAAAGAAAAAACTAACGAGAGGGATGGGCTTATCTTTCTGCTCGACAGCTTTGTGTCCAACTCATCCGACATAATAGATTCTCTTGAGCAAACTATACTCGATATACATGAGGTGGTTGCTGGAAACCGTCTCAGTTCCTTCGAAGTAGAAGTCTCGAAGAAAAAAGAAATCGTTAAATTTGAGCTCCGTATTTATGATGATGGTAGCCACAGCAATGAGCGCGAAAAGGTATTCCTATACGATATCGGTCTATTGACGAACACTGAAACGGCAAAACGTCACCCTGGACTATTGGTTCACGACAATATTTTTGATGTTGACTATGACACTCTCATAAAGAGCCTTAACTATATCGGCGATAACGAAAAAACTTTGGCAGGAAAGCAATACATTCTGACGCTAAATAGCGACAAAATATATGATGCAGACATACATTCGCGTCTTCGGTTGAATATGGAGAAGTTGAAGCGCGCTGCCTTTACAAAGACTGCGAAGTTTTTGAAAGCCAGCTATCAAGAGCTCTCCCATTAGGGGATATGCTGTTCGCTAGGGCGTAGTACTTCAGGAGCATCAAGGGCGCAACGCCCTTGAGATCATCGCGCGGTGGATATTTTCCAGCGAGGCCAGGGCATTCTGATGCTCCAGGCTTTCCCGGTCACCGCGTACTGCGACATTGAAGACCTCCCGGTTGCACACGCAGTTCGCTTTCAGATTTTGTGGCCAGTTCAAAGATCGTCATCAGTTTCATTTCAAGTCTCCTACGTCTTCGGCCACCCTTCGCGGCCTTGTGACGCTGTGCCAGCACAGGCGTCGGCCACGCAGCACCCCAACTGGGCCGTAACGTGAGAGAAGGAGTCATTCATGACTTGCTGCTGGAGGAGACGAGCAGTGCTACAGCTCAAACCAAAGGGCGGGAGGTGTGCCGATAGGAAGAAAGAAAAATGAACGCTCTGGTAACGAGATCAGAACCAGGAAAAATATGGGCGAATCTGACGGCTGCTCCGGCAGACCGGGCTCTATGCGCTTAATGCGCACCGGGCCAATGGAAAGCCTTGTCCCGGCCATCCGGTGACGATCCCTTTCGCAAGAACGAAAAGAGGCTCAAGGGGCGCTGCCCCTGGCGCAACGCAAGGGTAAAGCTTCGCCCCGATGAAGGGTGTCCCCGGCCTTCCGCACCCATAAAAAGCATGGGTTTGTGCAGGCCGGGTGATCCCCCTCCCTTCATCGAGCCCTTGCGTTACCTCCCCGGTCTCGCGGACGGGCAGGGGTGCATGTGCGACCTCACGCACAGCACCCGAAGCCCTGAAAGGAGCCAAGACCATGACCACCGAACCCAGAATTTACGTTGCTGATCTGGCCGCCTATAACAGCGGATACCTTCACGGCGTATGGATCGACGCTACATTGGACGCGTCAGATATTCAGGATCAGGTAAACGCGATGCTGGAGCAATCGCCGGTCGGGGACGCGGAGGAGTACGCGATTCACGGCATGACGGTAGGCAGCTACGCGACCATTACCGACCTGATCAAATTCCAGAAGCTGTACGTTCTGCCGCGTGACGATGAGGTTGACGGATACAACGGCGATACCCCACCGGAGCCACGCAAGTACACCGAATTTGAAGAATGACCAGTTGAGGGAAAATTAATCATGGATATCGAGGCTATGACAGCTGCCGTCGCGAAATGGGCCAGCACCCAGCCGCTTATTCGGAAGGCGTATCTCTTCGGCAGCCGGGTTCGCGGCACGCATCAGCCAAACAGCGATCTTGATGTTGCTGTTGAACTGTTCACCTTGCCGGGTGATGAGAGTTTATTGGCTACCTGGATCAGTGAAGCTCAGCAACTCAAAAAATCTATTGCCGGAGTTGTCCCTGTAATCATCGATCTTAATTGGTACGGAGGCGCAGATGAAACGCCATGCGTTCACGCGGGGCTTCAAGATGGAAATATCGTGGCTTTTGATGCTGATAATACCGCTTCGAGCCCCCGGACAAACTGATCACGGAAACTCGCCATGAAAGACAACGAGCAAGACGTATTCGCCCAGGCCGCCGCGCAGATGCACAAGACGTTTCCGCCGCGTGTACAAACCGTCACTCAGGATAAAGCAGAGCTGGAGCGGCTTTACCCCAAGGGCGGTGACGGGAATTCAGTTGAGGGTAATCGACCCATGATTGAACCCCGCTATAGCTTGGATTTCACCCTTGACCAATTGGATGAACTGCAAACCGCGCTCGAAACGGTTTCTGCCAGTGAGGCTGATCCGGAAGCCGAAATATTCGTGCTGTTGGACCAAGTGCGTAAGGCGCGAGTCGACGCGATCAAATTCAAACAACGCAACCAGGAGCGCGCTGCTGACGTGCTTTCCAGGCTTGCCGATGTGCAAATCAAAAACCTGACCTCCGAGCCGAAGTGATCGAGGAAAAGCCGCTGTAATTTCAGCCCGCCCAAGTGCGGGCTTTGGCAGTACCAGGACGTGGTTTGCGTCCACAACACTGAGAGGGTTGCCATGGATATTCGGTGCATTAATGAGGCGGCGGAAGATATTGCCGTAACCATCCGCAAGCTACGTCAGCACGGTTTCAGAATCGTGCGTGACGAACCAGGTTCTGTGAGTGAGCAGCAGCTAAACGACGACGCGGCATCTGTCGGGTGCTCGATGCTTGGGTTGGAGAACACCAGCGACAACAGAGGCAAGCTACCGGTGAACGTGATCGCTAGAGCTATAACGCGCAACCTCACACAACCACAGAACTGATCACGGAAAACGCACAATGAACAACAGTGAAAAGTGGGTGATTCAAATCAAAATGACCATTATCTGCTATACCTGAAAGTGAAACAGCTACTATCCATTTCAATACAGGAAGTATTTTATGAGAGCGATTCTTGGTTTTGCATTCTTAATTAGCGTCGGAGCACATGCTTCACAAACTATTGGACCAACCATTGCTCTTTCATTGCAAAATCCGCAGCTTGCCATCTCCGTCTCTAAGGCGAGCATGCAGCTGTCTACAATGATTACAGAAGCTCATTGTATGAATAAGGCAAGTGATAAATCAGAGCCTGGACTATGTGAGGTTATGTCTATACTAAAAAATACCATCGACTCAAGTGAGATAGAGAAGGTATTGCCGAAAATATATGATGGGGCCGCTGCCTATGAGGTAGAAGGCACTAGTGATCTGGATTTTAAGAGTTATATCAAATCTGTACAGGATGAAAATTCTGAATTATCTGAAAGTGAGATAGTTGAGCAAACAGGTTATGTATTTTCAGTAATAGCTGATTCAGCCACATTCCAACCCGATTGAAATTGAGGCCAGTGAATCGCGCCACTGCGGGCATGGTGGATCGGCGGCTACCGCGACAGCGGCGGCGCATAGGAAAAAGCCTACCGCGCCAATGGGCTTGGTAGCTGCTGCCAGCCAGGGCGACAAGACTCACTAAGACACTACCGCTGGATAGAAAAAAAATGGCAATCATACTTGTAGAGCGGGTAGTCAACACAGCTGGGATTGCTTGGGTGAGAACGCATGCGACGGATACTGAGTTGTTCGCGCTGTGCTCCCGTGAGCTTCACCCAGAAATCAAAGGCATTGAAGAAGGATTGGGGCAGGTTACTTGTCCTGATTGTGTTGAGATTGTTAGGCGCTGCCATGAAGTAGACCAATCCGACCTAGCTCCTGAATATGAAAATGAACTGCTCGCAAAAAAATGGGACAGGTAACAGGAAAAGCCACACCACTGCCCCGTCCTTCGGGCTTCGGCAGAAATGCAGTACCAGGGCGTGGTTTTGCGTCCAGTCTGATCGGGAATCAAGATGCCAAAAGTATTTGATGCAACTGAGGTCATGCTTTGTTGGACGCCGGGAACCGCCAGCGTTGCACTTGTGCCATGGCCGGATAAACAGCGATTGGGTACTCCGTACCAGCGTTCCTCGTTCGCGTGTTATGGCGAGTTTCGGAAAATGACTTTCGAACAGCGCAAGGCTCAAGTCTTTATTGAAGCTATGACGTTGATAATTCGTGATGAGTGCGATCCTGCGGCAGTCCACCGCGCTCTTTGCGGGTTGAAGGAGTATCGGGCCGGTTGCCCGGTCGATATGCCCGATATGGGCGTCAACAGGTAAACCACGACTGTAGTGCCAGCACATGCGGGCCACAACTTTGCGCTGCGCACCACTCAGGGCAGTCGTTGACGTTCGATGGTCATTATCTGCAACAGCATGTGGAGGGCAACTAGATTGCCGCCGACCTGATCGCGCCACGCTTGATGGGTGCTTTTGTAAAGCTCATCGATTTCCTTTATCACCTCGCGATAGCGGACGACCTCAAGGATCAGGCGGTGTATGTCGGGGTCGGCGTGCTGCTTCCAGAGGGTACGCAGTTCCGTTTTCGTGACCGTCTCGAAGGACGGTAATTCGCGGGTCATGATTGCAACCTGTTAGCTGTACATATGAACAGTATGTTGGGAGGCACTCGCTGTGGCTACTGCCGGTAATCGATAAGCGATGCTCATGACCAGGCAGGCACCTTCATCGCAGGATGGCCGATGGAAATGCAGCCGCCAAAAACGGCGACAGGGCTGCGCCGAAGGTGTTATCTATCGACCGAGTAATCAGCTCAGGGGATACCACCGACCATGACTGCGCTCGACCAAAAGCTACGTCTTCCATTCGTCTTCGACGACGGCGGTAGAGCCAAGGCGGGCTTTTAACTTATGGGCGATGTTGAACGTCCATGAGTCGTCCAAAGCCTCTAGCACCGTGGGCTCAACGGTCAAATAGAGGTGCATTTGTTCACAGATTTATGTTCATGAGGAGCCCTCAACTATCTATAGAAGGCTTTTTCCTGGAATTAGTACCGCGCCTGCCTGGCGCAGACTGAGAAGTTACTGGGACTGAGGGCACGCCTCAATCAGAAAATAGCTCGAACATCAGCTGGCGAAGCCAACGATTGGCTGGGTCCTTGTTATAGCGTGCATGCCAGAACAAATTTATTTCGATGTTAGGCAGTACCACCGGCGTCGGTAGAACCGCGAGCCCAAAGGGTTGTTTGCAACTGCTGGCGAATCGTTCAGGCACTGTTGCCATCAAGTCGGTGCGTTGAAGGATGTGGCCGACTGCGACGAAATGGGGAACCTCGAGGCGTATGTTGCGCTCGATGCCGGCCCGCGCCAGAAACGTATCTACTTCGCCGTGACCCGTGTTCGCCGCTACAACGCGAACGTGGTCATAGCTGCAAAAACGCTCAAGCGTTAACGGCTCCCTGGTAGCCGGGTGGTCCTTACGGCATATGCAGACGTAGCGATGGTGAAACAGGCGCTGCTGAAAAAATCCAGCTTGCAGGTGCGGCAGTAATCCAACGGCGAGATCAATCGCACCGTTCTGCAACCCTTCAGCCAAGGTATTGGAGGTGTTGCGTAGTGTACTGATCGAGCAACCCGGAGCGCGTTCAGCCAGAGCGTCCATCAGCCGCGGCATGAAGTAGATTTCACCAATGTCGGTCATCGCCATCGTAAACCTGCGATTGCAGTTGAGCGGGTCAAACGTGTCCTGTCGGCTCAGTGCATCACGTAAGGTCTGAATGGCCAGTGCAACCGGCTCAGCCAACTGCCGGGCATAGGGCGTGGGCTCCATTCCTTGATAAGTGCGAACGAAAAGCTCGTCGTTCAAAGCGACACGCAATCGCTTTAACGCGTTGCTGACAGCGGGCTGGGTCAACTCAAGGCTATCCGCCGCCGTTGATACCCTGCGGTCAATGAGCAGTTGGTTAAACACCAGAAGTAGATTGAGATCCAGCTCACGTAATTCCATAACGCCTCGTGCAGATTGCGCGCTCATAAGGGCTATGAATCTTTGCCCATCGTTGGGTCTGCACCGCTCTGAAATCGCCGCTGCAAGATCCAACCTGGCCAAGCAATTCTCCATGGGTGCGCAATGCCAGCCAGGAAGAAATGCTCTCCGCCTTCAATCATTGGGGAGACGCTGCACGGGTGCTGCTCGAATGCATTCCGGCACCCACCCTTTGGGCTCTGCATGAACTCGATGAGTTGCCAGGCTACGTGCACGGTCGCGTAGGGCTGATCGGCGATGCTGCGCATGCCATGTTGCCGCACCAGGGCGCTGGCGCAGGTCAGGGGTTGGAAGACGCTTGGCTTCTGGCGCGATTGCTGGCCGATCTGCAGGTTCTGGATAGCCAGCCACAAGCGGTGCTCGCGGCTTACGACGCAATCCGTCGTCCCCGTGCCTGCCGTGTGCAGCGCACATCCTGGGAAGCCGGGGAGCTTTATGAACTGCGTGATCCAGCTGTGGCCGATGACGAACAGTTGCTGAGCAAAACCCTCGCCGAGCGTTTCGACTGGCTGTGGAATCACGATATGCAGTCCGACCTTCAAGAGGCTCGCGCCCAGTTGGGTTGGCGAGCGCTCGCCTGACGAATTGAACCGACATGTACGGAGGGAGCCTTCCGCAGCTCTCTTCGTTTGTGAGTACCATAAAGATCTGGTGAATCAAGAACGCGAACTGCCGGCGCGCTGGAGCCCCCAGAACGTCGGCAGACTTTGAGCCAGCAGTGACTTACGCTTTGCTGGATGCTTTTGTCGCCAAGGCGCCGTCACCCAGCAACGCGACGACCAGTGTTGTCGCCGCCAGGTAGACAGGATATTCCCAGCCACCATTAGCGTTGGTGAAGCTCCAGCCATTGCCGAAGTGGACAGTCGCGGCAATGAACAGTTGAACCACCGCCAGAGCGGCCACCCAGCGCGAGTAGACACCCAGTACCAGCATCAAACCGCCGACGACTTCAAAGGCCATGACTGGGTAAGCCAGAAAGCCCGGAAAGCCGATGGATTCAAAAAAGCCTGCAGTGCCTGCCGGGGTGAACACAAGCACTTTGGTCAATCCGTGAGCGATAAACATGATGCCGAGGGCGAGGCGCATAACCAGTGCGGCATACGGAGCGGTGCGTGAGTCGATCATGGTGCGGTTCCTTTGTTTACATGGAGAGTGACAGCGTGTGGGTCATCGTCCTTGAGCAGCACGATGTCGGTCGAAGGCAAAGGCAAACCCACTGCTGCCGAGAAATTACTGCGGCCCATGACGTTCAGGCACAGGATGGCCGAGGTCTCGGAGAGGCCGTAGCCTTCGAGGATTTCCTGGCCGGTGATGGTCTTCCACTGCGTCGAGGTAGCCGGCAGCACCGCGGCGCCACCGCCAATGGCCAGGCGCAGGCGCGAGAAATCCACCTCGCCGATGCGCGGATGGCGCACCAGCGCGCCGTACAGGGTATTGACCCCCGTCAGCAGCGTCGGCCGGGCCTTGATCAGCGTGTCGACCAGATCATCACTGTTGCGCGCATCGGCGATCAGCCAATTCTCGGCCCCGGCCGAAAAGCAGATTGATCGTCAGCGCGAACACGTGGAACAGCGGCAGCGCCGTGACCACGACGTTGTCACCGACCGTGTCGAACATGTCAGGGAGAAACGCGCGCGCCTGCAGGATGTTGGCGATCAGGTTGCGGTGCGACAGGGCGGCACCTTTTGAGGGGCCGGTGGTGCCGCCGGTGTATTGCAGGAAGAGCAAGTCATCGCCCGTCAGCTCGACCGGTGTAAACGCCAGCGTGCCGCCCTCGCGCAAGGCATCGACGAAGCGAGTCAACGGCAGGTCAGGCAATGCCTGGATGTCGATCTCGTGCACGGCCGCCGGCTCGCCCAGGGTGTCGCCGGGCTGAACCGCGATGACTGTTCTGATCGATGTGCGTCCAGTATCGCTGCCAGTGTCGGCAGGGCACTGGCGACGATGAGGAGGGTCTCGACCCCGGCGTCGTTGCCCCGAATCAGGGGACCTTACCTGCCCTACAACTCGAATTGCCCGAAGACTTGCTGCAGATGTTTGTTGTTTTTCAAGCGGGACTCGAGATGCTCGCTGTTTCGCTCGACCACTCCAGAGACCATGAGATTGAATAGACAGGCTAACGGAGAAAGTGAATCCCAGAACTGACCTACATCCATTTTGACCTGCAGTAGATCGACAGTGTAGTCACGTGCCCAAGTGCAGTGGTAGTCAGTGATTAAAGCCATTGGAATACCTAGTTCCTTGGCCTGTTCGCAATATTTTCGGGTAGTCGACGAGTAAGCTCGCGTATCAGCGAACAAAACGTAAGGACGGTCGAAACCTGAATTCAGAGATTCAGCAAAAGTCCCAGAGAGTCCATCGACAAAAAAAACCTTGGGTCGGATAAACTCCAGGTGACTTGAGAGTACGGTGGCAATGCCACGCGTTAATTGCAAACCGACAATGAAAACGACTTCGGCTTCGGCCAGATGTTCAACGATGGTGGCGAACACAGGGGTACGGGCCAATGCATAGACGTGCTTGATGGCTTCAAGCTCACTGGCTAAAGAGCGATCCAGTCCGTCGCCATGATCGTTGTGATGGCGGAATGCACCGAGTCGGTCGGTCATCAGCCAGGTCGACCCTCCGCGTAGGCTGGCTTTAACATCTTCGAAGTTGCGATATCCAAGTGAGCGCAGAAAGCGTCCAACTGTCACACCCGTGGTCCCGGCCTGCTGAGCTATGCTGTCCGCCGTGGCGAAGGGTAGATGCTCCGGATTGGCCAGCAGATAATTAGCTATGCGTTTTCCAGTTGGTGTCAGTGTGGTGAAGCGTTCTTCCAATTGGGCCAATAGCCCGGTTGTATGTTTGCTCAAAATAAGTCGTCCTGCACTGTTTGAATGCCAATCCAATCGATGATGTTATCAAGCTAACATCATCGATTTAGAGCTACAACACGATGAAAGCGTGTGTTCAAGATTTTGAGTACACGCCTCCAGTCGCCGAGCTCAAGGTTCAGAATTGGCCAAGCCAGATGATGACCTTGTTCTGCAGTACGATGCGCTGGTCACTAAAGGAGTGATCAGCGCGTTGAGTGGCTCAGGAAAACGATGGCTGCCAACCCGATTCGCGCAGGGCGGACAGCAGTCGATCATGGGGTAATGCGATGGCGCAGCTGCCATTGCCTTCGACGTCGGTTGCGGCCAGCATCGCGTTGATGATTGCCTCTTCCACCGCATCAGCTGCCGCCGTGAACAGGTTGGAGATATGGTCATTGTTAACCATATCTACTGTCGTGGTGGGTTTACCGATATGGCCATAACGCACCACTGGCAAAGTACTGTTACCTACGGAGAACGCAATGAAAATATCTCCGCTCGAATCCTCGGTTCCACCGCCTACTCGAGCCAGGCCAATGCTTGCGCGTTGAGCGAGGCGGGTACATTGATGCGGCAATAATGGTGCGTCAGTAGCGATGGTGACGACAATTGATCCCATACCGGCGTCGCCTGCATTGGCGCCTTGGTCGAACGGCGAATGCAGGTCTTCAAGATGCTTGTTCACCGGATAACCGGCGATACGCAGTGACGGTCTTTTGCCATAGTTAGCCTGTACCAACGCGCCGACAGTCCAGCCACCCTGTTCAACGTCAAGCACTCTGGATGCACTGCCTATACCACCCTTGAATTCGTGACAAATCATCCCTGTGCCACCACCTATCGATCCTTCCTGTACTGGCCCGGAACTTGCCGCTGACTGGGCAAGTTTCAAATGTTCTGCGGTCACATGCTGACCCCAGATGTCATTGAGCAAGCCGTCGAAAGTTTCCAACACGACGGGCATGCACCAGTATCTGTCCTGTGCGGCGTATCCTCGCTCGGCTGCTACTAGTGCATCGCGTACCACGCCAACACTGTGGGTATTTGTATAAGCAATAGGCGTGGTCAATAATCCAGCTTCGCGCACCCATTCCAGTCCAGTTGCGTCACCGTTACCATTAAGTACATGACACCCGGCGAAGCATGGCTCAAACCGTGCGTTCCCGGACCTCGGTTCAATGACGGTGACACCGGTACGAACGTCTTTCCCTGCGACTTCCGCAGTGAGCGTGTGGTGACCGACACGGACACCGATGACGTCGGTTATCGCGTTCAGTTGACCGGGTTTCAGATTTCCAATACGGATGCCTAGATCTCTTGCGCGCATGATATTCCTCGGGTTAGATAATGGACTTAATAATTGGGTCAGCGGCGTTCTCATGCCCGCATGTCTGTAAATGGCAACGTACCTGGCGATCATCACTGGCCGCTAAAATTTGCGGGTGCTCACATCCCTCGGTGCGGTCCGGGCAGCGGTCGTAAAAGAAACAACCCTGGGGCAATCGACGATTGCCGGGCAGGTCGGTTGCTTCCGCACTGGTGCCTGCATCCATGGCTCCTCCCAATCGGGGGATGGCATCCAGTAACAATCTTGTGTAGGGGTGTCGTGGATGTGCGAGAACTTGGGATGTGTCGCCCAATTCGACGATTTGGCCCAGATACATCACCGCTACCCGATCGCTCATATGACGAACGACTGAAACGTTGTGCGAGATCAGCACGTAGGTCAGTTGCCGGTTACGTTGCAGCTCGCCGAGAAGATTGAGGATTTGCGCCTGTACGGAGATATCGAGTGCGGATGTCGGCTCATCCAGTACGATAACGTCGGGATCACTGACCAAAGCTCGCGCAATCGCGATTCGTTGGCGCTGGCCACCGGAAAACTGGTGTGGGTAACGGTCGAGGTATTCGGGGCGAATACCGACTTGCAACGCAACAGCTCGGGCCTTACGAAGCATTTCTTCGCGCGGCGCGGGGCGCTGTACATACAGAGGCTCGGTGATAATTCGCCATACCGGCAAACGCGGATCGAGCGACGCTTGAGGGTCCTGGAAAACAATCTGGACGTTACTACGCTGGTCTTCCCGGGTTCGCCATTGCAACTTGCCTTGAGTTGGGTGTTGCAGGCCCATCAGTAATTGCGCCAAGGTACTTTTCCCGCACCCGGATTCACCAACGATGCCGAGCGTTTCGCCTGCGCGTAATTCGAGGTCGAGACCGTTGAGCGCATGTACGGTGGCTGTGGGTCGTCCCAGCCAATTATGGTCAACAGGGAAATGAACTCGCACATCGTTGAGTTTCAGTACGATCTCGTCAGCGGTTGCGGGCTGGTTCATGCCATGATCTCCAGAGTGTCTACCCAGCAAGCAGTACTGCGCTTTTCACCCGCGACCTGTACCTGTAGAGATGGACGTTCTGCGCATACAGTGCTGGCATACCCGCAGCGTTCCCGGAAGCTACAGCCCACTATCGGGTTCGAAAGGTTGGGAACCTGGCCAGGAATTGTGTGCAGAGGTGTTTTCGGCTGGGCCTGGTCAGGCAAGGCACGCAATAGCGCGGCGGTGTAAGGATGTCGTGGAGCCGCCATGAGCTCGGCGGTAGGCCCTTGTTCGACTACGGCGCCGGCGTACATCACATATACCCTGTCGCAGAATTGCGATACCACCGCCATATCATGGGTGATCAGCAAGATTGCCGTACCGCGCTGACGAGCTTTTTCTCGCAATAGCAGTAGTACTTGGCGCTGTACGGTCACGTCGAGTGCGGTGGTGGGTTCGTCCGCAATCAATAGTTTGGGGTCGCAGGAGAATGCCAGCGCAATCATGATGCGCTGGCGCATGCCACCCGATAGCTCGAAGGGATAACGCTGCATTACTTGCTCGGCATCGGCAATGTGCATATCGCGCAATAGGGCCAGTGCCTTGGCTTTGGCTGTCGTGGTGTCAGTCGATTGATGGTGACGGATCACGTCGAGCATCTGCTTGCCAATGCGCCGCGTTGGATTCAGAGCGGTCATTGGCTCTTGAAAAATCATGGCCACATCGCGACCGCGAATTTTCAGCAGCTCCTGTTCGTTGGCGACTAGCATGTCCCTGCCAAGCATCGTCAAACTGCCGGATCGGACTCGATAGCTGCCAGGAACCAATAAGCGCATGCTGAGCATGGCAGTAACCGACTTACCTGAGCCGGATTCACCAACCACACCGACGATCTCGCCGGGATTTACATGAAGGCTGACGCCGTTAAGGGCCTTAACATTGCCTTTATAGGCCGGGAATTCGATACTCAGATCGTCGATGCTTAATACAGTTTGGTCGCTCATGATCATTTACCCTGTTGCCGAGGATCGAGCAGATCGCGAATGCCGTCACCGAGCAGGTTAAAACCGGCGGCAGTAATCAGAATCGCCACACCGGGAAAGGTCGAATACCACCACTGATCGAGAATGTACTTGCGACCATTGGCAACCATCGCGCCCCATTCGGCATCTGGTTGTTGAGCCCCCAGTCCGATAAAACCGAGGGCCGAGGCCATCAAAATGGCGCTGCCGATATCCAGAGTGATTTGCACGGTCAACGGCCCCATGGCGTTGCGCAGCACATGCCAGCTGATGATATGCATGTGCCCAGCGCCGAAAGTGCGAGCGGCTTTGACATAAGCCATTTCTCGAATGGACAGCGCCTGGCCACGTGCCAGTCGCACGTAAAACGGGATACGTACGAGGGTTATTGCAAGCATTGCATTGAACAGGCTCGCGCCGAGTGCAGCGGTCATTGCCATGATCAATACCAGCGAAGGTACCGAAAGCAAAATATCCATCAGGCGCATGATCATGCTGTCGAACTTGCCGCCGACAAGTCCGGACATGCAGCCAAGCAGGGCACCAGAGATTCCGGCAACAAAGGCCACGAAAAGACCGACTCCAACGGATTGTCGGCTGCCATAAAGCACGCGGCTGAGCAGGTCACGTCCGATCTCATCGGTGCCAAACCAATGCTTCAGGGAAGGCGCTTGCAGGCGTTCAGCCAAACTCATGGCATTCGGATTGAATGGCGCCAGCCATGGCGCAAACAGCACGCAGAACAGTACCAATAATGCGATGCTCAGGCCGATCATAGCCAACGGGTTTTGCCGCAGCCGATGCAAGGTGTACTTCAGACGTTCGTTGTGGCGTTGCCGGCCGGATTGTAGGTAGATAAGAAACGTGGGGATTACGGACATCTCAGCTTACCTCGCGGATACGTGGGTCGATCAAGCCGTACAGCACGTCGACGAGTAGATTGACTAGCACATAGACCAGTGACACTAAAATCGCGAAGCCCATGACTGCGGGAAAGTCCAAGGCCTGAATCGCATCGACCACGTAGGCACCCATTCCCGGCCATGCAAATACTGTTTCAGTCAGTACGGCACCATATAAAAGGTCGCCTAAAGTTAGGCCGATGACCGTTACTGTTGGGATCATGGCATTAGGCAAGGCGTGGCGAAGAATGACTGTTCGCCGTGATAACCCATAAGCACGCGCGGTGCGGATATAGTCTTCGTCGAGTTGTTCGAGCATTGCCGAACGGATCTGCCGCGCAATAACGCCAAGGTTTACCAATGCCAGCGTTATTGCGGGCAATAGAAGATGCAGCCAGGTATTGGCAAACAGCGCCCAGTCACCTGCGAGCAAGGAATCAATAAGGTAGAAGCCGCTTATGGTCGGCGGTGGCGTGAATTCGGGGTCAATTCGGCTACCACTGGGCAACCAGCCGAGATGCCCGTAGAAGAGCATGATTAGACCGAGAGCAAGCCAAAAGGTCGGCGTCGAAATCCCAATGATGGAGATTGCCCGCGCCACTTGATCGATCCAGCGATTACGATAAACAGCGGACAATACTCCTAAAGGAATGCCGATCAGGATCGACAACAGCAGTGCGGTCAGGGCCAGTTCCAGAGTCGCTGGGAAATAAACTTGCAAATCCTCTAACACCGGTCGACCGGTACGGATTGAGGTGCCGAGATCCCCGCTGAATAGCTCAAGCATATAGCGGCCGTACTGTTCGTAGATGGGTAAATCCAGACCGAGTTGATGTCGGATGCTTTCTATGACGGCTTCGCTGGCCCGATCGCCGGCAATCAGTCTTGCCGGATCTCCCGGTATCAAATGTGAGATGCAAAAAGTTATCAACGAGACGCCGATTAACACCAACAGCAAACCTGTCAGGCGTTTGCGCAGCAACGTAAGAAAGCCCATGTGGACCTCATAAAAATATAGTCGTAGGTGGGGAGCGCAGCGCTCCCGGAAACGCAGAGTTACTTACTGATGCTGCCGATGTTGAACACCTGCTCAAGCATTGGGTTGAACACGAACCCCTTGACTGAGTCGCGCATCGCCATTGAATAATTCTTCTGGTACAAATAGGCGTAGGCTGCCTCGTCGATAACGATTTTTTGTGCTTGCTGATACAGGCGCGTGCGTTCCTCCACATCGCTGAGCGATGCAGACTTGCGGATCAGTTCATCGACTTTTGCGTTGTGATAGAAGGAGCGGTTGCCGGCCAAGCCATTTTTACTGGAGTCGAACCAGTAATTCATATACATGAAAGGATCGGAGAAATCCGGGGTCCAATAGCCGATGGAAATGTCGAAGTCGCCTTTGTCGAGCCGCTCACGCATGGGTGCATTGGCCAGTTTTTCCAAGCGTAAGTTGATGCCCAATTCGGCCAGATTGGCTTGTATTGTCAGGCCAATCGTCTCCCAGGTTGGATCCTTGTCGGAGTACATGAAGGTCAGCGTTTTGACGGATTGCCCGCTCTTGGCCAATGCGGCTTTAGCCGAGATTAAATCCTGGGTTACCGCGATGATGCTTGGATCGTTGCCCCACATACCCGTCGGTATAGGTTGGGTCAGACGCTGGGACTTGTTTTTAAGAATGCCACTGACGATGCCCTCATAATCGATCGCACTGACGATTGCACGGCGCACATCCGGGTTGCTTAACGGTGCTATTCCGTTGTTCAGGTACAGATAGGACACTTGTTGAGACAGTGCGCGAAAAACCGTTACTCCGGGCTTGCCTTGCATTCCATCGAGCTGGTCTTCCGGCATGTTCTCAACAATGTCGAGGTCGTCATGTTCAAGTTGTAGGCGACGTACCGAGCTTTCGCCGATGATTCTGATCACCACCTTGTTCAATACGGGCTTTGGCCCTGCGAAATGGCTGTTCGGCAGCATGGTCAAACTTTGTCCTTTTTTCCATTCAGCCAGGCGAAACGGACCGGATCCAGCGGTGTGGTTTGAGAGATAAGCATCAGCATCTCCCTTGCTTGATATGTTGGGATTGACGATGCCCGCACCGTTGGTAGCCAACGTAAAGACGAATGGTGCGTAGGGTTTGCTCAAAGTGAAACGTACGGTCATCGGGTCAACCACATTGACCTGCATATCGTCGGGAAAAGCTCCCGAAGGACCGCGTTTGAGTCTCATCAGGCGGTCGAACGAGAACTTCACCGCGTCAGCGTCGACTGCAGCACCGTCGTCGAACTTATTGCCGGGTTTTAGCTTGAACTCCCAAATCAATCCATCTGCGCTTGTGGTCCAGCTTTGTGCGAGGTCACCCTCAATGCTGGTCAGGCCCTTGCCGTCTTTCTCTTGATAACGCATCAGCTTTTGATAGGCTGGATAGGTAATCGTCCAATCATTAGTATCAAATGTGACAGCTGGGTCAATAGTCAATGGATCCACGGTTTTGCCGATGACCAAAGTATCAGTCGCATTGCTGGCGAAGACAGTCGGTTGAAGTAGCAAGCCAAAACACAGAAAGGCCAGGTGAATGCGAAATTTGGGAGTAGAGCAGGAGCTGCCAAGATGCATACGAGTCATCGCAAGTTTCCTCGTTATTCCGAATGAAAATCAGATAACGGCAGTGGTGCAAACGCACACTGAGGGACACAAGTCATCGTCAGAAAAAACGCTTCTGATGCTTGTCTTTTTTTATTTTTGAAGCCCTGAAGGCTGGGTGGGCCTCAGGTCGAACGCAAAACTGGTTATCCGTAGGTGTTCATTGGCAGTGCTCCTGAAGATTATCGAATTACCATTATTGTTACATTTCGATCTTCGATGTAATCAATCTAACATCAATAAAAAACATCTACAAGCGCCGCTCGTGAGGATTTTTGATGCTTCGTAAGCCGCGAATTGCTGCGGTAAGAGCTTCAAACCAACGGCTCAAACCAACGGCTCAATCCGACAGCGGCGGCACGAAACGGTGTTCCGTGCGACTAGGGCAGGGGAGGTGGGGAGAGTCAGTCACTTAGGGGCAACGAACACTTTTCTCTGTTTGGGATCGCCGACTAATAGGTGTTCGCGTACGACGGAAGATTTGATATTTCAACTGGACGAAATGGGTCTTATCGTGCCCACTTTGCGAGCAATGAGCGACAAGTAGATGCGGAAACTCGATGCTGACGGACTTTCGTTCTGAATGTTTTGTTCCAGCTTCACCGGCAAGAAAGCGGGCAAGTCCGTGAGCTGTTGATCGCGGTAAAGCGGCAACCATTTTCGCACGACGTTGGCGTTGATGCCGTGACTCATCGAGACACTGGCAACAAAGGCGCCCGGTTGCAGGCATTCCTGGACGACTTGGGCTTTGAAGGGCTTTGGATAAAGGATAGTCACGCAGGGCATCTCGCCAAGATCGTCACTGAATGAACAGACAGCTCCAAAACTCTTACAAAATCTGCTCGCTCACTGAGCGCGTGGATTCCTTGCCCCTTTGGGCTCATTACGCCAAGAATCACACCGGTTTCGCGATGGGGTACGACTTCCGGTGCTTGCCGTTAGAAAGCTTGGTCGGTCTATCGTTGTGGCCTGTCAGATACAGTGGTGGTTTTCAATGCCTCGGATTTACTACGAGGGGTAAAGCCAGGACAGCCATTCAACAATTTGTTTGGTTTGATCGCTGCACTTCGCAAATCACCCGATTGGACAGCCGTCCAGTTCTTCAAGGGGTCGCTTGCTCTGACTGAGTTTGAAGTAGCCAGCCCAGCCGCGCAGTACGGGGTTAATCCGCTCGATGACGTTCGCCATCTTGTGGCCCCGCGCTCCGCGCAGCAGGTCTCTGAGTCGGTCGCGTAAGCGACCCAGACTCATCGTCGCTACTCTTAACCTCGGTTGTTGATGCCAGCTCATCCCGTAACCTAGATAGTCACAGACCCAAGGCCGTGCCACGCGGCTCTTTTCCCGATTCAGCGTCAGTTTCAGACGCTGCCTCAAGAACCGCTCGACGCTTGCCATCACTCGTTCGCCAGCCCGCTGACTACGCACACAAATGTTCGCGTCATCGGCATAACGCACGAAACGATGGCCGCGCCGTGTCAGCTCTTGGTCGAGTTCGTTGAGCAGGATGTTCGACAGCAACGGCGAGAGCGGGCCGCCTTGCGGCGTCCCTTCCTGCCGTCGGCTGGCGATCCCGCCCGACATCACGCCTGCCTCGAGATAACGGCGAATGAGCCTGAGCACCCGTTTGTCTTCAACTTGACGCTGCACATAGGCCATCAATACATCGTGGTTGACCCGATCGAAGAACTTCTCCAGATCGAGTTCCACGCACCAGCGGTGACCCGCCGCCACATGGGCACGGGCTGTTTCGATGGCTTGGTGGGCGCTTCTGCCCGGACGAAAACCGTAGCTGTAATCCGAGAACAGCGGATCAAAGATCGGCGTGAGCTGTTGCAGCAGCGCCTGTTGGATCAGGCGATCCACGACGCTGGGAATGCCCAGCTGTCTTGTCCCGCCTTTGGGCTTGGGGATTTCGACGGCACGTACACCTTGCGGGTGATACTCGCCGGCCAGCAACCGAGCCTTGAGGGTCGGCCAATACTGTTTCACGTAGCCCGCCAATTCGTCGACCGTCCGGCCATCGGCACCCGGCGCACCCTTGTGCTGACCACGCGCTGATACGCACGCTTGAGGTTGGCCGGTGCAAGCACCCGCGCCATCAGCGTGTCCGGCTCCGCGTTCGTCCACGTCACAGACACCGCCGATACCTGTGCGCTGTCAGCCGTCGTCCTCGGATTCTGTCCGGGACTCGGGTAACAGTCTTCTCTGGGAGAAATTTCTGCATTTCGGTATTCAACGAGACTCTGGCGCCTACTGGCGGCATAACCTGTTCGGCCCTTGGTGGCGTGGTTACTCGCCACTTACTACGGCCTCGGCTGACTTCTGCAGGCTCATCCCGTCGCCTCTCGACGCTCGGTAGCACAATGGCAAACCTGCAGATCTCCCAGGGTAATTCGCGCGACCTTCCTGCTTATGCCTGTCGGATCTGCGTTGCCAAATCGGGTCCGGAAAGGCAGATGTTTTACCTGTCGATGCCATGGCATCCACTGTGACGATAGCCGGTTTCAGGCTGAGTTCAATCCGTTAGTCTCGGTTCACTCGACAGGCGGGATTCGAACGATAAGGATCCCTGTCATGCTGATTGCAGTAGCTTCCTTAGCCCATCGAAACGCTTGCACTCGGCTTTGAGCCACGATGTAAAAGCCATAACGCGTGGGTCTTTCGGCTGACGGGACAACAGCACATAACGGGCGGGCGCCTTCACATAGGTCCCGAATACATTGACGAGACGCTTGCTTTTGAGCTCATCGTAAATCAGGGCGGTACGGCCCATTGCTACCCCCTGATGATTTAATGCCGCTGTGATGGCAAGACTGGAAAGATTGAATTGCAGCCCGTCCATTTGCTCAATCCACTCGGGGCGGGCCGCTTCTAACCACGTGCGCCATTCGACAAATTCGGGGGCTCCCATCCACGGTGCCGCGTCGTGTAGCAGTGTGACGCTATTCAGGTTTTCGCCGTTTGCGAAGGATGGATGCTGTGCAAGGTACTCGGGGCTCGCCACGGCAATAAGATACTCATCAAGGATGATGTCAGCTTGTATTTGGCTGTAATGGGTCGGGTCGTAACGGATGGCCACATCGATATCGTCGATGTTCATCGCATGTTGGTTCAGTATCTGAAATTCGGCTTTCAGGCGCACCGAGACGTCTGGTTGCTGGAAATGAAACTCAGTCAAACGCGGCAACAACCACTGCAACGCTAGTGACGGTAAGCAGCTTACCTGCAATGGTGTATTCGACAGACTGAGTTGCTGAAGCGTCTGGTCGATATCGAGAAATGCTTTCGAGGTGGTATCGAAGAGCACCAGACCTTTGCTAGTCAACTGTATACCCCGTGCCTGACGCACGAACAACGGATAGCCGAGGCGGTCTTCCAGTTGACGAATTTGCTGGCTAACCGCGCTTTGGGTCAGGTTGAGCGCTTGAGCGGCCTTGGTAAAGCTCAGCTGCCGCCCAGCCATTTCGAAGCATTTCAGCGCACCAAGGATGGAAGAATAGAGGTGCATAGATATTAGCCCGGCTAATGAAGTCATTAAAAAATAACGTTGTTTTTGCGACGTCAACGGTTCTAGTATTTTGCTCAACAGCCAGAATCTACAACAAAAAGGCCAACCGCAATGACCTTCGCGCTCAAACCTACTGACTTATTAGAAAAACTACAATTGAGAGAACCACTTCTGTGGCTCAATCCCAATGTAGGGCAGCCCCTGCCCGAAGACGCCCCATCAGCAGATCAGATCACCTCCGCACAAGTACGACTCAAACAATGCGAACCTTTGATGGCGATGCTGTTTCCCGAGCTTGAGAGCACTGGCGGGCAGATCGAGTCCCGACTGATGCCTGCGGACGAGTTGCAAAAGAACCTGGGATGTAGTCAAGGTAAATGGTTCATCAAACGTGACGATGAGTTGCCTGTTGCAGGGTCCATCAAAGCGCGCGGTGGTATCCATGAAATACTGACACACGCCGAATCCATCGCTATCGAGCACGGTTTGCTAGGGGAGCTCGGCGACCGGCGCATTCTTGCCTCGCTGCCCGCTCGAGAATTGTTTTCCAAGCACGTGGTTGCAGTCGGCAGCACTGGCAATCTGGGGCTGAGCATCGGCGTCATCGCCGCAGCCCTCGGGTTTGAAGCAGTGGTTCACATGTCTACCGACGCCAAGCTTTGGAAGAAAGACCGCCTTAGGAATCGCGGCGTACGCGTGGTTGAGCACGAAGGCGATTATGCCCAAGCGGTCGCCTCTGGGCGCTTGGAAGCCTTGAGTACACCGCGCTGCCATTTCGTTGATGATGAACGCTCCAGCCTGCTGTTCCTCGGCTATGCAGCCTGTGCTGGGCATTTGGCCGAGCAATTGGCCGAAGCCGGTCGCACAGTTGATGCCGCCCACCCTTTGTTCGTCTACATCCCTTGCGGTGTGGGGGGGGCTCCTGGGGGCATCACCTATGGCCTGAAAGCGTTGTATGGGCCGAACGTGCATTGTTTCTTTGCAGAACCGGTCGCTTCGCCTTGTATGCTCGTTCAATTGGCAGCCGGAAATGAGCAACCGGTTTCGGTTTACGACATCGGCCTGGACAATCGCACAGAAGCCGATGGGTTAGCAGTCGGGCAAGCCTCTTGCTTCGTAAGCCCTTTGATGGCTGCGCAGCTGGCCGGGGTGTTCACCATCAGCGACGAACAACTTTACGCTCAACTGCTCGAGACGAAGCACGCCCTTGACGTTTCGCTCGAGCCCTCCGCTGCAGCGGGTATCGGTGGTCCAAGTTGGCTGGAACATACATCCGAAGGGCAAAAATATCTGCGTGACAACAACCTCGACATCAGTGACGCGACGCATTTGATCTGGGCGACGGGCGGGTCGTTGGTGCCACCGGAGGAACACGTGAGCTTCCAGGCTCGTGCGAAGGACCTGTCCTGCTGAATATTCACTGATCGCAAGAAGCGCCCGCCCGAAATGGCTTTGGGTCGACTAATCAACCTTATAAAACTATAAAAACAATGACCCTTATCCATGAGCCAGAGAACAGCCGCAGCCTCCAGCGTTGCACACCACCCCCTACCGAAGCAGTCAATGCCAATGCCCTATGCCGCAGGGTTGCATTTCATTCCATTATTAATGGTCTGTTATGTTGTTGCGTACCTGGACCGCATCAATATTGGTATTGCAAAACTGAATATGCTGACTGACTTGCAGTTCAGCGAAGCCGCCTACGGGTTGGGCGCTGGGCTTTTTCTCATCGGTTATATGCTGTTTGAGGTGCCGAGCAACCTCATCATGCGTGGGATCGAGGTACGGGTGTGGATGCGCTCGCATCATGGTGTCATGCGGATTGCTTTCCGCGCTCATGGTCATCGCTCCTTGTCAGTTATACACATTGTGTTTTTTTTGGGTCGAGGCAGGGTTTTATCCTGGCGTCATCCTCTATCTGACGTACCGGTTTCCCAGTCATCATCGGGCAAAGATTACCGCCTTCTTCCTGACGGTCATCCCGCTTGCTGACCTTATAGGTAGTCCGTTATCTATCTGGATCATGGGACATCTCCATCAAGTGGGCGGTTACGCAGGATGGAAGTGGATGTTTGTGCGTGCGGAATTATTTACTGTTCCGTTCGTGAGTCCTTATTTGATCGGCTGGATTCTCGACACACTCCATAGCTCGTCTCCCGCTATCTTGTTCATCCCGGGTAGTCTCTTGGTTAGCACGCTCATCTCATTGAGCTTTGATCCCAAACAGGTCAATCGCTAAGCGCACATCTTTTACAGAGGTAACACCATTGACTTCCAATGACTCGAAAATCCGTTTGGCAGTAGCAGGATTTATCCATGAGACAAATACCTATGCTACAGAATTCGCCGGACTGACGACGCTTGCGGCATTCGAACACTATCGAGGACATGAAATCGCACATGCGTTCTCGGGGGCAAACCATCAAGTGGGAGGCTTCATTGAAGGGGCCAACCGTGCAGGAGTAGAGCTTGCCTACACGTTCCTTGCGGAGGCTACGCCCTCGGGAACAATAGAGACCGCCTATCCCCTGTTTCTATTTCTTCGTTTGGCTTTACGAAATGGTTTTTCAGTCAAGCAAATTGCTCTCTGTTGCAAGCGTTTTGCTCATGATATTGATCTGTTTGCCATATTTGGCTGAGCTGATCATCGGCGTACTATTTCCGTAGCCAGTACGAGGCCGTGAAATACCTGTCGTGACTGGATGTAAAATTCTTGAATGTTTAAAAAAATGGAGGTGCAGCGGGATTTTTATTGCTAAGTGTTTGGGAAGTGTTTGTCAGTAGTCCGTCAGTCGGCGGGTAGCAGTAAAGTACGACTATTGAGGATTTATGTCCGAACAGTAGTTGCCAAAAAAACATGGTCAAAGCCGTCAAATTGTTAACTGCCCTTAAATCAAACTACAACATCTAGGGATTCTCATATGATTTCGCTTCGAAAGCTCTTCGTATTTACACTTTTTCCTCTTTGCGCGAATGTAGCGTTGGCCAAGGAGTACAAAGAACTGCGTTTTGGCGTTGATGCTTCTTACGCACCATTCGAGTCTAAAGCCGCAGATGGCAGTCTTACGGGATTTGATATCGATCTGGGGAATGCGATCTGTGCCAAATTGAAGGTCAAGTGCACATGGGTCGAGAGCGATTTCGACGGCACGATTCCTGGCCTGAAGGCCAACAAGTTTGACGGCATTCTCTCCTCCATGACGGTGACCCCTGCCCGCGAGAAAGTCATCGACTTCTCAAATGAGCTGTTCTCCGGCGCAACCTCTTACGTGTTCAAGAAAAATTCTGGTCTGAGCGAAGAGGTTACTTCCCTTAAGGGTAAGACCGTAGGCTATTTGCAAGGAAGTATCCAGGAAGCCTATGCCAAAGCGGTTCTAGATAAGGCTGGTGTCAAAACTCAGGCCTATCAGAACCAGGATCAGGCTTATTACGACCTGGTTTCCGGTCGCCTCGATGCGGCGATCCAGGACATGCTGCAAGCGCAGCTGGGTTTTTTGAATTCCCCCCAAGGCACTGGTTATGAAGTCAGTAAGCCCGTTGACAGCGAGTTACTGCCAGCCAAAACAGCTATTGGTATCTCTAAAGGTAACAAAGACCTCAAGGCCTTTTTGGATAAGGGCATCCAAGCGTTACACGATGACGGTACCTATGACTTAATCCAGAAAAAACATTTCGGTGATCTGAATCTCTATAGCGGCAAGTAAGGCCCCGGTGCCCGTCCTCGGGGCGGGCGCTTTATTATCGCGATAGGTTCCTGAATTATGTTCGAAATACTGTTGCAGGCCCTTGGGCTCCCCACATACAGCATGAAAGGGTTCGGTCCTCTGTTGCTGGAGGGCGCCTGGATGACCGTCAAGTTGTCAATACTCTCGCTGCTGTTGAGCGTGCTGCTTGGTCTTATCGGGGCCAGTGCCAAACTTTCCAGTGTCAAACTCCTGCGAATCCCAGCACAGCTCTACACTACCCTGATTCGCGGGGTGCCGGACCTAGTGCTGATGCTACTGATCTTTTACAGCCTGCAAACCTGGTTGACCGGGATCACGCAGGCACTGGATTGGGAATACATAGAGATCAATCCGTTTGTTGCCGGGATCATCACGCTGGGGTTTATCTACGGGGCCTATTTCACTGAGACCTTTCGCGGGGCGATGCTAGCTGTGCCCCGTGGACAGGTGGCAGCGGCCACCGCCTATGGTTTAAGTCGCACTCAGCGCTTTCGCTTTGTGGTCTTCCCGCAAATGATGCGTTTTGCTTTACCGGGTATTGGCAATAACTGGATGGTCATCCTCAAAGCCACTGCACTGGTGTCGATCATAGGCCTTGCTGACTTGGTAAAGGCAGCCCAGGACGCTGGTAAAAGCACCTATCAATTGTTCTATTTTCTGGTCTTGGCAGCGCTTATTTATTTGGTGATTACCAGTACTTCAAACTATGTCCTGCGTTGGTTGGAACGGCGTTATGCGGCAGGTTCCCGGGAGGCTGTACGATGATCGAACTCTTGCAAGATTACTGGAAGCCTTTTCTCTATAGCGACGGCCACCAGATCACGGGGCTGGCCATGACCTTGTGGTTGCTCAGTGCCTCAATCTTCATCGGCTTTTTGGTGTCGATCCCGTTGTCCATTGCCCGGGTTTCATCCAAGTGTTACCTACGCTGGCCCGTACAGTTCTACACCTACCTGTTTCGGGGAACGCCGCTCTATATCCAGTTGCTGATCTGCTACACCGGGATCTACAGCCTGGCTGCAGTTCGTGCACAACCGGTGCTCGATGCATTCTTTCGCGACGCGATGAACTGCACCGTCCTTGCGTTTGCGCTGAACACCTGCGCTTACACCACGGAGATTTTCGCCGGAGCAATTCGCAACATGGCCCATGGCGAAGTTGAAGCTGCGAAGGCCTATGGCCTGACGGGTTGGAGGCTCTATGCCTACGTGATAATGCCATCGGCGTTACGCCGCTCGTTGCCGTACTACAGCAACGAAGTAATTTTGATGCTGCATTCGACCACTGTGGCCTTCACTGCAACCGTCCCGGACATTCTGAAAGTTGCTCGCGACGCCAACTCGGCGACCTTTCTGACCTTTCAATCGTTCGGTATTACTGCGCTGATTTACCTGATGGTTACCTTCGCGCTTGTCGGACTATTTCGCATCGCCGAGCGCCGTTGGTTGGCTTTCCTTGGTCCGGCTCATTAGGGCTTGGTACTCCATATGGCCGCTCATTAGGCCTCGGGCTTTGTCGCCGGCTGTCACAGCTGCACAGCGACGCCACATTTTCCCTTAGAGGATGATTGCGCACATGTACAAATTGACTGTTGAAGAACTGCACAAGAGTTACGGTAACCACGAAGTACTCAAGGGCGTATCTCTGAAAGCCAAAACCGGTGATGTGGTCAGCTTGATCGGCGCCAGTGGGTCAGGCAAAAGCACCTTCCTGCGCTGCATCAACTTTCTCGAAACACCCAATGACGGAGCCATGAGCTTGGACGGCAAGCAGATTCGCATGGTCAAAAAACATCATGGCATGCAGGTGGCCGATGCCGTTGAGTTGCAAAGGCTGCGCACCCGTCTGGCCATGGTCTTCCAGCACTTCAATCTGTGGGGCCACATGACCGTTCTGGAAAACATCACGATGGCCCCGCGCCGGGTGCTGGGTGTCAGCAAAAAAGATGCTGAAGATCGTGCCCGACGTTATCTGGACAAGGTGGGGCTGCCAGCGCGTGTTGCGGAGCAGTTTCCAGCATTTCTCTCTGGCGGTCAGCAACAGCGAGTGGCGATTGCACGAGCATTAGCGATGGAGCCGGAGGTACTGCTGTTCGACGAACCGACGTCGGCGCTGGATCCGGAACTGGTGGGCGAAGTACTAAAGGTGATTCAGGGCCTGGCCGAAGAAGGCCGGACCATGATCATGGTGACCCACGAAATGAGCTTTGCCCGCAAGGTGTCGAGCCAGTTACTGTTTCTGCATCAAGGCCGAGTCGAGGAGCAGGGAGGGGCAGAGATTCTGGATAATCCGCGCAGCGAGCGCCTTCAACAGTTTCTGTCTAATGGACTGAAGTGAATAGAGTTAACAATGAAAAGGAAGGAAAAAAATCCCGATTTTTCACGAGCATTGGGGCGTATTGATGAGGCTATCATTGACGTATTACGCCATGACGGGCGCATCACGTACCAGAAACTAGCAACACTTGTGCACCTGACCGCAAGCCCCTGCCAAGAACGCGTACGCAAGTTGGAGAGGCTAGGGGTGATTCGCGGTTATGGTGCGTTTATCGATGTGCAAAAGGTCTCACCGGGATTGTCACTACAGGTATTGGTCGCTATATCGAGCCAGAATCGGCGCACTGCACAAAAAGCCTTCGAAGCATGTGTAGATAGCTGTCCTCAGGTCTTGGAATGCCATCTTATCAGTGGTCCGTTCGACTACAGCCTGCGTATGCACTGTACAGATATGAAGCACTATCGTGCGCTTACGGAAGTTTGGTTGGAGAATGAGGACCTGTGTATCGACAAACTGGTTGCCTACCCTGAATTGGCTGTTGTTAAGCATTCGTCCACACACCACGACTAGCGGTGCAGTGTAAAAGATACGGGCTACGCATGAGATGAGCTGGCGCAGGTCTTAAAGACTGCCGTTGGAGTTAAATAATAAAAACAGAAATTTTTAATCTCGGGTAAATTGCCAATGACTGTCCACTTAAGGTTCAGCCACAAAGTTCTGCTCGCCGCATCGCTCGTAGTCATTGCAGCATTCTCATTATTCACACTGTACAACGATTATTTTCAGCGCGACGCTATACGTACAAACCTCGAAAGCCACCTTGAGGGGATGAGCAAAATTGCTGCAAGCAATGTCCAGGCTTGGCTGTCTGGACGTGTTTTGCTGATAGACAGCATCGCTCAGACTGTTGCCAACGACAATACGCCGGACAGTGTGGTGCGCCTACTGGAACAGAAGACGCTGCTTTCAACATTTAACTTCACCTATCTTGGCGGTATCGACGGCAGCTTTGCGATGCGACCAAAAGACGAATTGCCCGCCGATTATGACCCGCGTACCCGGCCTTGGTACAAGGATGCGATGGCAGATGGTGGTACGACTTTGACTGAGCCGTACCTGGATGCATCCACTGGCCAGTTGATGATGACCATCGCTACTCCGGTTCACCATGGAAACCAACCTTTCGGTGTGGTCGGTGGTGACCTGACCTTGGATACCCTGGCGAAAATTGTCAGTTCGCTCGATCTGGGCGGCATCGGTTATGCCTTCTTGGTCAGTGCCGACGGCAAGATACTTGCCCACCCGGATAAAGACCTGGTGATGAAAAAACTTGTCGATATCTATCCGCAAGACACGCCCACTATCAGCACCCATTTCAGTGAGACTGAGCTGGCGGGTGTTCCTTATATTTTGATGTTCTCTCCGGTCAAGGGACTGCCCTCGGTCAACTGGTATATCGGCTTGTCCATCGACAAGAAAAAAGCCTACGAGGCGTTAGGTGATTTTCGCGCTTCAGCTATTTGCGCCACTCTGATAGCCGTGCTAATCACGCTACTTCTATTGGGCATGCTAATCCGCGTACTGATGCAACCTCTGAGGTTAATGGGCAAAGCCATGCGCGATATAGCCCAGGGGAAGGGGGACCTGACCCGACGTTTGGCCGTGCATTCTCAAGATGAGTTTGGAGAATTGGCCTGCGACTTCAACCTTTTCGTGGAGCGAATCCAACATTCAATACGCGAAGTCTCATCAGCGACCGAACAAGTCAACGAAGTGGCAAAGCGAGTGATGCTTGCCTCCAGCTCATCCATAGCAAACTCTGACGAACAGGCCAATCGCACCAACAGCATTGCAGCAGCGATCAACGAGCTGGGTGCAGCCGCTCAGGAAATCGCGTGTAATGCCGGTGATGCCTCACTTCAGGCGTCAGATGCACGCCTTCAGGCTGAGGGTGGCCGGCAAGTGGTAGCACAGACGATCAACGCCATGAACGAGTTGTCAGGAAAAATTCGTGCATCCTGCAGCAACATAGAGACGCTGAATGGTAAGACGGTGAGCATTGGTCGGATCCTTGAAGTGATCAAGGGCATTTCCGAACAGACCAACCTGCTAGCGCTCAATGCCGCTATCGAGGCTGCGCGGGCGGGCGAGGCAGGTCGCGGTTTCGCTGTGGTGGCGGATGAAGTACGCAGTCTTGCCTACCGCACTCAGACATCGGCACAAGAAATCCATACGATGATTGAGGAGCTTCAGGTCGGCGCCCGTGAGGCGGTTTGCACCATGAGCGAAAGCGAGCGCTATAGCCATGAAGGTGTGGTTATCGCCAACCAGGCTGGCGAGCGACTAGGGAGCGTTACTCAGCGTATTGGCGAAATTGATGGCATAAATCAGTCTGTAGCCACTGCTACTGAAGAGCAGACCGCTGTAATCGACTCGCTGAATATGGACATCACCGAGATCAAATCCCTCAACCAGGAAGGCGTGGAGAATCTCCAGGCCACCTTGCTCGCCTGTGATGACCTTGAGCAACAAGCCAGTCGACTCAAGTATCTGGTGGATAGCTTCCGTACTTAAGTTGAATACATCAAGCGCTGCTGATTATTAATAGTTTTTCCTGCTCAGTGGGAACCCTGAGTTATTGATACTGAGGGCACATTGAGCAAACTGAATCGCATCGCGTTTCGGATGTATCTCCTCGCCTAAAAACGAGGTCAATTCGGAAGAGCCATGAGCAATTGGAGTTATCTCAAAGCATTCAAATCTAACCAGTTGATCAACAATATTCGACCTCCGCGTAACCAGAGTTGACGATGGAACGAACTACACATGATGAAGCCTTGCGCAGCCGAGAGATTCACCTACAAGCATTGTTCCTCGCAGGCCTGGGCGGAAACGACAAAGCCTATCTCACGTTTTTGTCGGAGCTAAGTGTTCATGCGCGTAGATTTCTGCGTAATAGACTTCAGCGTCAACCAAGTGAAATCGAGGACTTGCTGCAAGAAGTATTGTTGGCCGTGCATAGCAGGCGCGAAACGTACCTCCCAGATCAACCAGCGACGGCGTGGGTATTTGCCAATGCGCGCTACAAACTCGCTCGAGGTGGGCGCGTCATGATGCGCTTCACGACTCCCTAGACAATGCAGCTGCCTGCCTGTGATTGAGCAGAGTTTGCAGCACTTAACGTTGATGAGCTTTATATCCTCGCCCTTTGCAGGCGAGCCTCCCTTACATGAAACAGGTGAATTCCATGACTGTTCGACCCATGCTGCCGGGTATCCGTGCCATTGAAGCTGAAATGATTGAGTTGCGCCGCCAGCTTCATGCTTACCCGGAGCTCAGCCTTAAGGAGTTCAAAACCTCAGATCTGGTTGCTGCCAAGCTCGAGTCGTGGGGATTTGAGGTGCATCGTGGCTTTGGGGGGACTGGTGTCGTAGGGCGTTTGCAGCAAGGTTGTGGAAGTAAGGTCATTGGTATTCGGGCAGATATGGATGCGTTGCCCATTCTGGAGCAGACCGGATTGCCGTATGCGAGCCAGCATCCAGGCGCCATGCATGCCTGCGGTCATGACGGCCATACTGCAATGCTGCTGGCTGCCGCGCAGCACCTAGCCAACTGCCGGCAGTTCAACGGTACGCTGGTGGTCATCTTTCAGCCCGCCGAAGAAAGCGATGGGGGCGCGCAGAAAATGCTGGATGATGGTCTCCTGGAGCGATTTCCCTGTAATGCGTTGTTCGGCATGCACAACATGCCTGGGTTGCCAGTAGGGAAGTTGGGTTTTCGGGCCGGGCCGTTCATGGCCTCCACCGATACTGTGGAAATTCGAATTGATGGTAGGGGGGGGCATGGTGGAATGCCACACAAAGCCATTGACCCCATACTTACTGGAGGGGCAATTGTCATGGCGCTGCAGAGTATTGTGTCGCGCAATACGGATCCTCTGGAGACGGCGGTGATCACTGTGGGCTCCTTTCATTCTGGTGAGGCGCCCAATGTCATTCCGGGGCATGCAGTACTCCAACTATGTGTTCGCGCCTTGAAGCCTATCGTTCGAGCCGACCTTCTCAAGCGGATTGTCCAGGTTGCCCAAGCTCAGGCGCTTAGCTTCGGCGCTAGTGTCAGCGTGGAGGTTGATAGGGAAGAATCGTTGCCACCCTTGATCAATGATCCTCAGCTTACTGCGTTTGCCCGTCAGGTCGCTGTTGATTGGTTGGGTGAAGAGGGGGTGATTCAAGACATGGCACCTATTGCTGCCAGTGAAGATTTTGCAGTGATGCTTGAGCATTGTCCTGGCAGCTATCTCTTTATCGGTAATGGTGATGGGGAGGGGGGGTGCATGGTGCATAACCCTGGGTACGACTTCAACGATGACTGCCTGGGGACGGGGGCTAGTTACTGGGTTCGGTTAGTTGAACAGTTTCTGGTTTGAGTCGGTTGAGATCAGGTGGTACTTACCCGATCCAGCACCATTTGTGAGTGAGAAACAGGAGCAGCTCAGTCACCAGCGCAATGATTACGGCACTGGTGACAACCAGGGATTGCCTCCCCGGCAAGACTCCCATGAATAAAGAAAGTAAAACTGTCCGGAAAAATCGCAATTGAAAGGTACGCAAGGTTACGTCCCATCTGAAGTACGTCACTCTGCTCAATGGTCATGTGGTTATCGGTCCAGGCCAGGAACGTTGAAGTGCTTCATTCACAAAGCGGGTGAAGGCCTGCACCCGAGCGGTATGTCTCAGGTCCTGATGGGTGAGGACCCAAAGTCCCGTTTTGAGGGCGTTGAGTCCTACGAACGGGACCCGCTCTAGCCCGGGGGTTGAATCTCCCAAATAGCAGGGAAGTGCGGCTATTCCCAAGCCCCCCAGTGCTGCTTGCCTAAGGGTGACCAAAGAGTCGGCCTTGAAAACAATGGACGTTGCAGGAACGCTGGCACGCAGCCATTTTGCAATATCCATTTGACCAAGCGCGAGATCCGGGGCAAGCCATCGATTGAAGTGTGCTGGATCAACGCCCCCATGACGCTCAGAAAATCCCCTGGCAGCGTAAACGGCAAACCCGACATCGGCGATACGCCTACCGATCAATGCGTCGGGAGGACTGTCACTGGTTCGTATTGCTACATCTGCATGCCGTTGGGCCAAATCGCTGATGAAATTGCCGGTGGTGACTTCAAGTGATATCTCGGGATGGAGTTCACTGAATCCTCCAAGTGCCTCCGGTAAAATGGATGCCATTAAAGTATCGCAGGTGGTAATGCGGAGTATGCCCTCCAATCGCAGATCCTTGCCTTCGAGTTTGCGGGACAGTTCGCTGACGGCGATATTCATGATTTGTGCTGTCTGCAGTAATTCTTCTCCGGCGTCAGTCATTGTGTAGCCGGTCGAGAGGCGATCAAATAGTCGAAATGCATGAAGTTTTTCGAACGCATTGATACGCCGCAGCACGGTGGTGTGATTAAGATGAAGTGCGCGTCCGGCAGCGGCAAAAGACTTGTGTTCGGCAACGGCAAGTATCAGGCGCAGATCGTCCCAGTCCCAAGTGTGCATATATGCAGTCCGTAATAGCTAAATTGCAGATTGTAGGGTTGCTGATTACTCGCAACAATATATTCGGAAGGCAGCGCAACGTGCACTGTCAGTGTTATTTTGGAAGTTGTATGGACGATTATAAAGGTATCTCCTATGGTGTTTTATTGCTTCGCCTGACAGCTGGTATTGCGTTGCTGGCGCACTCTCTGTATTTAAAGGTTTTCGTTTTTACAATGTCAGGTACTTCAGGTTTTTTTGAGTCGATTGGCTTGCCGGGTGTGTTGGCGTGGCTGGTTCTCGGAGTTGAGGTCACCACGGGTGCAATGCTGGTGCTGGGCTTTAAAACTCGCTATGCGGCCTTGGCGGCCATTCCTGTTTTGTTGGGTGCCACCTGGGCGCACTCGGGTAATGGCTGGCTGTTCAGCAGTACCGGCGGGGGCTGGGAGTACCCAGCATTCTGGACGGCGGTGCTGATTGCTATCGCGCTGTGTGGCGATGGTGCTTATGCCCTAACGAGGCAGCGTGCATCGGATAAAAATGCCGCCAGCTGAAAGACGGAACAGACGTCCTGAAAAAACCATGACCGCTGCCCAGGCCGAAGCTCCGTTGCCAACTGAACTCTGGTGCGGTTTTTGGCCAACTGGCGGATCAGTGCAACTCCGCAATGAAAAGCCACCCTGATGAGGTGGCTTTTCATCACATGCTACGGGCCTCTTGCTTTAGTCGACCAGTATTCGAATGTTTGAGGTGCCCCACATGGTGTAAACATCGGCGAGCAGTGCACCGTTATTGATGTCTTCCAATTCAGCTTGTGTAATCTCGGCATCGCCTTGTTTGCCATAGAGCGTTACGGTATCGCCGGGCTTGACGTTTTTTATGTCGGTCACATCTACCATAACTGTGTTCATCGAGATTTTTCCGACCGTGGGCACTTTCACGCCATTGATGACGACAAAAGACTTGTTGGTAAACACTCGGCGGTAGCCATCTGAGTAACCTACTGGGATGTTGGCGAGCCTGGAGTCTCGAGTCAGTGTGAGGGTGCGGTCATAACCCACTGTGTTTCCGGCAGGATAGGTGTTGACCGCAGCAACCTTGCTTTTGAGTGACATGACGCGTTTCAGCTCGGCACGGCCGATCAAATCGCCGTAAAGGGCTCCTCCTACACGCACCATGTCCAAGTGTGTTGCCGGGACGTCAAGCGTTGCGAACGAGTTGGCACAATGAACGGTGATTTCGTCACGGTTCAAGTGGGCTGTCTTGATGATCCAGTCCTGCTCCGACATGAACTTGTCATAGGCTTCCATGACGAAGGCCTTATCCTCGACGGCGAAGTGCGTCATGATCCCGGTGACCTTCAGTCCCTTCATTGAGGTGATTTCCAGTACGTCTTTTTTGCCCTGCTCGGTGGCAAGCTCCAAGCCATTCCTGCTCATGGCGCCTGCATTGGTAACGAGATGAATTTTGATGGGCTTGCCATTGTGTTCTGCCAGCGTGCTGATGGCTCGGGCTACCTGTGCATTGCCGATAAGCTCTTCAATGTCATAAGGCAATGCGCTGACGATTTCTCCCTCCGTGGCTTGCCGAACACGAATTATTTTTCCTGTGTAGCCCTCTTTTCTGGCAATTCGCGCTTCTTCATTACTCGCAATACCGATGCAATTAATACCCGCTTCCATGATCGTCGGAATCAATAATGCAATACCGTGACCATAAGCATCTGCTTTCATCACAGCGCACAAACTACTGCCTTTCGATAATCCGCCTTTTACGAATTCGATATTTTGCTTGAAAGCAGATTTACTGATCTCTAACCAGGCGTTTGTTTGGCCTATTGTTGCATTCACGTCCTGCTTGAAATTGTACTCCTGTAGCAGCGGTGCAGCGAAAGCCTGAGTGCCGAGTGTAAGTAAGCCAACAGCAACAAAGTGAGAAGATATTATTTTCATTATTTCATTCTTTGAGTTATTTTTTTGTAGTGGTAGTTGGTGTCATGTTGTTCACTCAATGCTACACCGCCAATACACAGGTGCCAGTTGGCAAATAGCTTGTTGCATAGAGCGTTTTGCTCGTTATAGCAAGCTAACTGCTCGTGTGGGTTATTCTGATGTTAGTGTCTTTACTGTTTCTGCTGGGTGGCAGGGCGGAGTGAGAGCGGTTTGTGAGAAGGGAGTTAATTTTCAATCAGCGCCGATATACAGATCAATTCGTGTACTATTTGTTGGCTTCTCCATTGATACTTTAACTGCGCCGTCTTAAGAGGGCCTGCGGTTTTTGAATCGGGTCTGGCGATCACCCATCTGTTTGCTCACCACATTTACGTCCACATGAAGTCCCCAAAAATCAGTGCGCATGGTCGACGTTTTGGTTGAGGAACTCAATCTGGCGCACTAAGTTTTGACGGCGTTGATCGGAGTTCTTCGCAAGCTGCTTCCTAGTCCTTTGCCTTGCTCGCATATACCTGGTGAGCGACAGCGGTTGCCCGATGACCGATGACTGACGGAGCTTCCCTGTGCATCCTTCAGTGTTGCTCTGAATTGTGCTTTTTATGTGCGCAAATTCCCCTTAAAGCTATCCACAAAAAGGGTGGGTAACTCTGTGGATAATGACCTCGGCACTGTGGAGTACAGCGCTTGCGATGTACAGTTCAGGAATTGAGCAAGTTTTATGTTTGGCTGAGCGCTCTGTTTGAAATGACCGAGCGTAGATCAGCATTATGGTCGATTGGGCGTGTGAGGAGATCGGTGTTGAATCGTTTAACGGTGGTCGCCGACCGAGGCTATTACAAGGAGCTGGAAATACTTGCCTGCGAGCAAGCCGGAATCACTACCTTCGTACCGAAACTAGCGGTATGTCAGGCAACATTGATGTTGAATGTGATGACCCCATCGTCGGAACGCCGCCCGGAACAAGCCCGCTCCAACAGGGATTTGTGGTGTGTGATCATTGACCGTTCCTGACCTTGCTCCAGATCCGCGTCCACACTCGCTCGGTAGTCGGCCTGGGGCTGGAGGGTGAGCAGGGTGGCCATGGCTTCGACGGCAAAGGCCGACAGCGACACCGCCAGGTTGGCGCGAAATCCCATATTGTCGACGGCGCCGTGCTCGGCCTGTCCCTTGGTCACTCGACGCGCTTTAGCCTTGAGGAGCAGGGTCGCCTGCTGTGCGTGCGTGATTGGGTGCTGGCGACGATGCGCCGGCACCTGGATTTACTGCCGCTGGAAGGACCGGAAGCCGAATCACCGGCTGGCGACCTTGCTCGATCGCTTCGATGCACGCCTGACCCTGCGGGAAATCGAAACCGCGCGCCTGATCCTTCAGGGCTCTTCCAGCAAGGCCATCGCCCAGCAAATGGGCATCTCCCCGGAAACGGTGAAAGTGCATCGGCGCAACCTCTATCGCAAGCTCAACGTCAACGGGCATGGCGAGTAGTTTGCGCTGGTGTTGCGGCCGCGCTGAACGGTCATGGGTTGGGCTGTTGCCAATGCGCCTTGAGGTATTGGATGAACACTTTCACCTTGCGCGTATTGCGCCGGTGAGCCAGGTACAGCACATAGATCCATGGACCGAAAGCGCTCGGTTCGCGCCAGTACTGAGGCATCAGCTCGACCAGCTCGCCGCGCGCCAGATAGGGCGCGGCGCTCCATTGCGGAATGAACTGCAAGCCCTGGCCATCGAGCAGGCAGGCCAGGAGAAAGTCGTAGTTATCACTGGCCACCCGCGGCGTCGGTTGGGTCAGACGTATCCGTTGCTCGCCTTGCTTGGCCCACCAGAAGTGACGATTCAGTAGCGGATGGCGGAAGATCAGCCAGTCATGCTGCTGATAATTTTCCAGTGAAACGTCCTCGCCCTTGCGCGCCAGGTAAGCCGGGCTGGCACACAGCAACATCTGGTTTTCCACCAGCGGCTGTGCGATCACGCCGGGCAAGTCGATGGGGCCGTCCCGCAGCGCGAGGTCGTAGCCGCCATCCACCGGGTCTTCGAAGTTATCGCTCAGGTCCACTTCCAGTTTGACCTGCGGATGCGCGGTCAAAAAACGGCAGCACACCTGGTTGAGAAATGCCGGCGCGAAGGAGGGCGGGGCGGTGATCCGCAAGTCGCCGCGCAGTTCATGCTGCAACTGCTCCACGTCCTCGGTGGCCAGTTGCAGTTGCATCAGCGCCTGGCGTGCGCCTTCCAGATAGATGCGGCCCGCTTCGGTCAACGCCATGCGCCGGGTGGTGCGGTCGAACAGGCGCGTGCCGAGTTCTTCCTCCAGTTGGGCCACGGCCTTGGTCAGGGCGGAGGGGGTTTTGCCGAGCAGGTCGGCGGCGCGGCTGAAATTACCCTGTTCGGCGGTGGCGACGAACATGGTCAGGGCACTCATTTTGTCCATTTATCTATTCCTGATAGGCACAGAAGTTGTGCGGGAGCAGGCATTCAGTTCTCGATTTAGCGTGGATAGTCTTGGCTACAGACCAATAAAAATAAAGAGCTATCCCATGAAACAGCTTCTGACCCTGGCCGCGTCGCTTGCTCTGGCCTGTTCCTCGATGGAAAGTATGGCCGCTGTCGATCTCATCCTGCACAACGCCCGGGTATACACCGCCGAACCCGGCCAGACTTTGCAGCAGGCCATCGCGGTCGAGAACGGCAGGGTCGCGGCGGTGGGTTCCGATGCCCAGGTGCTGCGCCTCAAACAGCCGGGCACGCGCATCGTCGACCTTGGCGGCAAGGTGTTGATGCCGGGGTTTATCGACTCGCACTCGCACACGGTGAAGGGGGGCCTGCAATTGCGTCAGGCCAACCTGGACGGCGAGTTGCTGCCCCTCGACGAGCTGGAAAAGCGCCTGCGTCAGTGGCGCGAAGACGGCAAGGCCAAACGCGGTGACGTCCTCAGTGTCGGCGGCTTGCCATCGATTTACTGGAGCCAGATCGAGGCCCTTGAGCAGCGTTTCAATCAGGGCGAATGGGCGGAAATGCCGATTCTCTTTCTGGGCTGGGACCTGCACACGGGCTGGGCCAACCGGGCCATGCTCCAGCGAGCCGGGGTCGATGCCGCGCGGGTCAAGGCGCTGAAGGACGAAGAGCAGGCCACGATCGGTCATCACGAGGATGGACAGCCCAATGGCTTCCTGGTCGATGCCGGCCTGTATCCAGTGCAGGCGCTGCTTCCACCCCCGACCACCGAAGAGTTAATGGCGGGCGCGCGCGCAGCACTGGACTACTACAAGAGCCTGGGCATCACCGGCTGGATGGACCCGATTGCCAACGAAATCCCTGGCGGCGATGTGAACAATCAGTCGGTGGGTGTACTGCCGATCTACAAGGCGCTGGCCGAGCGCGGCGAGCTGACTGCTCATGTGGCCGCGCTGCTGATGGCCGATTCGAAAGCCACGCCGGCCGATCTCGATGAACTGGACAAGGTTCGTCAGCAGTTTCTCGGCGTGCCCAACCTGACCCTGCCGGGGATCAAGGTGTTTGCCGATGGCGTGGCGGAAGTCCCGGCACAAAGCGCCGCCATGCTGGAACCCTACAAGAACTCGAAAAAGTCCGGCGAGCTGCTGATCGACCCCGCGCACTTCGGCGAGCTGGTCAGCGCCGCCGACGCCCGCGGCTGGCTGGTGCACATCCACGCGATTGGCGACCGCGCGGTGCGCGAGTCACTCAACGGCATCGAGCAGGCGCGCAAGGATCGGCACAGTGGCATCCCGCACTCCATCACGCACCTGCAAATGGTCAATCCGAAGGAGTTCGCCCGCTTCAAGACACTCAACGTGATTGCCTCGATTCAGTTGTATTGGGCCATGGCCGATGAGTCGAGCATGGACCTGGTCAAACCCTATGTCAGCGCCATGGCCTTCATGTATTCGTACCCGGCCCGCTCGCTGCTCAAGAATGGCGCGACCATTGCCGGCGCCAGCGACTGGCCGATCACCACGCCGGATCCGTGGAAGGCGATCTACCAGGCGGTCAGCCGCAAAGGCCCGAAAGGTGTGCTCAACGGCGCCGAAGACATCGACCGCCAGACCATGTTCCAGGCCTACACCCTCAACGCGGCCCGCACCCTGCGCCTCGAGGACCGGATCGGTTCGCTCAAGCCGGGCAAGCAGGCCGATATGATCGTCCTTGACCGCGATGTCTTTGCCGTCAAGCCCGAAGCCCTGCGCGATACCTGGGTGCTGCAGACCTGGTTCGCCGGCCGCGAGATCTACGCCCGCAATCCCTGATCCCCACAGAGCAAAAAACTGTAGGAGCGAGCTTGCTCGCGAAAGCGGTGTGTCAGCTGGCTTCGATGTTGAAGCTGATTGCCTCTTCGCGGGCAAGCCCGCTCCTACACGTTCAATACCAACGTAAAAAAGGAACACCGCTCGTGAAACTGCATTGCTTCGTCACCGACACCCACAACCCACAGATTCGAGGCCAGCAAATCGGCGAAACCTGGGCGGCTCAAATCGGCAAGACGGTGGCGCTCTATCTCGATTTTTTCAATCAGGTCGGTGTTGCGCCCGAACAGGTTCGCTCGATCGGCGAAGCCAGCCTGCAAGCACTCACAGACTGGAGCCCTTGCCTGGCCCAGGAACTGGTGGCCACGGCCGAAGGCACCGGGATTCCCCTGTGGCAACTGGCGAGCCTGAACGCCCGCACGGAAATCCTCGCGGTGATGCCGGCATCGCTCGAAGGCGAATGCTCGACGGCGGTCTTCGCACCGTCGGGGCCTGATGCACCTAAAACCATCCAGACCTGGGACTGGCACGATTCACTGGTGCCCCACGGCATGCTGCTGCAACTGACGAACGGCTCCGGCATGACCGTCAAGCTGTTCACCGAGTTCGGCATGCTCGGCAAGATCGGCGTTAACAGCGCAGGCATCGGGCTGCATTTCAACATCCTCCACCACGCCAGCGATAACGCCGTTGTCGGGGTGCCGGTGCACGCGATTGCCCGGCGGATCCTGGAAGAGGCCAGCAGTGTTGAAGAGGCCATTGCCCTGGCGCGATCGGCGCGGGTCAGTGCCTCGACGGTGCTAACCGTGTTCTCCCGCAGCGATGCATCGCCCCGTGCGGCGAGCATTGAAATGTCCGCCGCCGGCACCGCCGTGGTGCTGCCTGGCGAAGACGGATGGATCACCCACACCAACCACTTCCTCGACGCGACACTGAGCCTTGGCGAGCGAACGCCGGACGCGTCGACCACCTACGCACGCCTGGCCCATGTCAATGCGGCGCGGCTCGACATGATCCATGGAGACCTGAATCGCCGGGCAGCGGCCATGTGCGGTGCCGCCGGCGACGATGCGCCGATCTGTTTCCATCCGGACCTGAGCATGCCGGCCACCGAGCGTTGGGAAACCCTGCTGACCATCGGTATCGACAGCGAACACGGCGTCCTCGAATACGCCGCCGGCAACCCGATGCTGCTGGCCCGCAACGGCTTCCAGCGTTTCTGAACCGACGTCCTCCATAACAACAAAAAGAGCACTCGATATGGCTAGTAACGGAAACTCCACGGCGGGTTCGCAATCCGCCCTCAGAGCGTTCTTCGTCTCCGGCATGGGCACCGCGCTGGAGTTCTATGACTTCGTTATCTACGGCACGGCGGCGGCGCTGGTGTTTCCCAAGGTGTTCTTCCCGCAGATGGACCCGCTCACCGCCACGCTGTTTGCCTTCGGCGCCTTTGGCGCGGGCTTTTTTGCCCGTCCGTTGGGCGGTATGGTGTTCGGGCACTACGGTGACAGGATCGGTCGGCAGAAAATGCTGGTGATCACCTTGTTGCTGATGGGGCTGAGCACCTTGTTGATCGGTTGCCTTCCGGGCTACTCGTCGATAGGCCTGGCAGCGCCGGCACTGCTGGTGCTGTTGCGACTGATTCAAGGTTTCGCGGCCGGCGGCGAATGGGGCGGGGCGGCGCTGTTCGGCATCGAATCGGCGCCCCCCGGTCGACGAGGGCTGTGGGGCAGTTTCACCAGCATGGGCATCGGCATCGGCGGCATCCTCGGCGCGGCCGTGTTCGGCGTCGTCAGTGTCGTCTCCAACGATAACCTCGCCGATTTCGCCTGGCGCATTCCGTTCTGGCTGGGCGGTGTGCTGGTGTTGATCGGGCTCTATGCGCGGCTACAAAAGCCCGTGGCGCAACCCGTCGAACACAAGACACAGGCACGCATTCCGCTGGTCGCGGCACTGCGGGCGCGCCCCAGGGAAATGCTGCTGTGCACCGGGATCGCGTTTGGCTACGTGACCATCGCCTACATCGGCAGTACGTTCTTTTTGTCGTATGCCACCCAACTCGGCTACGGCAGCACGGACGCACTGCTCTTCGACTTTTCGTTGTCCGTGGCAATTGTGGTGACCGCGCCGCTGTTTGCCCTGCTGTCCGACCGGATCGGCCGACGCAAGGTTATGATCCTCGGCGCAATCATCATGGCCATCGGGTTCTTTACCTTCTTCCCGTTGGTTGGCATGAAGAGCCTGCTTGTTTCAACCTTGGCCTATATCGCAGTGGGTGCGTTCATGGGCGCGACCCAGGGACCGATCCCCGCGTTTCTCGCGGAACAGTTCCCCAGGGAAATGCGCTATTCGGGGATGTCCGCGGCCTACCAGATCGGCGCTGCACTGGGCGGCGGTACGGCGTCGAGCGTGGCCACGGCGATCCTGATTGCCACCGATCACAATGCACTCGGCGTTGCCGTATACGGTTCGGTGGCGCTGGCGATTGTGGCGGTTTGCTCGTTCTTCTTGAGGGAAACGGCGCACTTGAGCATGGCGCAGATTGATCAGGGAACCGCAGCACCGGCACCACGGGCGAAACATGGAGAGCGCAGAAGTGTTGTTCACTGAAGATCAAAAGCTATGGGGGCGGCGGTGCGACGGTTCGATTGGCTCGCGAAGGCGGTGGGGCGGGTGGCATCTTCATTGAATGTGCCGGCCTCTACGCGAGCAAGCCCATAGTAGATCGGTGGCGAGCACCTATCTTTTGTTCGGCGCGGTCAAGTGCGGGAGCGGGCCTGCATGCGAAGACGATTTCAAAGGCGCCGACCTGTTACTTCTTACAGTTACGGTCCGGCTCCAAAAGGGCCAGTCTTTCGCCAGTGAAAGCTATGGACCGTCAACGCCGTGAAGGCTCACCCCCAAACTGCGACACTCATGCTGTCGGTCATCGATCCGCGCATCACTCGGCAACGCTTCGATGTGGCGGGACGTTTGACTCAATCCTGGGATCCACGCTTGAGGGCGCGGCGCCGATGCCGAACCTGACAACTCTCTATGGCTTGAAAGGTCATGCGTGGCTGACAGACAGTGTTGATACCGGGTGGCAGTTGGGGTTGCTGGTTAGGCAGGGTTGCCCTGTTCCTTCTGGAATACGTGGGGCAGTCAGCCTCATACCGAGTTCGACGAGCAACAACGGCCCATCAGCGTTACGGAACAAACCGCAGGACAGCAACCGGGTGTGGTGGACTGCTTGACCTATGGTGGCGCCGATCCAGTGTTCGCCGCGCACAGCCAATGCGGGCGGATGATCCGCCATGACCATCCGGCAGTTACACAATGGGTTGCTGACTACGGGCGCGCCGCTTCAATACCGGTTGAGGAGCAACGAGTGCTGCTTGAGCTTGAAACACCTGACTGGCCAATCGAGGTTGATGCCAGAGACCCGGGCCTGGAAGGCGATCATTCATCACCTGTCATAGTTTCAATCACCGGCGGTGAGCCTCAGGCACAAATCGATGTCATAAACAACGTTCGCACCCATTTGCAGCCAAGCCTGACTCAACTTGCCCACCACGTCGTCTGGGTGGCTTTCGTTCGGCGGTCTGCCGTCTATGGCGGCAAGCCCTCACGTTAGAACACTGGGCGAGGTGCTGCTTTCGTTGGCGGTCGAGCCAGAACATTCAGGATGCGGCCAGCGCTCACAACGCTTGTTTCAAGTGCTCACTCAACAACCGTCAGCACGGCATCGAACACAGTGATGGGAACAGCAGCCGGTATTCTCTGGCTTGATCAGACTAAATAACGCCTCAGTCTGGGCCTGAAACGCTGCGACGGTCTCGGGCAATCCGCAAGCGGACCATCACGACGTAGTGCTCTGGGTTCGCTATCAACAGGACGGAGAAATGACTCCATCATGTGTTTGCCAAATACTTCACATGCTCAACCAAAAAAATAGTGTTTTTTTTTTATTCAAGGACAATGATGGGCAAAATTTTTTGCCTAAATATGCTCTACGGCCAGAGGGAAAGTAAATGCCGATCGACAACGCTGATTCAGGTGATGGCGATTTTGATTCCACTAGGGATCGCGTTGCGTTGGGCGAAGAAATTCGCAAATTGCGCAAAGCTCGCTCAAAGACCTTGGCCGAAATTTCCTTGGCCACTGGCCGGTCGATCAGTTTCATAAGCCAGCTAGAACGTGGTCGTGCTGAAATTCCAATTTCCGATCTGAAGCGCATCGCACTTACTCTTGGGGTGCCATTGGATTGGTTCTTCATGGCAAATGAGCAGCCAGCGGCAGAGACCGGGAGAGTGGTTCGTGCAGGTGGTCGTCGACGGTTGGGTTCGGTGGCCGGCGGGCTGACGGAGGAATCGTTATCACCCTCTATCGGAGGCGCGTTCGAAATGTTCCTCAGTACGATTGGTCCCGGTGCCACCTTCGAAGCCAAGAGCACCCGCGGGACTGAAGAAGAGGGTTTTCTGGTTTCTGGACAGCTCAATCTCTGGATAGGTGAGCATCCTTTCAGTCTGAGTGCAGGAGACAGTTTTCGCATCGCCAATGAACCGTATCGCTGGGAAAACCCCGGTGAGATCGATGCCGTTGTCATTTGGGTTATTGCACCGCCAGCCTTCTAACAGATTGCTTGGGGCAACCGCTATTTCATTTTGGTGTAAAGGGTCAGTAACGCTGGCAGTCTGGGGCTGTTCGGAGAGTTGACTCATCTCACGCGCTCTATCCTCGTCTCTTCAAATCTCCAAAGTGGATGTACTGCCTCGACGCACAATAGGGTCGAGGGCAGGTGTGGAAGTCGCTTCCCACAGGTCCGCGTATCGTTCGCTAAAGAGACCTGGCAATCCCTCGATTCGCGCTGTCCTCGAAGCGGGCATCTCACGTAATTCCTTCGTGGCCCGTTCGACCTGCGTCGACAGCAATGGCCCTATCTGAAGCATGCCCATTGAACGGGACTATCGATCAATGCTTCGCTCTAATAAAAAATTTAGTGCATTAATTTTTTCAGGATGCATAATCAGGTCATAAAGTTTTTTGAGAGAAAAATTACAGACGGTAATTGCAGGGTTGAGATGAGGGTCTGAAGGTGAATGATGTCGCTGGCATAGCGAAAATGGATCTTGGGATGGAAACGCCTGGGGACCGCATCGCTTGGGGCAATGAAATTCGCAAGCTCCGTAAAGCACGTGGTAAGACACTTGTCGAGCTTGCATTGGCAACAGGTAGATCGCCCAGCTTCCTCAGTCAGCTAGAGCGCGGAAACACCGAGATTTCCATTACAGATTTAAAAAAACTTGCAACGGTACTGGGTGTGACCCTGGGTTGGTTTTTTACCGCCGATAGCAAGCCAGCCGCAGAGATGGGGCGTGTTGTACGTGCCGATAGTCGTCGACGCTTAGGCGGATTTCTCGATGGTATTACCGAAGAACTGCTGTCGCCGGATATAGGTGGGATGTTCGAAATGTTTCTCACCAGCTTTGCGATAGGTGCAGTTCGCCCGCCAGCGACGCCGCGTAATACAGAGGAAGAGCTCTACGTTATCAGTGGGCAATTCGATATCTGGTTGGGCAGGAATAAGTACAGCCTGAAAGCGGGTGATAGTTTTCGAATAGTTCGTGAATCGTACTGCTGGGTCAATACCGGCGACACAGAAGTTAAGATTCTCTGGGTGATAGCTCCACCGACCTACTGATCATTTGTCGTATCAACAAGTTGCAGAGGTAATAAGTAACGTTTGAAACGTCCCTTTATCAGGGTTGTGGGTTCGTGCATCCATAATTTGTCAGGCGCAGCCTAAGGCTTAAACAAAATCAAGAATGGCGCTGAAGTTCTAGACCTGAAATAAAGCGCTTGGTGTAAGTGTATAAAAAGAAAAGGCTCTGTACAGAGTGGGGCTCAATAAAATTGCCTACTCGAATCGAAAGTTCGATTAAACAGATGTCGATACGACGGTTTTCTTATTTCAGGAGATACACAAGTGGCTTCTTCATCTGATAAACGCATCGACGTGACGCCGCCTCAGGTTGAACCGACCGATTCAGGTTGGTACCTGGCTAGCGGAGTGGAACTGCCGCTCAATCCGCTCACCACAAATGTGACATGTGAATGCCTGGTGATTGGTGCGGGCTGGATGGGGTTGCATGCTGCACGTCGCTACGCCGAACTCAATCCCAATGCCCAAGTGCTGTTGGTGGATGCCGGTCGAATTGGCAACAACGCGTCCGGTCGATGCATGGGCTTTGCCATTGACCTGGCACACAACCCCCGTAAGCGTGACTTTGTCGAAGATTTACAAGGCAACCGGGAAGAACTTCACGTCAACCTGGAAGGCACCTCATACATGAAGAGTGCGGTTGAAGCAGGTGTGGATTGCGACTGGGATCCTCAGGGCAAATATCACAGTGCGGCAACCCAGCACGGCGTGGCTGACCTCGTACATTTCTCCAAAGCCCTTGACGTTATGGGGCAGAAGTACAGCTGGGTCGAGTCCGAGGGGATGCGCGAGCTGACCGGTAGCAAGCATTACATCAAAGGCTTGCATCACCCCGGTACTGTGCTTCTTCAGCCGGCCAAATACTTGATGAATGCGGCGCGCGCACTTCCAAAAAACGTCAGGATTCACGAGAACACCATTATTACGTCTGCCAAATTCGGCAAGCCGCACCATGTGTTCGAAACCCGGAACGCCGTGATCAAAGCGAATAAAGTGATCATTTGCGCATCGGGCTACCTGACCAACTTCGGTTTTTACAAGAACTCGGCAATCCCGGTCTACACATTTGCCAGTATGACGCGTCAGCTGACCGAGAAGGAGCTCGCGGGCTGCGGAGCTGGTCCGTTCGGGCTTATTCCGGCAAACAGCTTTGGTACTACAGTCCGCCGAACCAACGACAATCGACTGATCTTTCGCAACGTTTATTCATACGCCAAGAAGTACAAAACCACGACCGATGATGTGCATCAGGCAAGCCTGCAGCAGCAGGTGTCTTTCGACAGGCGCTATCCAGAACTCGCCTCCATGGGGTTCGAGTCCAGCTGGGGGGGGCTGCTGACCCTGTCCCAGAATGGCGGAATGATCTGGGGTGAACTGGCCGAAAATGTTTACGGTACGGGTATCTGCAACGGTACGGGCGTGTCCCGCGGCACTGCATTCGGGAAGGCTCTGGCCGAACTCGCCTCAGGCATGAACTCCACCACCATCGAAATCCTCAAGCGCCGTAAGGCTCCCTCACGAGCTTATCCGGAAATCATTACGTCGTTGGGTGTGAAGTTCGTCACCGGACGTCGCTTCAAAGAAGCTGGACAAGAAATTTAAAAACAGGAGAACTTGCAATGGCAAATCTGGCCGGCATCAACCTTGCGATGCAAACCACTTTTAACGACCGCGGCGAGATCGATTACGCCGCGTTCGAGAATCTCATCGACCAATACATCGAGGCGGGTGTACATGGTCTGGTACTCGGTGCGGGTACCGGTCAACACCCCTATTTGACCGAAGCCGAATGCAACAAACTTTATGAAGTGGGCATCAAGCGCATCAACGGTCGTGTCAACGTCATCTGCCAAACCTCGGCATTGAATATCGATGAAGTCGTGCGCCGATCCAAACATGCCGAGAGCATAGGCGCCGATGCGCTCATGATTCTGCCGCCGTACCTGGAAGGTCCGACCGATGAGGATGGTCTGTTCGAGTTTTATAGCGAGATCGACGCAGCCGTAAATATCGACATTATCGGCTACAACATTCCATACGCTACTCAGATATCGATTTCTCCGCAGCTCCTCAGTCGTCTGCAGCAGTTAAAAAACTTTAACTATATTAAGGACAGCAGCGGCGATTTCACCGTTCAGCAGCAGTACCTTCAAAGTGGAGGCGGGGTGTTGAACGGTGGCGACACCCTCACTTTGTACGCCTTTCTGGCGGGCACAAAGGGCGCCATCTGGGGCGCTGCCAACTACATGCCCCGCGAATCGGTGGATCTGTACAACCTGGTTCAGGAAAAGCGCTACGACGACGCATTCGCCCTGTGGAACCGTATGTTGCCGTCGTTGCTGCTGGTTCAGACCACCAACTACATCCCGTCTGTGCTGTATGCGGCACACCTGCGGGGCTTCGGCACCGGTAATTTGCGCAAACCGCAACGGCGCATCACCGAGCAGGAAGCGACTGTACTCAAAGCCGTTCTTCAGCCGCTTCTCAATGGCTAATTCGGAGGGCTGGAGCACTGAAAATCGGTTCCTTGCAGTCATCCAGAGACCACTCTTTGCGTTGTCTGAAGATTGCTTGCAGTACTGATTTTCTATGGTTTTTCAGCCTCGTGAGCGCCGATGAGAAAATTTAAGTCGGCGCGATGGTCTGGGACGACACGCTAGGCCCCCTCGTTTGTCGGTAAAAAGAAACGGGCGATTGATACCTGGTGGAAGGATAAACGGGGAGCTCGCCGGAAAGTGGGCGCAGATGTCAGGCAATAGACGATGCCCGGTTGACGCAACTGATGGCGCTCGGCCGAAAAACAATAATCAGCTTCCGGATAGGCCTATGAACATGATTACTCAACCTACTCAAGCAGTCGCAGCCCCAATCGTGGAGTGTCGCGGCGTTTGGAAAATATTCGGCAATCAGAGCCCTGTGGCAATAGACGCCGCGAAGCGCTTTACCGAAGGCAAGGATGCGTTACTGAAGCAACACGGCTCAGTCGTAGCGGTCGCAGATGCGACCTTTACCGTGCAGCAGGGTGAGACTTTCTGCATCATCGGCTTGTCGGGTAGCGGCAAATCGACATTGATTCGGCATTTCAACCGACTGATCGCACCTACCTGTGGTGAGGTACTGATCCATGGCCAAGACATCTGCAAGATGGGGGCTGGCGACCTGAGAGACCTGCGTTCCCGGAAAATGGGAATGGTATTTCAGAACGTTGCTCTGTTGCCTTATCGCACGGTGCTTGAAAACGTGATGCTGCCGCTTGAAGTGCAAGGCATCAATAAATCCGATGGCGTGCGCAAGAGTCAGGAAGCACTGGACAAGGTTGGCCTGGGCAATTGGGCTAATCGATACCCACAGGAACTCTCCGGAGGCATGCAACAACGCGTAGGCATCGCGCGAGCATTGGTCGCCGATCCTGATGTGTTGTTGATGGACGAGCCGTTCAGTGCGCTCGATCCGTTAATCCGCAAGCAACTGCAGATCGAATTCAAAAAGCTCTCCACTGAGCTACGCAAGACCACCATTTTCATTACTCATGATATCGACGAAGCCATTCGTATCGGTGATCGCATCGCAATCATGAAAGAGGGCCAGATGATCCAGATCGGTACCCCGGAAGAAGTGGTGCTCAACCCGGCTGACGAGTACGTCGCCAGTTTCATGGAAGGTATTTCTCGGCTGAAGCTGCTCAAGGCGCGCTCAATGCTCAAGCGTATCGACGGTCATGACCTCACTCAGTTTGGTGGGCGTTCGCTGGACGCTCTGGCCAGTGTCGACATCGATGACGATCTCGAGACCCTGATCGATGTAGCCGTGGATAAACGCGAAGACGTGGTTGCCATCAAGCAGGATGGCCAGATCGTCGGCACCGTGTGCCGTGAAACATTGCTCAGGGCCGTTCGCGGCCTCGATCTGGCTTGAGTCATGAAGCCTAGAACGGGTTTTGGGAGGAGAGTATGAATACAATCATCGAGGCATTCGACGCCATCGTCGATACGTCTCTGGCTTGGCTGATCGATGAGGCGTCTGGGTTCTTCGGAGCGATGAGCACGGGTATGGAAGCTGCCTATGGTGCGCTTAATACCCTGTTGATGTTCGCCCCATGGTGGGTGGTGGTCCTGGTCGTGGCTCTGATCGGCTGGCGAGTGAATGGTGTGTTGTTCGCAATTACCGCCGCGGCGGGCCTTTGGTTGTGCCAAGCCATGGGCTTGTGGACCGAGACCATAGCCACGCTCACGCTGGTGTTCAGCTCAACCTTGCTTGCACTGTTGATCGCTATTCCGCTGGGTGTGCTGGTGGGGCTGTCGGCGAGGTGGAAGCACAGTGCCGAGCTTGTGCTGGACTTCATCCAGACTATGCCGCCGTACATCTTCTTGTTGCCGGGTATCGCCTTACTTGGATATGGATCCGCGACAGCAATCTGGGCGACTTGCCTGGTGGCGATTCCACCCGCTTTACGTCTTACCGCACATGGCATTTTCATGACGCCGGCGCAGTATTGTGAACTGGGCTCGGCCGTGGGCATGAAACCCGTGTCGCAGGTTTTGAAGATTCGTCTGCCATTCGCTATTCCTTCGATCCTGGCGGGGATCAACCAGAGTCTGATGTTGAGCTTTGGCATGGTCGTGATTGCCGGCATCGCGGGGTCTGGCGGGTTGGGGCAGACCATTTATGAGGCTGTGCGAACCCTGAAGATCGATCTGGCCGTCAATGCAGGTATCGCCATCGTGGTGCTGACGATCATTCTCGACCGCATCTCCCAGGCCGTATGCACCACTGAAAAAGGAGCAGTGTGATGGACTTCAGCATCTCTCCCGGCTCTATAGTTGCACCATTTCTAAGCTACCTGAACAGCAATTTCCATGACGGTTTCATGGCCATTGCGCAGTTCTTTGATGTACTGATTGGTGGCATTGTCACTCTGCTCTCCCTTGGCTCGCCGGAAGTAGTCATTGGCTGCCTTTCCTTAATCTGTGTGCTGGTCGCGGGTTGGCGGGTAGGGCTAATGACCCTCATTGGTCTTGCCTGCTGCTTTGCGCTGGGGATGTGGGCTCCGGCAGTGCATACGATTGCGCTGATCATTATCGCCGTGGCGTTTTCGCTGTCGATCGGCATGGTTTTAGGTGTGCTGTTGTCACGTAGCGAGCGACTGAAGATCTTCTCGCGACCGATTCTGGATGTCATGCAGACCATGCCGCCGTGGGTCTACCTGGTGCCAGCGGTGGTGCTGTTCGGACTGGGCGCGGTACCAGCCTTGCTGGCCACCATCATCTTCGGCATCCCGCCAATGATTCGCCTGACCATTTTAGCGATGAGCCAGATCCCAGCGAATCGACTTGAGCTCGGCGCCGCGATCGGCGCAAGCCCACGGGAAATCCTTTGGAAGATCGAACTGCCTTCGGCATTGCCGACCCTGCTGGTCGGCGTCAACCAATGCGTTCTGTTGTCCTTGGGGATGGTAGTGCTGGCGGGGCTGGTCGGGGCTGGCGGGCTTGGTTCTGAGGTGACTCGTGGATTGAGCCGCATGGAGTTTGGTTTGGGCGTGCGCGCAAGCCTCGCCATTGTGATCCTTGCGTTGATCATTGACCGGGTGTGCCGCGGGACAATTCCGGCACGCTTTCTTAAACACTGATCAATGCTGGCTCGAAAAACAGTAGCGGTTGTTCATAGACAAGAAAGATTTGGAGAGAGCATGCGTACTCAATTGTACATCGACGGTGAATGGACCGATCCGGTCAATAAAGGCAGCCTGGACGTTATCAACCCAGCCACCGAGCAAGTCATTCATGCCATCCCCAAAGGCACTGCTGAAGACGTCGACCTGGCCGTCAGAGCAGCTCGCCGGGCATTTGACAAGGACGGCTGGCCGAACACTACAGGCGCCCAGCGTGGCGCCTATTTGCGACGCATTGCTGAGCTGATCCGCGAGCGATCCGAGGCGCTGGCGCGTCTTGAGGTTTTGGACAATGGCAAGCCGCTGCCTGAGGCGCGCTGGGACATCGGTGACGCCGCTGGTTGCTTTGAGTATTACGCAGGCCTTGCCGAGCAACTCGACGACACCAGTGTTGCAGATCTTGCTATCTCCGATGACCGCTTCCGCACGAAGGTCCGCAGGGAGGCGGTCGGCGTAGTCGGCGGGATCATCCCGTGGAACTACCCGCTGTTGATGGCGTCCTGGAAGGTCGCTCCGGCTTTGGCAGCTGGTTGTACCATCGTGCTCAAACCCGCCGAAAACACTTCACTGACCGCATTGGAACTGGCTGCAATCGCACAGGAAGCGGAGCTGCCGGCAGGCGTGCTGAACATCGTAACTGGCCTCGGCGGTGAAGCCGGTCAGGCGTTAGTTAGCCATCCGCAGGTGGATAAGTTGGCGTTCACAGGGTCAGGTCGCATCGGCTCGCACATCATGGCCGAGGCGGCGAAGGACATCAAACGCATAAGCCTTGAACTGGGGGGCAAGTCGCCACTGATTGTATTTGACGATGCCGACATCGAGGGCGCCGTCGAATGGATCATGTTCGGCATTTTCTGGAACCAGGGGCAGGTCTGCTCAGCTACATCGAGAGTGCTGGTGCAGGATGGCGTTTACGACAAGCTACTGGCGCGCCTGATCGAGGAAGCAAACAAGATCACCATAGGTGATGGTCTGGAGGACGGCATTCTTCTCGGGCCGTTGGTGTCCAAACAGCAGCATGAACAGGTCATTGCTGCTGTGGCGCGTGCTCAGGAGGATGGGGTGCAACTGGTTGCTGGCGGCCGTAGGCCTGAGGAGCTACGCCAAGGGTATTTCTTCCAACCGACCATCCTCACCGAGGTGCCGCTGGACAGCCATGCCTGGAAGGAAGAGATCTTCGGCCCGGTGGTCTGCGTTCGTCGTTTCTCCACTGAAAGCGAAGCGTTGAGTCTGGCCAATGATAGCCGTTACGGCCTGGCTGCTGCGGTGATGACAAAAGATGACGCCCGCGCTGATCGGGTTTCAGCGGCGCTGCGTGCGGGCATTGTCTGGATCAACTGCTCTCAGCCGACCTTCACCGAAGCGCCATGGGGAGGCTACAAGCAATCCGGCATCGGCCGTGAGCTCGGCAAGTGGGGCCTGGATAATTACCTCGAAACCAAGCAGGTCACCGCCTATGTGAGTCGGGATCCTTGGGGTTGGTATATCAAGTAAGTTTTACCACTCGATGGTCCTCACGCGGCCGTCACCATTATCCAGGTTGAAAAGCTCGGCGACCGTTGGGCACGAGGAGGTCAGTTTTGGCGAACACATTGGTAGTCGTGGCGCACCCGGACTTGTCCAGCTCACGTATCAACGCCACCTGGTGCAAGGCCATCGAAAGCCTCGCGGGTGTGACCGTGATTGATCTGTATGGGCGATACCCAAGTGGCAAGATCGACATCGTTGCCGAGCAGCGATTGATTGAGGCGCATGATCGCATCGTCTTGCAGTTTCCGATGCAATGGTACAACTGCACGCCATTGCTCAAGCAGTGGATCGACGATGTCTTCGCCGCTGGCTGGGCCTATGGCGGTGGCAGGGCGGTTGCGGGCAAGACCTTGTGCATTGCCGTCTCCACTTATTCCAAGGCCTCTGATTATCAAAAAGGCGGCCGCTATGGTCGCACGCTTGACGAGTTAACCAGTCCGTTTGAGGTGCTGGCCTTCCGAGTTGAGATGCTCTATCAACCTGGCTTCTTTCTGTGTGGACTGGAGAGTCTGAGCGATGAAGCGCTAGCGATAAGTACCGAGCAATATCGGAATTTCGTCGCTTCCTGTGAATATAAGTACGCCGTGGAAAAGGCTTAATGTCCCACTTTAAGAAGTGATGCAATCGACACCAATCGGATCTCCATCACAAGTTGTGTCCGTCTAATTGGTGTTCAACGTGTGGCCTAACTCCAATAACAAAAAGAGGGTGCCCAGTGACGATAACGAAAAGCTTCATCCTTCCTTTACGCGCGCTTTGCGCAACCTTGCACGAAAAATTTCTCAGGCGCCTGGATTTCGAGTTCAGCCAACCTTGGCTTGAACCAAGTGGCTCAGAGAACGGGGGCTGTGGCCTTTCACATTCCTTGCCGCTGACCGCGCATGCCCAGCTCGCCGTTAGTGGAGTGAATCATTCTCAGAGAGCCGCATTAGGCAGCAGCTGAGTCTGTCGCATGCGCAAACCATGATTCTGGCGAGATCGGTTCGACTTGCCAGGTGTGCCCCAAGTTGTAGGAGGGGCAACCACACAGGGACGTGGCCCCACCTGGAGCAGGTAGGGACAGCAACGCCATATCGAAACCAATAGCTGCAGAAGAATCTGCGCTTATATTTCATGCACAAAAAAAGGGTCAAACTATGCATAAGCTGTTGAAGGTCCTGGCCGTTTCACTGATGTGTCTGTTCGCTTCCTTTAGCCACGCAGCGGAAAAAACAACTATCAAGATTGGTTCGCTTCCTTGGGAAGATGTTATGCCAATCTCCGAAATTACCCAGAAATTTCTGGAAAAACAAGGATTTACTGTCGAGCTGACGACCTTTCCGGATTGGGGGATTGGCTTCGCTGCACTCGCGAGGGGGGATGTCGACTTGATGGTTTCGCACATCAATAACATTACCGCCGACTATTGGAAGAAAAACTACCAGCGTCTCGAAAAGGTCTCGGTTGCTTCCCACGGCTTGCACCAGGGGATTGTGGTACCCGACTACATGCCGATCAAGTCGATTGAGGAGTTGAACTCAATCAAGGATCAGGTCGGTGGAAAGATCATTGGTATCGAATCGGGTGCCGGCCTCATGCAGCAGACCGCTGACGCCATCAAACAGTACAACTTGCAGTACACCCTGGTTGACGGCAGCACCGCCGCAATGGTTGCCCAATTGCAATCGGCCATTGAACGCAAGGCCCCCATTGTTACCATGTTGTGGCAGCCGTCCTGGATGGACATGAAATTCAAGGTCCGCTACCTGGAAGATCCAAAAGGTGTATTCCCTGCGCCGCAAAGCTATTACTGGATCGCCAAGAAAGGCTTTTCCAACGACAACGCTCGGGCCCGGGAAGCTATCGCAAGCGTCTTTGTACCGCTCGATGACATCACGGCCATCAACCTGTCTATCAATGATGGGATGAGCATGGAACAAGCCGTACAAAAATGGTGGGACGCCAACACCAAGCTGATCAATCAATGGGCCGTCATGTCCGGGAAGTGATAGCGTCTGGCCGTGATCCTGCTTGATGTAGAGGAGGCACCTTTACAATGCCCACGTTACCGGCGCCGGCTGATTGCAGGCGCCGGTTTGGCATAGTATCAGTGGGAGTCAAAATGAATCAGCCGTTGAAAACTCGACAACATAAGGGATATCGCCGGATCATCCCGTCGATGAACGCGCTTGTGGCATTTGAGGCGGTTGCTCGAAACGGCAGTTTCACTATTGCGGCACAGGAGCTGGGCGTCACCCAGGCGGCGGTTAGCAAACACGTAAAGTTTCTTGAAGATACTTTCGGCGCTCAGCTTTTCTATCGCCTGCACCGTTCCAATCAATTGACAACAGAGGGCATTGCTCTTTACGGCGCGATGTCTGAGTCAATGCAGAGTATTGCCGGCGTGTTCGACAAATATGCGGAAGGGCAAGGCGAGGAGGCTATCGCACTGGCCAGTACTGCTGATTTCTCAAACCTGCGAATCATGCCGCGTTTACATCTTCTGAGAGAGCAGTTACCGAAACTCCGTTTGCGACTCACCACACCCTCGGATCGTGATGCCGACCTTTCGGTCCGCTTCGGTCACGGCAAGTGGGATGATGGCACAGCAGTTTTTCTGTTCGATGAGGAGATTTTCCCGGTGTGTTCTCCGTCGTGGCTCGCTCGGCATTGTCCACCGACCTCACTGGAGGAGATTGCCCATAACCAGCTCATTGACACGGACGCAACGCTGGAGGGTTGGATGACGTGGAATACCTGGTTTCGGGCTCTGGGGTATACACCGCCCAAGCTGGAGTTCAGCCTCCGTTGCGCGATGTACGGCGACGCAGTTCTCGCTGCGGTTCAGGGGCACGGCATTGCATTGGGTTGGGGGCGGCTGTTGGAAAACCACCTGGCGTCCGGTCGGCTCGTTCGTGTATCCAGTCACGTCATTGTACCTAGTGATGCTTACTACATTTTTCTCGCTGCTGGACGGCCTAAAACAGCGGTCATAGACCAGTTGATGGATTGCCTGCGCGCCGACGATATCGAGCCTCGCTAGGGTAGCCGACGACTTATAACTTTGACTCATGGTAACTTGAAAATAAACCGCATTGACCAATGTTTATAGGTGTTTAGATACTGTCACGCATCGTTGGCAATAAGGCCTGCTCGTGAGGTGTCTATGAATAACTTAAAACAAAAAAGCCATCTTGAAGTTGTAAAGGAACGTGCTCCGTGGACCGCTCTGGATGGCGCTGTATTTGGACGCGAAGACATATTCGAAAATGACCTGGATATATTTTTTCACAAGCACTGGATAGTTGTTGGTGTCACCACCGAAATCCCTGAGCCAGGTGATGTATCCACCGTCGACATTGGAAAGTCATCGATTATTCTTGTTAGAGATGATGACGAGCAGGTCAGGGCATTTCGTAATGTTTGCCGTCATCGCGGCGCTCGCCTCAAGGAGGCTGGGCTTTCTACCGTTGGGATGTTGGTATGCCCTTATCACCAATGGACTTACGACCTCGATGGCTCTCTCAAGCACACGCGTGACATGGGTAAAGACTTTGACCCCGAATGTCGCAGTCTTATCCCTGTAGCCTGTCGTGTCGTGGGTGCACATATTCTGGCATGTCTCAGCGATGAACCGCCTGCCGACATCGATTTTCTGGTCGAGAATATGGCGCCGCGTTTTGCCCCCTACGATTTGACCAACACGAAAATTGCCTATGAAAGCGAGATCATCGAGGAGGGCAATTGGAAGTTGGTGATCGAAAACAACCGTGAGTGCTATCACTGCGCGGCAGGTCATCCAGAGCTCAATGTTTCATTCCTGCCTGAAGACTTTGCCGGCAGCACCGAGGGCATGACCGAGGAATCACTACGTGCATTGGAAGCTCACAAGGCGAAAAGCGTAATCGCCAAAGAGAGCTGGGAAAGCGAAGGGTTGATCTGTGACGCCATCGAGTATCTGGATGAGGACGCTGTCACTCAATTCCGTGCGCAACGTTTGGTGATCTCTGGTCATGGCGAATCACAGACCCTGGACACCCGCGTCGCCTGCACGAAGCTATTCGGCGAGCTGAACCGTCCCGACCTGGGCGACACGCACTTCTGGACGCATAACTCGTGGACCCATGTAATGAGCGACCATGCCGTCATTTCGTGGCTGATCCCGCTGTCTCCAGGCAAGACACTGGTGCGATCCAAGTGGCTGGTACACAAAGACGCGGTCGAGGGCAAGGATTACGACCTGCAACGCTTGACCGAAGTGTGGATCGCGACCAATCAGCAGGATGCCAGTCTGGTCAAAATTACCTACAGTGGCACTCAGGATCCAGCGTACGTGCCGGGCCCGTTTTCACACCTCGTCGAAGCCTACGTTCACCAGTTCACCCGCTGGTACACCGCACGACTCATTGCGCATAGTGCTTGAATGGGAGATGGTTCGATGAGTACTTATCAGACAGTTTCTGTGCCGATGAAAAAGCTGCGCTTCAATGATGTTGACGTGTGGTCTGCGTTCGATACCGGTTGGAGCAGTGGTGAGCCGAAAACCCTGACGGTTTGTGATGTTAGGGATGAAACCCACGATGTGAAGACCTTCACATTCCAGTGCGGCGACTTCCAGGCACTGGCTTTCGAACCTGGGCAGTTCATCACGATCGTGCCCAGTATCAACGGGCAAGCAATTTCACGCTGCTACACGCTTTCATCCTCTCCAGCTCGGCCATTCACCTTTTCGATTACGGTGAAACGTGTGCCTGGCGGATTGGTATCGAACTGGTTGCACGATAACTTGCATACGGGTGGCCAACTGACGGCGTACGGTCCTGCCGGGGCCTTTACTTCGACCTGCAGCGACGCCCGCAAGCTGCTGTATCTCTCGGCAGGGTCGGGGGTCACACCCCTGATGTCGATGACGCGTGCAAGTCATGATCTTGCGGCGGATGTCGACATTGCGTTCGTCCACAGTGCGCGGTCTCCGGTCGACATCGTCTTCAGGAAAGAGCTGCAGTTACTCGAGTCGCTTAAACCCAACCTTCAGGTACTTGCTGTCTGCGAAACTACCGAAACCGAACGCGAGTGGAGCGGCCCTATTGGGCGCCTCACTCTAGAGATCTTGCGACAATCTGTTCCTGACTTTCTGGAGCGCGAGGTCTTCACTTGTGGACCTAAAGGCTACATGGACGCCGTGCAAGCGCTGCTCGCCGGTGCAGGGTTCGACATGGATCATTACCACCAGGAAAGCTTCGATCTGGGTGAGCCATCGAGTCCGGTAGTGGTGCCCGTAGATCCTCCGCTGGTAGCGTCAGTAGACGCGTTTACCATCACGCTGGCGAAATCGGGGAAAACCTTTCAGATGACCGGCGACGACACAATCCTTTCGGCGGCCAAGCGCGCCGGAGCGGTCGTCCCCAGCTCATGCAGCCAAGGTATTTGTGGCACCTGCAAAACCGCAGTCCTGGAAGGTTCTGTCGACATGAAAGCGAACGGAGGCATTCGACAACGAGAAATTGACAAAGGATTTCGGTTGCTTTGCTGCAGCAGACCCACGTCTGACCTTGTCATCGATCTCTGATCACCGGAGCGGTTATCTGCTTACTCAAGGCATTGAGGATGGAGGTCCCCATGGTTTTTGCTGAATCCCGACGCCAAGACGCTGGGCATTTGGATCATGCTCATCAGCTCATGGCTCGCGTGGCCGAAAATCTCGGGGCTTATCGCGGGCAAGATTGGGCGCACGAAATTTCCACGAGCCGACAATCTGTTCAGTCCGCGCAATTATCACTCAATTCGGATCTTCAGACGCACATCGAAGACGACAGTTGTATTCGTGGCTGGTTGATGGAAAGCCTGGCGAACGCAAAAGAGTCTTCGCTGGTTGATGGCGCACTGTTGGAATGCATTGAACGGCTGTTACCTGATGCGGTATGGATCAAGCGACATGCGGCCTCGAATGAAGACGATCACTTCGTGGATATGCACCGGCACGCATTGCTCATTGGCAAAGGAAGCGTCGTTCATTGTGACTCAATTACGCTGGGGCTGATGGTCATGGCACCCGATGTCCGTTATCCCTTTCACAATCATCCTCCCAGAGAGTTTTACCTCGTGCTCTCGGAGGGGGAGTGGTATCAGGAGGGCGCCGGTTGGTTTAGGCCGGGGCCTGGCGGAGTGGTTTACAACCCGCCGTCGATCAGACATGCGGTGAAAGCGGGCACGGGACCGCTCCTGGCTCTGTGGGGATTGATGCACACCTGAAAGCAGACAAGGTCATTCAGGCTTGGCATGTTGCCTAGTGGGTACGCGGGGCGGCCATGGTATTGGCCAGTTGATCGCGCGCAGGATGACGTAGAAGGGGCATCGTGCTCACCCACCCAGCGTGAACTGAATGACGCGTGCGAACACATTCTGACAACTTTCCCAACTCGCTTTCCGCTCTCGAAGCGACCGAACAGGTCTGGACGGTCGATGGTGGTCGTAAGGCCAAGCGCACCGCACCACACCGCACGAACAATCAAATGCAAATGACAAAAGGCCTTAATTGGCGAGTGAGTTAAAAAACAGCTCGCAGATACCTGTGAGCATAATTTGACGCGGAGAAACACATGACTGCAAATAATAGAGGGGTGGTGTACCTGGGCGCTGGCAAGGTCGAGGTGCGAAATATCGACTACCCCAAAATGCAGGACCCACGCGGCAAGAAGATCGAACACGGCGTCATACTCAAGGTGGTCTCGACCAACATCTGCGGCTCTGATCAGCACATGGTACGTGGGCGCACCACCGCGCAGGTCGGTCTGGTTCTCGGTCATGAAATCACCGGTGAAGTGATCGAGAAGGGCAGTGACGTCGAGAACCTGAAAATCGGTGATCTGGTGTCCGTGCCGTTCAACGTCGCTTGCGGGCGCTGCCGTTCCTGCAAGGAAATGCACACCGGCGTGTGCTTGAGCGTAAATCCGGCCCGTCCAGGCGGTGCTTATGGTTATGTCGACATGGGCGACTGGACAGGTGGCCAAGCGGAATATGCGATGGTGCCGTACGCCGATTTCAACTTGCTGAAATTGCCAGATCGCGATCGCGCAATGGAAAAAATCCGCGATCTGACCTGCCTCTCCGACATTCTACCAACCGGTTACCACGGCGCGGTGACGGCCGGCGTTGGTCCAGGCAGCACCGTGTACATCGCTGGTGCCGGCCCTGTCGGTCTGGCTGCCGCCGCTTCCGCGCGCCTGTTGGGGGCGGCGGTGGTGATCATCGGTGACGTCAACACCGTGCGCCTGGCCCACGCCAAGGCCCAGGGTTTCGAAATCGCCGACCTGTCCCTGGACACACCGCTGCACGAGCAAATCGCTGCACTGCTCGGCGAACCGGAAGTGGATTGCGCCGTCGACGCTGTAGGCTTTGAAGCACGCGGTCACGGCCATGACGGCGTGAAGCATGAGGCTCCGGCCACTGTGCTCAACTCGTTAATGGGCGTGGTTCGAGTGGCTGGCAAAATTGGTATTCCTGGCCTTTACGTCACTGAAGACCCGGGTGCGGTGGATGCTGCCGCGAAGATCGGTGCCCTGAGCGTTCGCTTTGGCCTAGGCTGGGCGAAATCCCACAGCTTCCACACCGGCCAGACTCCGGTAATGAAGTACAACCGCGCGCTAATGCAGGCCATCATGTGGGACCGTATCAATATCGCTGAGGTGGTGGGCGTGCAGGTGATCAGTCTGGATCAGGCGCCGGCAGGGTATGGTGAATTTGATGCCGGAGTGCCGAAAAAATTTGTCATCGACCCACATCGTACTTTCAGCTAAGGGATGACTGTCCGGTGCGATGGCGGCTCTGAGAAAGGGGTCTCCATCGTATCGGAACACTTGCTTACCACTTGGGTCTGGTTCTTGGGGCTAGGATTGGCGTGCACCATGGTTAGGTACAAGGCGCCAACTGGTTTTGACTATGTCTTTTGCAATAGATATGGATGCACAAGCATGCGCAGTACGTTAACGCGCTGAAAAAAGAAGGCCGCCAGTGTGCAAGCGGCCAGGTCTCAAGCCCGACCAAGGCTATCGACGAAAGCTCAGTAATGACGAACACGAGCCCCGTTCCCAGGGGGGCTGAGTCAACCGTAAACCCTCTACGGTGGAAGCCGCGCTTCCATCTTCTTTCCCCGACAGAAGAGTTGATGGCAACGCTGCTCAAACGCATTACCCCTAGCTGTTGCTAGGGAAGGCAAACTGTGCGGCTTCATGACTTGTGCGCTTTGGCCAGCGTTGAGTGATGGCTTTCTTGCGGGTGTAGAATCGAACACCATCCGGACCGTAGGCATGCAAGTCGCCGAATAGAGAGCGTTTCCAGCCACCGAAGCTGTGATAGCTGACGGGCACCGGCAGCGGTACGTTGACCCCCACCATGCCCACTTCAATTTCATCGCAGAACAGACGAGCAGCTTCACCATCGCGGGTGAAAATGCAGGTGCCGTTGCCATACTCGTGGCTGTTAATCAGTTGCATGGCAGCTTCCAGGCTGCTAACTCGCACGACGCACAGTACCGGGCCGAAGATTTCTTCTTTGTAGATACGCATTTCCGGGGTCACATTGTCGAACAACGTACCACCGAGAAAATACCCATCTTCGTGGCCGGCGACACGATAGCCGCGACCATCGACCACAAGTGTCGCCCCCGAATTCAAACCATCGTCAATGTAGCTGACCACCTTGTCCCGAGCAGCCGCCGTTACCAGAGGTCCCATGTCAAGTCCACAGGAGGATCCCGCACCGATCTTCAATGCTTTTATTTGGGGCTCCAGCTTGGCGATAAGCGCATCGGCTACCTGGTCCCCGACGCACACGGCTACAGAGATTGCCATGCAGCGTTCACCACACGAGCCGTAGGCAGCGCCCATCAGCGCGTTTACGGCATTATTCAGGTCTGCGTCGGGCATCAACACTGCGTGGTTTTTTGCACCACCCAACGCCTGCACGCGCTTCCCACGTTTGGTGCCTTCTGAGTAAATGTATTCAGCGATCGGAGTAGAGCCGACGAAGCTCAATGCCTTGACCTCCGGAGCTTCGATAAGTGCATCGACCGCCTCCTTGTCGCCATGCACCACATTGAGTACGCCTTTTGGCAAACCAGCTTCATGCAACAATTGAGCGATCAACAGCGTAGAACTCGGATCGCGTTCGGACGGTTTGAGAATGAAGGTGTTGCCACAGGCGATGGCCAGTGGATACATCCACAGCGGCACCATGGCCGGGAAATTGAACGGAGTAATACCGGCAACGACTCCTATGGGTTGCAGATCGCTCCAGGCGTCAATATTGGGGCCGACGTTGCGGCTGTATTCGCCCTTTAAGATAACCGGCGCGGCCGAGGCAAACTCAACGTTTTCGATGCCACGCTTGAGTTCACCCACGGCGTCTTCGATCGTTTTGCCGTGCTCCTCGCTGATCAGCAAGGCAATGCGTTGCTCGTTGGCCTCCAGCAATTGTTTGAACCGAAACATGACCTGGGCACGCTTGGCCGGTGGGGTGTTGCGCCACGCCGGGAACGCAGCTTTGGCCGCATCTATTGCGTGTTGAACCGTGGCGCGGGAGGCCAAGCCAAGTTTGTGGATCGCCTGACCTGTGGCGGGATTGAAGACGTCACTGGTGCGGGCGTCATCGGCGAAAGATTCGCCATTAATAAAATGTTCGATAGTCGTCATCGTCGTTCCTCGAAATTAAGGTCAAAGCTGCTTGAAGAGAGAGGCCGAGGCCACTGCACTGCGGGGGGGCAACCAGTCAGTAAGTTTTGTTAAACGCTTCGCTGCTTGTGCAGCTAGCACAGGCCACGCTTTTCAACCTACGCACTTCAATAGCGGTCGGCCCTGTCGCTTTCGATGGCTTCAGCCGCAACCAGCGTGTTACGCATCAGACATGCCACCGTCATGGGGCCGACGCCCCCAGGCACAGGCGTAATGGCCGCTGCGACGGGGCTGACCGACTCGAAATCGACGTCGCCAACAAGTACTGAGCGCCCATCCTTTTCAACACGGTTGATACCCACATCGATCACGATGGCACCCGGCTTAATGGCCTCGGCACTGATGAACTCCGCCTTACCCATGGCAACGATCAAAATATCAGCCTGACGGCATTCGCTATTCAGGTCCTCGGTCCTGGAGTGCACGATCGTCACGGTGCAGTTTTCCTGGAGAAGCAGATTGGCCATCGGCTTGCCGACAATGTTCGACCTGCCCACGATGACTGCTTTTTTTCCGCTCAAATTACCCAGTTGGTCCCTGAGCATCATCAAGCAACCCAGCGGTGTGCATGGAATGAGGGACGCTTTGCCCTGGCCTAGCAGTCCAACGTTAATCGGGTGAAAACCATCGACGTCCTTTGCTGGATCGATCGCGGTAATGACTTTCGATTCATCGATATGGGCGGGTAATGGCAACTGCACCAGGATCCCGTGGACGTAGCGATCATTGTTCAGTTTGTCGATCAGTTGCAGTAGCTCAGCTTGCGATGTCGCGCTGTCAAGCAAGTGTGGAAATGAGTCGATACCGGATTCCAAGGCTTTTTTCATTTTCGTTTTGACATAGACCTGACTGGCAGGATCCTGACCGACCAGCACCACAGCAAGACCCGGAGCTCTTCCGCGTTTTTCGCGAAACGTCCGCGCACCTATGGCAACTGATTTGCGCAGCGTTTCGGCAAAACCCTTGCCGTCAATGATATGGGCCTGGGGGCTTAGGGTTTGATCCAATAGTTGAGTCATCTTCATCTTGTCCTATCCTGTCAGCGGTCAGAAAAAACGGCATTCAAGCCTTCAGGCGTTGCCCTTTGAGTCATACAGGCAGCCACGAATCATCTTTGCCGGATATGTTTCACTCAATATCTGCACGGCAAGTTCCCTTTCCCAGAGCCGCTAGCTCCTCCGAAGAGGCAACCCAATGCCATCTTTTGAGAGGGTGGTTGGAAAACACCGTCGCTGGCGATCAGGGCAGGTGCGGTGAATGCTAAGGTGGTTGAGTAGCCGCTACAAACGATGTATACGGCCTATATTTATAAGTAGGGCTAATGGGAGATTGTCCATGTCTTTGACCAACCTTCAGCTGAACTGGCTGCGAACGTTTGAGTCGGTAGGTCGTCATTTGAGCTTTTCCGCGGCGGCCATCGAGTTGAACATGAGTCAGTCGGCAGTCAGCCAACAGATCAAGTTGCTGGAGCACAAGCTCGGCAAGCCGCTTTTTCAGCGTCAGACCCGTTCGATTCAACTGACCGTATCGGGCCGAGCGTACCTGGCGGTGGTTCGAGAGGGCCTCTGGCACATGCATCAGGGTATGAACAATATCTTCAGCTCGGTGGCGCAGGGCGTTCTTGAGATCAGCGTGAACAACTCCTTCGCGCAGCTCTGGCTAGCACCGCGAATGGAGCGATTTGCCGAGTTGTATCCGCAAATCTCACTGCGCATGTATGGCGTGAACTGGGAAGCCGATGCGCCGCCGAGTAGCGCAGAGCTTGAGATACGCTACGGCTCCGGCAACTGGCAGCAATATGATGTCCAGCAACTGCTTTCCACCGAATTGCGGCCCTACTGCTCACTGGATGTTGCGGCCATGCTGCGCAGCGCGGGCGGCCTGCTGAGCCTGGCGCTTATCGATGTATTGGGTACGCCCAACGGTTGGAGCGATTGGCTGGCCTCGCATCCCCAGGGCGAGGCGGAGAACTACCAGCGGTTCTATGTAGACAGCTATGCCATTGCCGCCAGCATGGCCATCGAAAACGCGGGTGTGTGCTTGCTCAATGAGGAACTGGTCGAGAAGTCCAGGCTTCGCGGTCAACTCGTTTCTCCGCTGGACCAGAGCATCGAGAGCCTGGCGGGGTTCTATTTGCTCAAGCCACTTAGCAAACCCCTGTCGGGAGCAGCCCAGGCATTTTGTACCTGGCTGGAATCTGAACTTCGGTAACGAATTAGCTCCGCTTATTAATCAGTGATGGATACATCGTTTGTTGCGACGTCAGAGGCGCTCGTAGCATGGGCTCCAGAGGCACGATTCAATGCCTGGAGGCTGTGATGCAACGCGATGCAATGGAATTCGATGTAGTCGTAGTGGGTGGCGGACCCGCTGGGTTGTCCACCGCGATTCGCCTGCGGCAACTGGCGCTGGAAGCAGGGCGAGAGCTCTCTGTGTGTCTGGTGGAAAAGGGCGCCGAGATCGGTGCGCACATTATGTCCGGCGCTGTGTTCGAGCCTTCGGCTCTCAACGAGTTGTTTCCCGAATGGGGCGAGATGGGCGCACCGCTGCAATCGCCGGTGAGTTCGGACGAGATTTATTATCTGTCGTCGTCGCGCCTGTCGATCAGGGTGCCGGGTGTCTTGGCTCCCGAGACGATGCACAACGAAGGCAATTACATTGTCAGCCTGGGGAACGTCTGTCGTTGGCTCTGTCAGCAGGCTGAAGCACTGGGAGTCGATGTGTTTGCCGGCTTTCCCGCCGCCGATGTTCTGTATGACGAGCAGGGACGAATCAAGGGCGTGGTCACTGCTGACATGGGCGTCGATCGATCCGGCAATCAAAAAGGGAGTTTCACCCCAGGTATCGAGTTGATTGGCAAGCAGACGGTGTTTGCTGAAGGTTGCCGAGGTCACTTGGGCAAACAATTGATCCATCAATATCGGCTCGACGCTGATTCTGACCCTCAGCATTACGGTCTGGGTATCAAAGAGGTCTGGGAGATTCCGACCGAGCAACATGTCCCGGGCTTGGTGATTCACAGTACCGGGTGGCCCTTGACCGTGAGTGGCGCCCAAGGTGGCGCTTTCATGTATCACCTCGACAATCGCCAGGTCGTGATCGGCCAAGTCGTTGACCTCAACTACCGCAATCCATTTCTCTCTCCTTTCGACGAGCTGCAGCAACTCAAACACCATCCGCTCTATGAGCAATTCCTGCGGGGTGGATCGCGCATCAGCTACGGTGCCCGAGCGATTGCCAAAGGCGGGCTGCAGTCGCTGCCCAAGATGCATTTTCCGGGTGGTTTGTTGATCGGTTGTGACGCTGGCACCTTGAATTTCGCCAAAATCAAAGGCTCGCACACGGCGATGAAGTCCGGAATCCTGGCCGCGGAGACAATCTTTGAAGCCCTGCTCGTTGATGAGGCGGCTGGCCAGGATCTGGCAGACTATGCGATCCGATTCAAAAACTCCTCCATTCATGAGGAGTTGCACCAGCAACGTAATTTTGGTCCCGCATTGCATCGCTTCGGCAGCCTGATCGGCGCGGCTTATGCGTGGTTCGACTTAAATCTGCTTAAGGGAAAAACACCCTGGACCTTGCGTGACACGCGTGCCGATTACTCGACTATGGTGCGCGCCGATCAAGCGAAGGCCATTGACTACCCCAAACCGGACAATGTGCTGAGTTTTGACAAGACCTCTTCGGTTTATCTGTCTAACACCAACCACGAAGAAGATCAGCCCTGCCATTTAATGCTCAGGGATGCGCAGCTGCCGATCGCTTTCAATCTGACGACCTATGCCGAACCCGCACAGCGCTACTGCCCGGCCGGGGTGTACGAGGTGGTTGAGGATGCGGAGCAAAAGCGTTTCCAGATCAATGCGCAAAACTGTTTGCATTGTAAGACCTGTGACATCAAGGACCCGAGCCAAAATATTACTTGGCGCGCTCCCGAAGGGGGCGGTGGCCCTAATTACACCAGCATGTAAGGAAATCAGACGCTTCGCATATCGCGAGAGAGGGTTGTGAAAACGAGAGGATTGGATGGCTTTTAACCCGGCGTATGCCGGGTTTTTTTTGCGCGCTGCACCAGCAATATGAATAAGCACACCTTATTCATGAGTGCTAGATAGATCGTTTGTAAGAGGTTATTGAGGCTTATAGCATCCGTCTGAAGCAGTCATGGACTTATTCGGAGGTAGATATGAAGGTGCTGGTGGCGGTGAAGCGGGTCCTGGACGCTAACGTCAAGGTCCGGGTCAAGACGGATGAGTCTGACGTGGAGTTGAGCAACGTAAAGATGTCGATCAACCCCTTTTGTGAGATCGCGGTCGAGGCGGCGTTGCAATTGAAGGAAAGCGGGCAAGCCAGTGAGGTGATCGCAGTTTCCGTGGGACCGGATGTTTGCCAGGAACAATTGCGTACAGCGCTGGCCATGGGGGCGGACCGCGCCGTGCTGATCAAATCGGCGAGCGATCTTGAACCGCTGGCCATCGCCAAGTTGCTCAACGAAGTGGTCAAGCGCGAAGCACCCGGCATCGTGCTGTTGGGTAAACAGTCCATCGATGGGGACAACAACCAGACCGGCCAGATGTTGTCCGCTTTGATGGGCAGTTCTCAAGGCGCTTTCGCCTCGGACATCAAGGTGGTCGGGGAATGGGTCAACGTGACCCGCGAAGTCGACGGTGGCCTGGAAACCCGGAGCCTTCATCTGCCTGCCGTGATAACTGCTGACCTGCGCTTGAACGAGCCACGCTACGCATCGCTGCCCAACATCATGAAGGCCAAGAAAAAGCCTCTGGAAATTATCGAGGGCAATGAGCTGGGGATCGACATTGCTCCACGGCTGAAAGTCATCAAGGTGAGTGCACCTCAAGAGCGCAAGGCAGGTGTTCGCGTGAGTAGCGTGGAAGAACTGGTCCAAAAGCTGAAGAACGAAGCGGGGGTGATCTGATGGCTGTTTTGTTGATTGCTGAGCATCACGATGGAGTGCTCAAGCTGGCAACCTTGAATGCATTGACCGCCGCTGCACGCCTTGACGCGTCGGTTGAAGTTCTGGTCGCCGGAAAGCATGCCGGTCGCGTTGCGAAAGAAATCGCAACCTTCACCGGAGTCAATCAGGTGTTGATCGCTGATGCCCCTGCCTACGCTGACCAAGGTGTCGAAAACGTGGCGGCACTGATAACTGAGCTGGTGACAACGTCGGCCTACAGCCATGTGCTGGCCGCTTCAACCGCTTTTGGCAAAAACCTGTTGCCACGCGTAGCGGCGTTGCTCGACGTGGCCCAGATCAGCGACGTGGTGGAAATCATTTCAGCCAGTCGCTTTGTGCGTCCGTTTTATGCCGGCAATGCCTTGGTCACCGTTGAAAGTGCTGATCCGGTAAAAGTTCTGACGGTACGCACCACGGCATTTGCGGCAGCAGAAAAATCCACAGCCAGCGCTGCTGTCACGGCTCTCACACTTGCCCACGAAACTGGCCTCTCCAGGTTTGTCAGTGCCGACTTCAGCGTGTCTGAGCGGGTCGAGCTGACCTCCGCCAAGATCATCGTTGCGGGTGGTCGTGGAATGGGCAGTGGGGCGAATTTCGCCCTGTTGGAAAAAGTTGCCGACAAGCTCGGCGCGGCGGTTGGAGCATCCCGGGCCGCCGTCGATGCCGGGTTTGTTTCCAATGACATGCAGGTCGGCCAGACCGGCAAGATCGTTGCGCCACAGCTGTACATCGCTGTGGGTATTTCGGGCGCCATCCAACATTTGGCGGGCATGAAAGATTCAAAAATCATCGTTGCGATCAACAAGGATGAAGACGCACCGATTTTCCGTATCGCCGACTACGGCCTGGTTGCTGATCTGTTTGAAGCCGTCCCCGCGCTTGAAGCTGCACTGTCTTGAGGAGCCTGAAATGAATACTAAGCGTACCTACACCTTCGCATTCGATTGTCCTGATCGTGTAGGGATCATCACCCGCACTGCCGGTCTGTTTGCCAACCACGGCGGTTGGGTTGAAGAGGCTTCTCAGTTCTCGGATGAAGAAAGCAACCGCTTCTTCAGCCGTATGGTGGTGCGAGCCGATTCGCTGCCCTTTGATATGGAGGCACTACGCCGCAAGGTTGAACCACTGGCTCAGGAAATGACCATGAACTGGCGGCTGGTGGACAGTGATCAACGCAAACGTGTGGTGTTGATGTGCAGCAAAGGCTCGCACTGCATGACTGACCTGCTGGACCGCTGGAAGACCGGCGATCTGGTCTGTGACATTGCTTGCGTGATCTCAAACCATGAAGACCTGCGCAGCCTGGTGGAGTGGTACGGCATTCCTTTCGAGTACGTCCCGGTGGACAAGGACAACAAGTCAGCAGGTTTTGCCCGGACCGAACGACTGATCGATGAGTACCGCGCCGACTGCATCGTATTGGCGCGGTACATGCAAATTCTTCCGCAAAACCTGTGCGAGAAATACCGACACAAGGTCATCAACATCCACCACAGCTTTCTGCCGTCATTCATCGGTGCCAAGCCCTACCACCAGGCCTCTCGCCGCGGGGTGAAGCTGATCGGTGCGACCTGTCACTACGTCACCGAAGAGCTTGATGAAGGGCCGATCATCGAGCAGGACGTTGCACGGGTCAGCCATGAGCAAACCGTCGATGACCTGGTCAGGCTGGGCAAGGACGTCGAGAAAACCGTACTGGCGCGAGGGCTTCGAAACCATCTTGAAGACCGCGTACTGGTGTACGGCAATAAAACCGTCGTTTTGTAACCCCAATCGTCGAGTCGGTTGCCCGCTGAGGGCGCCGACCATGGAGTTTTTACATGAGCAATAATATTCCGAGCTCAGCTCGCGTAGTCATCGTCGGTGGTGGGGTAATCGGTTGTAGCGTCGCCTATCACCTGACCAAACTGGGCATCAAAGATGTGGTGTTGCTGGAGCGCAAGACGCTGACCTGCGGTACCACCTGGCATGCGGCCGGCCTGGTGCCGACTCTGCGTGCGACTTACAACATGAGCATGCTGGCCAAATACAGTGCCGGCTTGTACGAAGGCCTGGAAGCGGAAACCGGGCAGGCAACTGGCTTCGTTCGCAATGGTTCGCTGAGCATCGCCACCCACCAGGAGCGATTCACCGAGCTTAAGCGTGGCGCCTCGATGGCAAAGTTGTGCGGCTTCCCTTGCGAGGTGGTGAACCCTGAGCAAGCGCTGGATCTGTGGCCGCTACTGAACATCGATGACATCGTCGGCGGTGTTTATCTGCCTTTGGACGGCGTAGTGAATCCGGTGGACGTGACCCAGGCGTTGGCCAAGGGAGCTCGCATGGGCGGTGCGCGGATCATCGAGAACACCCAGGTTCTGGACATCAAGATCAAGGACGGGAAAGCCGCAGGTGTGGTGACCGCTCAAGGTGATATCGACGCCGAGTTCGTCGTCAACTGTGCCGGTATGTGGGCACGCAATTTTGGCAAGAAGGCCGGAGTCAACATCCCACTGCACGCGGCGGAGCACTTCTATGTCGTGACCGAGCCGATGCCGGAAATCAACGGCATCATGCTGCCCACACTGCGCGACCTGGATAACTATAACTACTTCAAGACCGACGCCGGCAAACTGTTGGTGGGTACATTCGAGCCGAACGCCAAACCTTGGGGCCACGAAGGGATTCCCGACAGCTTCTGCTTCGATGAGCTGCCCCCTGATCTTGACCATCTTGAACCCTATCTTGAAGCGGCCATCCGCCGTATTCCGGCAATGGAAAAAACCGGCCTGCAAGTATTCTTTAATGGGCCAGAAAGCTTTACTCCGGACGATCGCTATCACTTGGGTGAGGCACCGGAACTGCGTAACTATTTTGTCGCTGCCGGTTTCAACTCGGTCGGCATCCAGTCGGCAGGTGGCGCCGGCAAAGTGCTGGCCGAGTGGATCGCCAAGGGCCATGCGCCGATGGATCTGTGGGACGTGGATATCAAGCGCAACCTGCCGTTCCAGGGCAACTCGCAATACTTGTACGACCGCACCACCGAAGGCCTCGGATTGCTCTATGCGATGCATTGGCCATTCCGTCAGTTTGAAACCGCTCGAAACGCCCGTAAGAGTATCCTTCACGATCGCCTCGTCGCTGCAAATGCCTGCTATGGCGAAGTGGTCGGCTGGGAGCGCGCAAACTTCTTCGCCCCTGAAGGCGTGAAGCCTGAATACGGCTACAGCTGGGGCAAGCAGAACTGGTTCGATTGGTCGGCTGCCGAACACTTGGCAGTGCGCAAGACCGTGGGGTTGTTCGATCAGAGTTCCTTCGCCAAAATCCTGGTGCAAGGGCGTGATGCAATGTCGGTCATGAACCGCATCTGCAGTAACAATATCGATGTCGAACCCGGCAAGATCGTTTACACCCAGTGGCTCAACGAACGCGGTGGCATCGAAGCGGACCTGACCGTAACACGGTTGGAGAAAGAGTCTTTCCTGATCGTCACCGGCCCATGGACACAGAGCCGTGAATTGAATTGGCTGCGCCGCAATACGCCGGCGGAGGCCAATGTAGTGATCACCGACGTCACCTCATCGATGGCTGTAATTAGTGTCATGGGTCCCAACGCCCGCAATCTGTTGCAACCACTTACCACCGATGACCTTTCCAATGAAGGGTTCCCGTTCGCGACCTCGCGAGAGATCGAGTTGGGCTACGCCCGAGTACGCGCCTCGCGGATCACTTACGTGGGTGAGCTGGGCTGGGAGCTTTATATCCCTACCGAATTTGCCCCTGATGTGTTCGACCGTATCGTTGCCGCCGGTGAACCGCATGGTCTGAAACTCTGTGGCTACCATGCGTTGAACTCGTTGCGCATCGAGAAGGGTTATCGCCACTTCGGTCACGACGTGATGGAGGAAGACACCCCACTTGAGGCCGGCCTGTCCTTCGCTTCTGATTTCAATAAGGCGGGTGGTTTTATTGGCAAGGAAGCGTTGCTCAAGCAGAAAGCCGAAGGCGTTAAAAAACGTATGGTGTTGTTTAAGTTCCTGGACCCCGAGGCCACCAGTTACCACGAGGAGCCGATCTTCCGAAACGGAGAAATCGTAGGCCGCACCACGTCCGGAATGTACGGTCATTTCATCGGCGGCAACGTGGCGATGGGATATGTGTGTAATGGCACAGGTGTGAGTGCTGATTGGGTCAAGGAGGGCAAGTATGAAATTGAAATTGCGGCGCAAAAATACGAGGTAGAAGCCAGCCTGCGCGCTTTCTATGATCCAGAGATGACAAACATCAAGTGCTGACATATTCGCGCTGTCCTGTCCCGGTGAACGGGGCAGTGAGCGTGACAGACAAAAAACAAGTCGATTAAATCGCAGTGGCTGTTGTATGGCCGCTGTGTACCGATGGGCTTGGCAAGCGCTGAATAAATGGCTGGGCAAGTAAGAATCGAAACCTAACACCTACGAGGAAATTCACTGCCATGTCGACGCTGGTGTATCTGGGGTTGGGCAGTAATCACGAACGGGAATTGAACCTGCAGTACGCGCTGGATTTTCTCTTTGCATTACTGAGTGATGGGCTATGTTCTCCGGTGTACTCCTCCGCGCCGGTGGGTGCACGCGGTCGTGCTTTTTTCAATCTGGTGATGTGCGGGAAAACCGATCTATCGCTGGAAAAACTCTCTCGAGTGATAAAACGCTTCGAGTCGAAATACCTCCGTCGATGTAAGCCATTCCTGGTCATGCCTATTGATATTGACGTGCTTCTGTACGGCCGTTATGTCGGTGAATTCAAGGGGGGTGTTTTGCCAAGACGTGATCTTGTCGAAAGTCCCTACGTCATGCTGCCGATCTCCATGCTTGCTCCGCACGATACTCACCCCATTTCCGGGGTGACGTTCAGCGGCATCTGGCGGGAAATTGAGCATCAGGTAGTCGGGCGAAACCGACCGGTGATGGTGAAGACTTCGGAGCATATCAAGAGGGTCCCGCCCGCCGTGCCGTCGATTCAGCATGCCGACTTCGGCGTTTCTAAATCCAGCTTTTCATAGGCGATATTGCGCCTGTTGGGGGTTGAAGTTGCGCCCGAATGGGCACTGCATTCCCATAGACCGTCGATCTGTCTGGAAAAGTGGCCTTTAGTTTCCATTAACTAGGCGACCACAGGAAAGCAAAACACATAGACTCACCGCTATTAGAGCGAGAGGGAAAGATGCAGATTAGAGGTGAGCGTGCAGCCACTGCGTGTGGATTAGCGGCGATAGCGATGTGGAGCACTGCCCCCGGAATTTTAAGGAGCGTCAGCGAAGATTTTGCCCCAGTGGGCGGTGCGGCAATGATCTTTTCAGTGGGTGCACTCATGTTTCTTGGGTTTTTGGGACGACCGCAGTTGCGTTCGACATCCACGTTTTATCTCATAGTGGGAAGCGCCCTTTTTGTTGCGAACGAGGTGTGCCTTTCACTCGCTCTAGGCTTTGCCAGCAATCGAACACAAGCAATCGAGCTGGGTGTGGTGAATTACTTGTGGCCTTGTCTGACCGTTCTGCTTGCCATCATCATGAACGGACAAAAGACACGCTGGATTATCGTTCCAGGTACGCTGCCGGCTCTTTTCGGCATCGTGTGGGTGGTGAGTGGCGATGGGGCATCACTGCCTCGCCTCGTTTCTAATGTTGAGTCCAACCCTCTCAGTTACAGCCTCGCATTAGCGTGCGCGATTACGTTTGCTTTGTACTGCAATGTCACACGAAAGTATGGGGGAGGGGCGAATCTTGTCGTTTTGTTTTTCATTTTGACAGCGGGCATACTTTGGCTGAAGTACGCTTTTAGCAGTGAGAAGATTTCCGCTTTCACTATCGGCAGTAGCTTGGAGCTGATTGTCGCTGGCATCGCTATGGCAGGTGGTTACGCTCTATGGAACGTTGGTATTTCGCGGGGAGATCTCACGTTGCTGGCTACCTTGTCGTACTCCGCACCGGTCTTGTCATCGGCATTCGCGGCTGTATGGCTGGGGGTCGATTTAAAAGCGCAGTTTTGGCAGGGCGCGCTGCTGGTAACTGCCGGTTCGCTCATATGCTGGCGGGCGACACGACAACTTACAAACTCAGCGGACTGCTGAAAACTCATACCCTCGATAGCGGAATTCGTTGCACTGCTTCTCGGGGAGCAACTTTACCTTTATAGCTAATGATGGCGGCTCGCGAACACGGGAACAGGGGCGCCGGTGATGGCATCAAACGAGACATAGGCGCCTTGTATCGAAGTGGAGGGCGGGGTTCGGTGCTGGTTGTCAGGTATGTCGGTGGCAAACTTCACTCCAATTATTTGCCGTTTAAGCTTCCGATAAAACGACATAACACTATGCCGGAGGATGCTTGTGGTACGGATAACAAAGTCCGGGCTCCATCACCGCCAACCCCACAGTCATAGTTGAACATTCAAACAGCGCGCCGTTGCCGAGAATCAGCACATGTCGGTGCTTTTCTTCGAACGCGTCATCGTCCGCTTCTGAAGCGGATCGCTGTATCGAGCGACTACTGGACAGCAGGACCTCAAGCGCCGATAGTAAAATCTTGAAGTCCCGTTCCTTTGGGGGAGCATCAGTCAATGCCTGCACTACCGTGGGTTTCAGGTAAGGGCAGGTCACTTTTCAGAATTCAGTGAAACATCCATCGAGATGTCTCCCGGCTCTGAACGATTGAGCTCGATTCGCAATGGTCAATGCTGAATCACGCCTGAAAAAACTCGGTTAATTGCGAAGTAATCGAGCTGTCGTACTGACAAAAACCAGCAGAACACTTACGCAGCCAAGAGCGAATGACAAGGTGCTCAGATGGGCGACCGCTCCGATAAATACGGGACCGATCAGAATGCCCGCGTAGCCCATCGAGATGACAGCGGGGATGGCTACCGTCTGTGGCATACGTTGCTGGCGGCCTACAGCGGTAAAGAGCACAGGGACAATGTTTGAGCATCCAGCCCCGACCAGCGCGTAGCCAATCAAGGACGCGGCCCAACCATCGATTCCAAGCGACACGATCATGCCTGCGGCTGCGCAGAGTCCGCCAAGCGAAACGACGCGCACGCCGCCTAGTTTGCTGACGATGGCATCTCCTGTCAGGCGGCCCAGCGTCATCGCAGCGGCGAAGGATGCGTAGCCCAAGCCGGCGATGCTCGGCTCTAACCCTCGGCTCGAGACAAGGAAAACCGCGCTCCAGTCGAGGATTGCGCCTTCAGTGAGGAAGACGATGAAACAGAGCGCCCCTAAAAACAGCACGATACCCCTGGGCACCGCGAACAATGGCCCACCCCGTTCGGTGCCATAAGTCAGAAAAGCAGGCGCTGCCTTGTAAAGCGCTCCCAAAACGGTGGCAACGATGCAGAGCGCAGCAATCAACGGATCCAGGCCGAAGGTCAGTAGAGCAGTCATCGCCCCGGCGCCCAATATGCCTCCGACGCTGTAAAGGCCATGAAAGCCGGATTGAAGTGCCTGTCCGCTGTTTTTCTCGACGATGACGGACTGTATGTTCATGGCGCAATCAAGCATGCCCATACTGGCACCGAAGATAATGACGGCTATGACCAGGCCGGGCAGCCAGACCACGGTGCTCAACAGCGGAAAAACGGCGCACAAGACAATCGTCGCCCAGATTACGATCGGGCGGCATCCATAGTGTGCAGTGAGATAACCAGCGAAGGGCATGGCCACAATAGATCCACCGCCCAGGCCAAGCAGCAGCAACCCCAAGCCACCATCGTCCAGGCCAGCGCGGGCTTTAACCAATGGGACCAGAGGTGCCCATGCGGACATGAGTAAGCCCGCGATAAGGAAGGCGATGCGTGTAGACATCCGCTCGCTGTGGTTAGCCGTGGGTACCAACACCGGCGATGGAGCATTCATAATTCTCGGTAATCCTTATCGATGATGCTAGCCATCGTTTACTCGGCTTAGACGGTGCGGGTTTTGTATGTTTGTCGCGAGCCCGGGTATCGGAAAACTTAACGTCTGCGCTCATACGTTGCTCTATAACTGCTTGGCGCGACGCCAAAGAAGTCACGAAAGCGCATATGGAAGTTGGCGAAACTACAGAAGCCGGTCGCAATCGCGATATCGGTGATCGGCCGATTGCTCTGCAGAATAAGCTGTCGTGCTCGAGTCAAGCGCAGCTCAAGGTAGTAGCGTGTGGGCGTGGCACCCACGAAACGGCAGAAGCGACGCTCCAATTGTCGTCGGGAAATGTTCACACACTCAGCCAGTTCGTCGATCGATAAGGGCTCTTCGATGTTCTTTTGCATCAGTTCTAAAGCGAGCTTCAGGGTTTGTGGCAAGGTGGGGTCAGAGTCAACTATGACAGTCGATATCCCAGAGACTTCAGTGGTTTGATCACAACTGAGTATTTCCTCGACAGCATGGGTCAGCGACACACCTTGTTTAGCGGTGATGAGCTCCAGCATCATGCGTAACGAGCTGCTGGCGCCAGCGCACGTGATACGGTTTCTGTCTATTACGTGAGTTCGACAAGAGACCAGGACTTTGGGGAAAACATCCTCCATCATCGCTCGCCCATCTGGATGGAAGGCGCACTCGACACCGTCCATCAGCTGAGCTTCCGCCAGGAAAAATGCACCGTTCCACAAACCGCCCATGGTCGCGCCAAGAGAGGCGACGTTACGTAGCTTGCGCCGTAATAGCGGGTCGCTGACCAGCTTCACTCGCAAACCACCGGCGACGATGAGAACGTCGATACGACCCGGTAGTTGTGATAGCTCCAGGTCTGCTGAAATCGCAATTCCAAGATCGCTCATTACCAAACGGCTCTTGATGCCGACAGTCAACACCTCAAACGCCGGTGTTTCGCTAATCAGGTTGGCGGTCACCAGCGCATCGATAGCACCGGTAAATGACATCATCGAGAAATTGTTCAAAAGCACGAAAGCTACACGAGTCACCGCCTGCGGCTTTATTGGTTTCTCCGCCGTATAGGAGTACCCCATGTTCTTGTCTTTGAGCACGCTCTCGAATACGAATGGCATAAATCCTCTTTGACACCTGAACGAATAGCTAAGAAGCCGATGCGGAATCTAGGCAGCGGCTTTTGGAGCGGACAGCAACAAATCAAAGAATGATTGGCAGTCTTCACTACCGGGCAATGCTTCAACACTGTTCTTGATGGCATTGCTGAGTGTGGTTCCCAAGCTGTCATCAGCCAGTAAATGGTACTTGGCAGTGAGTTCGTCACTCGACATAGGGTTGCCGGGGTCGCCCTTGGCCGTCGCGGTTGGGCTCGTAAGACGCGTGCCGTCTTTCAGGGTAACCGTGACGCGGGAGAGGATTTCCTCTGGGAACCTGGCAGACAGGTCAGGCGCCTCATGAAGGGTTATTTTCTCGCTGATACTCAAGATGTCTGGCGCATGAATAGAATCGCCGGTGACCTCTTTTGGCCCCAGCTTCCCGCGAACGATCAAGGCTGCCAGCGGGAACGCCAGCGCATATTGGGCCTCGTCCGCATTCTTCGGAAAATGCCCCTGCAAGCACACAGACTCATGGAATGTTTCGACCTCTATGGCCTCGATCAACTCAGCAGTGATGACCGGATGTGCTCGCATCAAATCGGTCATGGCCGTGAGTGCCGGTTGCGCCCAGCGACATACCGGCCACGGTTTGAAATATTGTTCGTCGATCTCCCAGCGGGCTCCGATGTCCCGCCAGAAAGTGGAAATCTCCAAAGGTTCAACGGTGGCGGCTGGAGCGCCGGTGACACCGAGCTGTGCCATCAGTAGTGCGTTCAGTCCGGCATACGCCCCGGCACCGTGAGCGTCACGCAACATCGTCGGAAAACTCACCAGGCGCATCATCGGACACCTGGGGCCAAAGTATTCCGCGATACCCAGTGCATGACGGAACGTCGTTTCATCAAGCTTCAGCAAGCGGGCGCCAGCGCAAACGACCCCGATCCCGGAAAAGGCGCCTGAGGCATGATATTCAGGGGCCGTGGCCATCAATGCCTGGCCCGCCCGCAAGGCGGTCTCGTAACCGATGCACAGTGCGCTGAGGAATTCCTCGCCGCTGATGTCTTTGCCCTGACTGCGATACGCGTCTACCAATGCAACAATGGCCGGGACTACGGTTGCACCCGCATGCCCCTTGGAGGTGAAGTGACCTTCATGTGCATCCAGGCTATCAACGCAGAAGCCGCCTGCATACGCGGCGCCCAATGGATGTACGGCTCTGCCGTCGAACCAGAGGCGGCTGGACAGCTTGTTGGCAGAGTAGTGGGTGTCAGCGTAAGTTTTGAGCATCACGCTGGTTTGATTGTTGCGGGCACCGGCGGCCACACCAATGATGTCGAGCAGGCAAGTTTTAACCAGCTCGCGTGTATGCAGGGGCGCGTCCTTGTAACTGAAATTCTGGACGAATGAATACAACTGCATTTCATGATTCCTGAATGATGAACGCCCAAACGGATAAAAGGTTGCCGGGGAAGGGCAACCTTTTATGCAGATTTAAATGAAGGGACTAGTTTTTTACGGTGGCGGTATTAGCCGCGGCTCGTGCATCAGCCAGCCAGCTGTCGTACTTCGCGCGATGGGCTGCGATCCATTCTTTGGCGTGACGAGTTATGTCAGCTGCACTTTTTTCACCGTTGTGCATTTTCAGATTTTGCGCGCTTTCATCGTCGGTAGTGATCTGCATTTCAGACAGGAACTTCACGGCAGCCGGATTTTTCTCGGCGAACTCTTTGTTGATTACCGCTTTGACACTGTCTACGGCGAAACCAAGGTTTTTACCATTAAAGGTAGTGTTGACATCGTTTTTGCCACCTGGAAGATCAGTACGCGGCACGGTTAACCAGACAACATCTTTGCCTTCGACCAGAACACCGGAGATCCACTGAGGCACCCAGGTGTAATAGAGAATCGGCTTGCCTTGTTTATAACGAGCGATGGTGTCAGCCATCAATGCAAAGTAGGAGCCCTGGTTATTTGTGACGCTTTTTTCCAGGCCATAGGCTTTCATATGGTGGGCAATGATCAGCTCACAGCCCCAACCGGGGTTGCAACCTGTCAGGTCGGCTTTACCGTCGCCATTACTGTCGAACAGCTTGGCAATTTCTGGCTTTTTCAAATCTTCGATATTGGTGATGTGATACTCATCAGCCGTTTTCTTATCGATCATGTAGCCCTGCAACACACCCGGCATAATGTCGCCGGTTTTCACCATCGTCTCATCGCCGCCGGCCTTCTGGTAGAAAGATTTGTGCAGCTCTTCCCACAGATGTACTGAGAAATCAGCGTCACCATTGGAAATCGCTACCATCATGGTGGAGTACTCGGTTTCCTTGGGTGTCTCAACGTCGTAGCCCAATTCCTTGAGACCCGCCATTGCAATCTCTCCGCGGAATCGCTCTTCGGCGATTGACGGGAAAATGGGAGTGATTGATACCCCTTTTCCGGGCAGCTGTGCCGTGGCGGCCGATGCGAAAACAGGTGAAACCGCTAGTACTAAAAGTGCCACAGAATGAATGAATTTCTGTTTTATGCCGACTGTTGTGAAGTTCATTATCGTTTACCTTGGCTTGGTTAAGATGTTGGCAGTTTTTTTGATTCCCGACGCGCCGCTAGGCGAGTTAACTTTCTTTGGGACTAACTTCTATTTTTGTAACAGTGTTTTTTCTCTTCAGGCGATAAATGACACCCGCCGGGCCGGTCTGATACCAATGCTCCCCTTGGGTTGCCCTGTTACTGCGTTCGCCCATTGCCTGAGTCAGCCGGTCAAGGAAAATCGCCAGCAACACCAGCCCCAATCCACCGACGGTTGCCAAGCCCATATCAAGGCGACCAATCCCGCGAAGTACCATCATCCCCAAGCCGCCAACCGAAATCATTGACGCGATCACCACCATGGAAAGCGACAACATTAATGCCTGATTCAGACCCGCCATGATTGTCGGTGCCGCTAAAGGAAGTTGAACCCGCCTCAGCATCTGGCGTGGGGTGCATCCAAAAGCCCGGGCCGCTTCAACCTTGTCTTCCGGTACCTGGCGAATTCCCAGATTGGTGAGCCTGACCAGTGGTGCTACCGAAAAGATGATCGTGACCAGTACACCCGGTACGTTGCCGATACCAAACAGCATCACGACGGGGACCAGATAAACAAATGCAGGCAGTGTTTGCATGGCGTCGAGTACCGGACGCAGAAGCATCTCCAGTCGGTCACTACGGGCACACAGGACACCCAGCGGTATGCCAATAACTGCGCAGAAAAACAGTGAAGTGAGCACCAGGGCGAGGGTAATCATGGCGTCATTCCACACGCCGATCACGCCTAATAGAGTGAGCGTAACGAAGCAAAGGATACCTATTTTTCTCCCACCTACCTGCCAGCCAAAGAGCGTCGCAATAATAATGAATATTGACGGAGGAATAGCCAGCAATCCGTACTGAATACCGTTAAGTACCTGGTCGATAGGCCATCTTATCGAGCGAAATATCTCGCGGAAATTATGGACCATATAATTCAGGGCAACTTCTACCCATTGGCCCAAAGGGACGTTGATGGATTGAAACGGGTCTAGAAAACTGAATTCGTTCATGCTAATCACCTGAATGTCCGAGCCTGGCAAGCCAGCGAGTAGAGCCTATTAGTGACGGCTCATTGTCTGGAGCAGTAGGCTCTTGGAGATCGTGCCTTTGAACACACCTTGGCGATCCAGCACAGCAACTGGATTAACGGCATCAGCAACGATGTGAAAGACGTCCTGCAGGAGTACATCGTCGCGCAGCGTAGGAGTGGCTTGATCCATGGCGTACGGATGCTCTGCGCAGATTTTGGCAACATCACCAGCCTTAAGGATCTTCGAGGCATCAAAACCTTTGAAGAAAGCCCTGACGTAATCGTTCGCGGGGTTGCACAGCAGCTCTTGTGGTGTACCGATCTGTACTACCCGGCCGCCCTCCATGATCGCAATGCGATGGCCGATGCGAATCGCTTCGTCAATGTCATGGGAGATGAAGATGATGGTCCGATGTTGTTCTGCCTGCAGGCGGATCAGTTCGCCCTGCATTTCGTGGCGAATCAGCGGGTCAAGTGCCGAGAAGGCTTCGTCCATCAGCAGGATGGCGGGATCGTTGGCCAGCGCTCGGGCCAGGCCTACCCGCTGTTGCATACCGCCGGACAGTTGGTGCGGATAGCTATAGGCGTGGCCCTCGAGCCCCACCTGTTTGAGTGCCTCGAGTGCACGTTTATGCCGTTCACTTTCCTCGACACCCGAGATTTCCAGGCCGAAAGCAACGTTGTCGATCACACTCATGTGGGGCATTAGGGCAAACGACTGAAACACCATGCTCATGTCTTTGCGACGAACGCTGAGGAGATCAGCGTCCGACAGACCTGTAATTTCCTGGCCGTTTAGATGGATCGTTCCGGAGGTTGGCTCGATCAGTCGATTGAACAATCGGACCATCGTCGACTTGCCGGAACCGGAAAGCCCCATGATGACGAAAATCTCTCCACGTTTTACGGAGAAACTGGCATCAAAAACGCCAACGACTTGACCGGTTTTGCTGAAAATTTCATTCTTGTCAGCACCGCGAGCCAGCATCTCCATCGCGAGCTTCGGCTGAGCGCCGAAGACTTTGTAAATGTTTTTTACCGAGAGTATCTCGTCACCAAGACTCATAACCCCTCCTGCTGCAAATGCGACGTAAGATCAAGAATTTAGATATACGTATCTTGATCAGTTAAGACGGTGCTTGTGGGGGCAGTCAAGCTGGGAGAAAGGTTGGGAGTTAGTCATTGTGACCATCCTCTTTATTATGTGATGTTTATTATTTTTGTTTTATCGGCGCTGAGTTAAGCAGACCTTGAGAACAAGTTATTACCTAATAGAGTCAACGTCTAACAACATTTCTTCTGGCCAATCAATAACGTCATGTTATCGATCATTTAATTGTGTCGGTTTGCGATGATGGCTGTGATGGTTTGCGACGGCGGCTGCCGATGGCTCTGTCTTAGACCCTCTGTATCAGCTAAGCTCCAGCGAAGGCTCTAGGTGGAACCCATCCGCTGATCTCGCCACTAACGGCCCTCCAAAGGGCCCCGAACCGGATATTCAATACTCTAGGTTATGGTTAAGCACATAGATCCAGACATGACGCTGCTGAAAATGCCGTCTTTGAAAGCCGTGAAGTCATTTGTAGCAGCTGCCAAATATCAGAGCTTTACGCGTGCGGCAGAAGCACTGTGCGTTACTCAAGCGGCAATCAGCCGTCAGATTCGGGAGCTTGAAGCGTACCTTGGGGTAGATCTCTTCAAGAGGGTGGGTCGAGCGGTCGAGCTGACAGAAGCCGGATCCATATTTTTTGATGCTGCCCAGATATCTTTCGTCAACATTTCCCAGGCGGCGGAACGTATTCGCTCCAATAACTCAGGCAAGCGCACGCTGACGCTTTGCTGTTCTCCAGCGTTCTCAGCACTCTGGCTCGCAGCCAAGCTGCCAGTGTTTTTTACGGCTAACGCTGACATCGATCTCAACGTGGTGGCTACCCAAAACTTTTTGTCGATGGAACCGGGTGTGACTCCGGACATCTTCATCACCAAGATGGCCATGATCCAGGATGGCTACCGTAGTTATCCGTTGTGCCATGATGTTATCTACCCGGTGTGCACACCTCGTTACAAAGAGGAGCATCCTGAACTGTCCAGCCTGGAAGGCATACGCGACGGGGTTTTGCTAAACCTCAGCCCCTATGGCAGATCCCAAGTAGCGGAGCACGTTGACTGGGGCGTTTGGCTGGCTTATCACGAAGTTGATATCGAGAAACGCCCCCACGACAGCCCTCACGTTTTCAACGCGAATGACTACAACCTGGTGATTAGCATGGTATTAACCCACCAAGGCGTAGCGCTGGGATGGAATCACCTGGTCGAAAACCTGATCGAAAACGGCACGTTGATCCGTCCAATCGAAGAAGAAGTGGTTCTCCATGAAAGTCAGCACTATCTGACATTTCGTGAAGACCGGATCAATGATGACGCGTGCTGTCGGCTACGCGACTGGATTCTCACCCAGTTTTCCGGAGCTGTTTAGAAGATAGGAGCACTGGCGGAGCAGTACTCGGATTGCGTGGATGTACCGGTGGTGATCATTCGTGGTTCTCACCACCGGCAGTTTTGCACTTAGCCGACAGATCTTAACGGGATCGTGTCGTTGAGCTGATCAAGCATCGTTTTGCAATACCAATCATCAAACTGACACACGCCAATTTCACTGGCCACCGACAATGGGCCCGGCTCGTAAGCAGGAGAGCTGACGCCGACCTGTGCGCCTTCAACCAAGGTGCGATCCTGGTCATTGGTTGCAAGCCACACCTTGGTCAGGCGATCGATGTCGTAGTCGACACCTTCCTGCGCGTCCTTTTTGACGAGCCATTTTGTAGTGACCATTGTCTCGCCCGGACCAAGGGGCAGGACTCGGAAGCTCAGCGCATGATCGCCCAGAAAGTGGTTCCAGGTTGATGGGTAGTTGAAATAAAGCAGCGCGCCGATGTTGGCTTCACCGGTTGTGTCCAACCGGCCAGCGACCGCAGGCTTGCCATCCATTGTGTAGCTGACGGCCCCGGAAAACAGGGGGATGCGCGTCATGCGGAAGCGACCGTCTTCGTCCATGACCAATTGGCTGGGCAGGCCTGCTGCTTCGCAACGATCCCAATGCTCTTTGAGTTCAAGATCCTCATCGCCGCCGGCGCCACCCACTGATGGGTTGTCGACGAATGAGTGCATCAATTCCGGGTGAGTAAAATCGCAGTGGTAACACTCGCGGTTGTTCTCGAAAACCAGTTTCCAGTTGCCTTTCTCGATGATATTCGACTCAAACGCGACTTTGCAGTCGTCCAGGTTATGAGGCGCAACGAAAGGAGTAACGGATTTCCTGAACGAAGAAAAGTCTGGGGCGACGTCAGCGACGCAGACATAGATGTACGTTTCGACGACCTCACAATGCACGGTTTTCAACCCATGCTGAGACTTGTCGAAATCCTCCCCCATGTTCCCGGCGAAAAGCAGTCTGCCATCCAGCTCGAATGTCCATTTGTGGTAAGGGCACACCAGTTTGGCGACCTTGCCGCTGGCTTCCGGGCACACCTTGGAACCGCGATGACGGCAGGCGTTGTGGAAGGCCCGAATCTGTTTATCTGCGCCGCGCACGATAGCGACAGGGTAATCGCCGATTTGCAGCGACAGGTACTGACCTGACTTCTCCAGCTCAAATGTGTGTCCTGCGAAGATCCAGCTTTTGTGCCAGATCTGTTCCAGATCCTGCCTGTAAACGTCTGGATCGCTATAAAGGGCACCTGGCAGCGCGTGGTCAGGCTTGCGCTGCGCAATAAGATTTGAAACTGCCGATTTAGTGCTCACGGTCAACACACTCCAAAATACCAAAGGGGCGACATGTTCAGCCTGCTCAACGAGGTGAGGTGAGCCAAACGGTCTTGAGTTCGCAGTACCGTCTGTGGATGCAAGTCCATCAAACCGTGCTGCTTCTATCCGCGAACCGGAACGGTTTGCCACGTCCAGGAGCGTCTTCCGAAAAATGTGCCTTCTTGGATGGTGGTGCCATCCGTGCACTCATTTCGTTCGAGTCCTTACTGATGCAGGCATTTCTGTAATGCCGATGTTGCATCAATAGCCATTTTTCTACAGCTCCTTATTTCAGTCCGAGCAGACAGATTCTAAGTAATGGAACGAATGTACGAGAAATTTTCTTATCCAATTCGTCGGTAGAATATCGCTGTTATAAGGCTACGACGACAATCATGCATCAACAAGAAACATTTACTCTTATCAATGCATAAACAAATGTTATCAATTGAAGCTGCGGCGCTGATGCGGAAATTACAAATCATTGAAAACAAAGGGAAAATAATTTTTCAGGACGTATGAAGCACCTATCTGGAAATGTATACGCCAGAAATACACTCTATTGACCGTCTTCTTGGCCCATGCCAGTCTGGATTCAACAGTTAACCCGTACTAGTCGGCAAAACAACCTCTGGAGGTCATTTGTGAAAGGCAGTAAAAGTGCTCTTTACGAAGACTTGAAACGTCAGATTCTGACAATGGAACTTGATCCAGATGAAGCGCTGGACGAGGTTGTTATCAGTGAGCGTTATGGTCTATCGCGAACCCCTGTTCGTGAAGTGTTCAGACGTTTGGCTGGCGAAGGTTATATAGACATTCGAGAGAATCGAGGCGCCCGGGTCATTCCTATGAATTATGCGACGCTTCGAAACTTCTTTCTGGTAGCCCCCATGATCTATGCAGCTATTGGCCGCCTGGCGGTACAAAATTTCAAGCCACACCAATTGATTGATTTAAAAGAAACCCAGAAACGCTTTCGCAAGGGCACTGTTTCAAAAGATGCACTGGTGATGGTTGTTGAGAACAATCGGTTTCACGCCATCATGGGTGAAATGGCTTGCAATCATTACCTGGAACCTAGTCTGGGGCGACTGCTTATTGATCATGCTCGTATCGGCAATACGTTTTTTCGCCCTCAAACCAGGGACATGGAGAAACGTCTCGAGCAATCCGCCGGACATCATGACGCTTTTATTCAAGCCATTGAACGGCGTGATGAAACTGCCGTAGTTGATCTCGTGTTTGAACATTGGGAGCTGTCCCGTAAAAACATGGAGATGTTTATCGCGCCTCAAGACATCAAAGCTGACGCGCTCGTTGATCTTCCACTTAACTCGCATTCGGAGCATTTATCTTGAAATTTGAAGGTATTTATACGCCAGCAGTAACTCCTTATAACTCTGATGGGGAGATTGACTGGAATGTGTACTCGGAGGTTTTGGAGTCGCTGATTGAGGCGAAGGTGCACGGCATTATTATCGGCGGGTCGACCGGCGAGTATTATGCGCAGACTTCAGAAGAACGCACCGAGTTGGCGGCCTACGCCAAAGACGTGATCGGCACTCGAGTACAACTGATCGTCAGTACCGGGGCGATTCGTACCGAAGATGCGGTTCAGTACGCCAAGGATGCCAAAGCGATCAAAGCGGACGCCATTCTCGTCACGTCCCCGCCTTATGCGCTGCCAACCTCACAGGAAAACGCGATTCACGCGCTGACTATCGATCGCGCAGCAGGCTTGCCGATCATGCTTTACAACTATCCGGGACGCATGTGCGTTTCGATGGATGAAGAATATTTCACGCGTGTCAGCCAATCGAAAAACGTCGTCGCCATCAAGGAAAGTTCCGGCGACATGGGCCAGGTGCATATGCTGGCCCGGCAGTTCCCCAACATCGCCTTGTCCTGCGGATGGGACGACCAGGCCCTCGAGTTTTTTGCTTGGGGCGCCCGCAGCTGGGTGTGCGCAGGTTCCAACTTCCTGCCCAAGGAACACGTCGCGCTTTATGAAGCCTGCGTGATCGAAAAGAACTTCGACAAAGGCCGTCAAATCATGTCTGCAATGATGCCGCTGATGAATGCCCTGGACGGTGGCAAGTTCGTGCAGTCGATCAAGTACGGCTGCGAAGTTGCCGGATTGAAAGTCGGTAACGTGCGCCTGCCATTGCAGCCACTTGAAGCGGACGAAAAGCAGAGCTTCGCGTCGGTCATTACTGAACTCAAACGTAACGTAGCCAACATTTCTTCGGGAGCCAGCCATGGGTGATCTTCTGAGCAAGGCCGAGTATGCCGCTCTGGCCAAAGACATTTCGTTGCCGTCCAAGGCGTTCATCAATGGCGCGTTTAAACCCGCGATCTCCGGCAAAACCTTCGCCACGAACAATCCGGCGACCGGTGACTTTTTAACCGACGTCGCAGCTTGTTCGTCCGAAGATGTCGACTTCGCGGTAAGCACTGCCAAGGAGGCCTTTGAGGATGGGCGCTGGAGATCTATTTCTCCGCGGGAGCGCAAAGCGGTTCTGTTGAAGTTTGCAAACCTGCTTGAAGGCCATCAATACGAACTGGCCGTCCTCGAAAGTCTCGATAGCGGCAAACCGGTCAGTGAATGTCAGTTGGTCGACATCCCGGACACCATCCACACGATCCGCTGGCACGCAGAACTGATTGACAAGATTTATGACAACACCGCCCCGGTGGGCAGCGACGCGCTGACCATGGTAGTTCGGGAGCCGATCGGCGTGGTGGGCTGCGTATTGCCCTGGAACTTCCCGCTGCTGATGCTAGCGTGGAAAATCGGCCCCGCCCTCGCTGCGGGCTGTTCGGTCATCGTCAAACCTGCTGAACAAACCTCGCTGACCACCTTGCGTGTCGCGCAACTGGCGTTTGAAGCCGGTATACCCGCTGGTGTACTCAACATTGTGACCGGTACGGGCAAGGACGTCGGAGAGCCGATCGGTTTGCATAACGATGTCGACATGGTGAGCTTCACCGGCTCCACCGCAACCGGCCGCCGCTTCCTGCATTACGCCGCCGATTCGAACCTGAAACGCATCGTCCTTGAGTGCGGCGGGAAAAACCCGGCCGTGGTGATGGACGATGCCCAGGATTTGGATCTCGTCGCTCAACACGTCGTCAATGGCGCGTTCTGGAACATGGGCGAAAACTGCTCCGCGACTTCTCGTCTGATCGTCCACGCGTCTGTTAAAGACGAGCTACTGAAGCGCATGGGCACCTACATCCGCGAATGGAAAATGGGCGATCCACTCGATCCGGAAAACCGCGTAGGGTCGCTGGTCAGCCCTGAGCATTTTGCCAAAGTGAAGTCGTACCTTGAGCACGCCGCCGCCGGAAAGCTTGAAGTGGTTTACGGTGGCGCGACCAAAGACGGTGCCTTTGTAGAGCCAACGGTGATTGACGGTGTAGGTCGAGACAACCGGCTTTTTCAGGAAGAGATCTTCGGCCCGATTCTCTCGGTCACCTCCTTCAACACGATCTCCGAAGCCATTGCGCTGGCCAATGACACGGTCTATGGCTTGGCGGCCTCTGTTTACACCGGCAGTCTGCGGCGGGCAATCAAGTTGTCGCGGGAAATTCGCGCCGGCATCGTCACCGTGAACTGCTTTGGCGAGGGCGATGCATCCACGCCTTTCGGTGGCTACAAGGAGTCGGGCTTCGGCGGTCGGGACAAATCGATTTTTGCCCACGATCAATACACCGAAATCAAAACCATCTGGATCGATGTGTCTGATCGGTCGGATGAAGAGACCGAAAAATGAGCACCCATACCATCAAGCGCCTGCCGGTAGACACCGGGGTTTCAGGTTGGGAGGCGATTTCCGCACGCACTGCGCCTGTCCGCATGCTTGATGGAAACGTGACGGCGGACTGGCTGATTATCGGGGCCGGTTTTGCCGGCCTGTCCGCCGCTCGCAGACTTTCACAGCTACACCCGGGTGACAGCATTGTTGTGGTCGATGCGCATGAAGTCGCCAAGGGGCCGTCGGGCAGAAACTCTGGTTTCATGATCGATGTGCCGCACAGTCTGTCGTCCGGGGAATACTCCGTAGCGAGTGAGTCTGCAACGGCGCTGGAAATCACCCAAAATCGTTTTGCAATTGCTTTTGCCGCTGAAGCCGCACGCGAGTACGGCATGTCCCCAGACACCTTCGACCCTTCAGGGAAGATCAACGCGGCCGCCACTGAGCGTGGACTGAAGCTGAACGTCAATTACGCCAAATCCCTTGAGCGCATTGGCGAAAAGTTCGAGATGTTTGATGCCGCGCAAATGCGCGAAATCACCGGGTCCACCTATTACCACGGTGGGATCTACACCCCCGGCGCAGTGATGATTCAACCCGCGCAATACATTAGAGACCTGGCAGCAGGGCTCGAAGGGAAAATCACGCTGTTCGAACGTTCTCCGATTATTGAATTGACCAAGCAGGGAAGCGGTTGGAGCGCTCGGTCTCATAACGGGACGGTGCACGCACCCAAGGTCATCTTGGGGGTCAACGGGCACATTGAAGACTTTGGCCATTATCAAGGACGACTACTGCACGTCTTCACTTACGCTTCCATGACGGCGGCGTACAGTGATGATGAGTTCAAGAAAGACGTACCGGGCAAAGCCAGGTGGGCGTTGTTGCCGGCGGATCCAATGGGCGCGACCGTTCGCAAGATCTCTTCAGACGGTCTCTCGCGTATCGTCATCCGGACCAAGTTCACCTATGACCCGAGTATCCAGGTCACTCCAGAGCGGGTAGCTGCGGTGGCCAAAGAACAGCGACATTCCCTGGATGCCCGCTTTCCCGAATTGAAATCCACTGCGTTGGAATTCAGTTGGGCCGGCCGTCTGTGTCTGAGTCGTAACAGCGCCGCTGCATTTGGCGAGATTGAAGAAAACCTGTACTCGGCTTGCTGCGAGAATGGGCTGGGTACTGTGAAAAGCACCCTGGCAGGTGTGATGGCTGCGGAGTTGGCATCGGGTACGCGTTCGGAGTTTCTCGATAGCTTCAGTCACGCACCAGGCCCCAGCAAGCTACCACCCAAGATAATAACGAAGCTGGGCGTCAGTTCAGTTATTCGCTGGCATGAGTTTTGGGCCGGGCGAGAAGGTTAACAAGTTTAAGTTGTCGGCTTTTCCTATAAAGGCCGTTTAATAAGTCACTAATAAGAACGGAACAATCCATGAAGAATATTTGGAAGGCATTCTGCGCGCTCGCGCTTGTGGGTATGATGAGTTTGCAGGCACACGCTGAAGAAAAAAACATAGTAATGGGCACCATGTCTTGGGAGGACTTGGTGCCTATCAGCGGCATTACCAAGAAGGTACTCGAGAACGCTGGATATACCGTAAAAGTAGTGGAGTTTTCCGAGTGGGGTATCGCCTACGCTGCACTCAGCAAAGGGGATATTCAAGTGTTGGCATCCCAGACTGATTACGCCGCAGCCGATTACTGGAAAAAGAACAAAAACAAAATCGAGAAGCTGTCACCGGTCTCCTATGGTCTTTATCAGGGCATGGCAGTACCCAGTTACGTGGACATCGACTCCATCGAGCAGCTGAATGCAAACGCGGACAAACTGGGTAACAGAATCATAGGCATCGAGCCTGGTTCGGGTTTGATGAGTGACGCGAACAACGTTGTCAAAGCGTACGACATCAAGCTCAAGCTGGTCGAAGGCAGTACTTCCGCCATGACCGCGGCTTTAAAGTCGGCAGTCGACCGCAAAGAGTGGGTGGCGGTAACCGTCTGGGATCCATCGTGGATGACCAAGAAATTTGATCTCAAATTCTTGAAAGATCCAAAAGGGGTCTTCCCGCCATTGCAGGGTTATTACTGGATCGGACACAAAGGCTTCGCTGAAGCCAATCCGCGTGCGCGTGAACTAATGGCCAGCGTATATGTGCCTATCACGGACATCACCGCGATGAATGCTGAAGTCAAGGATGGCAAGACCATGGACGAGGCTATCAAGGGTTGGATTGATAGTCATACCGATCTTGTAAATCGTTGGGGAAATATCAAGAACTATTAAGTTTTGTTTGTTTGCCACTGCCGCCCTTTGATTAATTAAAGAAACCAGCAAACAACTGGTTCGATGGATTGCGAAATGACAATGGCCACAATTAATACTGACGAAGTGCTGGTAGATTGCCAGTCGGTTTGGAAAATCTTCGGTAAAAGTGCACCGGCAGCCATGGATGCGGTTGTCCAGCAGGGTCTTTCAAAGACCCAGATCCTGCAAAACTACGGCTGCGTAGTCGGGGTTTCCGATGTCAGTCTCCAGGTTCGCCGGGGGGAAATCTTTTGCATCATGGGTTTGTCCGGCAGTGGCAAATCCACCCTTATAAGGTTGCTGAACAAGCTGATCACCCCGAGCTCGGGGAAGGTGCTGGTCAAAGGCAAGGACGTTTCATCCTTGTCGCCGGCACAACTGCGAGAGGTGAGGGCGCGTCACATCGGTATGGTCTTTCAAAGCGTTGCCTTGCTACCTAACCGTACGGTTCTTGAGAACACCGCGTTTGGCCTGGAAGTGCAGGGTGTGGGCAAGGCCGAGCGTTACAAAGTGGCCGAGCAGGCGTTGGCGAAGGTTGGATTGAGCGAGTGGACTTCGCGCTATCCCAGCGAGCTGTCCGGGGGCATGCAACAACGAGTCGGGCTGGCGCGCGCACTGACTGCCGATCCAGAAGTGATTTTGATGGATGAGCCGTTCAGCGCGCTTGATCCGCTGATTCGCCGACAGTTGCAGGATGAGTTCCGCCAATTGACCAAGGAACTGGGCAAGTCCGCGGTGTTTATTACCCACGACCTGGACGAGGCCATCCGCATTGGTGATCGCATTGCGATCATGAAGGATGGCGCCATCATTCAGGTCGGCACCGCCGAGGAGATCGTGCTCAACCCGGCTGACGACTACGTGGCGGAATTTGTCGCCGGCATTTCCCGACTGCATCTGGTGAAGGCTCACTCGGTCATGACGTCGGTCCTGGCCTACAAGGCAGCTCACCTGACATGTGACATCTCCAGGCTCACCAAAACCTCGCTTGATGCCGATATCAATGAACTTATCGGATTGACGATGAAGTCCGAGCGCGACGCGCTTGCCGTCGTCGATAACGGAACAGTGGTGGGGATCATTACCCCCCGTGATCTGTTGCGGGGCGTGCAAGGTATTCCCAATGAATTGGCGCCCGTAGCAACTGCCAATGCGATGGAGGCGTCCGCATGAGCACGCCGGATTTTTCCAGTCAGTTCGATGCATCCATTGATACGGGGCTGGAATGGCTTTCAGATAATGGCGAGTTCGTGTTCGATGCCGTCAATGCGGGGCTGAATGGCATTTACCAAGGCGTGCTGTGGTGTATTGCTTATCCAGCGCATTACGTCGTGGCGATTGTCATGGCGTTGATTGGCTGGCGTGTTGTCGGCGTCCGCTTCGCGATTCTCTCAGGTCTGGCATTGTTGCTGTGCGACCTTATCGGTTTGTGGCCAGAGACAGTCAGTACGCTTGCACTGGTGCTCACCGCTACTGTGTTGGCACTGGCGGTCGCCATTCCGCTGGGAGTCGTCGCGGGTCTGGCGCCGGCCTTTGATCGTGTGGTTGATCCTTGTCTGGATTTGATCCAGACGATGCCGCCCTACATCTACCTGCTACCGGCCATTGCGCTGCTCGGCTACGGCCCTGCCACGGCGCTGCTGGCGACTTTTATCGTCGCGCTTCCCCCCGCGCTACGACTGACCTCCCTGGGTATTCGCATGACGCCCAAGGAGTTCATCGAATTGGGAGATGCCAGCGGCGTGACTGGTATGCAGATGTTTTTCAAGATCCGCTTACCGTTCGCCATGCCCAGCATCATGGCCGGCGTTAACCAGAGCCTGATGATGGCATTCGGCATGGTCGTCATCGCCGGCATTGTAGGTTCGGGCGGTTTGGGCGAGGCGATTTACGGGTCCGTTCGTACTTTGGATATCGCCAAGTCGATCAACGCAGCTATCGCAATCGTCATTCTGACCATGATTCTGGATCGTCTGGCGCAGAGCGCTGCACAGTCGCGGGTGGGGGCATCTCAATGACAACGCACATTCAATTTTCTCCAGGCGATTACCTGGCGCCTGCCGTTGATTGGCTGAACACGAATTTACATGGCTTGTTCAAAGGGATCAGTCTGGTCGTTGAGGCGGTACTCGGTGCAGTGGAGGGAGCGTTGCTTGCTCCCCATCCGTATTTATTCATCGGTATTGTCGTCGTTGTGGCCTTCTTTTTTGCCAATAAGCGGGTCGCCGTTTTCGCTGCGGTGATGTTGGCTTTCTGTTTGTTCGCTGGCCTTTGGGTTGCGTCCATTCAGACGATCGCGCTCGTCAGCGTGGCGGTCCTGATCTCGGTGGCCATCGCTTTCCCGCTGGGCGTTCTAGCTGCCCGGGTGAAGCGTGTAGATGAAGCGTTGCTGCCGATTCTGAACATCATGCAGACGGTGCCGCCTTGGGTTTACCTGATCCCCGCGGTGATGCTGTTCAGCTTGGGGAGGGTGCCCGCGATCATCGCAACGATTGTTTACGGCATCCCGCCGATGCTCAGATTGACGACCCTGGCCTTCAAGCAACTGCCCAAGGATCTCCTTGAGTTGGGGCAGGCGTCCGGTGCTTCACCTAAAGACATTCTGTTCAAAATTGAACTGCCGAGTGCCGCACCCACGCTGTTGGTAGGCCTGAACCAATGCATCCTCATGTCGCTGGCGATGGTGGTGCTGGCCGGTCTGGTGGGGGCCGGCGGTCTGGGGGCTGAAGTGACCCGTGGCCTCTCCAGGATGGAGATGGGCTTGGGGCTGCGAGCAGGTTTGGCCATTGTCGCTATTGCGCTGCTGCTGGATCGACTGTCACGGGGCGCGTTGCAGCGTCACTCTCCCAGCAAACTCCTTTGAAAGGGCATCAGTATGAGACGCAGCTTTTTTTGCATTGATTCGCACGCGTGCGGCAACCCGGTTCGGGTGGTAGCGGGCGGAGCACCGCTGATGCCTTCCGTATCGATGGCGGAGCGGCGCGATATTTTCGTGCGTGACCACGACTGGGTACGCACCGCATTGATGTTCGAGCCCCGGGGGCACGACATCATGTCTGGCGTCATCATCTATCCATCGGTACGTGATGACTGCGACTTCGGTGCGTTGTTTATCGAAGTCAGCGGCTGCCTGCCGATGTGTGGAGCGGGCACCATCGGATTATCGACCGTGGTCATTGAAGAGGGCTTGGTGACACCTCGCGAGCCGGGAAAACTGGCCATTGAAACACCGGCGGGACGGGTCGATGTCGAATACACCATGGGCGGTGAATTTGTTGAGTCAATTCGCTTGTTCAACGTATCCAGCTACCTGCACAGCGCCGATGTGGTGGTGGAAGTACCTGGTGTTGGAACGTTTACGGTGGACATCGCCTACGGCGGGAATTTCTACGCGGTGGTCGAACCACAGGAGTGCTGGACTGGATTCGAAGGGCAGACGACGGCTGACATCGTGGGGTTGAGCCAGAAGCTGCGTGCAGCGCTCTCGGCCATTTGTGACCCAGTGCATCCAGAGAACAGCAGAATCAGTGGTGTTCATCACATCATCTGGTGTGACAAACCACAGAGCAGAACCGTGCATGGACGCTGTGCCGTGTTCTACGGTGATAAAGCTATTGATCGTTCTCCCGGCGGTACCGGTACCTCGGCCCGGATGGCTCAGCTCTTCGGAAAGGGTCGGCTGAACGTCGGCGACGTTTATCGACTCGAAAGTCTGATCGGCACGATCTACGAAGGAAAAGTTGAGGCGTCGGTAAAAGTCGGAACCTTCGACGGCATGAATCCAAGTGTCAGCGGCTGGGCTGAGGTGATAGGTCACAACACTATTTTCGTTGATGACAAAGACCCTCTAGCCCACGGTTTCCAGCTCGCATAAAAAGTTTGGTCACGGCGCCAGCGGTTGATTCTTCGGATGCGCAGATTCAACCGTGGTTTGCACAATGGCTGTGTTCGTCAGTGTAAAGAAGCGAGGCGTAAAGTGATCGAACGACGAGATTTCAGCCGGTGTATGAAAGGTAAAAACCTGCGCTATGTGGAAGAGACCCGGAATGAGCCGACGACTCATGCCCGGGCAGGATTTTTACTGCTCGAAAACTTTTCGCTGCCTGCATTTACGCAAGCTCTGGATACGATTGTCACTGCCAACCTCATGCGTCCCACGTTGTTCTCTTCACGAACCTTCGGGTTGCAGGACGGAGAGGTCACCAGCGACCTTGGCTTGGTCATTCGACCGGATGGGCGTTTAGACGTCGCAGCACTCAAACACCTCAATTTGCTGGTCATATGCGGCGGCTATCGCACCGAGCTCAAAGTCCATCACGAGCTGATCAGCCTCCTCAAAACAGCATCAGAACTGGGTATCACACTGGCCGGGCTATGGAATGGGGCGTGGTTTTTGGGCGTGTCAGGTTTGCTTGAAGGGTATCGTTGTGCGATTCATCCCGAACACCGACCCGCGCTCGCAGAAATTTCAAAAGTCACGCATGTCACCAGTGAAGCATTTGTCATGGATCGCGACCGGCTCACGGCTTCGAGTCCGGCGGGTGCTTTTCACATGGCCCTGGAGTGGATCAAGGGGCTGCACGGCAAGGCACTTGTCGAGGGCATCGAAGACATTCTGTCTTTCGAAGAGTCGCGGTATCGGCGTATCAAACCGACACAGAACATCTCGTTGAGCGCCCCCCTCAAAGAGGTGGTCAAGCTGATGGACGCCAACCTTGAAGAGCCATTGCAAATGGAGCAACTGGCAGCCTATGCCGGACGTTCCCGTCGACAAATAGAGCGCTTGTTCAAAGAACAACTGGGTACCACACCGCAGCGGTATTACCTGGAATTACGCATTACCGAAGCACGACGATTGCTGCAGCACACAGAGCTGTCTCAGGTTGATGTGCTGGTCGCATGCGGCTTCGTTTCGCCGAGCCATTTCAGCAAATGCTACAGCTCGTATTTTGGTTACCGGCCATCGAGAGAAACGCGGCTAGTGAAATAAAGAAGCGCTTCGTCGACAGCTGACACGCTAAGGAGGAGGGCATGACCGAGGTGCGATTGAAGAGCGATCAAACAAAAAACACGGCGTACTTAACTACGCCCACCGTTGCCGTTAGTTCTGGGGTCGCAAGGCCCAAACTCGGGATTTTCCTGTGCCTGCTTTCAATGCTTATCTTTGCGACCCAGGACGGCATAACCAAGGTGCTTGTCAAAGACTTCCCGGTTGCCCAACTGGTCATGGTGCGGTATTGGGTGTTTGTCGTTTTTGCCCTCGGATATGCTGCCTATCAAGGTAGGGTAAAGGCGTCGTTTCGCAGCAAGCACCCTTGGCTCCAAATCATTCGAGCGCTGTTAGCCGTGGCTGAAACGATACTGTTTGCGATCGGGCTACGCTATCTGGGCCTGGCCGAAATGCATGCGCTCTATGCCGTATTTCCGCTGATGACATTGGCATTGGCCGGCGCCGTACTTGGAGAGTTTATAGGCCTTCGACGCTGGATTGCCTCGGTCATAGGGTTCACCGGGACTCTGATCATCCTCCGGCCAGGCGCGGGCGTCTTTGAACTCGCAGCGCTGATTCCCCTGCTAGCTGCATTGGGTTTTGCATTGTTCAACGTGCTGACGCGCCGGATTAGCCAGCACGACTCCTTTGCTACGAACATGCTCTTCATGGCAATTGTGGGTGCCCTGACGATCACTTTTGTGGGGCTGCCTGCATGGGTTGCTCCGACTCCCGTTCAGGGCCTCTTGATGGCGATACTGTCATTGACGGGAGTAGTCGCTCAGATTCTCCTCATTCAAGCACTGAAATACGCGACCGCTTCTACGCTACAGCCTTTCAACTATGCGCTTCTGGTGTTCGCCACGTTGATCGGTGTGATCGTTTTTGCCGAGCACCCTGATATGTGGGTGGTTGTTGGAGCAGCGTTGGTGATTATTGGTGGGCTGTATGCGATTAAAGCGAAGGCGTGAACATTCAACCTATCCTTTCGAGGCTTATTGGCTCAGCTGCTTTCTCTCCCCTAGACTGCCATGGGCTCAGGGACTAATCCCGGACAACAGGAGCAAAATGTGGTTGCGGACTGGAGTGGTCAGGTTGCGCTTGTTAGTGGCGCCGGTAGTGAACGTGGAATTGGCTTTGCGATTGCGAAGCGTCTGGGCAGCCTCGGCGTGCGATTAATCGTCACAGGCAGCAGCGCTCGCATCCAGGATCGGGTGGAGGAGTTACGCGCCGCAGGATTTGAAGTGCAAGGGCGTGCGGCTGACCTGAGCCAAGAGGATCAAGTCCTTGAGCTGACCACTTGGGCCGAATCGGTTTGGGGACGAATTGATATTCTTGTGAACAATGCCGGCATGGCCGCGCAGGGTCACCCCGAGCCTTTTGTCGAACTGGCGGACATGAGTGTCGATAGCTGGAACCTCTCAATTGCTCGGAATCTGACAACTGCCTTTCTATTGACCCGTGGAATTTTGCCGGGGATGCGTAACAGACGCTACGGCCGTATCGTCAATGTCAGCTCCACGACTGGCACTCGAGCCGGTAATCCGGGAGAGGCGGCTTATGCCGCGGCAAAAGCAGCAATGGTGGGTATGAACATGAGCCTGGCCATAGAAGTCGCGGGTTATGGAATCACTGTGAACGCGGTCGCGCCGGGCTGGATCGCTACAGGGTCAAGCACTCCGGAGGAAGAGAATGCAGCGAAGTATGTCCCGGTTGGCAGGGCAGGTCGCCCGGAAGAAGTAGCGGCTGCCGTTACGTTCCTGGCATCACCTGAGTCCAGTTACATTACCGGCGAGTTACTGGTGATTGATGGTGGCAATTGTCTGACAGAGAACAAAGCACCCAAGTAATCAATGCGTGCCCGCCGCAAAATTTTGCAGCGGACAACAGTCTGGCTCCACGCAACCTGCAACGGAGGAGAGTAAGTGACTCCCTCCGTCGCAAGTCAGGCTGATTCGATCAAAACGGCAGCGGCAGTTTCGCCGTGCGCCCCCCATCCACCACCAGCACTTGTCCGGTGATGAAGGCCGATGACTCCGAGGCCAGGAAGACGACTGTCCCGCCAACATCCGTCGGCAGTCCGGTACGTCCAACCGGGTGAAGACGCAGGAGTGCTTTGCGTGCCGCACGCGGATCAGCTTGAGCGGCGAGGTACGCATCACTCAGCTCGGAATTTATCCACCCCGGAGCAATGGCATTGCAGCGGATGCCGTCCCGGCCGAGATCGACTGCCAAGGCTCGGGTCAGCCCATGGATGCCGGCTTTGGAGGCACAGTACGCGGCATGTTCAGGGTTGGCGCCTATCCCTTCGATCGACCCGATGTTGATGATGCTGCCACCGCCTCGCTGACGCATCTGGGGCACCAACGCCTTACACAAGAATGCTGGCGCTCGCAGATTGACAGCCATCATGCGATCCCAGTCCTGTTCGGTCATATCATCAACGGATTTCTCGAACATGAACCCGGCGTTGTTAACCAATACATCGATTCCGCCAAGCTGCTCCTGGGCGGACTGTGCAATCAAACCGGGTGACTCCATCGAGGCGAGATCAGCCTCGACGAAATAGATTTGGGGGTGATCTCGCAAGTCGTCGTCCAGTGCCTGGCGCTGAGCGATCAAAACAGTAGCTCCCGCCTCAAGCAATTGTTCGGTGATGCCTCGACCAATTCCTCTGCCGCCCCCGGTCACCACTACATTTTTACCTTTGAGCATCGCTACTTCTCCTTAGCCGGATACCGGCTTGGCGCCTGTGACTTCTACCGTTTCACCGGCGATGTACCTGGCCTCGTCGGACGCCAGAAATGCGATGACGTCCGCAATGTCCTCAGGCTCGGCGATACGGCCTAATGGCACGCTCTTGTTCAGTTCTTGCACGGCCTTATCCGGATCCAGGCCACGACGCTCAAAGCCGCTGCGTATCATTGGGGTATTGATTTCGTGCGGGCATACGGCGTTGACACGGATGCCCAAAGGGGCGCAATCGCGGCCCAGATTTTTGGTTAAAGCCGCGACGGCCCCTTTGCTTGTGCAATACGCCACGTGGGCGGGGCCTGGATAAATTCCCCAGACAGATGATGTGTTGACGATTGCGGCGCCCGGGCGATTTTTCATGTGCGGTATTGCGGCACGGCAGATGAAGAACACCGCATTCAGGTTTACGCCCATGGCGTCAAACCACATGTCGTCAGTGGTTTCCTCAATCGTGCCGCGGGGAATGATGCCCGCATTGTTCAATACGATGTCAATCCCGGAAAAAACATCGACGGCAGTTTGGACAATCGCTTCACAATATTCTTTTCTGCGTAAATCGCCTGCCACGTAGTGCACTTCGGCGCCCAAGTCACGGACTTTGGCGGAAATTGATTTGCAACCGGCTTCATCAAGATCAGACAAAACAAGCTTTGCGCCTTCTCGGGCGAACAATAATGCTAACGCCTGTCCGACACCACCGGCAGCGCCGGTAATGACCACCACTTTATTATTGAATTTCATTGGGCAACCTACCTGGTAGTTTTTTTGGCGCAGCCATTATTTAATTTCAATGGCTCACAGCGTCCAGCAACTTTTTTACAGGGCCAAAGATAACGTGGCGTTATCCAAAGTTTCTGACTCGAGAGTTTCTTCTGGTGTCGTCGAAGACTTGATAAAAGTTGGCGCTGCTGGAGTCAATAACACTGATATCAACACGAAACATGCTGCGAGTACCTGTTGAGAATCGGCCGTTCTAGTGCCGGGCTTCGCAATTCGACCAGTGAATTGATTCGGGGCATTATTGATGGCGTGCGCTTGATTTGGCGATTGAGCGTCTCGAAAATGTACGCAGCTGTACATGCCGTGTACGCCACAGATCCTGAGGTGTACAGTGACGAAGAATTTTCAGAGAAAGGTGCAACCCGAATGTCACAGACAGGAAGGGCGAAAACCAAAGCTCAGGACGCAGGCTGGCGAGGCTCCGTCGATGGTTGGCTGGACGCCGCCTACGATGCTCTTAAAGAGTCGGGTGTGGATGCTGTGCGGGTGATGCCGCTGGCCAAACGCTTGAATTTGTCTCGTACCAGCTTCTATTGGTTCTATGAAGATCGGGAACAGCTGCTCGCGGCACTCCTCGCTCGATGGCGGGACAAGAACACCGGCGGTATGGTCAGCCAATGCGAGAGTTATGCAGAAAGTATTTCCGAAGCAATTCTCAACGTCTTCGAATGCTGGGTGAACCCTGAGCTGTTCGACTCGCAGTTCGAATTTGCTGTGCGCAGTTGGGCGCTGCAATCGGACGAGGTCAAAGCTGAAATCGCTTTAGCCGATGAGGCGCGGATGAATGCTCTGGCCGCGATGTTCCGACGGTTTGGCTACGACGGCGAGGGGGCTGACGTTCGGGCCAGGACGATCTACCTCACACAGATCGGCTACATCTCCATGAAAACCAATGAAGATATCGTCGTTCGATTTCGACGGATTCCTCAGTACGTGAGCGTGTTTACCGGCAAAGTACCGAAGAGGCGCGAGCTGGATCGCTTTTATGGAAAGTTTGGCTACGCAGAAAAAGAGCCTGGCGTTTTCGTTCCCTTGGTCGAAACATTCGAGGAGTCCACTGCCGATGGAGAATAGAACTCTGGGAATCATCGGGGGCACCGGCTGGCTCGGGCGTGCAATCGCGGTGGCGCTGCTCGATAGCGGGTTCGTCGGGCCTGACCGTTTGTTGATCTCGAACCGCTCCGGCGTCAATACCTTCGAGCCAGACGTGAGGCTGCTGGCCGACAACCAGCAGTTGGTGGACCTCAGCGATATTGTCGTGCTGTCCATCCGGCCGGAGCAGTTTCGCGAACTGCGGATCAACGTCCGCGGCAAGCTAGTGATTTCTCTGATGGCCGGAGTTCCGGCGGCAGCCATCAGCGCGGCCACCGGTGCGGATGTCGTGGTGCGGGCCATGCCGAATGCGGCCGTGGAAATCAGGCAGTCGTTCACGCCTTGGTACAGTGTCGGAAACCTTCCAGAGTGCGACCGCAAGTGGGTGCAGCGACTGTTCGAGTGTGTAGGTTCGGCGGACGAAGTGCCTGATGAAGACTGTATTGATTACCTCAGCGCGTTGTCCGGGACTGGGCCGGCCTTCCCGGCAATGTTGCAAATGGCTCTGACTAATCAGGCGGTGGCTGCGGGAATTCCCCTTGCCATCGCGCAGCGCGCTGCACAAGGCGTGGTGGTGGGGGGCGGCCAGATGCTTGCCAGTCGCGATCCGCAGCAAATGATTGAATCGTTGATGGCTTACCGTGGCGTGACGGCAGCAGCGCTGCAGTCGATGGCCGATCAAAACATCGAGTCCATTGTGGGGCGGGCAATAATGGCAGGCGCTGAGGTTGCGCGGCGGGGAATGTAGCCAGGGCAGGGGATATACAGTGAAGGCCCGCTGAAGGGCCTTCGCTGTAAAAGGCGTCAGCCGGTTGCGATTATTCGGCCTTGAAGCAATAGACAGCCAGTTTGTTGCCATCAAGGTCCCGAGCGTAAGCGGCATAGGCATTTTCAGCCCAGTTACGAGAACCCGGTTGGCCTTCACAGATGCCACCAGCAGCGAGTGCGGTTTCGTGGAATGCATGTACCGCAGCGCGATTTGGCGCTTCGAAGCTGACAGTCACGCCATTGCCAACGTTGGCAGGATTGCCATTGGCGGGTTTGAGCACGAAGAATGACGGTTTATCCACGCCCCAAATGGAGCCGGATTCATCAAGGTCGGCAACACGGTTGAGACCAATTTCTTTGAGAACGCCATCATAGAAGGTCCGTGCTTTGGCAAGGTCATTGGTACCGACAGTGACATGGGTAAAAACAGACATTTTGATTTCCTTTGGGTTGTGATGCGGGTGTGAGCGCTGGCCGATATCACGGCAGTGCCTTGGTCAGAAATGAATGACGGTGCGTATGCTTTGCCCTGCCAGCATCAATTCGAAAGCCTTGTTGATGTCCGAAAGACCAAGGTTATGAGTGATGAAGGTTTCCAGCGGAATTTCGCCGGTGCTCGCTTTCTCGACGTAGCTGGGAAGCTCCGTGCGGCCCTTGACCCCGCCAAACGCGCTGCCGCGCCAGACGCGCCCGGTCACCAGTTGGAAAGGGCGGGTGCTGATTTCCTGGCCCGCACCGGCAACACCGATGATGATCGATTCGCCCCAGCCCTTGTGGCAGCACTCCAGAGCAGCTCGCATCAACTTGACGTTGCCGACGCATTCAAACGAATAGTCCACGCCACCGTCAGTGAGCTCGACAATCACGTCCTGGATGGGCTTGTCATAGTCCATGGGATTGATGAAGTCGGTCGCGCCGAGCGATAGGGCGACGTCCCGCTTGGCCGGGTTGATATCAATGGCGATGACTCGCCCGGCGTTGGCCATTTTCGCGCCGATGATGGCCGCCAGCCCGATCCCGCCGAGCCCGAATATCGCAACGCTTGCCCCAGCCTCGACCTTGGCAGTATTGAGTACGGCACCAGTGCCTGTGGTCACGCTACAGCCCAACAAGCACACCTGTTCCAGCGGCGCATCCTTGTGGATTTTGGCCAGGGAAATCTCCGGCAGTACCGTGTACTCGGAGAAGGTCGAACAGCCCATGTAGTGGAACACCGGCTGGCCCTGAAAGGAGAAACGCGATGTTCCGTCAGGCATCAGGCCTTTGCCCTGTGTCGCTCTGACTGCCTGGCACAGATTGGTCTTGCCCGACAGACAGAATTTGCATTGCCGGCACTCGGCCGTGTACAGCGGAATCACATGGTCGCCGACCGACAATGATGTCACGCCTTCGCCGATCGACTCGATGATCCCGCCGCCCTCATGGCCCAGCACGGCAGGAAAGATCCCCTCGGGATCGTCGCCCGACAGGGTAAAAGCATCCGTGTGGCAGACACCGGTTGCCACGATTCGTACTCGTACTTCGCCAGCCTTGGGCGGTGCGACATCAATGTCCACCAGCTGTAACGGCTGTCCTGGGCCGAAAGCGACTGCCGCCTTCGATTTAATGGTCACTGCTGACATGGTTCCCTCTTGTTCATGGCGAGCCTCCGTTCCAACAGGAATGGAGGTTCGGATTCAGATTTCTTTCACCAGGCGCAAAGCGTCGTAGATGGCCGCGTGGGTGTTGCGAGCAGACACGGCGTCGCCGATCCGGAACAGCTGGAAGCGTCCTTCGGGATTGGTGACGATGTTCTGTGCCGTGCCGGCGATCAGGTCATGCTGCTCTACCGCGCCGCCATTGGTGGAGAGAGGACGCAGGTCGAAGTACAAGTCGTCCAGGGGAAGGGTGCCGTGGTTGACGACCACCTGATCGACCACGCGCTGCTTGTGAACCTTTCCGTAATCGCTGCCAAAGGTTGCAACGAGCCCGCCATCACGTTTTTCCACTGTATCAACCCGGTAGGTCACGGTGAAGGTGACGTCCAGGTCCTGCAGGCTGCGCATGTAGGGCACCAGGTTCATAGCCATGACTTCAGGTGCAAACGAGCGGTCAGGGGTGACGATCTCCACGGTCGCACCGCTTTGCGCGATGACCTCGGCAGCCTGCAGGGCGGCATGGTCGCCAGCATCGTCGAAGATCAGTACGTTGCGACCGGGCTTGATGTCACCGGAAATGATGTCCCAGGTTGAAACCACCAGTTCATTGCCTTCGCGGAGCACCTCGGTATCAGGGAGGCCGCCGGTCGCAACGATGACCACGTCAGGCTCGAAGGCTTGCACAGTGTCGGCTTCGGCCCAGGTATTGAAGTGAAACTTCACCCCCAGCCGTTCGCATTGCGCCATGCGCCAATCAATGATGCTGATCATCTCGCGACGACGCTCGCTCAACGCAGTCAGACGAATCTGCCCGCCTGGTTGGTCAGCCGCCTCAAGCACCGTCACATCATGGCCGCGCTCACCGGCGACCCGCGCCGCCTCCAGCCCAGCAGGGCCGGTACCGACCACCAGCACCTTGCGCTTGACGGCGGCTTTGGGAATGTCATGAGGCATGGTGGTTTCCCGACCCGTCGCTGCGTTGTGGATGCAGTAGGCCGCGCCGCCCTGGTAGATGCGATCCAGGCAATAGTTGGCGCCCACGCACGGGCGAATGTCTTCTTCGCGCTTCTCGATGATCTTGCGCACGATGTGCGGATCGGTCATGTGCGCGCGGGTCATGCCCACCATGTCCACTTTGCCCGAGGCGATCGCGTAGCGCGCCGTGGCCACGTCTGGAATCTTCGCTGCGTGGAAGGTCGGGAAGCCAGTTGAGGAGCGGATCTCGCCAGCGAAGTCGAGATGGGGTGAGTTGCGCATACCCTGAATCGGGATGACATCAGTCAGGCCGGCATCCGTATCAATGTGACCACGCACGACGTTCAGGAAGTCGACCAGTCCGCTGTCCTTGAGCATGTGAGAAACCTGCATGCCCTCGCTGGCTGTGAAGCCACCGGGCAATTCTTCATCACCGGTGTAACGAACTCCCAGCAGAAAATCTTCGCCGACCCGCTGGCGGATGCCACGCAGGATGTCGAAGGTAAAGCGCATGCGGTTTTCCAGCGAGCCGCCATAAGGGCCATCAAGGTCATTGGTCAACGGTGACCAGAACTGGTCCATCAAATGCCCATAAGCCTGAAGCTCCAGGCCATCGAGACCTGCCGCCTTCATACGCTCCGCGGCGTCGACATAGTCCTTGATGATCCGCTCAATGTCCCATTCCTCCATTTTCTTCGGGAAGGAGCGGTGTGAAGCTTCCCGACGATGTGACGGCGACACCACCGGTAACCAGTCGGCCTTGTCCCAGCGGGTGCGACGGCCCAGGTGAGTCAACTGGATCATCACTGCCGCGCCGTGTTCGTGGCACTCATCTGTCAGATCCTTCAACCATCCGACCACTTCGTCTTTGTAGGCAAGCACGTTGTTGAACACCGGCGGGCTGTCTCGGGAAACGGCAGCGGAACCGGCAGTCATGGTCAGGGCGACACCGGCTTTTGCACGCTCCACGTGGTAGGCGCGGTAGAGATCCTTGGGCATGCCGTCCACAGGGTAGGCCGGTTCATGGGAGGTGGTCATGATCCGGTTTCTGAGGGTCAGATTCTTGATTTTATAGGGTTGCAGCAAGGGATCGCTGGACATCGTGGTGCGCTCCAAAGTGGGCTTCATCAGGCTCGGTGACTTAAAATTAGGATAAATGTACATATGTGTCAACTAATGATGACATAGGTGTACATTTTGCTTGCGTGTCCAAAAAACCGGGATTAACATCCGACAAAACAAGGACTGATTTGACTCGTACGGGCCTGCCTTCCATCGCGTTGAGCGGTCTGCCCGCGGCGTGATGAAAGTGCGCGCAGCGGCAAACCGCACTCGTTGAGATGGACGTGAAAGTGGGTGTTATAGGTGATGGTTCAGGTGTGATTCAGTGGGATCGACGAGGGCACAGTCGTGCTTTCTTAATCTTCTGCCTTATTGATATTTCGGAAAGGAGAGCATAGGTGACAGAGTTATTTGATATTCGCTTGGCTAGCAAACAGACAGCGTTCACTGAAATTCCAGTCATAGATATATCGTCGCTCATAAACGGCGAAAATCCGCTGAAGGTGGCAAGCCAAATAGGTAATGCATGCGAAAAGGTGGGGTTTTTTTATATAAAAAACCATGGTATTGACCAGCAGTTAATAGATAAGATGTATGCGCTTACCAAAAGTTTTTTCAAGCTTCCTTATGAGGAGAAGAACAAGCTTAATGTCGTGAACTCCGGGCTAACGCTACGTGGTTATATACCGATGTACGCGGAAAACGTCGACCCTGCTAATACCCGTGATTTCAAAGAGTGTTTTGATTGCGGAGCTCATTATGATGAGGTCTCTCCATTTTTTGGTCCTAATCAAATGCCGTCTGTACTGCCGCAATTTGAGAAGGTTGCCGAAGATTACCATTCCTCTGTATTGGCACTCGCGCGAATGCTTATTGGCGGGATCGCGCTGAGCTTGGGTTTACCACAAGATTACTTTGAACATCTTCAGCGTAAGCCCATCACTATTCAGCGGATTTTGCGTTACCCGCCCCAGATCGGAAGGGTTTCCCAAGAGGAGATCGGTATTGGGGCACACACGGACTATGGTTTCTTGACGGTCCTATCCCAAGATGCAGTTGGCGGTTTGCAAGTCAGGAACCGTGCAGGGGAGTGGGTTACTGCCCCACCCGTTGAAGGCACTTTTATCGTCAATATTGGTGATCTGGTTCAAACCCTCACCAACGATCGCTACACCTCGACAATGCATCGCGTCATAAATACTAGTGGTCTAGAGCGTTATTCAATACCTTTCTTTATTGATTTGGATTTCGATGCGGTTGTTGAGCCTGTGCCAACCTGCGTGAGTGAGGCGTTACCCGCGAAGTATGAAGCCTACACATGTGGTAAACACAAATTTAAACGATTCGTTGATAGCTATGCGCACCTGAAAGGCGAATAGGGAATTTTCAATGTGCATCCTATACATGGCCGACCCAGCCGATGCGGAGAAATGGCGAGATTGCCTGTCAACGCTCGCCCCTGAACTAGAGTTCCGCCAATGGCCTGAAATCGGTAACCCGGCAGAGGTGCACTACATCCTGGCTTGGGAGCCTCTTGCCGACGTTGCGGAGCAGCTTGGTAATCTTCGACTCCTCTACGCTGCCGGGGCTGGAGTCGACCAGTTTGATCTGGCCCGTTTGCCTGCTCACGTGTCGGTAATACGACTGGTAGATAGCTCGATGGCTGACATCATGGCCGAGTATGTTCAGTTTGGCGTTCTCGCCTTGCATCGAGACATCCTCGCTTACCAGGAGGATCAACGCAGTGGGCGCTGGCAACCTCGACCAATCGTGCACGCTTCTCAGCGGCGTATTGGTGTCATGGGGGTTGGCAATCTCGGACGCGCCGCGCTTGATCGCCTTCAGCCATTGGGATTTCAGCTCAGCGGCTGGAATCGTTCTTTGAAGTCTCGGTGGTCGCGCTTTCGAGCGCAGCTTGGCGGGTGTGTAGCTGAGCCGTTGCCTTGGTCAGCCGGGTGCCGGCTTGCTGTGAGTTTTGACGCGTGCCCGCGCCTTGCTCGGAGAGGTTCTTGTATCGTTCGAATTCGTGTCTGGCGAATCCGAGCTCTGCGGTGCCCCCGTCAATGCCGGCCTTAACCTGATTGATGGTGGAGCCTTGGGGGGTTATCCCCTGGGTATTCAAGCGCGTTCATCACGAGGCGTTAAGCCGAAATAGTCGCGATAGCTTTTGGCGAAATGCGCAGCTGAACCAAAGCCGCACAGCGCGCTTATTTTCAGGACTGACGATGAGGTCTGCTTCAATAACTGTTGTGCCCGGACTAAACGCAGCTTGAGGTAGTAGCGCGACGGAGAGACGTCCAGGTATTTATGAAACAGGCGCTCCAGTTGGCGACGTGAAATCCCGGCCTTAAACGCCAGCACTTTGAGTTCGAGAGGGGTGTCCAGGTTGGCCTCCATCAACAGGACAGCCGCTTGCAACTTGGGCTGATTTTCGCCAAGTGTATGCCTGAGCGGTATCCGTTGCTGATCCTGGTCGTCTCGCATGCGCTCATACATGAACATGTCGGAGATTGCCGCGGCCAGTTCACGGCCGTGCTCGCTCCTGATCAAGTGCAGCATCATGTCCATAGGCGCCGTGCCCCCCGAAGAGGTCAGGTGGCTTCTATCGATGGAGAACAGGTGTGCAGTGAAATCGGCGTCGGGAAACGCTTCGCGCATCTGTGCCAGGCATTTCCAATGAACACTGCACCGGTGGCCCTCCAGCAGTCCGGCCTTGCCCAAGGCCCAGCTTCCTGTGCAGATCGCGCCCAACCTGCGGCCCAGGTAGGCCTGGTGCTGCAACCAAAGCACATGCTCATCGCTTACGCTGTCCTCAACACTCATCCCGCCGCATACGATCACGGTATTCAACGTCGCGGCCTCGTCCATTTTGGCGTCGGGCGTTATTTGCAAGCCGGCACTGGCGCGCACTGGTTTTGCGTTCTTACCCAGCGTGCACCATCGATACAGCTCTCTACCGGAGAGATGATTGGCCATGCGCAACGGTTCTATTGCCGATGCCAGCGAGATGAACGTGAAGTCATCCAACAACAGGAATCCGACAGATCGTGGGGCAGGGTCCTGCGAAGTAGGCACTGGGTTGCGCTCCTCTTTGGTCATATCTGCCTCAGGTTGAACTAGAACTTGAAACGCCCAACCAAGCCCTTCAGTTGCTCGGAAATATCGGTCAAACGCCCTGAACCCGTCTGTGCGGAGTGGGCGAACTCCTCGACCAGCTGCGCATCGGCATGGATCTGCGTGATGTGCCGGTTGATGTCTTCGGCCACTTGGTGCTGTTCTTCTGCAGCGGTGGCGATCTGGGTGTTCTGATCGCGGATCGAGTCCACCGAATTGCGGATCTTGTCGAAACTGTCTCGCGCCTGCTGGATGCGTTCGACGCTGGATTGCGACACCTGAAGGCTGCCCTGCATCTGCTGGGTCACTTCTTGTGTGCGCCGCGCGAGGTTGCCTAGCAGGCTGTCGATCTCGCCAGTAGAGTCGGCAGTACGCCGAGCCAGGGCGCGAACTTCGTCGGCCACCACGGCAAAGCCGCGGCCCTGGTCGCCGGCGCGCGCGGCCTCAATGGCGGCGTTGAGCGCCAGCAGGTTGGTCTGCTCGGCAATCGAGTGAATGGTATCGAGGATGGTGTTAATGTTCTTGCTGTCCTGCTCCAAAGCCTGCATGGTCACGGTCGACTTTTGCAGTTCTTCGCTCAGCTTCAGCACACTGCCGGTAGCCTCGCCGATGTGATGCTGGCCATCGTGTACATCGCGATAGCCTTCGTCCGCACTGGAGGCGGCCTGGCTGCAAGAGCGGGCCACTTCGTTGGCGGTCGCGACCATTTCGTTGAACGCGGTGCTCACCAGTTCCACGGCCTGGCGCTGGCGCCCGGCGGCTTCGTTCATGTTCTGGGCCACTTCGCTGGTGTCGGCCGCCGCATTTTGCAGGTCGAAAGAGGCACTGCCGATGCGCTGCACCAGCTGCGCGATCATGCCCAGGAACTGGTTAAACCAGCTGGCGAGGGTGGCGGTTTCGTCCTTGCCTTGTACGGTGAGTTTGCGGGTGAGGTCACCTTCACCTTCGGCGATTTCCTGCAGACCGTTGGCAACACCGCGGATCGGCCGCACGATGACGCTGGCGAAAGTGGCGCCCACAATGGCGAAGACTACGGCCAGCGCAGCGGCAATGACGCCGATCAGCCAAGTCAAGCTCGACGCTTCGGCCATCACTTCGTCACGTTTGATCAGACCAATAAAACGCCAGCCCAGGTCTTTGGAGCTGACCACGTTGGCCATGTAGGCCACGCCGTCAATCTCGATCTGGGTCACGCCATCGCTACTCTTGGCCAGCTCGGCATAGTTGGGCCCCAGGTTGGCCAATGGCTTGAAATTGTGCTTGGCATCGCTGGGATCGACCAAAACGTTGCCGTTGCCCTCAAGCAGTATCAGGTAACCGCTTTCGCCCAGCTTGATGGTCTTGACCAGTTCGGTCAGTTGCTTGAGCGACACATCAAGGCCGACGACACCTACCGAGTTGCCACTGGCGTCGGCAATGGTGCGTACGGTGCCGATCAGTGAGACGTCGTCTGGCGCCCAGTAGTACGCGTCCGTGCGAATGGTGGTACCGGGGACGGCTATGGCAGCCTTGTACCATGGGCGCACGCGCGGGTCGTAGTTGGCCATTTTCGGATCATCAGGCCAGGTGGCGTAGCCGGCGTCGTTCTGCCCCATGGAAAGGTAAGCGGTGTTCGGGTGGCTTTTGGCAAAACGCTCGAACATCCCCAGAAGTTGTTGATTGATCTCGGGGAAGGGTGCTTGTGCCGCGTCGGCAGCGGAATAGTTTTTCAAGCCCTTGGCCGCGGTGACCCGTGGATCCTTGGCGATGTATTCGACGTTTTGGCTGATGCCGTCGAAGAACTGTTTCATGCCGTGATCTATCTGACGGATTTCACGGCCGCTGCTTTCCAGGAAGTTGGCTTTGGCGGCGTCGCGCAGGTTTAACACAACGAGCACTGCTACCAGGACAACCGGAACGAAGGCGATGGTCGCGAACGCCCAAGTCAGCTTCTGTTTGATATTCATTATTTCTCCGGCGAGTATTTATAGTTCTTTGAATGGCAGAGGCGTGGTGGTGAGTGTTTAAATTTCGGAGTGGGACAACCGAACGAAACTAATGGCTTCAGACGTGGCCTCTGAAGGGAATAGCCGTACACAGGCCTGGATTCTTTATCAGTCGCTGGGCTCTTTAGTAGCGTTCGTGTTAAACGAGAATTTGGACAAAGCCAACCGTCTTCATGTCCGCAGAAAGCTGTCGTCGAATGGGTAACGTGTCAGCAGTTCATAGCCGGTTTCAGTGACTAATAATTGGTTCTCCAACTTGATGCCATCGCGGCCGCCCACTTCACCCACATACGCTTCGACGCAAAGGGCCATGCCCGCTTGCAGTTCGCCTTCGTATCCGTAGGATTCCAGGTCTTCCGGGTAGCGAATGCAGGGGTACTCGTCGCATAGGCCGACACCATGAAACAGCACGCCGTAGCGTTGGGCGCGGCAGGGCTCGGGCAGCCTATGGGCCTTGGTGGTCAGTTCCGTAAAGCGCACGCCCGGCTTGATCAGCTCGGTGTTATAGACGATATGGTCATGGGCAATTCGATACAGGCGTTTCTGTTCGGCCGTGGGCTCCAAGCCTCCGCAAATCCAACTGCGGGACATGTCCACGCACATACCGTAGGTGCCGATCAGATCCGTGTCGAACGACAGCAGGTCGCCGTTACTCAACACCCGCGGGCCTGACTCCTGGAACCAGGGGTTGGTGCGAGGACCGGAACTGAGGATTCGGGTCTCGATCCATTCTCCACCGCGGCGGATATTGCCGGCATGCAGGGCGGCCCAGACATCGTTTTCAGTTGCGCCAGCGCGCATTGCCTGGTGCATTTCGGCTACCGAGGCTTCACACGATGCCACCGCACAGCGCATCGCCTTGATTTCATCGGGGCCCTTGATCACGCGCGCGAACTCGGTCACTTCCTGGCCGCTGAAAATTTCGATAGCCAAGGCATCCAATGCGCGCACGCCAGCGACTTCGATTCTATCTACCGCAAGCCGGCGGTTGACTCCAGCGTGCTGGCGCAGCAACCCGTCCATTTGTGCGGCGAAATGCCTGGCGTGTCGATCGGTGTGCTCGCCCGTCTCGAAAAAGAAAAAAGACGCGCCGCTGCGCAACTCAGTCACCAGCGGCAAGTGGGCAGAAAGGTGATCGCAGCCATGGAAGTCCCACAAAACAACATGCCCGCTGGCAGCGACGAAGCATGCCCGTGCGGGGTTATGGGTCGTCCATAGTTGCATGTTGGTGGTATCGGTCGCGTAGCGGATATTCAGTGGATCGAATAACAGAATGCCGCCCAGGTCACGGGCTACCAACTGATCAACTATGCGTTGCAATCGGTAGGAACGTAGGGTGGGCAAATGGGGCGGCTCCAGGCCCAAGTGCTCCCACTCCGCAAAAGCCAGGGGAGTTGGGCCTATCTCGACGCGGTCGTTGTCATCGACGGAGCCATCTTTTTTAAGTGCCGCTGCACGTTGCCTGGCGGGGTCGATTCGCCGGGCATTCGTTGGAACTGAAAAAGGAGAAGTTGTCATCGTGGCGTCCAATGTCCAATCTGCTAAAAAGGCTATGCGTGACCAAGCGACATGACTGTGTCTGAATTAGTCATCGCTTACTTTTCTCTGCGCGTGACGCTACAAACCCTCTAAATTGAGTTAGGTTAGAGCGCTGGTATATTAGGTAGGCAGTGATAAAAGATTAATTTACGCAAGACATGTACCTGTTTTTATTATGTGCCCGTGGGGCGGACTTTATTTCAATCTATAAGCATCCTGGTGACAAATCCAACAACATTTACAAGGTGTTATAGATAACCTGTCGTTATCGAGGCTGTTTGGAACGACGGCCGTTGTCTAATTGCGACACTCAGGCTTTTGAGGATGGGGTTTGGCATAGAGCTGAATTTAATAATCCCAGGAGTTCACTGCATCATGGTGGGTATAAGCGCTGTTAGTTTTGTCGCGATAGTATTTATTCTGTGTGTTCTACAGCGTATCTGGATGCAATGTTGATTGTGGTTGTCAGGCGGCCTTGCTCCCTTTTAGCAACGCCCAGGCCCCACTCATGGCAATGATCAACATACCGTAAAGGCTGAGCGTTTCCGGGACCTGCTGAAAAATGACAGCGCCCAGGATCTTGGAAAAGAGAATTTGGCAGTAACTGAACGGCGCCAGGACCGCCGGCGCCGCGCAGCGGAAGGACTGTGAGAGCAGCAGGTGTGAAATCATTCCAAGGGTGCCCAATGCTCCCATCATGACCGCATCGTTCATGGACGGGGTAACCCAGAAAAAGGGTGCTAATAGCGACATGACTCCCGTCGCGAACAACCCGCCCAGGAAATTGCTGGTGATCGCGTTGTCATAGGCGCTGAGTCTGCGTGTAAGCAACTGGTACAGCGCAAAGCACAATGCTGAGCAGAAGGGGAGGAGCACCGCCAGGGTGAACAGGTTACCGCCACCGCAGTAGTTGCCCTATCTCCAGTAAGGGAAGGCCAGACAGAGGATGAGTACGCCTATGTGACTCATCCTTGCCTGGTGGAGAAAATTGCCGGCATCTGCAGATGCTGGTAAATGGCGAAAAACCTCAGGCCAAAAGTGAAGATCAAGGCAATCCACCCCGCGATCCAGATCGATGGGAATAGGTCCCGCAACACCACATAGAGGGTGCACCCTAATAATAATGGTGTCGCGTATATGTCTCGGGACATCAGCAGCGAAACTCTTCCGGCCAGGACATCGCGGGCTATGCCGCCGCCAATGCTGGTCAGCACGCCCATCATCACGGCTAAAGGCGCGGCGAGGTGGAGTGCCAGGACTTTCTCGGTGGCAGCTAACGCGAATAGGGCAGCCGCCAGCCCGTCGAGGTAGAGCAACAGGCGATAACGCTGGTGCAGTCTTTGAGTAAGGAAAAACGCCACCAGGGCGGCAACCAAGGCCACCCAAATGTAATTGAAGTCGACTATCCAAAAGATAGGCAGACCCAGAAGCAGGTCGCGGAGGGTACCACCGCCTATAGCGGTAATGATGCCCAGCACCATTGCACCGAAAAAATCGACATCGGCTTTTTTAATTGCCAGCACACCGGTGATGGAAAATACCGCGATGCCTACCATTTCCTGAAAATAAAGCATTCTGTATTCCTTTCTCAGGCTGCCGGTCAGTTGCGCGATTTCTTCGAATACGCCTCGGCATACGCCGATCTGCGGAGCATCGTTGAGGCAAGGTGAGGTGGTTTTGCTTGTGCCTGATGATGCAACCATATCTGAACTCATAGGGCGCGTCTTTCTTAAATGATCGGCTTTTTTCATGCCGCAAATGCATCGCCGCCTTGATTGATTAACGTGTCGCAAGGGGCCACCAAAACGGCGTGATTGGTCGGTTCAACCGAGTAGGGATCGCCTTAACATCGAGGTCCGTCATACCCTATCTGACATCGAGTTGTCCGAAGACTGCAATCGGTTCTCTGTTGCGAACATGGAGCTTCTAATGTGCATTCTATACATCGCAGACCCAGCCGATGCGGGAGTGTGGCGGGATTACTTATCGACGCTCGCCCCTGAACTGGAGTTCCGCCAGTGGCCTGATATTGGCAACCCGGCGCAGGTGCTCTATATCGTGGCGTGGGAGCCTCTAGGGGACCTTGCAGAGCAGTTTCGTAATCTTCGAATCCTTTACGCTGCCGGGGCTGGTGTAGACCAGTTCGATTTGGCTCAGCTGTCTCGTCAGGTATCACTCGTTCGGCTGGTGAATCGCTTAATGGCAGACATCATGGCCGAGTACGTTCTGTTCAGTGTTCTTGCCTTACATCGAGACATCCTCGCCTACCAGGAGGATCAACGCCGAAATCGTTGGCAACCACGGCCGATAGTGCATGCTTCACAGCGGCGGATCGGTGTCATGGGCGTAGGCAATTTAGGGCGAGTTGCCCTTGATCGACTTCAGCCATTGGGGTTTCAACTCAGTGGTTGGAATCGTTCCTTGAAGGAGGTTCCTGGTGGGCGCTGCTACGTCGGAATGGGGCAATTGGACGACTTTCTTGGGCAATGCGACATCCTGGTGAACATGTTGCCATTGACTCCCGAAACAAATGGAATACTCAATGCGGCTAGGCTCGGTTGCCTGCCTTATGGCGCTGGAATCATCAACGTAGGACGCGGCGGCCACGTCATTGAGCAGGATCTGCTTGACGCGTTAAATACAGGTCAAATCGCAGGTGCCGTTCTGGATGTGCTGGTACAAGAGCCTCCCTTACCACAAAGTCCTTTCTGGAAACACCCGCATGTCCTCTTGACCCCTCACGTCGCTAGTGATGTGCAGATTGAAGGCGGTGTGGCAGTGATAGTCGAGAACCTGCGCAGAGAGCGGGAAGGGCTGCCATTGGTCAATGTGGTAGATCGAGCTAAGGGTTACTAGCTTTCGGCTGTCAGGTACGAGATCAATATTGGTAGAACGCTCATTTTCGCCTCAAAGTAGCCGTTGGTTAAGAGAACATTGGGAAAGCAAAATGCTTAGACTCACCGCTATTTGAGCGAGAGGGAATGATGCGGATCAGAGGTGAGCGTCCCGCCACGGCGTATGGTTTAGTGGCGATAGTTTTATGGAGTACCGCCGCCGGGCTCATCAGGAGTATTAGCGAAATTTTCGGCCCCTTGGGCGGTGCGGCAATGATTTATTCATTGGGCGCGCTCATGCTTGTAGGGAGTTTGGGGCGCCCGCGACTGCGCGCGACGTCCAAGTTTTATCTCGTAGTGGGAATCGCTCTTTTTGTCGCGTATGAGGTGTGCCTTTCGCTCGCTCCGGGCTTTGCCAGCAATCGAACACAAGCGATTAGCTGGGTGTCGTGAACTACTTGTGGCCTTGTTTGACCATCCTGCTGGCCATCATCATGAACGGGTTAGGTATCGCTGTACCGGTGCCACTATCTACTCGCAGTCATACTATGCGGGCACCACGTATTTAGCAGCAACTCTGTAATTTCACTCTCCCGCTGCGTCCGCAGCCGTGTCAGCACATCTTTCAGATAACGACCTACGCCAACGACTTCATTGACAAAACTATTGGTGCGCTATCGTGCGTCGGAGATGAATGGTCAACCGCTACCGATGGGCGCATGCGCCGTTGGTCTCTTCGCGTTTGAAAATTTCAAAAAACAAAGTACATCATCAAGTATTCTTGCATCAGCGTAATAAAACAAAACCCATACAAATCAACAGTTAAACCACCCAATGCACGTCCCGGCTGCCCCTCCAAAAACGTAAAAACGCCGCTCACTGAGCGGCGTTTTGTTTACGTAAGTTTGCTGGACTGCATCGAAGAGTGATCACTAATTTTGTTTTCGCTCCGGCGTTTCCTGCGGAAGCTGCCGCTAAACTCATTTTTCAGGCCCGTAGGTGTAGGCAAGAGACCATTCGAAAAATTAGTCGCTGGTCGAAAAGCGAGACTTCATCCAAGGTGTGGGCTGAAGTGGGATGGCAGGCTTTTCCAAAAGGCAAAAAACGACAAAGCCCTGAATAATCAGCGCTTTATCGTATAAAGATGACGGAGGCGATGACATCTCTTATTGTGTCTCAAGTCCCTCCTAATCATCCTGACCTGTCAAGATATCAATGAGCTTGTCGCCCAACAGGTTCCAAGCTTCTTTTCTCTCTGCGGCATAATCATGGTGTAAGTGGTGACGACGGCCCCGCGAACCTGCCAGTACGTGGTTCTGGCACCGGTCTATCACATCAAGGCTTACCCCGAGGATTGCATCATGGCTGCACTGGTTCGCCTCAAGTCATGAGGTGTTCATTCCCCATTCAAACCACCAGACAGCACCAGGATGTCATCGTGTCGGCGACGTGCTAGCGGCTTGCGATTTTTGAAACGTGATTGGCGGTCCCCAAGCTATTTGCTGACGACCTTGAGATCGACATGCCCATTATGATGCTTTGCGGGGAAGCACCATTGAGAGTGTCCTGTGAGCTGACGAAGCTTGCTGAAATAGTGGGTTGCAAACGCAGATAGGAACAGGTGGTGGTGGCCGAATTGCACAAGGGTTGTCCCTGTGAGCTATAGGCACAGCCCTGAAAGAGTTATCGTAAGACAGTCCCAAGACCATTCAGTCCACGAAAGCTGGGTGGTCTTGGGTTTCTAAATCAGGCGGTTTGAAGGTTTTCGCAAAACCGATCGACTGCATTTATCGACTGATGCTGCCTGTCGCCATCGACAGTATTGGGTCGTTCCCTGCTGATCAAATCCGATGAAATCGGTGACCCCTTCCGTGTGGATGACCACACCCGAATTTTCCATGGCGATTACTCGGTGGAAACCGGTAGCAACGCTCAATACTGAGCCTGCTCGCAGACTGAGGGTACACATAGAGGTAGAAAAATTTTTCGAACTAAAAAATCCCTTTATTTTCAATAACAAAGAGAAAGGTTCGATTCCGGCTTCGGCACCATGAATATCAAGGGCTTGCGTGAGATACCTCATGCAGGCCCTTAGTTTTTTCTTGCCGCAATTCCTATTTTGTAGACGTCACCTTCTTCCCTTTGCGGTGGCGGATGTATTGCTTAGTCATCACTACGGTGGTGTGACCAAGCTGGTCCATTACCTCCCGGATGTTGCCGGTTGACTCAGAAACTGCCCCGTCCTCGGATCGAAGTGGCGCACAAAGTGAACGTGCCTGGAACCGAAGGGCTGGTCGCTGACCCCGGGCCCTCTGATCACCTTGACGCTGTTCATCCGGTGGATCGGTATGAAGTGCCGGTTATCCATTGGTACGAAATGCCGGTTGTGCATTGGCACGAAATGCCGGTTTCCCATATGAAACGGGCCCGTGTGGAAATGGTGGAATTGCCCGCATTGCTGTGGCTGCCCACTGACCAGAACGGTCGGGTGAGGATTTTGACCGAGGCCGCCACCGCTGATTGCCTCCAGGGAGAGGCTGCTTGCCAGAAGCCCCGCGACCAAGAGCAGGAGCTGTTTGAAGATACGCATAGCGCCACCTCTGACGGTCCCCCTGCACTAAATTATAGTGCGCCATGGACCCCGGCCTGGCCTTGGCGCTGAAGTAGACATCTAACCAAACGGCGGGTGAGCAGAAAGTAATAACCTATAAATTACCTTCTAATTCATTGTGTTACAGAGCGGATGTCCTAATTTTTACCATATCTCGGCACGACCCCGAAAAGATGCCGCAAAAAAATCTCAAACCACTGGGTATAAGGCTTGTGGCGGCGTGCCTCGGAAAGAATTGAGGCAGGAATATTCGTGTAAGCTATTGAATTATATTAAGATATCGAGTTGAATTAAAATCCCCCGCTCGTAAGGGCGTGCCGGGTCGATTCCGGCTTCTTACCATGAATATCAAGGGCTTGCGTGAGATACCTAATGTAGGCCCTTTTTCTTTACTCTGCAAAAACCAGCCTCTGCTCCAATCCATCACGTTACGCATCCGAACGGACTACCCGGTCATGCCCACGCAAAAAGAATCACCTCAGGCATGAAGTCCTTGCAGGGCCTGGCTTTGCAATAGGGACTTACAAAGCAGTCTCTCAATAAGGGTGACGTGGTCAAGATGGATGTCTTCTGAAGTTTTTGCCTGCAACTGCCGACTCAAGCTCCTTGCAGTAATCAGAGGGCACTGTATGCCCTTATTTTTTTTGAGGGTGCTGGATGAAACAAAGACAGGTTTCGCTGTTGGCTTTGTTGTTTATGTTTTTGACAGGTTGCACGACTACGCCACCCAAAGATCAAAGCAATCTCTGCAGTATTTACCGTGAGTATCCCGACTGGTACGAGGACTCGCTGGAAATGCAGAATGAATATGGGACGCCTGCGCATGTGGCCATGGCGATAATGAAGCAGGAAAGCAGCTACGTGGCTGACGCATTGCCGCCTCGTGACTACCTGCTCTGGGTGATCCCTTGGGGGCGAGTCAGTTCGGCTTATGGTTATGCGCAGGCTCAAGATCCGGTGTGGGGCGAGTACAGGGACGATACTGGCAACGGCGGTTCGCGTGACAGCTTCGACGACGCGATCATGTTTATCGGTTGGTACACCACTGGCACCCACCGCCAGCTCGGAATCTCCAAATGGGACACCTACAATCAGTACCTGGCTTACCACGAGGGGCGTGGGGGCTATAGCCGCAATACCTATCGCAGTAAGCCGTGGCTGATGCAGGTTGCCCAGAAAGTGCAAAAGCAGTCAGAGATTTACAGCGCCCAACTCAAGCAGTGTCGTCAGGAGTTGGAAGACGAACGTAGTGGGTGGTTTTAGCGCGGCAAAGCCATTGATTCCGTTGCCCGGCATTCTCTGAAATCAAGGGTTCGCGAGCGAACGCTGTGCAAACCCTTGGTTGTTTCTGCTTCATTTCATCTGTCTAGATCGTGGTTGCCTGATGTTTTTCAGGACGCCGGATCTGCCTTGCGGCGATCGCTGCCGGTCGGGTTGCCGGTATTGATCAGTCTTCTTTCCAGCAGTACGTTTTCCAAAGCCTGGCGGTCTGACGGGTTCATTTGATGTTCTCGCTCCTTGAGTTCCAACAGGATCGGGCTGGACCATTGGCGATAGGTTTGTTCAGCACTACGATTGGGTGACATGGGTACCTCCTTGATCAGGCTCCTGCCAATAAAGGCGCCGCAGTTCGATACGCAAAATACCCTAGTCGACGAAGCGGGTTCTCGCCACTGCTTTACGTCGGACTTGCATTTCCCCAGATGCCCGTAGCGGCCGTGCGCTGTACGTAGTCGCTAAAGTCGCGTGCCGGCCGACCCAGTGCCCGTTGTACGCCATCGGTCACGGGCGTGTTGCGGCCATCGAGCACAGTCGTGAACAGATACAGCACCAGATCGATCAACTCCGGGGGAAGTTGTTCCTGTTCCAATGCTTGTCGATAGGCATCCGCTGGTACGGCCACGAATTCGATGTTGCGATGGGTGGAGCGGGCGATCTCGGTCACGGCTTCGGCAAAGGTCAGCGCCCGAGGGCCAGTCAATTCATAGAGCTGGTTGGTGTGTCCGGGTTGGGTCAGTGCGGCGACGGCGCACTCGGCGATGTCCTCTGCATCGACAAAGGGTTCGGCGACTCGGCCGACGGGGAGTGCGAGTTCGCCTTGCAGAATGGGTTCAAGAAAGTGCGCCTCGCTGAAATTCTGGCAGAACCAACTGGCCCGCAGAATCGTCCAGTCAATCCCGCTGTTCTGTACGACGCGTTCGGCCTGTTCCGCCTCGATCTCACCACGCCCGGATAACAAAACCAGTTTGCGGACTCCGCTTTTCACTGCCAGGTCGGTGAACGCCTGAATGGTTTCAAGGGCGCCTGGAACGGCGAGATCAGGTTGGAAGGAAATGTAGACCGCATGAGCGCCATCTATCACCGCGTCCCAGGTTGATCGATCTTCCCAGTCGAAAGGGGGATTCGCATCGCGGGAGCCTTGGCGAACGGGCAAGCCGGCCGCTTCGAGTCGTTGTGTGATTCGCCGCCCGGTTTTGCCCGTGGCGCCAAGGACCAGTGTGATTGGTTGATCGGTTTTCATCGCGTTCATCTCCATCGGTTAATGTGAGTGATACTCACGTTTAAAAGATGATAGATGCTCATGTTTTGTCGTCAACCCATCAGATCGAATTGCCCGACGTGTGGACATCTGATATTGGGCGTAAGGAGTGGCGATGCTAAGGTGAGTACATGTCACGTTATTGACCGGGAAATTCGCTCGTGCGCAAAAAAACCTCTGAAACCCCCGAACAGCCTGCTGCGCAAGCGGTTCGACGCAATCCCATGCAACAGCGCAGCCGTGAGCGTCAGGAGCGGATATTGGCGATGGCGACTCAATTGATCGCAGACAAGGGCAGCGATCAGCTCAAGATGAGTGAAATCGCCGAGCGCTCCGAAATCTCGATCGGTTCTCTTTATCAGTACTTTCCCGACAAGAGTTCCGTCATCCGGATGCTGGCCGAACGCTACAACGCTGAGAGCCGTCGTTGCATTACAGAGGCAATGGAGGCGGTCGAGGATGCCCAGGGTTTGCAGGCGGCTTATTCGCAGTTGCTCGATCAGTATTACGAGATCGTGATGGCGACACCGGTGATGCGTGACATCTGGTCCGGCATGCAGGCCGACAAACAGTTGTTGCAGCTGGAGCTGGGGGAGAGTCGGGTTGCCGGAGCGCTGTTGGCCCAGGCCATGCTTCGCGTATTTCCGCAAAGCGATGAGCTACAGGTTCAGGAGTCCGCGTTTTTGATTTGGCACCTGGGTGAGGCGACCATGCGGTTGGCTGTCACTTGTACGCCAGAGGAAGGACGCGCGCTGGTCGAGGCGTTCAAGCGCATGTCCCTGCGCGAGGTCACGGACCCAGCGTGCAGGGACATCTAATCGCAGTAAAAGCCTGGCAGTTGTTTCAATTTCCTAAACGAAAGGTTGGCCGGTAAAGCCGCGCGGCAGTCGTTGCAGGCCGGCCATCGCAGTCAGTCGCTCGGTCCAGGCTGAACGCCAGTTATTGGCGGTGTGGACGGCTTTGGCTTTGCGTGCTGCGCGGCGGGCAGCGTTGCGTTCGGTCTTGCGGGCTTCCTTGTATGCGTCGGTGTTTCGGCAGCTTCTGCATTTCACCCGATTGAGCTCGCGGGTCGATACGAGGTTGTTGCCGTTGTGACCGCAGGCCAGGTGCCCGCTGACTTTGAAGTGAGTGACCATTGGAACGTCTCCTTGGTGACGTGTGATCGGTTGACCCCACGTGAGCGGTGACGTTCGTTTGGTTTTGCGCAACAAAAAATCCCGGCGCCAGGTCGGGTTGTGAGAGAGGGTGAAAACCTGGCAGGCAGCCAAACGTTCGGAGACGTCACCGTCACCGATCATGCTGCCCGAATCGGACCTGTCCTCGTACCGCAAATCCGCGACGGATCATCTGAACCGGGGCAGAGGCGGGTCGACAGGTTTGAGTGACGACAGCGTGTGCCGAATCAGCGGCGCGTCCTTCTCGATGTCGTTCAGGCGATCACGAATTCTGAGGGCGGTGGGGTGCCCGCCTTGATGATCGACCCAGTCGGCGATTTCCTTGCAGGCCGCGGCCAAGCGGGCCTGACGGGAGTCCAGCAAGGTGAGCAGGGTGGTGATGGACTCTTTTTCGGACATGGGAGACACCTCCGTTCAAGAAACCTGAGTGTGGCAGCAAAAAGCCCGCCGGGAGCGAGCTTTCTGCCGAATGGGTTACTGATCCTTCTGCAATTTCAGTATAGACCCGTTCAAAAATGGTGACGGGCCGTCAACTTTGTCGGGCTGTCAATTGTGATTTAGCGTTCAACAACCGGCAAACGCGCTGGGCGTCTTCCTCAACATCGTAGCCGTCACCGATGAAGCCTTGGGTTCGGGTATCGGCGATGCGGTACCAGGCCGCGGCATCCGGTGGCAGGTGGTCATATTCACCCGCACGGCGGCCATGGATGATGATCCTGTTGCAACGCTTCACTACGAAAATCTCTTCCATGGCGTCTCCGCAGCTGATTCGTGTACAGATCAACTATAGAAGCCATTGGTGATCGTGCAAAAAACAGGCAGGTTAATTCGTCGGCTCAGGTGCCGCCGGATTTACGCCAGCACCGCGACCGCTTTGATTTGTGCCCAGAGTTGCTGACCGGAATGGACGTTCAATTGGTCGCGGGAATAACGCGTGATCCGTGCAAGCAGCGGCGAGCCTGCGGCGTCCAGGCGAATCAGCACATGGGCGGCGTTGTCGGCATTCATTTCACTGACCACCGTGACCGGCAGGCGATTGAGAATGCTGCTTTGCTCGGCACTGTGCAGGCTCAGGCTCACATCCCGCGCCTGGACCTTGCAGCGCAGTGTCTGACCCGTATCCATCGGTGTGTGAGGCACACGAATGTTGAGAGTGGTGTCGGGCAACTGCAGGCTGAGCAGTTGATAGTCGGCGTCATAGGCGCTCACGCGACCTTCGATCACCACACCGGCGTCATCCCCCATTGCCAGCGGCAAGTCGAGGCGCGCCAGGGTCTGGCCGATCGGGCCGCTGGCCAGCGCTTTGCCGTTGCTCAGCAACACGATATGGTCGGCCAGCCGCGCGACTTCATCCTGGGAGTGGCTGACGTACAGCACCGGGATGTCGAGTTCGTCGTGCAGACGTTGCAAGTAGGGCAGGATTTCACTTTTGCGCTGGGCATCGAGCGCGGCCAGAGGCTCGTCCATCAACAGCAGTTTCGGGCTGGTGAGCAGTGCGCGGGCCATGCCGACGCGCTGTCGCTCACCGCCCGAAAGGTGTTGTGGGTGCCGGTCCAGCAAATGGCTGATGCCCAGCAACTCGGTGGCGTGGGCCATATCGACCCGACGCTGCGACTTGGGGATGCGCTTGAGGCCGAACTCCAGGTTGGCCAACACCGACAGATGAGGAAACAGGCTGGCTTCCTGGAACACGTAGCCGAGCGCGCGTTTGTGCGGCGCGACGAACACCCTGTTTTCGCTGTCTTGCCAGACTTCATCGTTGACCTGGATAAAGCCTTGATCGGCCCGTTCCAGGCCGGCAATGCAGCGCAGGCAAGTGGTCTTGCCCGAGCCGGAGTGACCGTAAAGCGCAGTGACGCCACGCCCCGGCAGTTGCAGGTCGACGTCCAGGGCGAAGCTCGAGTAGCGTAGTTTCAGGCGCATTTGAATCATCGATCAGCTCCAGCCCACTTTGGTTTTTCGGCTGGAATACAGCGCCAGCAAGACGACAAACGAGAACATCAGCATCGCCCCGGCCAGCCAATGGGCCTGGGCATATTCCATGGCTTCGACGTGATCGTAGATCTGCACCGAGACCACGCGGGTCTTCTCGGGAATGTTGCCGCCGATCATCAGCACTACGCCGAACTCGCCGACGGTGTGAGCGAAGCCGAGAATGGCGGCGGTAATGAAACCGGGGCGGGCCAGGGGCAGCGTCACGCTGAAAAAGGTGTCCCAGGGATTGGCCCGCAGCGTCGCGGCCACTTCGAGCGGGCGCGTGCCGATTGCGGAAAATGCGTTTTGCAGCGGCTGGACCACGAACGGCATCGAATACAACACCGAACCGATGACCAGCCCCGCAAAACTGAAGGTGAGGGTGCCAAGGCCGAGTGATTGGCTGAGTTGGCCGATGTACCCGTGAGGGCCGAGCGCCAGCAACAGATAAAAACCAATCACTGTCGGCGGCAGCACCAGGGGCAGGGCAACAATCGCCCCGACCGGGCCGCGCAGCCAGGAGCGGGTGCGCGAGAGCCATAGCGCAATCGGAGTGCCGACAATCAGCAGGATGACGGTCGTCAGGGACGCCAGTTTCAGGGTCAGCCAGATGGCGGAATAATCGGCACTCGATAGCGACATTTAGATTTCGTAACCGTAGGACTTGATGACAGCTGCCGCTTTCGGCCCCTTGAGGTAGTCAACCAGTGCCTTGGCGGCCGGGTTGTCCTTGCCCTTGTTGAGAATCACAGCGTCCTGTTTGATCGGGTCGTGCAGACTGGCTGGAACGATCCAGGCCGAACCGCTGGTGATCTTGCCGTCCTTGTAGATCTGCGACAGGGCGACAAAACCCAACTCGGCATTGCCGGTGGAGACGAATTGGTAGGCCTGGGTGATGTTCTGGCCTTCAACGATCTTCGCTTTGACCTTGTCGGTCAGACCTTCCCTGGCCAACACCTGGGTCGCCGCCAGGCCATACGGTGCAGCTTTCGGGTTGGCGATGGACAGGTGCTGGTATTCGTTCTTTTTCAGCACATCGCCCTTGGCATCGACGTAGCCTTCTTTGGCCGACCACAGTGCCAGCGTGCCGACCGCGTAAGTGAAGCGCGACCCCTTGACGGTATCGCCTTCGGCTTCAAGTTTTTGCGGGGTGCTGTCGTCTGCCGAGAGGAACACTTCGAACGGCGCGCCGTTTTTGATCTGGGTGTAGAACTGGCCGGTGGCACCAAAGGAGGTGACCAGCTTGTGCCCGGTGTCTTTTTCGAAATCAGCGGCGATGGCCTGGATGGGCGCGGTGAAGTTGGCGGCGACAGCCACCTGGACTTCGTCCGCCTGGGCTGAGCCGAAGGCGAATATGGCGAGAAGGCTTGTCAGGCAGGCAGGGGCAAAACGTGAGGCACCAATGGTCATGAAACGGCTCCGTTAAAGGCAATTGCAGCAGGTTAATCGTTATGTACAAAAATATATAGCGAATTGCCTTTGAACGGAATGTGCTGTCACAAAACTGTATACAATTTTAACGCAAGTGCTGCTCAGGGGTGACGTAGCAGTCTGGCTAATCCTTCTTCAGCCAGCTGTCGAGTGAGTGCCGCGGTGGTCAATTCAACCCCGAGGGTAAAGGCCTGGCCGGCCCAGAGGTTGCTGAAGTCCGCTTCACCTTTGGCCCGCAGAGGCATCAGCGCGCCACCGGCAAGGGGGAAGGCCGGGGCCTTGGCGCTCATGGGCCCCAGTTCACGCATCACCCGATTGAGGATGCCCCGGGCCGGGCGACCGGTGAACACGTTGGTGACGGCCGTCTCGCTTTCCCTGGCGGTGCGCAAGGCTTTGTGATGGGACGGACTGACCTTGGCCTCTGGGGTGAACAGGTACGCCGTACCCACCTGCACTGCCGAAGCGCCCAGCATGAAGGCGGCGGCGACGCCTCGTGCGTCAGCGATGCCGCCGGCGGCAATCACCGGCACTTTCACCGCATCGACGACTTGCGGCACCAGGGCGAAAGTCCCCACCTGACTGCTCAGGTCATCGCTGAGAAACATCCCGCGATGGCCCCCGGCTTCGTAGCCCATGGCAATGATTGCATCGCAGCCATGCTGCTCAAGCCACACCGCTTCTGCGACGGTGGTGGCCGAGGACAGCACTTTCGCACCGGTGGCTTTGACCCGGTCAAGCAGGGATTTTTCCGGCAGGCCAAAGTGAAAACTCACCACTTCAGGGCGAAACGCTTCGACCACCTCGCAGGCGGCGTTATCGAACGGCGCCCGGTTGGACACCGGTGTTGGCGCATCAAAGTCGGCGCCGAGTTCCTGGTAGTAGGGTTGCAGCAGGTTTTTCCAGTCCTGCGCGCGTTGCTCGTCAGGAGCTGGCGGTTGATGGCAGAAGAAGTTGACGTTGATCGGGCGCTGGGTGTGTTGGCGGATGGTTTTCAGCTCTTCGCGCAGTTGATCGGTGCTGAGCATCGCCGCTGGCATCGAGCCCAGGCCGCCGGCATTGCAGGCTGCAATCACCATGGACGAGTTCGTGGCACCGGCCATCGGCCCCTGAATGATCGGCAGTTCGATTCCGAGCAGGTCAAGAATGCGGGTATCTGGCCATTGGTTCATGTGCTGTGTTCTCCGACGTTGAAGCAGGGCAGGGACGGTAGAACAGGATTTGTAACGCAACGACTGGCGCAAGGCCAGTCGTCATTTCAGTACTTCAAGCTTTCTTCAGCGTCGATGGAAGCCTCCACCTCCGCCACCGAAGGAGTGATTCATCACTTGGGAAGAGTTATGGAATTGGCAGATTGGCTTAAAGTCGAGTACGACAATCTGCTGCCATGTGTTATTTCCACTGTACCCCAACCAGACTGATTCCATTGAGAGGCCGTAATGTTCAAAGGTATTTTGATCGACAAAGACGACAGCGGTTACCGGGCCACACTGCAAGAGATCCAGGACGATCAGTTACCCGAGGGCGATGTCACGGTGCGCGTTGCCTATAGCACGCTGAACTTCAAGGATGGCCTGGCGATCACCGGCAGCAGCCCGGTGGTGCGTAAATTCCCGATGGTGCCGGGCATCGATCTGGCCGGTGTCGTTGAAGTCAGCGACCATCCGGACTACAAGGTCGGTGACCAGGTCCTGCTCAATGGCTGGGGCGTGGGTGAAGGGCATTGGGGGGGATTGGCGCAGAAGGCTCGCCTGAACGGTGACTGGCTGATCCCGCTGCCCAAGGCATTCACCGCTGCCCAGGCGATGGCCATCGGTACGGCGGGCTACACGGCCATGCTGTGCATCCTGGCCCTTGAGCACAATGGCGTTACGCCCGAACAGGGTGAAATCCTGGTCACCGGCGCCAACGGTGGTGTCGGCAGTTTCGCCATCGCGTTGCTGAACAAGCTCGGCTACCGGGTGGTGGCTTCCACCGGGCGTACGTCGGAGCATGACTACCTGAAGCAACTGGGTGCTGGCGAAATCATAGACCGCGCCACGCTGTCCGAGCCAGGCAAGCCGCTGGCCAAGGAACGTTGGGCGGCCGTCATCGACTCGGTCGGCAGCCACACCCTGGCCAACGCTTGCGCCAGCACCAGGGCCAATGGCACCGTCGCGGCATGCGGTCTGGCGCAAGGCATGGACTTTCCGGCATCCGTTGCGCCGTTCATTTTGCGCGGCGTGACCCTGGCCGGTATCAACAGCGTGACCCAGCCCAAGGCCAAGCGCGTAGAGGCCTGGAATCGCCTGGCCAAGGATCTGGATTTCAACCTGTTGCCGCTTATCAGTCACGAAATCGGCTTGAGCGAAGCCATCGAAGCCGCGCCGCGCTTGCTTGCCGGGCAGTTGCGCGGGCGCGTGGTAGTGGATGTGAATCGCTGATTACGGCGACTCGCGCTCCAGCAACTGCCGTTTGCGCTCGACACCCCAGCGATAGCCCGACAGATTTCCGTCGCTGCGCACCACGCGATGGCAAGGGATCGCCACGGCCAGGCTGTTCGCGCCGCAGGCTTGAGCCACGGCGCGAACGGCTTTCGGCGAACCGATGCGTAGGGCGATGTCGGCGTAGCTCGCCGTGCTTCCGGCAGGGATCTCCCGCAGCGCTTGCCAGACCCTTTCCTGAAATGCGGTGCCGCGCACGTCCAATGGCAAATCAAGGCCAATGGCCGGCGCCTCAATAAAGCCGACGACCCTGGCAATCAACGCCTCGAACTTCTGGTCAGCACCAATCAGGTTGGCGCGCCGAAACTTGTCTTGCAGATCACAAACCAGTTGGTGCGGATCATCGCCGAGCAGGATCGCGCAGACCCCGCGCTCACTCTGCGCCACCAGAATCGCGCCCAGCGAACACTGGCCGACGGCAAAACGAATGTCGTTGTTTTGACCGGCGGCGCGGTAGTCCCCGGGTTTCATTCCCAGCAGTTGGTCTGCCGCTTCATAAAACCGGCTGTTGGAGTTGAAGCCGGCGTCATACAGGGCATCGGTCACCGAGCCGCCGTCTGCCAGTCGCTCGCGCACCTTGCGTGAACGATGGGCATCGGCGTAGCCCTTGGGCGTCAGGCCGGTGACGGCTTTGAACACACGATGGAAGTGAAAGCTGCTCAGTCCCGCCGCCTCGGCCAATTCGCCCAGGGCCGGCAGCGTTTCGGCGGTTTCGATCTGGCGGCACGCGGCTGCCACGGTGGCGGCATGTTGCGCGGCGAGTTCGCTCTGATCCTTTGTCGCGCGTTTGCTCGGACGATAACCCGCGGCCCGGGCCTGTTCGGCGCTATCGAAGAATTCGACGTTCTGCGGCTTGGGCAAGCGCGCGAGGCTGCTGGGGTTGCAATAGATGCCTGTGGTCTTCACGGCATAGACAAACTGCCCGTCAGCCTTGGGATCGCGCGCGACCACGGCGGCCCAGCGCGGATCGTTTTCGATGGAGATCTTGGTCGATTGGGTAGTCATGGCGTCACGTCCATTGAGGGGTTGCCTGTACATTAACCATGGGGCAATTCCCACACACTCCGGCGCTTGCGGTCAAATTCGAAGTCTTTATCCGGCAGTACGGAAGGTGAAGTTGATGCGTTGCTCGCCGAGTCTCGGGTGATGGCCGTCCTTGATCGGCAACACGCCGTGATAACGCAGGCGATCCACGCCACCCCAGACCACGATGTCGCCATGCAGCAGGGGGATGCGCTGGCTTTTATCGCCGCGTGCAAAGCCACCGAACAGGAACATCGCCGGTAAGCCCAGGGATACCGAAACGATGGGGGCTGCGTAGGAATGTTCGTCCTTATCTTGATGCAATGACATTTTTGCCCCGGGGATATAGCGGTTGATCAGGCAGGAGTCCGGTGCAAAATCGGCGAAACCCGCTGCCTGCGCCGCCGCTTGCGCCAGTTGGAAAAACACCTCGGGCATCATTGGCCAGGGCCGGCCGGTCTGTGGATCATCGCGGGTGTACCGATAACCACTGCGGTCAGTGGTCCAGCCGAATTGGCCACAACTGCTCAGGGCGACCGACATGGTAAAGCCGCCGGGCGTGACCATCTGCCGAAACGGCGCGGCCACCAGCACCGCCTCCAAGGCGGGCAGCAAGCGCTCCAGCCAGGGCAGGGCGAAGCCTCTGAGTACGTAGGACTGTTCACCGATCTGCCCGCGCCTGGGCTGTTGCTCGGGCTCTGCATCGGCAAACAGATCGAAAGTCAGCGGATTCATGGGTTCATGACGCATCGTGAAAGATGATTCCAAGGGTATGCCGTTTGCCGCTGTGCAGGCGACTCACGCCGTGACGCAGGGTCACGCGATAGTAACCGCGAACGCCTTTGACCGGCCGCTGGTTGACGGCAAAGATCAACCCGTCGCCTTTCTTCAGGCTGATGACCATCGGGCGTGATTGCATTCGCGGGCGCTGTTCGGTCAGGACAAACTCGCCACCGGTGAAGTCTTCATCGGGTTCCGACAGCAGAATCGCTACTTGCAGTGGGAAAACATGCTCACCGTATAAATCCTGATGCAAACAGTTGTAGTCCTGCGGACCATATTGCAGCAATAACGGTGTCGGACGGTTCTGACCAGCGGCATGACAGCGCTCGAGGAAGGCTTGATGGGTTTCAGGAAAACGCTCGGGCAAACCCATTTGTTCCTGCCAGCGATTGGCGATGGGCACCAGGCGCGGGTAGAGCGCACTGCGCAAGCGGGCCACCAATTCCGGCAACGGGTAGTTGAAATACTTGTATTCGCCGCGGCCGAACCCGTGACGAGCCATCTCCACGTGCGAGCGAAAGGGCTCGGTTCGAGGGTACAAGGTGCTGACCTGATCACAAGCCTTGTGGCTCAACAGTGACGGGATGACGGCGTAACCGTCCTGATCAAGTTGCTGTTCCAGCCGGGGCCAGTCCAGCCTGTCCAGATATTGCTCGCTCATTGCCGGGCCTCTTGTTGTTGAGGTGGCCAGTCTGCATGGCAAGGATGAAGCAGGCACTCCGGTGCTTGCGGTCGAATTGCGAGTGGGAGCTGACGTCCATTGTCGCTCCGGATCGCGTTACAGCGCTTTGCTGACGCTGATTTCGCTGATGACGTCGTCCTGTCCATGAATGGCATCCAGCGCCGCTTTGGCTTCTTCTGCGGTACCGTTTTCAAGCTGGGCAAACTCGAAGCGGCGCTCACCGTTGAGTTTGTATTTGATGACGTACTTGGTCGTTTGGGCCACGGTTGTATCTGCCTGTCTTGTGTTTCGGGTTCGCTGATCAGCTCAGTTTCGTGCTGGAACGGCGAATGATTTTGATCGAGTGGGTCAGGGTGGGTTTGCGCGTCACGCTGATAGCGCGGCGGTTGACGGTGTCGATCGTGATGTTCCAGAAACCGGTGCTAGGAGCGGTGATGCGGGCCGGAAACGTGTCGAATGCGCCGCCGTGATAGGTGTGACGACCGCCATTCTTGAAGCTGCGGAAGTTGGCGTCGTTCATCAAGCGGATGTTGCACATTTGGGAGCATTGAATGACGACAATGTCGTCTTCATTGAGGTGCTCGCGCTGATGGATAAATTTCATGAGGCGCCTCCAGAAGGGCTTTTTCTACAAAATCAAAACGATAGCATGGGCGATTGGCGCAGTTTATCAGCCCGAAGGGCTTATTATCCGGCCACTTTGACAATTAAAAACGCTAATTTCACGTTTGATGAGCGATAAAGCAGTTTGTCTCGGAGAAAAAACGCATCTGCGCTGTCCGAGCCTCTTTATCGGAGGTTTTGTATGAAGTGGGGTTTTTTGGTTCTTTCGCTGGCGGTATTGGTGAGTGGTTGTGCGAACGTCTCGGAAATCAACGAGTCGCTGCCGACCATGAACGTGATTTCTGGCAAGAAACCCCATGAATATGCGCAATGCCTGAGCGAAAAACTGGCCGACAGTCGTGGCGCCTTGCAAATCGAGCCGCACAAGGATGGGTTGCGTGTCATCGTGCCACTCAAGTATTCCTCGGGCCCGTCTGCCGTATTCGACATTGAAGAGCGTTCGGGTGGCAGCAGCATCAAGCTGCACGAGAGCATGTCCAATGTCCCGGTGCGTCCAATGGACGTACAGAATGCTGCCAACGAGTGCATTTCCGGCTGATAGACTGTCGACGATCAGCACCGATGCCGCCAAAGCCATGCTTTGGCGGCATCGTCATTTCTGGAGTCGAACATGAAGCGAGAGCAGGTCCGGGAGCGCCATGCAGAGGGTTTAATCTCTGCCACTCATGTGATTCAGAATCCGGCGGAGCTGGGGGAATGGATCGTGTTTTTCAAGAAAAGCGCCGGGCGCAGCTATTTCCTGGTGGATGACAATGATGAAGTCGAGTCTTTCAGTCGCCTTGATGATTTGATCGATACCGTGCGTGGACTTGGGATCAAGTTCGCCGAAATTCATCTGTAGGGCCGAGCGCCTTCTTTGCAGACCACCACGACACTGCGGCTCTTGTAGTTGCCGATATCGGCGCCGAGGGTCTTGTCGCTCTCCTTGAGCGAGGGCGTGCCATCGGTTCCGACAATCTTGTAGCCGGTGCCGGCACAGGACGCATCGGCCTTTTCGTAGCACGCAGCCCAGGAATTGGCTTCCCCGGAGCAATCAATCGATAGGCCTTGTTCTCCGTTGCCCAGGTAGGTTTCTTTCGACGTTGCGCAGCCGCTCAGGGCCAATACCGCTAGCAAAGGCAAAATTTTGTTCATGGCTTGATCATCATCAGGGGAGGGGCTAAGGCTGAGACAGCGCCGCAGGCAAAAGGTTATAGCCAAACGCCACGTTATTGCATGCATTCATAAAAAAGCCCTGCGCAATGGCAGGGCTATTCGCATTGGACGTCGATCAGCTATTGTCCTTGCCACGTCGCTTGGGCTCCGGGTGCTCAAGCTCCAGCACCGAGGCCACTTCGATTGCCAGGGCTTCGGAAGGGAAAGGTCCGGCGATATTTTCACCGGCGACACTGGCTACCCACCATTGACCGTCTTTCACCTGATTGATCAGGAATCCGTTGACGCTTTTTACTGCCGACATCTATTTGCCTCGTTGTCTGGTTCAATCGCGCCATGATACCGCCAAACGCACTCAACGGGTGCCGAAGGGCGTATGGTGCTTCGTTCCTGGCGGTTGAAAGCCGTGCAATTGCGCAAGTCTCTGCTATGCATAAGGGCTTGCGCAGGGAACTATCGGCCAGTTTATTTCTCTATGTTGGCATCGGTTAGCCAGCGCGGGGGCATTGTAAGGTGCACGCCGCCTGATTAGACTGCGCCGAAACTCGTACACGCACAGCCCTTACAAGGACTTATATGATCAAGAAATGCTTGTTCCCAGCAGCCGGCTACGGCACTCGCTTCCTGCCAGCGACTAAAGCCATGCCCAAAGAAATGCTGCCGGTGGTGAACAAGCCACTGATCCAGTACGGCGTTGAAGAAGCACTGGACGCTGGCTTGAACGAAATCTCCATCGTCACCGGTCGCGGCAAGCGCGCCCTGGAAGACCACTTCGACATCAGCTACGAGCTGGAAAACCAGATCAAGGGCACCGACAAGGAAAAATACCTGGTCGGCATCCGCCGCCTGTTGGATGAGTGCTCGTTCTCCTACACTCGCCAGACTGAAATGAAAGGTTTGGGTCACGCGATCCTGACCGGTCGTCCACTGATCGGCGACGAGCCGTTCGCCGTGGTGTTGGCGGACGACCTGTGCGTCAACCTGGAAGGTGACGGCGTACTGAAGCAGATGGTCAAGCTGTACAAGCAGTATCGCTGCACCATCGTCGCGATCATGGAAGTCGACCCGCAAGAAACCAGCAAGTACGGTGTGATTGCCGGCGACCTGATTGGTGACGACCTGTACCGCGTGCGCAACATGGTCGAGAAGCCAAAGCCGGAAGATGCCCCGTCGAACCTGGCGATCATCGGTCGCTACATCATGACGCCGGACATCTTCAGCCTGATCGAACAAACCGATCCAGGCAAAGGTGGCGAGATCCAGATCACTGACGCCTTGATGAAACAGGCGCAGGATGGTTGCGTGATTGCCTACAAGTTCAAGGGCAAGCGTTTCGACTGCGGTGGCGCCGAAGGCTACATCGACGCAACCAACTTCTGCTTCGAGAACTTCTACAAGACGGGCAAGGCGTACTGATAGCCAGCAACCTGTTTGTATTGAAAAGCCACCTTCGGGTGGCTTTTTCATTTTCCGGCCTCATATCGTGTGCAGCGCTTGCCCCACAAATGTCTGCGGGTATGCTGGTCACCTGCCGAGGAGATTGAAAATGGCCTACGATTTTGACCTTTATGTGATTGGTGCCGGTTCCGGCGGTGTACGGGCTGCACGCTTTGCCGCCGGGTTCGGCGCGAAAGTGGCCGTGGCCGAGAGCCGCTACCTGGGCGGGACCTGTGTGAATGTCGGCTGCGTGCCGAAAAAATTGCTGGTCTACGGTGCGCACTTCGCCGAAGACTTCGAGCAGGCTTCCGGTTTTGGCTGGAGCCTGGATGAAGCGCAGTTCGACTGGGCGGCGCTGATCGCCAACAAGGACCGCGAGATCAATCGCCTCAATGGCATTTATCGCAACCTGCTGGTTAACAGCGGCGTGACCTTGCATGAAGGTCACGCCAGGATCGTCGATCCACATCAGGTCGAGATCAATGGCGAGCGCTTTACCGCCAAAAACATCCTGATCGCTACCGGCGGCTGGCCGCAGATTCCGGAGATTCCGGGGCACGAGCATGCCATCAGTTCCAACCAGGCATTCTTCCTTAAAGAGTTGCCCAAGCGAGTGTTGGTGGTGGGTGGTGGCTACATTGCGGTCGAGTTCGCCGGGATCTTCCACGGGCTGGGCGCCGAGACCACGTTGCTGTATCGCGGCGAACTGTTCCTGCGCGGCTTCGACGGTTCCGTGCGCAAGCATTTGCAGGAAGAGTTGACCAAGCGCGGCATGGATCTGCAATTCAACGCGGACATCGAGCGCATCGATAAACAGGCCGATGGTAGCCTGAAAGTCACGCTCAAGGATGGTCGCCAACTGGAAGCCGATTGCGTGTTCTACGCCACGGGTCGTCGTCCGATGCTGGACAATCTCGGGCTGGAAAACACGGGGGTCAAACTCGACAGGAAAGGCTTCGTCGAGGTCGATGAGCTGTATCAAACCGCCGAGCCGTCGATCCTGGCGCTGGGTGATGTGATTGGTCGTGTTCAGCTGACTCCGGTGGCGCTGGCTGAAGGCATGGCGGTTGCACGGCGCCTGTTCAAGCCAGAGCAGTATCGTCCGGTGGATTACAAGATGATCCCGACGGCGGTGTTCAGCCTGCCGAACATCGGCACCGTCGGTTTGACCGAGGAAGAGGCCCGCGAAGCCGGCCACGAGGTGCAGATCTTCGAAAGCCGCTTCCGGCCGATGAAGCTGACCCTGACCGAATGCCATGAGCGCACGCTGATGAAGCTGGTGGTGGACGCCAGGACCGACAAGGTCTTGGGTTGCCATATGGTCGGCCCGGACGCCGGTGAAATCGTCCAGGGCCTGGCGATTGCCTTGAAGGCCGGCGCCACCAAGCGCGACTTCGACGAAACCATCGGGGTGCATCCGACGGCCGCCGAAGAGTTCGTCACCATGCGTACGCCGGTCGCCGGTTAATTGTCCTTCGCTGCGTCTGCCGCTGCCGCAAGGGTCGCGGCCAGACGTACGCGTTCTTCCAGATCCGCCCGGGTCTTGGCCAGATCCATTTCCAGTGACCTATTGAGCTGCGACTGCTCATCGACGTTCTGTTTGAGTGCCTGGCTTTCCAGCAGGGCAACGCGCAGGCGTTCCTGGAGGAGGGTGCGCTCGCCGTCGACGCGGGTGGCCTGTTCCAGCAACTGATCCTGACGGCTATTGCTTTGCTTGAGCTGTTCTTGCAGCAGGCTCAGCTCTCGCAATGTGCCGCGGTTTTCAGTCAGCAAGCGTTCATTGTCACGGTGCAATTGGGTGATTTCATCCTGGCGTACCAGTGCGCTTTGTTGTGCCTGGCGCAGTTCCATCTGTAGCTGTTGCACCTGGCCTTCATGGCGACTCATTTCCTGTTCGCGCTGTTCCTTGACCGCATTGCGGTAGTGCTCCAGCGCGTCGCGAGTGTGCAGGTGTTTTTCTTCAAGGGAGCGGATCTGCTCGTCCTTGTCCTTCAGGCGCAGTTCGAAATCGGCCAGCGCCTGGTTCAGTCCTGCGTTGCGGGTTTGCTCCGTTTGCAGAATGGCGCGGGTTTCGTGCAGGGCCTCGGACTCCTGAGTCAGCGCCAGGCTCTGAAATTCGTATTGCTGGTGCAGTTCGCTGTTGGCTTCTTGGGCTTCGCCGAGCTGGTTTTCCAGCGCTTTGCGTTGTTCTTCGTACTGCGTGCGCGCCTGATCGATAGGTTCTTGCGCCTGCTCCTTGAGCCGTTGCGCGAGCCGCGCCACCAGCGCCATCAGTTCGTCGTCAATCGGCTCTGTCGGCGCTTCGACAGGTTCAACCCTGTCATCGAGCTCCTTGAGGTAGCGATGAATTGTGGTTTTCGAGCCGGTATTGCCCATCTCGATGCGTACGGCATCGATGCTGGGGTTTTCGCCGCGGGCGAGGATCGCCAACCGAGCGGCTTGAACCACCGCTTTATTTACACCGCCGCGTGCCATGAGATCTCCCAGGTTTTTGTGATGTGGTACGTACCACGTAAATACACATTGTACCATTCAATGAGCAAAGTTAAATACTGGATGCTGTTAACACGGGATATACTGGTATTACCCCGTGTGATACGCCAAGTACCGGTTTTTGACCCGTCAAAGCGGTATGAATTCAAGAGTTGACCCCATGACCGAGCTGGATCGTTACCTGCAGGCTGCGACACGCGACAACACTCGCCGCAGCTATCGCGCGGCCATCGAACACTTTGAGGTGACATGGGGTGGTTTTCTGCCGGCCACCGGCGACAGCGTGGCGCGGTATCTGGTGGCGCATGCCGGGGTGTTATCGATCAATACGCTCAAGTTGCGGCTTTCGGCGCTGGCGCAGTGGCACAACAGTCAGGGCTTTGCCGATCCCACCAAGGCGCCGGTGGTGCGCAAAGTATTCAAGGGTATTCGTGCGCTGCACCCGGCCCAGGAAAAACAAGCCGAACCCTTGCAGCTTCGGCATCTGGAACAGGTGGTCAGTTGTCTGGAGCTAGAAGTGCAAACCGCCAGGGCCGCAGGCGACCGGCCGGGTTTGCTGCGGGCCAGGCGCGACATGGCGTTGATTCTGCTGGGCTTCTGGCGCGGCTTTCGCAGTGATGAGTTGTGCCGGATTCAGGTTGAACACGTGCAGGCCAGCGCCGGTTCCGGCATCAGTCTCTATCTGCCGCGCAGCAAGAGTGATCGCGACAACCTCGGCAAGACCTATCAGACGCCGGCCTTGCAACGCTTGTGTCCGGTGCAGGCTTATATCGACTGGATTACCGAGGCGGCACTGGTACGTGGGCCGGTGTTCCGTGGTATCGACCGTTGGGGGCATTTGGGTGAGGAGGGATTGCACGCCAATAGCGTGATTCCGTTATTGCGTCAGGCGTTGGCGCGGGCGGGTATCGCCGGCGAGCTTTACACCAGTCACTCCTTGCGCCGTGGCTTTGCGACCTGGGCGCATCAAAGTGGCTGGGATTTGAAGTCGCTGATGAGCTATGTAGGCTGGAAAGACATGAAGTCAGCCATGCGTTACATCGAAGCCAGTCCGTTCCTCGGCATGGCGCGCATCACAGAAAAGCCCGTGTCACCCTAGATACCGTTTTCTTCTATTAATACAGCTGGCTAATAGCGAAAGCCAATCAGCAGCATCAGGTTTGCCAATGAGCCTTCCGTTCGTCGAGTGGGTAAAGTTCTCTCCATCAACTTCTTAACCCCTGACGGAGAGTCAACGATGCCTATCATCAACAGCCAAGTTAAACCGTTCAAAGCTGACGCATTCAAAAATGGCGACTTCGTGAAAGTCTCGGACGCTGACCTGAAAGGAAAGTGGTCTGTGGTGTTCTTCTACCCGGCCGACTTCACCTTCGTCTGCCCGACCGAGCTGGAAGACCTGGCCGACAACTACGACGCGTTCCAGAAGCTGGGCGTCGAGATCTACAGCGTTTCTACCGACACCCATTTTGCCCACGCTGCCTGGCACAACACTTCGCCAGCCATCGGCAAGATCCAGTACACCATGATCGGCGACCCGACCCACGTCATCTCCCGCAACTTCGACGTGCTGATCGAAGAAGCCGGTCTGGCTGACCGTGGCACCTTCGTGATCAACCCTGAAGGCCAGATCAAGATCGTTGAACTGAACGATGGCGGTGTAGGTCGTGACGCTTCCGAGCTGCTGCGCAAGATCAAGGCAGCCCAGTACGTCGCTGCTCACCCAGGCCAGGTTTGCCCAGCCAAGTGGAAAGAAGGTGAGGCCACTCTGGCACCGTCCCTGGACCTGGTCGGCAAGATCTAAGTCTGTGACGCGCTTCATCAGGGCGGACTTCCGCACCTTCTAAGCAAGCTGCACCGCCCAATAAAAACGCCCGGGCGAGATTCGCTCGGGCGTTTTTTTGTCTCAAGAATTCAAGGAAATCGCCCGTATGTTGGACACCAATCTTAAAGCCCAGTTGAAATCGTACCTGGAACGGGTCACCCAGCCGATCGAGATCGTTGCATCCCTCGACGACGGTGCGAAATCCCAGGAAATGCTCGAACTGTTGAAAGACGTTGCCAGTCTTTCCACCCGGATTACTTTGCTCGACAACGGTGATGATGCACGCAAGCCGTCGTTCTCGATCAATCGCCCCGGGGCCGATATCAGCCTGCGTTTCGCCGGCATCCCGATGGGCCATGAATTCACCTCCTTGGTGCTGGCCTTGCTGCAAGTCGGCGGTCACCCGCCCAAAGCCAGTGCCGAAGTGATCGAACAGATTCGTTCGCTCAAAGGCGAGTTCAATTTCGAGACCTACTTCTCGCTGTCCTGCCAGAACTGCCCGGACGTGGTCCAGGCGCTGAACCTGATGGCGGTACTGAACCCGAACATTCGCCACGTCGCCATCGACGGCGCGCTGTTCCAGGCTGAAGTTGATGAGCGCCAGATCATGGCGGTGCCAAGTATCTACCTCAATGGTGTGAACTTCGGCCAGGGCCGCATGGGCCTGGAAGAAATCCTCGCCAAAATCGACACCAGCGGCATCGAACGCCAGGCCGAGAAAATCAGTGCCAAGGATGCCTTTGATGTGCTGGTGGTCGGCGGTGGCCCGGCCGGCGCCTCGGCGGCAATCTACGCGGCCCGTAAAGGCATTCGCACCGGTGTCGCGGCCGAACGTTTTGGTGGGCAGGTGCTCGACACCATGGCCATCGAAAACTTCATTTCCGTGCAGGAAACCGAAGGGCCGAAACTGGCCGTGGCGCTGGAAGAGCACGTCAAGCAGTACGACGTGGACATCATGAATCTGCAACGTGCAGACAAATTGATCACTGGCAAAGAAGGTGAGTTGCACGAAGTCCACTTCGCCAGCGGCGCGAAGCTAAAGGCCAAGACCGTGATCCTCGCAACCGGCGCACGGTGGCGTGAAATGAACGTGCCGGGCGAGCAGCAATACCGCAACAAAGGCGTGGCGTACTGCCCGCACTGCGACGGTCCGCTGTTCAAGGGCAAGCGCGTGGCAGTGATTGGCGGCGGCAACTCCGGCGTCGAAGCGGCCATCGACCTGGCTGGTATCGTGTCCCATGTCACGCTGCTGGAGTTCGATGTGCAGTTGCGTGCCGATGCGGTGTTGCAGCGCAAGTTGCACAGCCTGCCGAACGTCACCGTGATCACCAGTGCTCAAACCACTGAAGTCACCGGCGACGGTCAGAAGGTCAACGGCCTGCGCTACAAGGATCGTCAGAGCGACGAGTTGCGCAGTGTGGAACTGGAAGGAATCTTTGTGCAGATCGGTCTGCTGCCCAACACCGATTGGCTCAAAGGCACCATTGAGTTGTCACCCCGTGGCGAGATCATCGTCGATGCCCGCGGTGAAACGTCGGTGCGGGGTGTGTTCGCCGCCGGCGATGTGACCACCGTGCCATACAAGCAAATCGTGATCGCAGTGGGCGAGGGCGCCAAGGCTTCCCTGAGTGCCTTCGATCACTTGATCCGCACTTCCGCCCCGGCATAAATCCTGGCGCTGAAAATAAAAAAAACCCATGAGTGATCATGGGGTTTTTTATGGATCAAAAGATCGCAGCCTGCGATCTTTTGTTTTTGCTTTACAGCGGTGCCGGCTGAATGATCTCGACCCAGTAGGCGTCCGGGTCCTTGATGAACGCCAGGCTCTTCATACGACCATCGCTCAAGCGTTTCTGGAAATCGCAGCCCAGTTCTTCAAAGCGCTCGCACGCGGCGACGATGTCCGGTACCGAGATGCAGATATGGCCGAAACCGCGGGGGTCGGTGTTGCCATTATGGTAGGCGAAATCCGGATCGTTCTCGGTGCCATGGTTGTGGGTCAGCTCCAGGATGCCGGGGATCGATTTCATCCACTCGGTGCGCGCGACGGCATCGGCCGGGATCTGGTTTTTGTCGACCAGCGCCAGGAAATACAGACTGAACTCGGCTTCCGGGAAGTCGCGTTTTTCCACCAGCGTAAAGCCCAGAATGCGTGTGTAGAAATCCAGGGACTTGGTGATGTCCTTGACCCGCAGCATGGTGTGGTTGAAGACAAACTTCTGCGTGGCGGCGTCCGGTTGGGCGGTGACGCCGGGGAAGGTGTTCAATTCGTGCAGGCTCATGGGCCCTCCGGGAAATATGTGGGCTAACGAATGGCGACAATGATACGCAAGGGCTCGGACATCACCAAACCCAAACAGTCGGCTATTGCCTGACAGCCGGCCTGGGCCCAGACTTTACGGCTTGATCCGTGAGTGCCCATTGCAATGATTCGATTCCGTAACGTGCTGTTCATCTTGCTAAGCGTGCTTTCGCTGGCTGGCGTTGCCCGCGCCGATGCGCCAGTAGTGACCTGGCCGGAAGGCTGGCAGGTCGAAGTCGTGCCTGAATCGGCGTCTGGGGTCAGTCGCCAGCGGGCGGTAAAAAATGATCAGAATGGATCGCCGCTCATGGTAATGGAACTGACCATGAGCCCGGTGCAAAGCGATCACCAGGTAAACCTCGAAGGCGTATTGCTGGAGATGCGCAAGTCGGTTCAAAAAGACTTCTTTCAGGGCGGGTATCAAAGTGTTTGCACGCGCATTCATTCGACTACGTTGAGTCGATTGGCCGCGTTGGAAACAACCTGCACCATCACGCAAAACGGCAGGCATGTGCTTTCTCAAACATTGGTGGCCGCGGTGGATGCCGATAAGGCCTATGTTCTTTCCTACGCCGGGCAGGCTGAGGCTTATAAGGCGAGCCAGGATGAAATAGACGCTGCCCGAAACAGCTTGAAACTTTAGTAAGCGACAGTGCTTTTTCGATGCATGAAGAAAATTTTAGATATCCAAATGGATTAAGCACAAAGTTGGTGGCAGTCAGGTAGTTGGCTGGTGTCCGCACCGGGCATTTAGATAGCCCATAAAAAAAGCCCTGCATGAGCAGGGCTTTTTTGTCGCCGCGAGAGTTAGCCGCGCAGCCACGAATCAACGGTGGCTGCACCGTACTGTTCTTTCCAGGCTTTCAGGCCGCGGTGGTTGCCGCCCTTGGTTTCAATCAGCTCGCCGGTGTGCGGGTTCTGATAAACCTTGACCACACGGGCGCGGCGGGTTTTAGGTGCTGCTGCCTGCTGCAGGCCGGATTTTGCCGGGTTGGGGTCGAGAATGGCGATGATGTCGCGCAGGCTCTTGCCATAGGTTTTCATCAAGCCCTGGAGCTTTTCTTCGAATTCAATTTCTTTCTTGAGCCCGGCATCGTTCTTCAAGGACTCCAGCTGCTTGAGCTGTTCTTGAAGAGCCTTTTCGGCTGCACGGAATTCAGCGAGTCTGGACAATATCTTTACTCCAATAGTGTGTTTGGCTGATACCAACCGCAAACAAAGCTATAAGCCAAGAGCCTTGAAGCGACTCGGTGATAGTGGCTCACCTGCCAATTTAGCACAGGCATGTAAAATTGTAGTAGTTAATTGGCCAAGAGTAAATCCTGTCTTTTTTTTCATGTAGCGGCAGTAGTGTTTTGATTCAAACTGGTGCGTGTGGTCGTTGTTTTATCGGTTAAATCCGCTAGTTAATGGTTGCTTAATGCACTAATGAACTCCGCGCCGGGCATGGGTTTGCCGAACAGATAACCTTGCAGGAAGTTGACCTGATGAGCGCTCAGGTAATCACTCTGTTCACGGGTTTCGACACCTTCGGCCACCAGGGCAAGGTCGAGCTTGGCCGCCAGCTCGATGATGCTGTCCAGGATGTGGCTGGAGAGTGTGTCGATGCCGATCATGGCGACAAAGCTCTGGTCGATTTTCAGGAAGTCCACATTGAACTGCCGCAGGTAGCCAAGGCTCGAGTGGCCCGTGCCGAAGTCGTCGATGGCGATTTTCACGCCTAGTTCGCGAAGTTGCTCCAATAGTTGCAGGGTGATGGCCGTGGGCACGATCAGTTCACGTTCGGTCAGTTCCAGCACCAGATGGATCGAGCCCGGCTCGAACGCATCGAGAAACTCGCGACAATCCTTGACCAGCTCCAGGTCCTGACAATGGCTGGCGGTGATATTGATGCCAATGTGAAACGGCTTGTTGAATCTGGCGGAGTGCGGGGCGAGCAGGGCGGCGGTTTGTCGCATCAGCGAGCGGGTCATTGGTACGATCAGCCCGGAGTGCTCGGCAAACGGGATGAACAGGTCCGGACGCACCAGACCTTCCTTCGGATGTTTCCAGCGCATCAGCACTTCCGCGCCGGACCAGTTTTTGCTGTCGCCATGCACCACGGGCTGGAAATACGGAATGAACTCTTGAGCTTCCAGTGCCCGCTGCATTTCCTGGGTGGGTGCCGATGAGCGTTTTTGCAGGAAGTGACCGATTGACCCGGCAATCACGCCGAAGAAAATCAGCAAGCTGAACAGTGGTGGATATTCACTGCTCATGTATCGCCAGGTTTCGCCTTTGGGAAAGCCGGCTTCCACGGCAAACGCATAGTGCCGGGAGGCCAATCGACTTTGCGCAACGGGCAGGTCAGGCGCGGCGCCCCTGTGAACCTTGCCGTCGGCGGCTATCCAGTCCGGGCCTACTTGCAGCAAGAGCAAGGTCTTGCGGCCGATCAAACGCAGAATATGACTCAAGTGATGACCATAGAGGGTCGTCAGTGCACCTTTTTTTCCTTCGCTCAGGCGGTACACCAGCAAGGCGGTGTCGGGCGTTGCCGGATTGCCGTTCATGAGCCATAAGGCGCCCTGGGTGTAGTCACCGGGGTTGACCTTCTCCTGGTAGTCGCCGAACAGAGAGCTGCAATAGAGGTTGTTGTTCCACACCAGATTGGTTGAACTCACGAATGGGCGGCGAGTGACCTGCTCGCGCAGGGCCAGACTGACGTCACCGCAACTTTGGCCCGCCAGTGGCAGCAGTTCGCGAGCGGCCTGGGCGCTGTTGTCGAGCATCAAGTCGAACTGGCGAATCGCTTCTTCGGCGGTTTGTTCGGCGCCTTGTTTGAGCGCACGCCCTGCTTGCATGTAAAGAATTGCGGCCCCCAGCAGCACCGGGAGCAATCCACTGATCAGGGTGACAGCCATTTTTGTGCTGCGACTGCGGGTTTTGGCTTTCAGCGGCATTCGCGAATCCTGTCACGAAGAAGTAAGGCTCTCAAACGCTGGCAGGGCAAAACGCCTCCCATGGAGAGTTCGGGTGCGGTCCATGATAGTTGGCCCTTGGCGGTTATGCCGCTCAACGCAAGTCAAGGCTTTCGGCCAGCTTGATGAAGGCCAGTGTCGCGGGTGATGCCTGGCGTCGATCGAGCACCGCCAGGCCGACCTGGCGCAATACCGCCGGCGACAGCGGTTTTTTCACACAGCGGCGGTCAATTTGATTGGGCAATGAACCTTCGGCAACTACCGTCACCCCGTCGCCACGAGCGACGACATCCAGGGTACTCATCAACTGCGAGCAGCGATAACGGATGTTGGGCGTCAGTCGGGCCGCCGTGAACAGGCGTGAAACCAGCTCCGAAGAACCGGCCTCGGTCAGCACAAACGGGAAATCGCACAGGTCCTTCAGGTTCAGGCTGTCGTGAACCGCCAGCGGGTGGTCGGCGGGCAGTAGCGCGACCATCTGGTCTTCGATCAACGCGACCGTGTCGAAACGCTCCTCGGGCAACACAACAAAGCCGATGTCGATCCGTCGTTCCTCTAGCCACTGGAGCACCTGGCGGTCGGGGCCTTCGTCGGTATGCACCTCTATGCCGGGATGGGCGGCGCGGTACTGCTGCAGAATCAACGGCAGCAATTTGATCGATGAGGTCGGGCCGAAGGAGCCGATGCGCAGCGTGCCGCGTTTCATGCCCCTCGCGTCGGCCGCTTCCTGGCGCAGGGTGTTGGCCAGGCCGAGCATCGTTCGGGCGCGCAGCAACAACTGCTGGCCAATGTCGCTCAACTCGACCCGGGATTGATGGCGGCGCAACAGCTCGACACCCAACTCCAGTTCCAGGGACTTCAAGGCATGGGACACCGCCGATTGGGAAATACCCAGGCGATTGGCTGCTGCCGTGAAGCCTTGGAGTTCGGCCACGAGGGAGAAAATCTCCAGTTGAGTGAGGGTCATGAGTGTTTGCTCATTTTACGATGACTGGGTATTAGTCAAATGATACGTCATCTCTCCAATATCCGGTCCTGGAATCTAATGACGATCTGCGAGCAAGCGCTGTCAAAACCCTCGGATCTGCCGGTGTATCTGAAACTGGCGGCGGTCACCATGGTGTGGGGTGGCACCTTCGTTGCCGGACGCTATCTGGCCGATAGCCTCAACCCACTGCTGGCGGCCAGCCTGCGGTTTCTACTGGCCAGCGTGGCGTTGCTGATGTTTGTGCGCATGGCGCGGATACCGATGGTTCGGCCTAGCGCCCGGCAATGGCTGCAATTGCTTTTGCTTGGCTTTTTCGGGATTTTTTTTTACAACCTGTGCTTCTTTTACGGCCTGCACTACATCAATGCTTCACGGGCATCCTTGATCGTGGCACTGAATCCGGCCGTGATCGGGCTGGCCTCCTGGCTGCTGTTCAAGGAGCGTTTGAACAAGGCAAAAGTCGTGGGTATTGCGATCTGCATGGCGGGCGCCAGCATGGTGATCATCAGTCGCAACCCGCAATTATTGGCCGGCGGTGCCGACGCCTGGCTCGGCGATCTGCTGATTTTTGGCTGTGTCCTCGGCTGGGGAGTCTACTCGCTGTTCTCCAGAGAGCTGAACCAGACCCTGGGACCGGTGCAAACAGTGACCTATTCGATTTTGCTCGGCACCGGCATGCTCTGGATGACTAGCATCGTCCGCGGCGAGGTGAGTGTCGCCGCGATCAGCCAGCTGGGTGCGCAGCAATGGTTGAGCCTTTTGTACCTGGGCGTGCTGGGTTCGGCGCTGGCCTATATCGGCTATTACGAAGGCATCCGCAAAATCGGCGCGACGCGTTCCGGGGTGTTCATTGCCTTGAACCCACTGACGGCGGTAGTCCTTGGCGCGCTGCTGCTGGGTGAGCCGCTGACGCTGGCCATGTGTCTGGGCGGCGGGCTGATTCTGGCGGGGATTTTCCTGTGCAATAAACCCCTTGCACGAGCAGGGAAAAAGGGGATTTGATACAGAAGGCGGACAAATTGATTTACGCTGTGTAGAATCGGTTTACGCATACAATAATAATCGTCTTCTGGCAGCAGAAGCCTCGCCCGCAAGAGCCTTGGGTCGACAATGAAGATATTCGGGTTTCAACTGATCTACGGTGACTTTCTCGCCCGCAGTGTGCGGGGCATCTCCTGTGCGCCACCCGCCAGTCTCAGCATTGCTTACAACTAACCTTTGTTAATTGATAAAAAAATGATGAGGCGCCGACCATGGCAGATCTATACGAAAACCCAATGGGCCTGATGGGCTTTGAATTCATCGAGCTCGCATCGCCGACCCCGAACACCCTGGAGCCGATCTTCGAGATCATGGGCTTCACCAAGGTGGCGACCCACCGTTCCAAGGACGTGCACCTGTATCGCCAGGGCGCGATCAACCTGATCCTCAACAACGAACCCCACAGCGTGGCCTCGTACTTCGCGGCCGAGCACGGTCCGTCGGTGTGCGGCATGGCGTTTCGCGTCAAGGATTCGCAAAAGGCCTACAAGCGCGCCCTGGAACTCGGCGCCCAGCCGATCCACATTGAAACCGGCCCGATGGAGCTGAACCTGCCGGCGATCAAAGGCATCGGTGGCGCGCCGCTGTACCTGATCGACCGTTTCGGCGAGGGCAGTTCGATCTACGACATCGATTTCGTGTTCATCGAAGGCGTGGACCGTCACCCGGTTGGCGCCGGCCTGAAAATCATCGATCACCTGACCCACAACGTGTATCGCGGTCGCATGGCCTACTGGGCCAACTTCTACGAGAAGCTGTTCAACTTCCGCGAAATCCGTTACTTCGACATCAAGGGTGAATACACCGGCCTGACCTCCAAGGCCATGACCGCACCCGATGGCATGATCCGCATTCCGTTGAACGAAGAATCGTCCAAGGGCGCCGGGCAGATCGAAGAGTTCCTGATGCAGTTCAACGGCGAAGGCATCCAGCACGTTGCGTTCCTGTCCGATGACTTGATCAAGACCTGGGACCACCTGAAAAGCATCGGCATGCGCTTCATGACCGCGCCGCCGGAGACCTACTACGAGATGCTCGAAGGCCGTCTGCCGAACCACGGCGAGCCGGTCGGTGAACTGCAAGCGCGGGGCATTTTGCTGGACGGTTCGTCCGAGTCGGGCGACAAGCGCCTGCTGTTGCAGATCTTCTCGGAAACCCTGATGGGGCCGGTGTTCTTCGAATTCATCCAGCGCAAGGGCGACGATGGTTTCGGCGAAGGCAACTTCAAGGCACTGTTCGAATCCATCGAGCGTGACCAGGTGCGTCGTGGTGTTCTCTCCACGGACTAAACCGTAGCGGTTGTAAAAAAGCCCGATCAGATGATCGGGCTTTTTTCTTTCAGCTACATCGGTTTGCGCCTGTGCCGCGTCAGATGCTTGAACCCTTCAAACACCAGCACCAGCACGGCCATCCAGATCGGGATGTAGGTCAGCCATTCGCCGGCCTTGATGCTCTCTCCCAACAGCAGCGCCACGCCCAGCAGCAACACCGGTTCGACGTAGCTCAACAGGCCGAACAGGCTGAACGGCAGCAGGCGACTGGCAATGATGTAGACCACCAGCGCCGACGCGCTGATCACGCCGAGCAGCGGGATCAACAGCGACAACCAGGGATGCTGGTCAAACACACCGAAACCTTGCGCGCCGCTCTGAACGAACCAGAACGCCACCGGCAGCGTCAATGCCATGTCCAGCCATAACCCGCCGAGGTTGTCCGCCGCCAGCCGTTTGCGCAGGATGAAGTAGGTCGGATAGCCAATGCAGACCAGCAAGGTCGCCCAGGAAAAACCACCGACCCGATATACCTCGTTGATCACGCCCAGGCAGGCGAATACCACGGCAACTTTTTGCAGGTAGGACAGGCGTTCGCCGTAGGCGATCCGCCCGGTCAAGACCATGGTCAGCGGCAACAGGAAATAGCCGAGTGACACGTCGAGGCTGTAGCCGTTCAGCGGCGCCCACATGAACAGCCACAATTGCACGCCGAGCAGGGCAGAGGAGGCGATCAGCGCGCCCATCAGTTTCGGGTTGGCAATGGCGCGTCGAACGATCTCCAGCACGCGCTTCCACTCCCCGGACACCGCCATGAACACGGTCATGCACGGGACGGTCAGCAGCATGCGCCAACCGAAGATTTCCACGCCGCTCAAGGGGGTGAGCAGCGACGTGTAGTAATACATGACGGCAAACAGCACCGAGGCTGAAACCGATAGAGCGATACCTTTAGACAAGCTGTCCTCGCAAGGTTGAAGGTGAAACGGGGGCGGAGGATACGTGGTTTTTGCGGTGATTACTGACCAACTGATCAACACTCGCCTCCGTAGGAGCTGGCTTGCCAGTGAAAGCGGTCTTCCAGTCAGCGAAGGGTTGTCTGAGATGGCGCCTTCGCTGGCAAGCCAGCTCCTACGGAGGGTGCGGTTTTATCAGTTGGTGTGCGGTGTACGCCCCGACACAAAATGGCTCATATCATTGAACCCCGGTGTCGACGCATGCCCCGGCGTCACCAGCGAATCGATGAACGCCTCATCCTCGGCCGTGATCTTCACCGCTTGCGCCTTAGTGTAGGCGTCCCACTGCGCTTCGGTACGCGGCCCGACAATGGCCGAGGTCACGGCGCTGTTGTTCAGCACCCAGGCAATCGCGAACTCGACGATGCCGACGCCGCGTTCCTGGGTGTATTGCTGGATTTGCTGAGCGATACGCAGGGATTCGACGCGCCATTCTGTTTCCAGGATGCGTTTATCCTGACGTCCGGCACGGCTGTCGGCGTCCGGTTTCACATCAGGCGCGTATTTGCCGCTGAGCACCCCGCGCGCCAGCGGGCTGTAAGGCACCACGCCCAGACCGTAGTTTTGCGCCGCCGTGATCTGCTCGGATTCAGCCTGGCGGTTGACGATGTTGTACAGTGGCTGGCTGATCACCGGCCGGTCAACGCCAAGTTTGTCGGCCACGCGAATGACTTCGGCGATGCGCCAGCCACGGTAGTTCGACAGGCCCCAATAGCGGATTTTGCCTTGGCGAATCAAGTCGCCGATGGCCGAGATCGTGACTTCCAGCGGCGTGTTGTGGTCTTCGCGATGCAGGTAATAGATGTCGAGGTAATCGGTGCCCAGGCGCGTCAGGCTGGCATCGATGCCGTTGAACAGGTGTTTTCGGCTCAGGCCGCTGCGGTTGGGGACGCCGTCCACGGGGCCGAAGCCGACCTTGGTCGCCAGCACCCATTCATGGCGGCGGCTGGCGATGGCTTCGCCGACGATCTCTTCGGAACGGCCGTTGGTGTAGACGTCGGCGGTGTCGATGAAATTGATGCCCTGGTCCCAGGCCTTGTCGATGATTCGCAGGGAATCTTCGGCGTTGGTCTGTTCGCCGAACATCATGGTGCCCAGGGTCAGGGTGGACACTTGCAGACCCGAATGACCCAGCGTGCGGTAGCTCATGAGCAAATCCTTTTACCAGTGGGAAAGGCTCAATCAGATACCAAAATTGTTGGACATGGCAAACGAAAAAGATCGCAGCCTGCGGCTGCTCCTACAGGCTGCATGTCATTGCTGTGTAGGAGCTGCCGCAGGCTGCGATCTTTTGATCTTCGCTGCTTAGGCGCGCAGCGTGCGGGTCATGCGCAACGCCAACAGACTGCCGCAGACAATCACGCCCGCCAGCAGATATAGCGCCGCATCGGTCGAACCGGTGCTGTCCTTGACCCAACCCACCAGGTACGGGCTGAGGAAGCCGGCCATCTGTCCCATCGAGTTGATCAGCGCCAGGCCGCCAGCCGCGGCGCCGGCACTGAGCAGGGCCGTCGGCACCGGCCAGAACATCGGCAGGCCGGTGAGGGCGCCCATGGTGGCGATGGTCAGACCGAGAATCGCGATGGCCGGGTTGGCGGCGAAGTTCACCGCAATCAGCAGTCCCAGCGCGGCCATCAACATCGGCACTACCAAATGCCAGCGGCGTTCTTTGCGCAGGTCCGCCGAACGGCCGACCATCAGCATGAAAACGGCGGCCAGCAGGTACGGAATCGCGCTCAACCAACCGATTACCAGGTTGTCGCTGAAGCCCAGGTTCTTGATGATCGACGGCAACCAGAAGTTGATCGCGTAGACGCCACTCTGGATGCAGAAGTAGATCAGGCCGAAGGCCCAGATCGCCGGGTTCTTGAATACCGCCAGCAGCGAATCGGACGTGCTTTTCGGTTTGTTGGCCAGATCGATAGCGTGGTCGGCTTCCAGTACCGAACGCTCGAACGGGGTCAGCCACTTGGCGTTGGCGTAGCTGTCGCTGAGCATGAAATAAGCCAGTGCACCGAGGATCACGGTCGGAATGCCTTGCAGCAGGAACATCCACTGCCAGCCGGCCAGACCGCCCTGGCCGGCGCCGAAGTGGTTGAGAATCCAGCCGGAGAACGGACTGCCGAGCAGGCCGGATACCGGGATCGCCGACATGAACAGCGCCATGATGCGGCCACGGCGGAAGGTCGGGAACCACTGCGAGAGATACAGCACTACGCCCGGGAAGAACCCGGCTTCGGCCGCGCCGGTGAACAGGCGCAGGGTATAGAACTCGGTCGGCGTGGTGACGAACAGCAGGCAGGTCGACAGGCTTCCCCAGGTGATCATCATCAGCGCAATCCAGCGCCGCGGGCCGAATTTGGTCAGCGCCAGGTTGCTTGGCACACCGCACAGCACGTAACCGATAAAGAAAATGCCTGCGCCGAGACCGTACACGGTCTCGCTGAACTTCAGCGCGTCGAGCATCTGCAGTTTGGCAAACCCAACGTTGACCCGGTCGAGGTAGTTGAACAGGTAGCAGATGAAAATGAAGGGGATCAAACGCAGGGTGATGCGCTTGTAGACGGCGTTTTTGTCGTCAGCGATGGCGTCGGACGCTACGGCGCTCTGTGTCATGGCGGCTCTCTCTTTATTATGATTTTTTGCGATGCAAAGGGTAACGTTGATCGCCAAGAGAGTCTCGACCACCCTCAGGGTGGCTGTCTTTGTGCCTGAGCACAGGGTTTGCAACCAAGGCCTGTGCGGGTGAACAACCCGTTCCATCACCGTCTTCAAGGATCACTTGCATGTTCGAACTCGATCACGACCTGGCCCAGGACATCGTCGACCGGGCGATGGCTATCCTGCCGTACAACGTCAACGTCATGGACAGCCAGGGCTTGATCCTGGGCAGCGGCGAGCCGGAGCGGGTCAACACCCGGCATGAAGGCGCGCAACTGGTGCTGGCCAACGGTCGCGTGGTGGAGATCGATGCGCAGACGGCGATTCATCTCAAGGGCGTGCAGCCGGGCATCAACCTGCCGCTGATGCTGGACCAGCGCCTGATCGGCGTGCTGGGCATCACCGGCGAACCCGAGCAACTGCGCACCTACGCCGAGCTGGTGCGCATGACCGCCGAGATGCTGGTGGGCCAGCGTAACCAGCAGGCCGAACAGCAATGGCGGCGCCAGCGCTGCGATGATCTGCTGGCGCTGCTGCTGAGCGAAGCCGGGGATGCTCCGCGACTGGTCGATGAAGCGCAGCAGTTGGGCCTCAAGCCACAAATGACCCGGGTGCCGTACTTGTTCGAGCTCGGCCTGGAACACGCTCCAGGGCAAACCGTCGAGGCACTCAGTGCCTGGTTGACCAGCCGTCACCCCGACAGTTGGTGCGTGAGCTCGGCCAAAACTTCATTGCTCTGGTGCCGGCCGGCCAGCCAGTCGGTCGAGAACGCGCGCTTGCTGGACAAGCTCGATGGCCTTGGCTGGAACATCCTGCGTATCGCCGTGGGTGGGCAAGCCGACGGTCTGGCAGGGTTGCGCCGCTGCTATCGTCGGGTCGGTGACTTGCTGGCCTATGGACGCGAAGTGCTGCCGCGCTCCCGATTGCTGACGCTGAACCGCTATCGGCTGCCGGTGATGCTCTGGCGCCATCGCAACGACGACGCCCTCGACGAACTGCTCAACCCACTGCGCAAGGTCATTGCCAAGGACAGTAACGGTCAGTTGCTCGCGACCCTGCGCAGCTGGTGCGAACACGATGGCCAGAGCCAGGCTTGCGCCGATGCGTTGGGCATCCATCGCAACAGCCTGCGTTACCGGATGGAGCGGATTGCCGAACTGAGCGGGGTTGATCCGTTGCGCCTGGACGGCATGCTGGCGTTGTATCTGGGCGTGCAACTCCTCCCGCAAACCGACGCAGGCCCCCTGTAGGAGCTGCCGAAGGCTGCGATCTTTTGATTTTAAAAAGCAGGATCAAAAGATCGCAGCCTTCGGCAGCTCCTACAGGGGAGGTGTGAATGCCGGTTTTGTGGAAATGAACAATAATCCTCATCGCCGCTTGTGCAGCGGACCGGCGTTATTGTTCAAGGCGGCTGGCAGCATGTGGACATTGGAACTGGAGAATTCCCATGAAAATCGTGATCGCCCCCGATTCGTTCAAGGACAGCCTCAGCGCTCAAGGCGTGGTCGACGCCATTGCATTGGGATTGGCGCAAGTCTGGCCTGATGCCCAGCTGATCAAATGCCCGATGGCCGACGGCGGGGAAGGGACTGTCGAGTCGATTCTTGCCGCATGTGAAGGCGAACAGCGCCGCACCGTGGTTCGCGGGCCACTGGGAACAACGGTGGATGCCGCCTGGGGCTGGTTGCCGCAGAGCCACACCGCGATCATCGAAATGGCCGAGGCCAGCGGTTTGCAGTTGGTCCCGGTGGCGCAACGGGATGCGTGCATCAGTAGCACCTTCGGTACCGGGCAATTGATCCGCGCCGCACTGGATGCCGGTGCGCAACGGGTGATCCTGGCGATTGGCGGCAGTGCGACCAATGACGGCGGTGCCGGTGCCATGCAGGCCCTGGGTGTGAAACTGCTGGACGCCCGGGGGCAGACGTTGTCACCGGGCGGCCTCGCCCTTGCGCAATTGGCCCGCGTCGACCTGAGCGACATGGATCCGCGTCTGGCACAGGTACGCTTCGACATTGCCGCCGACGTCAACAACCCGTTGTGCGGCCCCCACGGCGCTTCGGCGATTTTCGGCCCGCAAAAAGGTGCCTCGCCGGCGCAGGTCGAGCAACTGGACCTGGCGCTGGGGCACTTTGCCGACCATTGCGCGACAGCCTTGAACATCGACGTTCGGGACGAGCCGGGCAGTGGCGCGGCGGGTGGCCTGGGGTTTGCCGCCAAAGCGTTTCTGGGCGCGCAGTTCAAGGCCGGGGTCGAGGTGGTCGCCGAACTCGTGGGCCTGGCCGAGGCGGTTGCAGGTGCCGATCTGGTGATCACCGGGGAAGGGCGTTTCGATGCGCAAACCCTGCGCGGCAAGACGCCGTTTGGTGTGGCGCGTGTCGCCAGCCAGCAAGGCGTGCCGGTCATCGTCATCGCCGGCACTCTGGGCGACGGTTATCAGGCGCTCTATGAGCACGGCATCGATGCTGCGTTTGCCCTGGCGAGCGGGCCGATGACCCTGGACCAGGCCTGTGCCGAGGCGCCGCGCTTGCTGCGTGAGCGGGCGACCGATATCGCTCGCGTATGGCGGATGGCCGTTCGCAAGCACTGACTCATCCATGTTTTGAACGCCATGGTGGCGCGCTTCGTGATTTGAGATAGGGTTGTGGCTGGGAGCACCCGCGCGACAGGAGACAGACATGCGCTATTCAGCCTTGACCCAACGAATCGCCGGTGACGGAGCGGCGGCCTGGCAGATTCACGATCGAGCGCTGCAATTGCGCGAACAGGGCGTCGATGTCCTGCTGCTGTCAATTGGCGACCCGGACTTCGATACGCCACAACCCATCGTCCAGGCGGCCATCGCCAGCCTGTTGGCCGGTGATACGCACTATCCTGAAGTGCGCGGCAGTCGGGGGCTGCGCGACAGCATTGCCCGCCGACATCGGCAACGCAGCGGTCAGCCGGTGGATAGCGAGCATGTGATCGTCTTTCCGGGCGCGCAGTGCGCGGTGTATTCGGTGGCGCAATGCCTGCTCGATCCGGGCGATGAAGTGATTGTCGCCGAACCGATGTACGTCACCTATGAAGGCGTGATCGGCGCTTGTGCGGCAACGGTGGTCCCGGTGCCAGTGCGTCCGCAGAACGGGTTTCGCGTCGACCCGGCGGATGTCGCGGCACGGATCACGCCAAAAACACGCGCCATCCTGCTCAACAGTCCGAACAATCCATCCGGCGCCAGTCTGTCGTTGCCGATCTGGCAGGAGCTGGCAGCGTTGTGCATTCGTCATGATTTGTGGCTGATCAGCGATGAGGTCTACAGCGATCTGCTGTACGAGGGCGAGCACATCAGCCCCGCGAGCCTGCCGGGCATGGCCGAACGGACGGCGACGATCAACAGCCTGTCCAAGTCCCACGCCATGAGCGGCTGGCGGGTGGGCTGGGTGATCGGGCCGAAACCCATGGCCGGGCACCTGGTCAATTTGTCGCTGAGCATGTTGTTCGGCATTCCGGATTTCGTGCAGAACGCTGCGCAATTGGCGCTGGATGAAGACTTGCCGGAAGTGGCGATGATGCGCGAAGAGTATCGCCAGCGCCGTGACCTGGTGTGCGCAAGTCTGGGCCAATGTCCGGGCCTCAGGCCGATTCGCCCGGATGGCGGGATGTTCGTGATGGTCGATGTACGCCAGACCGGGTTGTCGGCCCAGCGCTTCGCCGAGCGATTGCTGGAGGGCTATGGCGTCTCGGTGCTGGCCGGAGAAGCGTTCGGGCCGAGTGCGGCGGGGCATATCCGGATCGGGTTGGTAGTGGATCAGATGAAGCTGGCTGATGCATGCCGGCGGATTGCTTTGTGTGCGACGAATTTGCTGGAGGCGCGGCGGGCCTGATCGCCACAGCAAAAGATCGCAGCCTGCGGCAGCTCCTACAGGATTGATGTCCATCCACAAAACTGCAGTGAACCCGGTCCATGTAGGAACTGCCGCAGGCTGCGATCTTTTGATCTTCAGCTTTTCCAAACCCCAGGATTCACCAAGTTCACAGGCCGTTCACCCGCCAGCGCCGCCAACAGGTTGTCCACCGCGCATCTGGCCATGGCCTCCCGTGTTTCATGGGTGGCCGAGCCGATGTGCGGTGTCGCCACCACGTTGTTCAACTGCAACAACGGCGAGTCCTGATTCAATGGTTCGCGTTCGAATACGTCCAGCCCCGCCGCGCGAATCCGGCCCGCACGCAAGGCTTCAATCAGTGCTGCTTCGTCCACCACTTTACCCCGTGAAATATTGATGAAGATGGTCTCGGGACGCATCAGGGCGAACTGTTCTGCGCCAATCAGCCCTTCGGTTTGCGCGGTCAGCGGCAACGTCAGGCAAACGAAATCGGCCTGTTGCAATAGCTCCGGCAGGCTTCGATAGTGCGCATTGAACCGCTGTTCCACCGCTGGTTTCGGTGACTGGCTGTGATAAATCACCGGCATGCCAAACCCGAAATGCCCGCGCTGGGCCAGCGCCTCGCCAATGCGCCCCATGCCAATGATGCCCAGGGTTTTACCGTGCACGTCGCTGCCGAAATGCGTGGGGCCGATGTTGCGGGTCCAATTGCCTTCGCGAATCATGTTTGCCAATTCCACTACGCGCCGGGCCGTTGCCAGGATCAGCGCGAAACCAGTGTCGGCGGTGGTTTCTGTCAATACATCCGGCGTGTTGCTGAGCAGGATGCGCCGCTCGCTCAGGTAGTCGATGTCGTAGTTATCGACACCCACCGAGACGCTGGCAATGGCTTGAAGGTTGGGTGCCAGATCGAGCAGTTCGGCATCCAGTTTCAGGCTGGCACCCAGCAAACCGTGGGCGCGGGGCAGGGCATCGCGCAGCTTGGCCAGGCCTGCGCTGTCGAGGTTGTCGATCAGCGTCACTTCGGTCTGCTCGTGCAGGCGAGCCATCAGCAGCGGCGAGAGTTTCTTGTACAGGACGACCTGCTTTTTCATGGTGTTCATCTCGACATCAATTCAGGAATGGGCTGTGGCGGTGCGGGCTACGGTAGCCGTGGGCCGCTCCCGATCGCTGGCGCCGGGCTTGAGGAAAATGGTCAGCACCACCGAGAGCATCAAGGCGCCGCTCATCAGCAGGTACGACGCGCCGGGCGAGCCGGTGGAGCTGTTCAGGTAACCGACCAGATAGGAACCGCCAAAGGAACCGAGGGCGCCCATGCTGTTGATCAGCGCCATGGCGCCGCCCGCGACGTTGGCCGGGAGGATCTCCGGAATGATTGCGAAGAACGGTCCGTAAGGCGCGTACATGCAGGCGCCGGCAATCACCAGCAGGGTGTAGGACCACCAGAAGTGTTCGGCACCCAAGGCGTAGGAACCATAGAAGGCAATCGAGGCAATCAGCAGTGGCGGCCAGACGAAACGTTTACGTTTTTGCAGCTTGTCCGAACCCCAGGACACCAGCAGCATGCCGATCACCGCCGCCAGGTACGGCAGCGCCGACAGCCAGCCGGCCTGAATCATGTCCATTTGCGCGCCGGCCTTGAGGATCGATGGCAGCCACAACACGAAACCGTACACGCCAATGCTCCAGCAGAAAAACTGCAGGGCCAGGATGATCACTTTGGGTGAGCGGAACGCTTCGGCGTAGTTCTTCACGGCCTTGATGCCGACCTGTTCGGCGGCCAGTGCGCTTTCCAGATCCTGCTTTTCCTGGTCGTTGAGCCACTTGGCTTGTGACGGACGATCATCGGCCAGACGCCACCAGATGAATGCCCACAATACCGCTGGCAAACCTTCGACGATGAACATCCAGCGCCAGCTGTAGTGCTGCACCAGATAGCCCGAGACCACCGACATCCAGAGCATGGTCACCGGGTTGCCGAGGATCAGGAAGGTGTTGGCCCGCGAGCGTTCGGCGCGGGTGAACCAGTGGCACAGATAGATCAGCATCGCCGGCATCACTGCGGCTTCGACCACGCCGAGCATGAAGCGGATGACGATCAGCCAGTAGGCGTTGGAGACGATCCCGGTCAACGTCGCCAGGCCGCCCCAGAGGATCAGACTGACGAAAATCAGCTTCTTCACGCTGTGTTTCTGCGCATAGATCGCGCCGGGTACCTGGAAGAAAAAGTAGCCGAGGAAGAACAGCGCGCCGAGCATCGACGACAGGCCTGGTGTGATCATCAGGTCCGACGCCATGCCGGACGCGGCGGCGAACCCATAGTTGGCGCGATCCAGATACGCCAGGCTATAGGTGATGAACACGATGGGCATGATGTACCACCAGCGGCGGGTGGCGAGCGTTGCGGTTTTCATGGTGGTGCTCCTGAGCTTGTTGTTTTTGTCGCAGCAGGTAACGGTTTGAATCTTCAGTGACTGTGCTGGCCTCATCGCGAGCAGGCTCGCTCCTACGTTGGATCTACGTTCGACACAAATCCTCTGTAGGAGCGAGCTTGCTCGCGATGGCGGCCTCAAATTCGCTGACCATTTCGGATCGGATCGGCAACCCCTCCATATCCCCCCGGCTCTGCACCGCACGGCTGCCAATCCAGTTGGCGCGTTGCACGGCCTCGACAACGCTTTGGTTTTCCAACAGCGCGCTGATCATGCCGACGGCAAACCCATCGCCGGCACCCACCGTATCGACCACAGTTTCCACCGGCACCCCAGCCACGAAACCTTGATCAAATTGTGTGCGGTAGTAAGCACCGTGCGGGCCAAGTTTGATCGCCACGGCTTCGGCGCCTTGGTCAAGGTAGAAGGCGGCGATGTCGGCCGGATCTTCGAAACCGGTCAGCAAGCGACCTTCGCTCAACCCCGGCAGCACCCAATGGGCGAGGGCAGCGAGGCGGTTGATCTCGGTGATCATTTGTTGCTCGCTGGCCCACAGGCTCGGGCGCAGGTTCGGGTCGAAGGACACACTGCACCCGGCCTCGCGCATGCGGGTCATCAATTCGAACGACATCTGCCGCGCCGACTCCGACAGCGCCGGGGGAATGCCGGTGGCGTGCAGGTGTCGGGCCTTGAGCAATTGGGGCACGATCGAGTGCGGCGACAGGTGACTGGCCGCCGAACCACGGCGGAAGTACTCGACCACCGGATCGCTGCCATCGTCGGTGCGGGACTTGAGTTGAAAACCGGTCGGGTGGGCGGTGTCGATATCGACGTGGCGGCAATCCAGGCCTTCTTTTTCCAGGGTGTCGACCACGAACCGGCCCAGCGAGTCGGCACCGACACGGCTCAGCCATGCCACGTTGAAGCCCAGTCGGGAAAGGCCAATGGCGACATTGCTGTCAGCCCCGGCAATGCGTTTGTGAAAAGCGCCGACGCTGGCCAGATCACCCGCCTGCTCGGCGACGAACATCGCCATTGTCTCGCCGAAGGACAGAATATCGATCTCAGACATGAGCACTCTCCAGCTGCGATTGGCCGAGGTGGGCGAGGGCAGCGACGTGCTCGGTGGTCAGTTGCACCAGGTCATCGCCTTGCAGCGGATATTCCGCGGCCCGCATAACGCCCTGGGCCATGTGCTGCAGCAGGTGTTCCCACTGTTGCAAGTCACTGACGGCGGGCGCGATGGCCACCAGTTTGCCGTCGGCACGACGCGTGACCGCTTTGCAGTGCACATAACCGACGTGACGACCGAGCAACCGCGCGGCGCTGGCGGCGGACTGGTCCTGCCAGTGCCAATTGCCGATATCGAAGGTCATTTTGATCGGCAGCTCGTGCTGCTCGACGTCCGCGAAAAAACGCTGGAAGGGTTCAATGCGGCCGCCGTGCAGGGTCTGGTCGTTTTCCACCAGCAACTGCACGGCGCTCTCGCCCAGCACCCGGGCGAGGGTTTGCAGATCGCTGTTGTCGGTGAAATAACCCAACGACACTTTCAGCCATTTGGCGCCGAACGCCTGGGCGCGTTGCAGGGCCGTGATCAGTTCGGGGTTGGGCCTGGATTGTCCGGCCAGCCATAGCTCCATTGGTGATGAATACACGCTCTGCAGGCCTTCTGCTTGAGTGGCATCGGCCAGTTGAGCGGGGTCCTCGATGGTCAGTAATTCTTCACGCCACTCAATGCGCGTGGCGCCGGCGGCGGCGAGAATCTCGATGAAGCTGCCCTGGCCGCGTTGACGCACAAGGTCGGCACCGTAGCTGGAAAGGCTGATGGAAACGGCTGGTCTGTTCATTGTTTTTATACCTCTGAAACCGGTTTCATTTTTGTTCAAAAAAAATGGCTGTGAATTTGTGCTGTTCTTCGGGGCCCCTTCGCGGGCAAGCCCGCTCCTACAGTAGATTTGTGAATACTGGCCCATTGTAGGAGCGAGCCTGCTCGCGATGGCGCCGGAACATTCAACGAAAATTTCCAAGGGTCGACCCTCTAACAACCAGCCGCGCCGAAAAATCCAGCGTCCGCACCGCCCCGTCATCCCCGCGCAGCCGCTTGAGCAGACACTCAAACGCGCTGGCGCCCATCTCGGTGGTCGGCTGAGCGAGGGCGGTAATGCCGCTGCCCACCAACGGGTACCAATCCAGGTCATCGAGGGCGATCAACCCCACATCATCGAACAGGTTGCACTGGAGTTCACGCAACGCATGGGTGCTGGCCAGCGCCGCGATCCCGTTGGCGCAGAACAGCGCTTTCGGGCCGGGGCCAGGCGTGTCGAGGAAGGTTTTCAGTTGGGCGGTCAGTTCGCTGCCGGTTTCGATGTGCGTGCCGCGAAGCGCCGGGCGTTGCTCTATTTGCGCCTTGAAGCTGGTGACCCGCTCGATTCGCGAACTGGTGCCGTCGAACGGCTCGGTGACCAGCAACACATCGCGATAACCGCGCTCTTGAAGATGGGCGAGGGCCATCTCGACCGCCGCAGGGTTGTTCAGCCCGACCATATCGCTTTCGAGGTGCTCGACCTTGCGATCCACCAGTACCAGGGGCATTTCCCGGTGCAGTTCGTGCAATTGATCACGGTGATGACCGAGGGTGTTCACGATCAGGCCTTCGATGTTGTACGAGCGCAGCAGGGCCAGGTGCTGGCGCTCCTGCTCGTCGTCGCGGTCGGTGTTGCACACCACCAGGCTATAGCCGTGCTGACGGCAGGCGGTTTCCACCCCGTGCATCACGGCAATTGAATAAGGGTTGCGGATGTCGGCCACCAGCATGCCAATCAGGCGGGTGCGCCCGCGTTTCAGGCCGCGGGCCATCTGGTTCGGGCGATAGCCGAGTTCGGCAATTGCCTGTTCGATGCGCTGGGCAATGGCATCGGAGAGCAGAGCGCGATCATCGCCAATGAACCGCGAAACGCTGGCCTTGGAGACCTTGGCGTGTTCGGCCACGTCGAGCATGGTCACGCGGCTGCGCTGGGCGGCGGAGAAATCATTCACGGTCTGAAACCTTCTTATTGGATTTATAAGGTCGAGTGCTTCGTGAGATCGCACTGAAACCGGTTTCAGAAGACACCAAAAGTCAATTCGCCGTCAAGCCCCGGATGGTTTTTTGTCGAACAATCACCGACAAGTGGCGCTCAGGCCAACACGCTCAACCACGCAGAACCCAGCAATAACAGGCCCATGCAGCGATTGAAGCGTTGCATGGCACGGGGTGAGCGCAACCAGCGGCTTGAACCGGCACCGAGCAGCGCCCAGACCGCGAGGCATGGCAGGGAAACCAGAAAAAACACCAGCGACAAATACATCACTTGCACGGCGTGATGATCGCCAGCCCCGGCAAATACACTGACCACCGCCAGCGCCATCATCCAGGTTTTCGGGTTGATCAGTTGCAGGCTGGCGGCCCCCCTCCATCCGAGGCGCGCCTGGCTATGGCTGGCGGCAATGGCCGTTGTCGGGGCGCTGTAAATCTGCCAGGCCAGATAGCTCAGCCACGCCACACCGGCCCATTGCATGACGTTTTGCACCACGGGCCACGCAGTCAATGATGACCCGACCCCCGTACCCACCAGCCACACAAGGGTCGCCGCGCTGGCACAGGCGCCGACGATGATCGGCACAGCCGCGACCCACCCGTATCGAGCGCTGTTGCTCAGCACCAGAATATTGGTCGGGCCGGGGGTGATCGAGGCTACGAAGGCAAACAGCAGGAAAGGCAACAAAGTCGGGAACGAGGGCAGCATCGCGGGCTAACTCCGGTGAAGATCAGTGAAGTCGATCTTCACAATCCCGGGCTTATCTGTCTGGAAGATTTGAGCAGCGCTTGCGGTACAGCGCCGGCGTCAGGCCGTAGGCGCGCATGAACCAGCGCCCCAGATGGCTCTGATCGGCAAAGCCCAGCGCCATTGCCACCGCCGCCGGTTGTTCGCCACGGGCCAGCAGGCGGCGGGCGGTGGCCAGGCGGAGTTGCACCAGATACGCGTGGGGCGCCATGCCATAGGCAGCCTTGAACGCGCGGGTCAGGCGAAAGCGATCGACGCCTGTGACGGCGGCCAGTTGATCGAGGCCGATGTCGTATTGCGCGTTGGCATGCAGGTATTCCCGGGCTTTCTGTGCCACTCGCGGCAGACGCGGGTCCTGGCCATCGCGGGCGCGCCAGTGCAAATGGCTGGTCAGGCGTTCGAGCAAACCGTCGAGGGCGGACTGGCGGACGATCTTCAGTTCACCGCGATGCAGGGTTTCAAACGCCAGGCTGGTGGCCTGGGCCAGGCGCGCATCGCTGGCCAGGGTGGCGGCGAAGCTCAGCTGGCTGTTGTCGGGGGCATGGTCGAACACGGCGCTGAGTTCGCGCTGCAACCACTGCGGGTCGAGGTACAGCATGCGGTAGGTGAAACCGTCGGCGGTCGGCGCTTCACCGTCATGGATGTCACCGGGCTCGAGCAGAAACACCTTGCCCGGCGTGCTCTGGTGCCTGGCCCGTCGGCAATTGAATTGCTGGACCCCTTGTTCGGTGACGCCCACCAGATAACTGTCGTGCCAGTGCGGGTCGTAGGCGTGGCCTTCGAAATGCGCGCGCAGGGTCTCGATGCCGGTGTCGGCATCCTGGGCCAGGTCGATCCAGTTGTGAGCGCTCATGGGGTACCTGCGAAACGGTTTTCCGGGCTATTTAACGCCTCGGCCGAGGGTCATGCCTAGAACGTTTGTGCAGTCATCAGCCGAACAGGCCGGCGGCGATGTTGATCGTGAACCCGAGAATGGCGGTATTGAACAGAAAACCGATCAACGACTGCGCCAGCACGATCTTGCGCATGCCCCGGGTGGCGACGCCGACATCCGAGGTTTGCACCGCCACGCCGATGGTGAACGAGAAGTACAGGAAGTCCCAGTAGTTGGGGGTCGTCAGCCCTTCGGCAAAACGCAGCGCCGGTTCCTTGCCGTCCCAGATGTAATACAGCCTGGCGTAATGCAGGCTGAAGATGACCCCGATCAGCAGCCATGAACCGATGACGGTCAGGGCGGTGAAACCGTAATGCATCAGCTTGCGCGTGGTTTCCAGGTCTTTGCTGCCGGCCAGTTCGAAGGTGATGGTCGCCAGGCTGGCCAGTGCCGCAATGCATACCAGCGCGAGCACCATCCCGGCGTTTTCGTCTTCGATTTCGGCGATGCGTTTCACATCAGGCGCTTTCGAACGCACGGTGAGCCAGAACATCAGCAGCAGGTAGATCCAGACGCCGGCATTCCAGCCGATGAGGATCTTGCTGATTGGCGAATCGGCCGGAGCCAGAAAGCCCACCGCGATGCCCAGCAGGATGGCGGCGGACAGGCGAGGGTGGGTGCGCGCGAGGAAGATCATGGAGGCTCGACGGGTTGGGGCTTTGCCAACACCTTAGCCCAGGTGACCACATTCTTGAAATCAATGAAGCCCCTTGTAGGAGCTGGCTTGCCAGCGAAGAGGCCATCTCATTCAACATCCCTGTTGACTGACACACCGTCTTCGCTGGCAAGCCAGCTCCTACAATGCGGGTGTGTGGGTTAGCGCTTGCGCACCAACTTCATCACCACCACAAAAAACACCGGCACGAACACCACGGCCAGGGTCGCCGTGATCATCCCGCCGATCACCCCGGTGCCGATGGCTTGCTGGCTCGCCGAACTGGCGCCGGTGGCCAACGCCAGCGGCACCACGCCAAGAATGAACGCCAGTGAGGTCATGACAATCGGCCGCAACCGCAGGCGTGCCGCTTGCAGGGTTGCATCGATCAGGTCGTGGCCTTCGTCGTACAGGCTCTTGGCGAACTCGATGATCAGGATCGCGTTCTTTGCCGACAGGCCGATGATGGTGATCAGCCCGACCTTGAAGAACACATCGTTGGGCATCCCGCGCAAGGTTACCGCGAGCACCGCGCCGAGCACACCCAGCGGCACCACCAGCAGCACCGAGGTCGGGATCGACCAGCTCTCGTACAACGCCGCCAGGCACAGGAACACGATCAACAGCGACAGCCCAAGCAGGATCGGTGCCTGGCTGCCGGACAACCGTTCCTGCAACGACAACCCGGTCCATTCCTGGCCCAGGCCCGCCGGACCTTGCGCCACCAGCCGCTCGATCTCGGCCATGGCCTCACCGGTGCTGTGGCCCGGGGTCGGTTCACCGGAAATGCTGATCGCCGGGTAGCCGTTGTAGCGGGTCAACTGCGCCGGGCCCTGAGTCCACTTGGCCTGCACGAAGGCCGACAACGGCACCATTTTTTCGTGGGTGTTACGCACGTGAATCTTCAGCAGGTCAGCCACCTGACTGCGCTGGTCGCCCTCGGCCTGCACCACGACGCGCTGCATCCGCCCCTGATTGGGAAAGTCGTTGATGTAGGCCGAGCCCACGGCCGTGGACAGCACGTTGCCGACGTCGGCAAAGGACACACCCAGCGCGTTGGCCTGCTTGCGGTCGACGATCAGTTGCACCTGCGGTGCCTCGGCCAGGGCGCTTTCGCGCACGTTCATCAGAATCGGGCTTTTTTCGGCCGCCGCGAGTAGGTCGGTGCGAGCCTTCATCAACTTCTCATGACCGAGGCCGCCGCGATCCTGCAGGCGAAATTCGAATCCGCTGGATGTACCCAGGCCATCCACGGGCGGTGGCAGTACGGCAAATGTCACCGCGTCCTTGATCTGGCTGAGGGCAACGTTGGCCCGGTCGGCAATCGAGCTGGCCGAATCGTCGCTGCCACGCTCGGACCAGTCTTTGAGCGTGCTGAACGCCAGCGCCGCATTTTGCCCGCTGCCGGAGAAGCTGAATCCGAGAATCACCACGCTGTCACGAATGCCCTGTTCCCCGGCGTTGTGCGCTTCAACCTGTTCGGCCACCTGTACCGTGCGGTTCTTGCTCGCGCCCGGTGGCAACTGGATGTCGGTGATGGTGTAACCCTGGTCTTCCACCGGCAGGAACGAGGAGGGCAAGCGACTGAAGGCCAGGCCCAGACCGATCAGCAGCACGCCGTAGATCAGCAGGTAGCGCCCGGTGCGTTTCAACGCGTAGGCCACCCAGCCCTGATAGCGTTCGGTCAGTTGCTCGAAGCGGCGGTTGAACCAGCCAAAGAAGCCGGTCTTTTCGTGGTGTTCGCCTTTGGCAATCGGCTTGAGCAACGTCGCGCACAGGGCCGGGGTCAAGGTCAGGGCGAGGAACGCCGAGAACAGGATGGACGTGGCCATCGACAGCGAGAACTGCTGGTAGATCACTCCGACCGAGCCCTGCATGAACGCCATCGGAATGAACACCGCGACCAGCACCAGGGTGATGCCGATGATGGCCCCGGTGATCTGCCGCATGGCCTTGCGCGTGGCTTCCTTGGGTGACAAGCCCTCGGTGGTCATGATCCGCTCGACGTTCTCCACCACCACGATGGCATCGTCCACCAGAATGCCGATGGCCAGCACCATGCCGAACATGGTCAGCACGTTGATCGAAAATCCAAGCGCCAGCATCGTTGCAAAGGTGCCCATCAGCGCCACCGGCACTACCAACGTCGGAATCAGTGTGTAGCGGATGTTTTGCAGGAACAGGAACATCACCGCGAACACCAGCAACATCGCCTCGCCGAGGGTGTAGACGACCTTGGTGATCGAGACTTTGACGAAGGGCGAGGTGTCGTACGGGATCTTGTATTCGACGTTCGCCGGGAAGTAGCGCGACAGCTCATCCATCTTCGCCCGCACCAGGGTCGCGGTGTTCAGGGCGTTGGCACCGGGCGACAACTGCACGGCGACGGCGGTGGACGGCTTGCCGTTCAGGCGCGTGGAAAACTGATATTCCTGGCTACCGATCTCGACCCGCGCCACATCGCTGATGCGCACGGTCGAGCCGTCCGCATTGGCCTTGAGGACGATGTCGGCAAACTCTTCGGGGGTCGACAACTGACCCTTGACCAGAATGGTTGCGGTGATTTCCTGGGTGGTGCGGGTCGGCAGATCGCCGATGCTGCCCGCCGACACCTGGGCGTTTTGCGCGACGATGGCGGTGTTGACGTCCGCCGGTGTCAGGTTGAAGGCGAGCAGTTTCTGCGGGTCGATCCAGATCCGCATCGCCCGTTCGGCGCCGTACAGCTGCGCCTTGCCGACGCCGTCCAGACGCTTGACCTCGTTCATCACGTTGCGCGCCAGGTAATCGCTGAGCGCCACGTCGTCGAGTTTGCCGTCGCTGGAGGTGAGGGTGATCAACAGCAGGAAACCGGAGGAGACTTTCTCCACCTGCAAACCTTGCTGGATCACCGCTTGCGGCAGGCGTGACTCCACGGCTTTCAGGCGGTTCTGCACATCGACCTGAGCCAATTCCGGGTTGGTGCCCGGCTGGAAGGTGGCCTTGATGGTCGCGCTGCCGAGGCTGCTCTGGGATTCGAAATACAACAGGTGATCGGCGCCGTTGAGCTCTTCCTCGATCAGGCTGACCACGCTCTCGTCCACGGTTTGCGCCGAAGCGCCCGGGTACACGGCGTAGATTTCGATTTGTGGCGGTGCGACATCGGGGTATTGCGCCACCGGCAGTTGTGGAATGGCCAGCGCACCGGCCAGCAGGATGAACAGGGCAACCACCCAGGCGAACACCGGGCGGTCGATAAAGAACTGCGGCATAAAAAAGCGTCCTGCTTACTGACCAGTCACCTGGGCAAGTGGAAGAGGGGTGTCGTCGATCTGCACTTTCTCGCCGACGCGGGCGTGCTGCAGGCCCTCGATGACGATGCGGTCGCCTGCTTTCAGGCCGCCGGTGACGATCCAGCGATCGTTCTGCACGGCGCCCAGTTCGACCGGTTGCTGGCCGACCCGCTGTTCGCCGTCGAGCAGCAGCACCTGAGCGATGCCGGCGCTGTCGCGCTGGATGGCCCGTTGCGGCACGCTGATGCCCTGCCGGTTGACCGCTTGTTCCAGGCGTACGCGCACGAAACTGCCGGGCAACAAGTCAAGGTCGGGGTTGGGGAACTCACTGCGCAGAATGATCTGGCCGGTGCCCGGGTCGACGCTGATGTCGCTGAACAGCATTTTGCCCGGCAGCGGGTAGAGGCTGCCGTCATCCTGAATCAGCGTGGCCTTGGCCTGGTCCTGGCCGACCTGCTGCAACTGGCCGGAACGGAAGGCGCGGCGCAGCTCGTTGAGTTCACGGGTGGACTGGGTCAGGTCGGCGTGAATCGGGTTCAGTTGCTGAATCAGCGCCAGCGGCGTGGTTTCGTTCTGCCCGACCAGCGCGCCTTCGGTGACCAGCGCGCGACCGATACGCCCGGAAATCGGCGCCGTGACTGTGGCATAACCGAGGTTCAACCGGGCGCGCTCCACCGCCGCCTTGTTGGCGGCGACGTCGGCGGCGGTCTGCCGTGCGTTGGCCCGGGCGTTGTCGTAGTCCTGACCGCTGATGGCCTTGTCGTCGATCAACTGGGCGTAGCGCTGTTCCTGCAATCTGGCCTGGAACGCGTTGGCCTCGGCCTTGCGCAACGCCGCTTCGGCGCTGTCCAGGTCAGCCTTGAATGGCGCCGGGTCGATGCGGAACAACACATCGCCCTGTTTCACGTCACTGCCTTCACGGAAGGTCCGCTGCAGGACCACGCCCGCCACGCGGGCACGCACTTCGGCCATGCGCGGTGCGGCAATCCGTCCGCTCAGTTCGCTGCTGATGGTCAGTGGTTGCGCTTCGATGGTCTCGATGCGAACCGTGGCCAGCGGCGCCTGTTCCTCGGCGTTCGAGGCCTTGTCGCACGCACCCAGTGTCAACGCCAGAGCAATCAGACTGAGCCTGGCAAGCAGATTCTTTGACATGTAATACCCCAATAAAGACTCCCAGCATCCTACTGGGCGCAGGCGAGGGTAGCGGTGAAGCTTTGTTGGTGCTGTGTGAAATTGTGTAAGGGTTTTACTCAGAGACGAGTGAGGGCGTATATCCTTCAGTCCTTGAATTTTATTGCACCTGTCAGGCCGCCTTCGCGGGCAAGCCCGCTCCCACAGTGGTCGGTGGTGTTCATATCCTTTGTGTTCACCTCAAATCCCTGTGGGAGCGGGCTTGCCCGCGAAGAGGCCGGAACAGGTGCCACGGCTCTTTCTGGAAACACCCCATGCCCAACATCCTCCTGGTCGAAGACGACACCGCCCTCGCCGAACTGATTGCCAGCTACCTGGAGCGCAACGGTTATTCCGTCAGCGTGATCGGTCGTGGTGACCATGTGCGCGAACGTGCGCGGCTCAATCCGCCGGACCTGGTGATCCTCGACCTGATGCTGCCTGGCCTTGACGGCTTGCAAGTCTGTCGCCTGCTGCGCGCCGATTCGGCGACCCTGCCGATCCTGATGCTCACCGCCCGCGACGACAGCCACGACCAGGTCCTGGGCCTGGAAATGGGGGCCGACGACTACGTCACCAAACCCTGTGAGCCGCGGGTGCTGCTGGCCCGGGTGCGAACCTTGTTGCGCCGCAGCAGCCTCAGCGAGCCGCAGACCGCCAATGACCGCATTCTGATGGGCAACCTGTGCATCGATTTGTCCGAACGCACCGTGACCTGGCGCGAGCAATTGGTGGACCTGTCCAGCGGTGAGTACAACCTGCTGGTGGTGCTGGCCCGGCATGCCGGTGAGGTGTTGAGTCGCGACCAGATCCTGCAACGCCTGCGCGGCATCGAGTTCAACGGCACCGACCGTTCGGTGGACGTAGCGATTTCCAAGTTGCGGCGCAAATTCGACGACCACGCCGGCGAGGCGCGCAAGATCAAGACCGTGTGGGGCAAGGGGTACTTGTTCAGCCGTTCCGAATGGGAATGCTGAGCCGATGTTCAGAATCCTCTTTCGTTTGTACCTGGTGACCATCGTTTCATTCAGTGCGGCGATCTATCTGGTGCCGGATCTGGTGGTCAAGGTGTTCCACGAGCGCTTTGTCACCTACAACCTCGATTACTCCCGCGGGTTGCAAACGCTGATCGTCAAACAGTTTCACGCAGCACCGGCCGAGCAGTGGACAGCCCTGGCGGCTGAAATGGACAAGGACTTCAATCCACTGCACATCGTGCTCAGTGGCAATGACGACAGCAGCCTGACGCCTGATGAACAGCAGCGCTTGCGCCGCGGCGAGAACGTCGTGCGCGTCGGAGACTGGGGCTGGCGCACGCTGGCGGTCGCACCGCTGAACGAGCGCACCGTGGTGCAAATGGTGGTGCCGCCGGACCCGCTGGACGTCAACCTGTTGTACTGGAGCATCAACGTACTGATCGGCGCGACCATGCTCGCCTGCCTGTTGCTGTGGCTGCGCCCGCACTGGCGTGACCTGGAGCGCCTCAAGGGTGCGGCCGAGCGCTTTGGCAAGGGCCACCTGGGCGAGCGCACGCAAATCTCCCCTAGTTCCAACATCGGCAGCCTGGCCAGTGTGTTCGACACCATGGCCGGCGACATCGAGAACCTGCTCAACCAGCAGCGGGACTTGCTCAATGCGGTGTCCCACGAGTTGCGTACGCCATTGACCCGCCTGGATTTCGGCCTGGCGCTGGCGCTGTCCGACGACTTGCCGGCGGCCAGCCGCGAGCGCCTGCAAAGCCTGGTGGCGCACATTCGGGAACTCGATGAATTGGTGCTGGAGTTGCTGTCCTACAGTCGCCTGCAAAACCCGGCGCAACTGCCGGAGCAGGTCGAAGTGTCGCTGGATGAGTTCATCGACAGCATCCTTGGTAGCGTCGATGAAGAGCTGGAATCCCCGGAAATCGTCATCGACGTGCTGCTGCACGGCCAGCTCGAACGCTTCAGCCTGGACCCGCGCCTGACCGCCCGTGCCCTGCAAAACCTGCTGCGCAACGCCATGCGCTATTGCGAAAAACGAATCCAGATCGGTGTGCAGGTGTATGCCGGCGGCTGTGAGATCTGGGTCGACGATGACGGCATCGGCATTCCGGATGACGAGCGTGAGCGGATCTTCGAACCGTTCTACCGCCTCGACCGCAGCCGCGACCGCGCCACTGGCGGATTTGGTCTGGGGCTGGCGATCAGCCGCCGCGCACTGGAGGCGCAGGGTGGCACGCTGACGGTGGAAGCCTCGCCGCTGGGCGGGGCGCGGTTTCGTTTGTGGTTGCCGATTTCGGCTTGATTACGACGAGCGGCAGCAACATCTGTCAGGTTTGACAGTAGCAAGACGCTGCGCTTGCGCGTTTCATTGGTCTGCGACCTCAAGAGAAGGTGGTAGGCTGGAGGAGAAGAATGAACGCGCCAACAATAAAAATCAGCGGGCGAGGCACGATCAGTGCAATCCGGGACGTCAAAGTCGAGAGTGTGTCGACAAAATTCGCGATGGTCCTGCCCGATGGCGGCTATAGCAGATTGGCGATCAGGATTGGACCCAACATCACCGCAGAGGGTCGCGCCTGTTTTCTTGTTGGCGATGCAGTGAAATATACGATGACGAAGGGGGCTGACGGAGAACTGCCGAGGGCACACGACCTTGAGAGGGCGGGCGTCGATATCTGGACAACTTGATGGCTTGCGGGGTCTTTTTCGATCCCGCAAGCCATTGTCTGTGCTTCAAGCGCTCAACCGACTGCGCAACAACTTCGCCATCTCCTCCAGATCCGTCATCGGTTGATGCCCGATCAGCATCCAGGCGTGTTCCATGTCAGCCCAATACACGATGTTCAGCTCGCGCCGCTGTTCCCGGGCGAAATGGCGGCTGCCGCTGTTGGAGCGGGTGACGCACAGCGCCATGGGGCCGTGCGCCGGATCGAGGTAGGTGATCTGGGCGATGGGCACACCGTCGTACTCGAGGATTTGCGCGCGCTTGAACTCGGCACGGGGCAGGCTCAGTTTTGCCGGCGCGAGGTCCAGGCCCAGACGCGCATCGATGGTCCGCAGTTGTGCCCGTTGCGCGGCTTCATCAGCGGGTAAATGATCCAGGGTTTCCGGCACGTAGAGCGCCATGTAATCGGCCACCAGGCCGCGCCAGTTGTGGGTCTGCTGGCTCGCTTGCCAGCCGAGGAACAACCGGTCCGCCAGCACGCCGCCGGCCAACAGTGCGGCCGCGGCGGCAAGGAACCAGCGCCGGTTGAGCCCGGGGCGGACGGGCGAGGACAGCGTCGCGAGCATGGCTTGCAGACGATCCACCGGCGCCTGCCGGGCCAATTCATCGTAGGCGTCCTTGAACGACAGGCTGCTGCGATCCAGCCATTGCAGGCGCAGGCCGAGCATCGGGTCGGCGATGATGGCCGCGTCGATGTGCGAGCGCTGCTCGGCATCGAGTTGGTTGTCGAGGTAAGCCACCAGTTGTTCGTCCGAGGTTCTCGCGCTCATCAATGTTCTCCTCGGTAAGGGTGCGGCACCGTGTGCAACGGTGGATATTCGGCCAGTTTCGCCCGAGCGGCGGCCAGGCGACTCATCACCGTGCCGATGGGCACTTGCAGCACGTCGGCGACTTCGCGGTAGGACAAGCCCTCGACGTAGGCGAGAAACACTGTTTCGCGCTGGGTCTCGGGCAACGCATCGACGCGACGGATGACCTGTGCCGCCAACACATGGGTCTGGGCCACGGATTCACCATCGAACGACAAGGCCTCATCGGCATCCACCTGACCCTGACCCTGACGCACCCGCTGGGCGCGGATTTCGTTGAGCCAGATCGAATGCAGAATGCTCAGCAGCCAGCGGTCCATGCGCGTTCCCGCCACGAATTGCCCGGCCCGCTCCAACGCCCGCACGCAGGTGGCCTGCACTAGGTCATCGGCAACATGCCGTTGACGGGACAACAGCAGGCCGTAGCGCCATAAACGCGCCAGATGCTGGTTCAGTTCCGTTCGTATTGTCTGATCGCTGGCGATGGCGACCTCCGTCCGCTCAGGTTTTCAGGTTTTCGATGAGTCGTTGATGGCTTCGGCCAGGTCCTGGTACTCCTCGCATTGAGTGCTGCCGCAAATGGATTTGATCTGCTGCAGTTGTTCCTGCGCGAGATCCAGCCGGCCTTTGATCACATAGGCCTCGCCGAGGTATTCGCGGACTTGCGCGTATTGCGGGTCGAGCTTCACCGATTGCAGGTAATAGCCGATGCCTTCGTCGGTGCGTCCCAGTTTACGCGTGGCGTAGCCGCGATAGTTCAGTGCTTTTGCTGTATTTGGCTGTTTCAGCGTGTCGAGCAGGGCCAGGGCTTCTTCGTAACGTCCGTCCTTGGCCAGTTGCCAGGCATAGTTGGTGCGGTCTTCGTCCGGCACCAGGTTGCTGGTCTGCCTGACGCACCGATTCGATCGGGTATCCAGCACTTGACCTTTCGGGCAGGTGGGTCTGGTGGGCATGTCGTCACCGCCGCCACCACCGTTGGCCAGGACGAGGGAGCCGGACAACGCAACGGTCAGCAACAGCGGGGTCATCAGAACGGCAAAACGAATATTCATGGGCTTTGCTCCACAGGTTCAGGCGTTTCAGATCAGGTCGCGCCCCGCCAGAGGCAGCGCAAGGTTGAGCCAGCCAACGGCTTGAACAATTGAAGGGGCCTGACTGCCCCGGCAATCTCATGCTCATGCTCATGGTTGATGTCATGAGAACACCGCAGCATGAACAATTATTCACTGCGATCTTGCGTTGTTTTCAAGGAAAGCTCATATCGGGGCGCAGGCATGGTTTTGTGCCTTACACAGCTTTATGTGCGCTGAAGATCCCTGTGGGAGCGAGCAGGCTCGCTCCCACATACGAATTTCGTCGAATAGAAGATCTGGGCGGTGCTCCAACGAAGCATGATGACGAGCTATCAACCCAGCGGACGAATCGGTGTGCCCGCCGCCCAGGCTTGAATGTCCTCGATCATTTGCGAGAAAAACAGCTGATAGTTCTGTTGGCTCACGTACCCGACATGGGGTGTTGCCAGCACGTTGTCCAGGGTCCGGAACGGATGGTGCGCAGGGAGCGGCTCCTGCTCGAAGACGTCCAGAGCGGCACCGGCCAGCCGTTGTTTCTGCAGCGCCTTGATCAGTGCCGCTTCATCGACAATCGGTCCGCGAGCGGTGTTCACCAGCAGCGCCGTGGGTTTCATCCAGCCCAATGCTTGCGCGTCCACCAGGCCCCGACTGCGGTCGCTGAGCACCAGGTGCACCGACAGCACGTCGGCCTGTTCGAACAATTCCTGCTTGCTGACATGGGTCACACCGACTTGTGCTGCTCGTTCGGCCGTGAGGTTTTCACTCCAGGCGATCACGCGCATGCCGAACACCTGACCGAACTGCGCGACGCGCTGGCCGATGCTGCCCAGGCCGAGGATGGCCAGCGTCTTGCCATGCAGGTCGCCTCCCAGGCCTTGTTGCCATTGGCCGGCACGCAGGGCATTGGCTTCGACCACCAGATTGCGGGTTGCGGCCATGATCAGCGCCCAGGTCAGCTCCGGTGCGGCGTGTTTGTAGCTGTCGCTGCCGCTGACCTGTATGCCCAGCGCGGCAGCGGCTTTCAGGTCCAGGGCGGCGTTGCGCATGCCGCCGGTCACCAGCAGTTTGAGCTTCGGCAGGCGGCGCAGCAGGTCTTCATCGAAACGGGTGCGCTCGCGCATCACGCAGATCACCTCGAACCCGGCGAGGCGCTCGGCCAGGGCTGGGTTATCGGAGGGGTAATCATGGAGAAAACTCACCTGGCCGACGCTGTCCAGCGCCGACCAGTCCACCACATCCCGCGCCACATCCTGCCAATCATCAAGCACTGCAATCTGCACAGGCATCAGCCTTTCCTCTTCAACGCACGGGGTTGGTCTTGTTCAGCCAGGCGAGCAGGGCCTGGTGGAATTGTGCCGGTTCTTCCATCTGTGGCGCGTGGCCCATGCCAGGGAATTCGACCAGCGTGGACTGGGGAATCAGCTTGGCCACCTGTTTGCCGAGGACCTCGTAGTGCCCGAGCTTCGCCTTGATTTCGGGGGAGGCGATGTCACTGCCGATGGCGGTAGTGTCGGACGTTCCGATCAACAGCAGGGTCGGCACTTTCAGGTCCTTGAATTCGTAGTACACCGGTTGGGTGAAGATCATGTCGTAGATCAGCGCCGAGTTCCACGCGACTTGCATATGCCCCGGGCCTTTGTTCAGGCCGGCGAGCATGTCGACCCAGCGATCGAATTCCGGCTTCCAGCGGCCGCCGTAATAGGTGGTGCGCTCGTAGGTTCGGATCCCGTCGGCGCTGAGTTTGAGTTCGCGTTCGTACCATTGGTCCACGGTGCGATAGGGCACACCGAGGGCTTTCCAGTCTTCCAGGCCAATGGGGTTGACCAGCGCCAGTTGCTCGACCTGTTCGGGGTATTGCAAGGCATAGCGAGTGGCAAGCATGCCGCCGGTGGAATGCCCCAGCAGGGTGACTTTCTGGATGCCCAGCGCCTTGAGCAATTGCTGGGTGTTCGTCGCCAGTTGCTGGAAACTGTACTGATAGTGCGCCGGTTTGCTGGAGGTGCAGAAGCCGATCTGGTCCGGGGCGATGACCCGATAACCGGCGTCGCTGAGGGCTTTGATCGAGGTGTCCCAGGTGGCGCCGCAGAAATTCTTGCCGTGCATCAGCACCACGCTGCGACCATTGGCCTTGCCGTGGGCGGCAACATCCATGTAACCCATTTGCAGGGATTGACCCTGGGATTCAAAGGCGAAGTGCTTGAGGGTGTAGGGGTAGTCGAAACCTTGCAATTGGGGGCCGTATGCCGGTCCTTCGGCGTGGGCTATGGCGGGCAGGGCGGCGGTCAGCAACAGGCCGGGTAACCAGCGGGTGAGGGCGCGCGACATGGGAGAGCTCCATGGAAAATCCGCATGCTGGGTCGACTCGATTAGGGCCACATTAAACACAGGCAATCGCCGCCCTTGATGGTTCAACCCATCCAGCCCAAAGTCGCCACGGCCAGTACGCCGTAGCGGGCGCCTTTGGCCAGGGTGACGATCAGCAGGAAGCGTCCCAGCGGCTCGCGCATGACCCCGGCGACCAGCGTCAGCGGATCGCCGATCACCGGCAACCAGCTGAGCAGCAATGACCAATGGCCGTAGCGTTGGTAATGCAGCCGGGCTTTTTCCAGGTGTCGGGGGCCTACCGGAAACCAGCGCCGGTCGCGGAACCGCTCGATCCCGCGCCCCAGCCACCAGTTAAGCAGCGACCCCAGAACGTTGCCGCACGTTGCCACTGCCAGCAGTGCCCAGAGCCAATACCGATCGCTGAGCAACAGTCCCACCAGCACGGCTTCGGATTGCAACGGCAGCAGCGTGGCGGCACCGAATGCCGCGAAAAACAGCCCGAGGTACGCGCTGGACATCAATGGGCGGGGTAATCCGCAACCACCACGTCAGTGCCATCCTTTTTCAGGCCAATGACCTGATAGGCATCGCTCATGCCGTCCATTTCCATGCCGGGCGAACCCATGGGCATGCCGGGGGCGGCGACGCCCAACAGATCGTCGCGCTTGCTCAGGGCCAGGACCTGGTCGGCCGGGACATGACCTTCGACGAATTTGCCGTTGATCAACGCGGTGTGGCACGACGCCAGGCGCGGCGGCACACCATGCTGTTGCTTGAACTCACTCATGTTGGCTTCGACGTGGTCTTCGACCTTGAAGCCATTGGCCTGCAGATGAGTGATCCATTTTTTGCAGCAGCCACAGTTGGCGTCGCGATGAACCTCAATCGGGATGAGGTCGGCGGCCTGGGCCAGGGAGGACATGAACAGGGCGCTCAGGGCGATCAGACGCAGAGGGTTTCGCATGGGTTCGTCTCGGTTAACGGGCAAAAAAACGCATTTTGACCCTTTTTATTGGGCGGGTATTCAAGGAGTGTTTCTAATTGCTACAAAGATCCGCTGTTAGATGATGGTAGATCATCGCTGTCAGGCAGATGAGGGGCGCATTACAAAATCGTCAGGTTGAAATGCCGAGGGTAAGTATCGGTGTTGATGAAAACCAACTAGTCGCCATGTAAGAAAAGTCTGAAGGACCATTCTTCAAGGTGCTAATACCCAATAAACAAGAAGTTTTACAGCATGTATCTGAATTGTACGATAATTGTTAAAACTCCGAATTAAAGTTTGGTGGCCTCAAGTGCTCCGGCCGATACTCCTGACCTCCTAACTTGGTCAAGCAAGGAGTTTTCAATGACTATCGGTTATACCGGCGCCTGGACTGCGAAAGCGGGCCTGTTGGTGCGAGATACCGCCAGCAGATCAAAGCCTGTTCCCCAGAGCGTCAAGGTCAGGCAGATGCTTGACCTGGTGGGCAACAATCCAGTCGAGCTGGATACAGTCAAGATGGACAAGATGAAATTGCGCAAGCAGATGAAGGGTTTTGATCCTACTGATATTTCAGTCAAGTCCATGGGCAGTCTCAGTGTCTTTCTGAAAGAGCGCGGCCTGATCAGTGATGTGACGGCGGTCACGCTGAGCAATGCCGGTGACAAGTTCGACCGGTTTGGCATCAAGGACCCTGATGCGAAGTTCAATGCACTGGAATATTTCGCCACGCAACTGGAGAACATCCAGAATAACAATCTCAAGGGTAACAAGTACGCCAACTACCTGGTTCCCGAGTTCAAAAAAGCGATCTACGTGCTGCAAAACCTGGAAACCTACGGCAAGAACAACGGCCCCATGGTGAGGCCCGGCAGTGTTCTCTCGGAAGAGGCCTGACGCCATGTTGCCCGGCCCGCCCGGTTCATCGAGCGGGCCGGCAACCCTTAGCGGTCGAGCAGTTTCATGACTTCTTCCGGATAACGCAGGCCTGCGGTGGCATTCGCTGCAAAGACCGCCTCCAGCGCTTGCAGTTCTTCGGCGCTTAGCGTCACCTGCAGTGCGGCCACGTTTTCTTCCAGGTATTTACGTTGTTTGGTGCCCGGAATCGGAATCAGGTAGTCGCCTTGGGCCAGCACCCATGCCAGCGCCAGTTGGCCCGCCGTCACGCCTTTTTCCGCCGCCAGCGCCTGCACTTGCTGCACCAGTAGCAGGTTTTTCGTGAAGTTTTCGCCCTGGAAGCGCGGGCTGAAGCGACGGTAGTCGTCCGCCGCGAAATCATCCGGGCTTTTCAATGCGCCGGTCAGAAACCCTCGGCCCAACGGGCTATAAGGCACAAAGGCGACGCCCAGACGCTGGCAGGCCGCCAGGCAACCGTTTTCTTCCTGGTCACGGCTCCACAATGAATATTCACTTTGCAACGCACTGATCGGATGAACCTTGTGTGCCCGTTCCAGGGTCGCCACCGATGCCTCGCTCAATCCCAGGTAACGCACCTTGCCGGCACTGACCAGTTCGGCCATGGCGCCGACGGTTTCCTCGATAGCCACCTGTGGGTCGATTCGGTGCTGGTAATACAGGTCCAGAGTGTCCACGCCGAGACGCTTCAAGCTGCCGTCGACGGACTGGCGAATGTATTCCGGCCGACCGTTGACGCCCCGGGCGGTGGGGTTGGCCGGATCGCGGACGATACCGAACTTGCTGGCCAGGAACACCTGATCGCGCTTGCCGGCAATGGCCTTGCCAATCAGTTCTTCATTGGTGTGCGGGCCGTACATATCGGCGGTATCGAGCAGGTTGACGCCCAGTTCCAGCGCGCGATGCAGGGTGGCCGTGGCTTCGCGGGTGTCCGTGCCGGTGGTGTAGAAGTCGGTCATGCCCATGCAGCCCAGGCCGATGGCCGACACCTGCGGACCGTTTTTTCCCAATTGACGTGTGTGCATGAAATCAGCTCCCTGTGAAGTGAGTCGCTATTGTTCGCCTCGACAGAAACAAGATAAACCGGCTAAAACGGCTATCACTGTTCGTTAAATCTAAACAATCTGTCGGTGGAACCAGCAATGGACCGTTTCAACGCCATGCGCGTCTTTACCCGAATCGTCGAACTCGGTGGCTTTGCCAAGGCCGCCGACAGCCTGCAATTGCCCCGGGCCTCGGTGACCATCCTGATCAAGCAACTGGAGGCACATCTGGGGGTGCAACTGCTGCAACGCACCACGCGGCAGATCAGCCTGACGCTCGACGGTGCGGCCTATTACCCGCGTTGCGTGCGCTTGCTGGCGGATCTTGAAGAGACCGAAGCGGTGTTCAGCGCGGCGCGCCACAATCCAAAGGGCTTGTTGCGGGTGGACATGCCGGCGGGAGTGGGGCGCCTGGTGGTGATTCCGGCGCTGCCGCAATTCACGGCCCGCTATCCCTTGATCGAGCTGGAAATAGGTTTGAATGACCGGCCGGTGGACCTGATTCGCGAAGGTGTCGATTGTGTGTTGCGCGCAGGCTCGCCGCTGGACGATTCGCTGGTGGCACGGCCGCTGGTGATGATGGATCAGGTGACCTGTGCCAGTCCTGACTACCTGCAGCGGCACGGAACGCCCCATACCTTGAACGACCTGGACGGGCACCGGATGGTCGAGTACATCTCCGGCAACGCAAAACGCTATGGGCTGGAGTTTGTCGTGGATGGCCAGGTGCATTCGGTCGATCTGCCCAAGCAGGTGGCGGTCAACAGTGCCGATGGTTATCTGGCAGCGTGCGAGGCCGGATATGGGCTGGTGCAGACGCCGTACTATCACGTCGCCCGGCAACTGCAGGAGGGGCGATTGCGTGAAGTGCTTGGGGAAGTGCCGCCGCCGGGCATGCCGATGACGGCGCTTTATCCGCCGCACCGCCAGTTATCCCGGCGGGTACGTGTGTTTGTCGATTGGCTGGTTGAGCTGTGTGCCCAGCCCGGCAATGACTTCTATCGAAAGGATTCAGGAGGTTGAATAGCTGTTAACGATGTTGGTAGTAACCCGGTCCGCCATGGTCGTCGTGGTGATCGTGGTGCCAGCCCCCGTGGGGGAAAACAATGCAACCGCTCAAGCTCAGGATGGCCAGCAGAGGCATCAGCAATGTGATTCGACGCAACATGTGAAAGTCCTCATGGTTATTGCCGTTATGAAGCTAAAACTCTTCATCGGCTGTAACATGAGACCCCGCTTGTAGTTGTTTATCCCCGAAACAGGGTAGGCACTTGGCATGCGTATCGATACAAACCGGATACATTTTCAGATTCAGGAACCCGCAATGACTCAGTCGCAACGTTTGAAATACTCGATTCTGATCTCCCTGGTGGTGCTGGGGATCATGTTTGGCCTTTCCTGGTTGCAGAACACCGGCGTCATCAGCGAAAAAATGTTCCAGTACATCGCCATAGGCGTGGCGGTGGTCGTGGTGGTCGTCAATGGCGTGATGCGCCGCAAGGTCAAGCCCTGATCATTCAATCACTGGTTGCGCAGAATGGCAGCAGCCTGGGGATGCAGGCTGTAGCTTTTGTCGGGATTGAGGACAATCACGCCTTCGCTGCACAAGCGCTTGAGCACTTCACGCACGCTGAGAAACGACAAGGGAATGTCCAGGTCCAGCAATTGGCTGTGCACGCCGCGCACGCCAAGGCTGCGGTCGCTTTCGGCGGCCGTCAGCAGGGCATCGATGACTTTCAGACGGATCAGGCTGGTGCGCAGGCCAAAGCTTTTGAGCAGGATCCTGATCCGTTCGTTGCGGTGACGATCGGTACGCGGCTCGAATACGCTGACTCCCATGGAAGTACCCTTTGGCGCATTGCTACCGTCCATTGGCAGTTGCGAGTTGTACATTGCAAAACTCCTTTTCAGAGCCTGATCAGGAAAAAGTGGGCGCTCTTGCAAGACTAGACGCATGAGCAGCGCAAATCATGAAGGCTCAAATGTAGAAAATTTGTCGCCATCGTGTGATCAACCTGTCAGTCCACGCGCCGATGCGCGGTAAAATCCTAAATTTTGGTTCTTCACGCAATCCCGGGGAATACCGATACCTGTAGGAGCTGGCTTGCCAGCGATGGCAACTGACGGCCGGCCATTTTCTTCCTGGTGTACATATTCATTGCTGCGGTAACGGCCACTTATGGTTCCGCCTTTACGGCGGGTCACTTGGAAAAGCGGAACGCCGCCCGGCCCCAAGTAACCAAGGGCTCTTGCCCCTGACGTTCGGTGCCTCGCCCAGGCTCGGCATGCCCTCGCTCCGGTCCTGCTCCGTGGGCCCGCCGCCATCGGCCATCCATGGCCGGGGGCGGCTAACCCGGCATCCATGCCGGGTTGTCCACTGCGCAGAACCTGCGCTCGGCCTCTCGAGGGGGCGTGCACCGCAACAGCACCGCGAGGCGAGCTAACGCTCGACCTCGTTGTTTGGTGTTGCACGCGTTCCCCTGTAGGAGCTGCCGAAGGCAGCCCCTACAGATATTTCGTTATATGTGTTCTCCGGGATTCCGTGAAGAACCTAAATTTTTGATGTGAGCTTCGTCCCTACAGGGAGGCACGGTGCGAGTGGGTATGCGCAGCTGTAGCCATCTTTTTTTCGATCAGGAGCGAGCGTGATTATTTCCAGCCAGTTAACCAGGTTGCGCCTGGCGGGTGTGACTCTGGGTTTGAGCCTGGGGCTGAGCCTTGGGGCGAGCGCGGACATTCGCCGCACCAGTTTCGGCGTGCCGCACATCCGCGCCGACAACGAACGCGGGCTCGGCTACGGCATCGGCTATGCCTACGCCCAGGACAATCTGTGCCTGCTGGCCAACGAGATCACCACGGTGAACGGCGAACGTTCGCGGTATTTCGGGCCGGATCAGTTCACCGTTGAGGAGCGTGAGAACCTGGTCAGCGATGTGTTTTTCACCTGGCTGAACACTCCGCAGGCGGTCGCCGGTTTCTGGCAGGCCCAGACCCCGCCAGTGCGTGAGCTGATTGAAGGCTATGTGGCGGGGTACAACCGCGCCTTGAGCGAACGTCGCGCCCAGGGTTTGCCGCCGCAGTGCCAGGGCGATTGGGTGCGCGACATCACGGCAATGGATCTGGTCAAGCTGACCCGGCGCCTGTTGGTCAAAGGCGGCGTCGGCCAGTTTGCCGAAGCCCTGGCCGGTGCCACGCCACCCAAAGCCGTGGCCCAGGCGGCAAACGCGCAGCCGGCGTTCCAGGTGGCCGCGACGCGGATGCAGCGCTTTGCCCTGGACCGGGGCAGCAACGCCGTCGCGGTCGGCAGCGAGCGTTCTTTTAACGGTCGCGGCATGTTGCTGGCCAATCCGCACTTTCCGTGGGTGGGCGGCATGCGTTTTTATCAGATGCACCTGACCATTCCCGGCAAGCTGGACGTGATGGGCGCGGCATTGCCCGGCCTGCCGGTGATCAACATCGGTTTCAATCAACATCTGGCCTGGACCCACACCGTGGATTCGTCCAAACACTTCACGCTGTACCGCCTGCAACTGGATCCCAAGGATTCGACCCGGTACCTGCTCGACGGCCAGTCCTTGCCGATGGACAGGCAGACCCTGACCGTCAACGTCAGGCAGGCGGACGGGCAGGTCCAGGCGATTTCCCGGGTGGTCTACAGCTCGAAGTTCGGTCCGGTGGTGCAATGGCCGGGAAAACTGGATTGGGATCATCAGTACGCCTTCAGCCTGCGTGATGCCAATCTGGATAACGACCGCGTCCTGCAGCAGTGGCATGCGATGAACCGCGCCGAAAACCTCAAGGACTTCCAGGCCTCGGTGCACAAGATCCAGGGCATTCCGTGGGTCAACACGCTGGCGGCCGACGATCAGGGGCAGACGCTGTACATGAACCTCTCGGTGGTGCCCAACGTCAGTGTCGACAAGCTGGCGCAGTGCAGCGATCCGCGGATCGGCCTGCAGATGATCATCCTTGACGGTTCCAACAGCGCCTGTGCCTGGGACATCGACCCGCAGGCGCCACAACAGGGTATCTATGCGGCGGACAAGTTACCGCAATTGCTGCGCAAGGATTTTGTCCAACACTCCAACGATTCGGCCTGGATGGCCAACCCGGCGCAACCGCTGACCGGCTATTCGCCGCTGATCAGCCAGGATGGCCAGCCATTGAGTTTGCGATCACGTTTTGCCCTGGAGCGTTTGAGTACCTTGATCCAGGTCGGGGCGGCGGATTTACAACACATGGTCATGGACGATCAGGTTTATCAGGCGAATCAAGTGATGCCGGACCTGCTGCAATTCTGCGAGGCGGATCTCGGTGCCGATGCAAAAACGCTGACGCCACTGTGCGCCAGCCTCAAGGCATGGGACCGCAAGGCCAACCTCAACAGTGGTCTGGGCTTTGTGCATTTCCAGAATGTCATGGAGTCTTTGGAACAAGTGCCGGACGTATGGCGCGTGGCGTTCGATCCTCCGGACCCGCAACAGACTCCGCGTGGACTCGCGGTCGATCACCCGGACGTAGCGATGGCGCTACGGGCAGCGATGCTGGCTTCGGCTGAACAGGTCAAGGCGTCAGGTCTCAAGCCGGACAGCCGTTGGGGCGATATCCAGGTGGTCAGCAGCGGCGGGAAACAGACGCCAATCCACGGCGGACCGGGGACGCTGGGCGTCTATAACGCCATCCAGAGCGTGCCGCGCAGCGATGGCAAGCGCGAAGTGGTCAGCGGCACCAGTTACCTGCAAGTGGTGACCTTTGACGAAAACGGACCACAGGCCAAAGGGCTCCTCGCGTTCTCGCTGTCCAGTGACCCGGCCTCGAAGTTTTCACGGGACCAGACGCAGGCCTTTTCCAAGAAGCAATGGAGCGTGCTGCCCTTTACCGAGCAACAGATCCTGTCCGATCCGAACTATCAGGTGCAGACGATTCGTCAGCAGGATGCAAAGGTGACTGCGCAGTAAGGTCGTGGAGCATTGCATGAACGCTGAAGGCCGCACCCCGCAAGGGTGGCGGCCTTTTCAGCTTTTCGGGGATGTTTGCGGAATCGCGTTGACCACCAGATTGCCGTTCTGGTTACGGGTCAGGTAGACCGGCAGGACCCGCGGCAAGGACTTCACCAGGCCGTTGATCTCTCTGATGTTGTAGATGCCGCCGATATGGATCGAGCCGGTGCTGTTGTCAGCGACCATCAACGGTTTGTCCAGGTAGCGATTGATCAAGGGCAGTGCATCGCTCAGTGCCAGATCGTCGAGTACCAGTTTGCCCTGGCGCCAGGCCAGCGAACTGTCATTGTCATAGGTCTGGCTGACGCGGGGAATGAAGTCGCCGTGGCGATAACCGGCCTGCATCGCCGGGTCGAGGCGCAAGCCGTCACCGGGCTGGCCGGCGTTGCTGCTGACCAGTACCGAGCCTTCGATCAGATTGACCTTGACCTGGTCTTCATACATCCAGACGTTGAATTGGGTGCCGGTCACGCGAATCCGGCCTTCGGCGGCCTTGACCACAAACGGGTGACGGGTGTCATGGCTGACATTGAAAAAGGCTTCGCCTTTTTTCAGCGTGACTTGCCGTTGATCCTTGTAGTTGCTGTAGGTCAGCTCGCTGCCCAGGTTCAGTTCCACTTGGCTGCCGTCCTTCAAGGTGACCGTGCGAACATTGTCGGTCGCTTCGAAATGCTGGTACGCGTTCGGTACCCAGCCCAGGTGCCAGCCGCCATAACCGGCCAAAGGCAGTGCCAGTGCGCATATCGCCGCGGCAATACCCAGGCGCCGCCACGGGTTTTCCGGTTGAGTGCGAACCAGAGGCACGACGGGCTCGGGACGCGGCAGGTCGCCAGCGACATCCCAGATCTCCAGCATCGCTTCGTACTCGAAGGCGTGGAGCGGATGCGCATCACGCCATTGCTCGAACGCCTGGCGCTCTTGCTCGGTGCAGTCATTGGCGTGCAAACGCATACACCAATGCGCAGCGGCATCGGTGATGGCGTCGTATTCGGCTTCCGAGAGCGTGTGGTCGGTCATTGGCTCATCCTGATTTCGTGCATTCTAACCTTGGGGGGAAGTCTGCGAGAACATCAGTCATGGCATTTAACCATCAATGTGTAGTTTTTTTTCAACGCCTCGCCTCTGGAACACTTGCTGCTTGGGTAGCAGTATCCATAGGACGGGTGAATAAAAGATCAAAATAATTCCCGCTGTGGAGCGCAGACCCGGAGATCTGCGCGTTATTACGTCGGGATCAGGTATCAGTGGTCGAAGTGACCGGCACCGGGTCCAGTTGTCGACCCATTTGGCAGATCAGAAAGGCGATCGAGTCGGCATTGTGCAAAATGACGTCGGTTCGGATCTTCGAATCCTGCCCGTTCAAAAAAGCTTCCCGTGCCTTCTCCATGGTCTTGCTGCCCGTCAGCCGCAGAATGGCCTTGCCGACGTGATAAGAATCCGGAATCGAATCCAGGCTGATCCACGTTTGCAGCCCACTGTTCCAGCGTGCGAACAATTCTTCCTTGGGTGTTTCCATCGACAAGGCTACTCGCTGGAAGTCCATCTGAGACTGTTTCATGTCTGCGCCATAGGCGGTGATCGATGCCACCAGATCGCTGAACGGTCGCCTGGCCTCAAGGTATGCAATGTCCACGGCCCCGGAAAACAAATGAGCGAACTCGTGTATCAGCGTCGCGGCCTGGCTGTGGCCGTCGACGTCGAAGGGTTGTGTCAAACAGGATTTGTACCAGTCGAGTTGTTGATCGAAGAATCTTTCCGTGAAATGCACATTGCGCTGTTGATCCTTGTCCAGGACAAACGCGACGAGGCTGTCCTTCGGGTTCCGGCTTGAACCCACGATAAAACGTTGCGAGTTCATCCAGTCTTCATCGGGATCGACCAGCGCGTTGCAGACGGGAACGATGGCCTGTTTGATTTTGTCGATCAGTGCGTTGTCGACCTGGCCAACATCAAAGAACTGTTTGAGGAAGGTATCAAGCCGTGTGCCCGGGACGAGTTTGCGCAGTTGCACCAGGTTGTGCAGGCTGTTGAACGCGTAATAGCGAGCCACGTCGATGGCCTGCACGATCATGCGGGCTTTTTCGGGATGTTTCGCGCGGATTTCCTCCATCCCCCGGGCCTCGATGTTCAGCACCTGCCTGGCAACATAGGCGTTGGCAAACTGATTGTGCATTTTCGAGAGGGCTTTGCCGAAATGGACGGTGTGGGTGTCCGGGTCGGTCACCAGTTGCTTGTCAGGCGTCGTCAGTAACACGGGGCCTTCTTCTTCGCCTTTGACCATTCGCCAAACCGCTCCGGTCTTGTTCACGCCGTACACCTTGCCGGCAATGGCGGCGAAGGTTTTCCGGCTGGCCGCTTCGAGATAGGTGCCGTCAGTGCGGTTTTTCGTCAGGTTCTTCAGTTCGACGGTGGTTTCGAACGGTTGCAGTCGTGTACGCAACGGTGCTGTCGAACGGACCTGCGACCAGGCTTGCGCAATCACGGGGGTGGCAATCGGTTGAGCGATGGCTTCACCGGTTGCCTGGGCGCTGTCGGCCCATCCTTCAAGCGATAACCGGCCCAACGTCACGATCTGCACCGCACCGGCAATAAAATCCAGCAATGCAGTTTTCCAGTGATGGTCCTGCAGCGCTTCGGCCGAGTTTCGCGCGTCCTTGTAGGCATTCCACAGAAACTGCAGATACGCGAGTTTGCCCGGTAACAGCCCCGAAAAGAGATTGATTCCGGAGCTGAACAGGTGTTTGGCAGCCTCCCAGTCCGACTGGCCTGAAACATGCGACTGGCTGCCGAGCAATCGTGTCAGCAGTTGGGTGTTGTCATGGAAAAAACGGGTGAGTACGTTGCCGCCGATGGGGTTGGACGCAAGCGTCATTTCGCTCAACTGGCCAATGGTGGATTCGAACAGGTTGCGAAACACTGTCTGCTCACTGTCTGGCAGGCGACGTATCAACATTTCCTGCAAGAGTCCCGGCGTGTTGAACGCCGAGACAACGCTGGCCTCATTTTCAAACTCTACAAACGGCGAGCCTCCGGGATGGTAGGGGGCATAGAGAATTTGTGGGCCTGTGTTGCCACCGCCAGGGCCGATCAGGTAAAGGCCCAGCGCTTTGACGGCGGCGGCGCCGGTTGTCTTGATCAGTTCCAGTGGCCGGACAATCGCATGTGCTCCCTGAACAATAGCCCGGGCGATGGCGTCCGGCATGTCCAGTACCTGGCGAAGCAAATCGAAAGCACTACCGGACAGCCGTTGCCGCAGCTTAAGTTCGTGGGCGTGTTGCAGTAGTTGCCAGGGCAGTTGTTTGACGAAACGCAGCATTCGGTTTTCGACGTCAGCTGCTTGATTCGACAAGTTGTCGGTGACCTGTCTGGCGTAGTTTTGCGCGATGTTCAATGACAGCAACAATTGACGGACAGCCGCCTGGTCCAACCCAGCGGGCAGGGCTTGAAGGGTTGCCGAGCTGACTTTGAACCCGGTGCCCTGTGCGATGTTGACATGGTTCAGGGCGAACTCAGTGAGGCCCCTTGCGGGGCCGACCAGGGCCAGGTGGGGGGTGATTTCGATGTTGTCGGGGTCCAGCGTTTTTTCAGGGAAGCGGCTGCCGAGCAATGACGTCAACGTCTCATGCACATACGACCTGAGGGGTTTGATTCCGTGCAAATAGTCTTTGTCCTCATCAACGCTGTTGCGGTATTGCTCCAGCAATTCAAGGTGCTGACGCTGGTCTTCCAGCGGAGCCATTCCAAGCCAGGCGGGCAGGGACTGCTGCCGGCTGATCGCACGGGCAATCGAGGTGGCTCTTTGCAGGTTGGCGTTGAAGGCCGTTGTGCTCAGGGATTTCAGGGCTTTATTCTGCTTCGTTTCGCTCAGATCGAAGGTGCCTACGTGTTCGCAGCGAGCCAGAAAGTGCTCGATTGACGATTGCGCGACCCGCTCCAATACAGATCCTTCAATCAGCCGCAGCGGTCCCAGTGAGTAGCGTTGGTGAAAGACGCGCTGGGTGGGGGTGAGGTTGTCCAGCAGCGCCAGGCGTTGTCGTGGGTCGAGCAGGCGGCGGTTCAGTTCCAGCCGTGCACGACTGATGGTGTCAAAGACTTCCAGGCCCTCGGCGGGTGTCCACAGGATCGTCCGGCCGGAATGCGAGGCGTCGAGCCCGCCACGCTCGGTCAAGAGCAAACAATGGACCAGGGGCAGGACATCGCGCTGAGCGGAGCACTCCAGCGTCAATGAATAGGCATCAGGCCGGAAGCCCTTGAGTGACAGACGGCTCTGCCGGTCTGCCTGATCCGGGTTGAATACCGTTTCGACAATGGCCCGGTCCGCATCCCGCAGTGTCGCGCAGAGCCTGCGCAGACTGGCCTCGCCCCGGATGCCGACGGAAAGCGCATGGGCCAGGCGGGTTTTCATGTTTTCGAGATAAACCCGTTGCAAGGCCCGCGAAGCGACCGGTTGCGCCGAAAAATCTGCGTTGATCAGTGTTTCGATGTCGCTGAAGGTCTTGGCGAAAGCTGCCGCGGTATCCGCCAGCACCGCGGAAGGATGCTGATCGCCGGTTAACACGGGCCGTGTGCTCCAGCGTCCGTCGGTCTCCAGTGTCAGCAGCCGCTCGCTGATCATCGAGCGGATATCCAGCGCCTTGTCGAACAGGGCGTGGATGTTCACGGTACCGTCACTGTGACGGAACACCTGCAGGGCATATTCCATGTTCTGCAGTTGCTTGCTGACGATCGCGTCGAAGAGCTTGTGGAAGATCGCGCCGGAAATCACTTCCCCGGTCACATTCGGCCGGTCAAAACCGATGAAGCGCTGGCGTTCGTCCAGGCTCAGCAGGCCATAGAGCTCGTCCTCGTGCCCGGCCGCGCTGAACTTGCTCAGCACCGTATCGCGCAAGTCCTGATAGTCCTTGAGCACCTGCAGGCCTCGGGTGGGTGTGTAGAGAAACGCATCGCTGGCGCTGACCATCAGTGAGCCGGCCAACTCAACATAGTTGGCCCGGTGCTCCCACAGACACACGGTTTCGACCGTCATTGATTGGTTCGCCCGGCTGGCCGTCGAGATCAACGCATGCAAATCCTGGCTTTGCTCCGGGGTGATGATCCCGGCTTCGCGCTTGAGCAGCAGTTGCACTTGTGCCTGATCGGCGATGGCCCGGCCGAAGAATGCGCGACGCGATGCGCCATCGACACTCGCCGCAGCCCAGAAACCTTCGAGCTGCCTGACCAGCAGGCTGACGAGTTTGCGCGAGATCGTAGTGACGGCGGCTTCCCAGATTGGCTGGTCGGCTTTTGCCGAGGTTTTTTTCGGATGGGAAAATTCATGGGACTGTCCGGACGGCCAACGCTGATGACGATAGTGCAGGAGTATCGCGTCACTCAGGGACAGGGAGTTGACCCAGCGTCGCGTCAGATGGCTTTCTCCAGCGCTTTCTTGCGTTGTCGCCAGGTAGAAATTCACCTGGGTCTGACGCTGGTCCAGACCTGGAAAAGCTGTAGCCAGCTGTTCACTGAGCAATGCTTCGAGCAGCGACGTCAGGGACGGCAGCGCTTTGAGCTCATCGAGCAGGGCCTGGTCATTGATCTGCTGACGGCTGGAGAGGGTGTTGCGCTGGTCCTCGAACACGTCGCCTTCGATGGTTTGAAAGTCCAGCTCGATGGTCACGGCGTCCACTACCGTCCTGCGTTGAGACAGCGCCATGAAGGCCAGCAGATTATCGTCTTCGTCGGCCACTTTGAGTTGTTTCACCAGCTGTTCGGTCATGGCCGAACGGTCAGTGAACTTCTGTATCCCGGCGTACGGGGTGTAGAGAATCACGCCGTTGTCATCGGGTGTCGCGGTCAGCAAAAAACTGCCGGCCAGCGCCAAATGTTCCAGTCCCGGTATTTTCAGCAGGATTTTTTTCGCCAGCATGGGCGGCGTCTGCTCATCGCGCAGGGCCTGGCTGGCCAGTTCGATATGGCTGAACCATTCGAAGTCCTTTTGCGTCAGCCCGTGGGTTTTGCCAAGTTCTCTCCAGAGGCCGGGCGACGACAGTGCCTCGGGGAAAAACAGCGGAGTTAAAGATGCAGGCATCGTCGAGTCTCGTTCAAGGTGCCATTCAAGGGCGCCTGTGGATTGAGTTTCGAGACTAAAAGCCGGCGGGATGATGCAGGCGGTAAATAGATAACGCACGGGCCGTGGGCATTCGTGACACGCATATACCTAATTGACCCTGAGCGAAAGGTTGACAGGTCGCTCGCCGCGCGTTGTTAATCGGCGGGTCTTTGTACGCTGTTGTTCCCTCCAATAATTAGTCTGGAGCTTCAGATGTCTGCGCCACACGATCACACGTCTACTGCGATCTCGTCACACCTGTCATTCGAAGCGCTGAGCGCTTTGCTGGAGAAGATTTTTCTGCGTCACGGCACGTCGGCCGACGTTGCCCGGGTGCTTGCGCAAAACTGCGCCGGTGCCGAGCGCGACGGCGCGCACAGTCACGGGGTATTCCGGATTCCGGGTTATGTTTCGACGCTGCAAAGCGGCTGGGTCAATGGCCAGGCCGTTCCGGTGGTCGAAGATGTGGCTTCAGGGTTTGTGCGGGTCGATGCCGCTAACGGTTTTGCGCAACCGGCCCTGGCGGCTGCACGTGGACTACTGGTGCAAAAGGCCCGAAGTGCCGGCATTGCGGTGCTGGCAATCCGTAACTCGCACCATTTCGCTGCCTTGTGGCCGGATGTCGAGCCCTTCGCCGATGAAGGCCTCGTGGCCTTGAGCGTGGTCAACAGCATGACCTGCGTGGTGCCCCACGGCGCCGACCGGCCGCTGTTCGGCACCAACCCGATTGCCTTCGCTGCGCCGCGGGCCGATGGCGCACCGATTGTCTTCGACCTGGCCACCAGTGCCATTGCCCATGGCGATGTGCAAATTGCCGCACGCGAGGGCGAACGCTTGCCGGCAGGGATGGGCGTGGACAGCCTCGGCCAGCCGACCACAGACCCGAAAGCGATTCTTGAGGGCGGTGCGTTGCTGCCTTTTGGCGGGCACAAGGGCTCGGCATTGTCGATGATGGTCGAGTTGCTCGCGGCGGCACTGACCGGCGGCAATTTTTCCTTCGAATTCGACTGGAAGAACCATCCCGGCGCCAAGACGCCCTGGACTGGCCAATTGCTTATCGTGATCGACCCGGGCAAAGCGGTGGGGCAAAGCTTTGCCGAGCGCAGCCAGGAACTGGTGCGGCAAATGCACGGCGTCGGTTTGAAGCGTTTGCCCGGTGACCGGCGTCACCATCAACGCGCCAAATCACAGGTCAATGGCATTGAGCTGGATGCGCAGACGCTGGCGAACTTGCGGGAGCTGGCAAGGGAGTGATCCGAGGTAATGGCAAATAATGTCTAATTAACGCAACCCCTGTGGGAGCAAGCCCGCTCCCACAGGGTTCAGTGTTTGCCCGTGCTTAGCGACGGCCCAGCAACAACCCCACCACCAGTCCAAACCCGGCAGAAATCGCCACGGTTTGCCATGGATGCCCGCCGATATAGGTTTCAGTGGCCTCGACCGCGGGCAGGGTCCGGTCGCGTACGCTGCTTACCGAATCCCTGGCCTGCTGGAGTTTCAGGGCGATTTGTCCGCGAAGGGTCTCCGCTTCTTCCCCGACCAGCGAGGCGCTGCTTTTCAGCAGCTTTTCCGACTCTTCGATCAGCGATTGAAGCTCGCTGAACGCTTGATCCTTGATTTGATCTTCGGCGGCTTGCGCGGCGGTTTTGCGGGCCATTGAAGTACTCCTTGCAGGTAAGTGGATAGTGAACAATGGAGTCAGTCGCCGTCGGAAAAGTTGCAGCTATTTTGCCCGGAGAGGCCATCTTGCTGAAAAACCGGCGCAGGACATTTCGTCCTACAGTGTAAGATGTCGCCTATTTTACGCAGCAGGAAACTCCCATGAGCTTCAATCTGGCCGACAAACCCCTCGCCGAGCGCGCTGCGCTTGAAGACGAGAAATCCCGTCTGTTCGAACTCTGGCAAAACAACCTGGGCAAAGCCAAGGGCGAGGCCGCACGGTTGTTCGGCGAACGGGCCAAACGCAAAGGCAAATGGGCCGAATGGGTACGCGCCGAACTGGACGGCATGTCGCCTCCGGAATTCGCCAACATGGTGCGCAGTGAAGTCAATCGCTTGATGGCGGCCAAGTAGGAGCTGCCGAAGGCTGCGATCTGTTGATCTTGAGCTTGATCTTGTTGCGCAGCAGTCGCCGAAAAGAAAACATCAAAAGATCGCAGTCTGCCGCAGCTCCTACGAGAAACTCGCGACAATCGCCTCGCGCACTTTCAACACCACCGGGTCGAGCTGGGTACTGGTGCGCCAGCCCAGCTCGATCGGGTAACGCGGCAACGCCAAAGGGCAGGGCAGCAACGCCAGTCCGCTGAGCGTTGCGATGCTTTGGGCGGCATGGGCCGGAATGGTCGCCACGGCCTGGCTGCCTTTGAGCAAATGCGGCAACGCGGCAAAGTGCGTGGTCGAGGCGCACACCCGTCGACTGAGCCCCAGCGCCGCCAATCCTTCATCGGTAATCCCGATAAAACCGCCGGACGACACCAGAATGTGTTCGCGGGCCACAAACTCCTCAAGGCTAATGCTCTGCTGATTCTCGACCAGGCTCGACGGGTCCACCAGGCACAGATAGCCACCTTCCCCCAGCACCTGACGGCTGAGCAGCCGCTCGGCAAACCCGCCCGCGGTAATCGCCAGGTCAATGCTGCGCTCCATCAACGCCTGGGCGACGATCTGGCTGTGGGTCTGACGGAAAATCAGGCGCAATTTCGGCGCGCTGCGGGCAACTTCTTCGATCAGCCGCCGGCCGTAGGCAATCTCGAAATCATCTGACATTCCCACGGTGACCGAGCGACCTTCGTACTGTTGCGCGGCCGGATCGACCATCGCCAGGCTCTGCCGGCATTTGTTCAGGGCATCGCTGACCACCGGTTTGAGCTGATTGGCCTTGAGCGAGGGGGCCAGGCCGCGTCCGGTGCGCACGAACAGTTGATCGGCATACACCTCGCGCAACCGACGCAAGGCTGCGCTGACTGCCGATTGCGTCACGCCCAGGCGCAAGGCGGCACGGCTGGCGCTGGACTCCTCGTGCAGCGCTTCGAAGACTTTGAGCAGGTTGAGGTCGACGTCGGTGATATTCATTTGGCTCATATCATTCAGCAGTGAATCGGTCTTTATTGATGATCATGTGAGGCCGGAGAATGAGCAACCCCTGATGCGAATGGAGTTTGCGAGATGCCCAAATCAATCGTTGCAGCCCTGCAAATCGGCGCCATGCCCGGTGGCAAGGCCGACACCCTGGAACAGATCCTGTCCTATGAAAACGCGATCATCGAATCCGGTGCCGGGTTGGTGGTGATGCCCGAAGCGCTGCTGGGTGGTTATCCCAAAGGCGAGGGCTTTGGCACGCAATTGGGCTATCGCCTGCCGGAAGGTCGCGAAGCCTTTGCCCGCTATTTTGCCAATGCCATCGACGTACCCGGCGCGGAAACCGAGGCGCTGGCGGCGCTGTCCGCGCGCACCGGGGCCAATCTGGTGATCGGCGTGATCGAGCGTGCGGGCAGCACGTTGTACTGCACCGCGCTGTACCTCGATCCGCAGGCCGGGCTGGTGGCCAAACACCGCAAACTGATGCCCACCGGCACCGAACGGCTGATCTGGGGCAAGGGCGATGGCTCGACCTTGCCGGTGATCGACAGCCAGGTCGGGCGCGTCGGTGCGCTGGTGTGCTGGGAAAACATGATGCCGCTGCTGCGCACGGCGATGTACGCCAAGGGCGTGGAGGTGTGGGGCGCGCCGACCGTGGACGAACGGGAGATGTGGCAGGTCAGCATGCGCCACATTGCCCATGAGGGACGCTGTTTCGTGGTCAGTGCCTGTCAGGTCCAGGCATCGCCGCAGGCCCTGGGCCTGGACATCGCCAACTGGCCGGCGGATCGGCCGTTGATCGCCGGCGGCAGCGTGATCGTCGGTCCCATGGGCGACATCCTCGCCGGACCGTTGCGTGATAGCGCCGGTCTGCTCACTGCACAAATCGACACCGACGACCTGGTACGCGCCCGTTATGACTTTGACGTGGTTGGCCACTACGCCCGACCGGATGTGTTCGAACTGACCGTGGACGAGCGCGCCAAACCCGGAGTGCGCTTCATCGCTTGATGCCCTGCGGGCTTTGGCCAAAGCAGTCAGACAACTTGATAGCTTTGACCATTGCCCGCCACCCCGCGCAGAGCGAGTATTTCCCTGTTGATTACGGTTCCCCCCCAACCTAATAAAAACACAGAGGGATTCTGGCAATGCGCGATTACTTGTCTGCTACTTCTCAGTTCAATTATCAGCACACCGTCGATGCCGCACTCGCAGGTGATCTGGCGGCCCTCAACGCCTGTGTCGAATGCTGTGACCGGCACGCCTTGCCGGGTCGCATCGCGCTGTTCTGGGAAGGACGCGACGGCACCGGTGCGACGTACACCTTCACCGACTTGCAGGACAAGGCCGCGCGTTTCGCCAACTACCTGCTGGCCCAGGGCGTGAAGAAAGGCGACAAGGTCGCCGGCCTGTTGCCACGCAATATCGAATTGTTGATCACCGTGTTCGCCGCCTGGCGCATCGGCGCGGTGTATCAACCGCTGTTTACCGCGTTCGGCCCCAAGGCCATCGAACACCGCCTGGGCTGCTCTGGCGCCAAGGTGGTGGTGACCGATGCGGTGAACCGGCCAAAACTCGCCGAAGTCGCCGATTGCCCGACCATCGTTACCGTCACCGGCGCCAAAGGGCAGGGCCTGGTGCGTGGCGATTTCAGTTTCTGGGCCGAACTGGCCAATTATTCCGCCGACTGTGAACCGGTGCTGCTGACCGGCGAAGATCCGTTCCTGCTGATGTTCACCTCCGGCACCACCGGCCCGTCGAAAGCGCTGTCGGTGCCCCTCAAAGCCATCGTTGCGTTCCAGAGCTACACCCGCGATGCGGTGGATCTGCGCCCGGAAGACGCGTTCTGGAACGTCGCCGATCCGGGTTGGGCCTACGGCATTTATTTCGGTGTCACAGGGCCAATGTCCATGGGTCATCCGATTACTTTTTACGATGGCCCGTTCACCCTCGAAAGCACCTGCCGGGTGATCAACAAATACGGGATTACCAACCTCACCGGTTCGCCGACGGCCTACCGTTTGCTGATTGCCGGCGGCGAAGAATTCGCCAGATCGATCAAGGGCAAGCTGCGTATCGTCAGCAGCGCCGGCGAGCCGCTGAACCCGGAAGTGATCCGCTGGTTCGCCGACAACCTCGGCGTGGTCATCCACGACCATTACGGCCAGACCGAACTGGGCATGGTGCTGTGCAACCACCACGGCCTGGAACATCCGATTCACATGGGCGCCGCCGGATTTGCCTCGCCGGGCCACCGTATCGTAGTGCTGGATGACGAATACCAGGAACTCGGCGTTGGCCAGCCGGGCATCCTCGCCATCGACCGCAGCCAATCGCCGATGTGCTGGTTCGCCGGCTACGAAGGCGCGCCGACCAAGGCTTTCGTCGGCGACTACTACCTGAGTGGCGATACCGTGGAGTGGAACCCGGACGGCAGCATCAGCTTCGTCGGTCGCAGCGATGACGTGATCACCACCTCCGGCTACCGGGTCGGTCCGTTCGACGTGGAAAGTGCACTGATCGAACACCCGGCCGTGGTCGAGGCCGCCGTGGTCGGCAAGCCCGATCCGGAGCGCACCGAACTGGTCAAGGCGTTTGTCGTGCTCAGCCCGCAATACCGCGCCGCCCCCGAGCTGGCTGAAGAGCTGCGCCAGCACGTGCGCAAGCGTCTGGCGGCGCACTCGTACCCCCGTGAAATCGAATTTGTCAGCGAGTTGCCAAAAACCCCAAGCGGCAAATTGCAGCGCTTTATCTTGCGCAACCAGGAAATCGCCAAGGCTCAAGAGGCCGCGGCGAAGAACCTTCCAGCTTGAATCCAGGGAAACAATGATGCAGATCGAGAACAAGATTTTTATCGTCACCGGTGGCGCTTCCGGCCTCGGTGCAGCGACGGCCGAGGTGCTGGTCGCCGCTGGCGCGAAAGTGATGCTGGTGGACATGAACGCCGAGGCCGTTGCAGCCCAGGCCCAGCGCCTTGGCGCGCACAGCGTGGTGGCGGACATCAGCGACGAAGCGGCGGCCGAAGCTGCGGTGCGGGCGACGGTCAAGGCCTTTGGCGGCCTTAATGGCCTGGTCAATTGCGCCGGCATCGTGCGTGGCGAGAAGATTCTCGGCAAGAACGGTCCACACGCACTGGCCAGTTTCAGCCAGGTGATCAACGTCAACCTGATCGGCAGCTTCAACATGCTGCGCCTGGCGGCAGCGGCGATTGCCGAGACCGAAGCGGATGCCGACGGCGAGCGCGGCGTGATCATCAACACCGCGTCTGCTGCGGCCTATGACGGTCAGATCGGTCAGGCGGCTTACTCGGCGTCCAAGGGCGCGATTGTCAGTCTGACCTTGCCGGCGGCCCGTGAGCTGGCGCGTTTTGGCATCCGTGTCATGACGATCGCCCCCGGCATCTTCGAGACACCGATGATGGCCGGCATGACCCAGGAAGTCCGCGATTCCCTGGCCGCTGGCGTGCCGTTCCCGCCACGCCTGGGCAAACCGGGCGAGTATGCCGGGCTGGTCAAGCATATTATTGAAAACAGCATGCTCAACGGCGAGGTGATCCGTCTCGACGGTGCCTTGCGCATGGCCGCCAAGTAAGGAGGATTTGTCATGACTATTTCCAACGATCCGATTGTAATCGTCAGCGCCGTCCGTACCCCGATGGGCGGTTTCCAGGGCGAACTGAAAAGCCTGACCGCGCCGCAACTCGGCGCGGCGGCCATCAAGGCAGCGGTGGAACGCGCTGGCGTTGCCAGCGATTCCGTCGACGAAGTGTTGTTCGGCTGCGTGCTGCCGGCAGGCCTTGGCCAGGCCCCTGCGCGTCAGGCGGCGCTGGGCGCGGGGCTGGATAAATCGACCCGCTGCACCACCCTGAACAAGATGTGCGGTTCCGGCATGGAAGCGGCGATTCTGGCCCATGACATGCTGGTGGCGGGCAGTGCCGACGTCGTGGTCGCCGGTGGCATGGAAAGCATGTCCAACGCGCCTTACCTGCTGGACCGTGCCCGTGCCGGCTACCGCATGGGCCATGGCCGGGTGCAGGACTCGATGTTCCTGGACGGCCTCGAAGACGCCTACGACAAGGGCCGCCTGATGGGCACCTTCGCCGAAGACTGCGCCGAAACCAACAGCTTCAGCCGCGAAGCCCAGGACGCCTTTGCCATCGCCTCGACCACCCGCGCGCAACAGGCGATCAAGGACGGCAGCTTCAAGGCCGAAATCGTCCCGCTGACCGTGACGGTGGGCAAAGAGCAGGTTGTGATCAGCAATGACGAGCAGCCGCCAAAAGCCAGGCTGGACAAGATCGCTTCGTTGAAACCGGCGTTCCGCGAAGGCGGCACGGTGACCGCGGCCAACTCCAGTTCGATCTCCGACGGTGCCGCCGCATTGGTGCTGATGCGCCAGTCGCAGGCACAGAAACAAGGGCTGAAACCGTTGGCGGTGATTCATGGTCACGCGGCGTTTGCCGACACCCCGGGTCTGTTTCCAGTGGCGCCAATCGGTGCGATCAAGAAATTGATGAAAAAAACCGGCTGGTCGCTCAATGACGTCGATCTGGTGGAAGTCAACGAAGCCTTCGCCGTGGTTGGCATGGCCGCGATGACTCATCTGGAAATCCCCCACGAGAAACTCAACGTGCACGGGGGTGCTTGCGCCCTGGGCCACCCGATCGGGGCTTCCGGTGCGCGGATTCTCGTGACCTTGCTTTCGGCCCTGCGCCAGAAAGGCTTGAAGCGTGGCGTTGCAGCGATTTGTATCGGCGGCGGTGAAGCGACGGCCATGGCCGTGGAATGCCTCTATTAAGGCCAGCGCCCCCCTGTAGGAGCGAGCTTGCTCGCGAAGGGCCTGAGAGCGCCGCATTCATCCAGGCAGCCCTCGTCATCGTTGACGTCCTTCGCGAGCAAGCTCGCTCCTACAGGGGGGCAATTAACTTCAAGGATTCACCATGATCCCCAATGACGACCAACAACAAATCCGCGACATGGCCCGGGACTTTGCCCAGGAACGGCTGAAACCATTCGCCGCCGAGTGGGACCGCGAGCATCGCTTTCCCAAGGAAGCCATCGGCGAGATGGCCGGGCTGGGCTTCTTCGGCATGCTGGTGCCGGAGCAGTGGGGCGGATGCGACACCGGTTACCTGGCCTACGCCATGGCCCTGGAAGAAATTGCCGCCGGCGATGGCGCCTGTTCGACGATCATGAGCGTGCACAACTCCGTGGGTTGTGTGCCGATCCTCAACTACGGCACGGATGAGCAGAAAGAGCGCTTCCTCAAACCACTGGCCAGCGGTGCGATGCTCGGTGCTTTTGCCTTGACCGAACCCCAGGCCGGTTCCGACGCCAGCGGCCTGAAAACCCGTGCGCGCCTGGAAGGCGATCATTACGTGCTCAACGGTTGCAAGCAATTCATCACCTCCGGGCAAAATGCCGGTGTGGTGATCGTGTTTGCGGTGACCGATCCGAGTGCCGGCAAACGCGGCATCAGCGCGTTTATCGTGCCGACCGATTCGCCGGGCTACACCGTTGCGCGGGTCGAGGACAAGCTCGGTCAGCATGCGTCCGACACCTGCCAGATTCTCTTCGAGAACGTGAAGGTGCCGGTGGCCAACCGTTTGGGCGAGGAGGGCGAAGGCTACAGGATTGCCCTGGCCAACCTTGAAGGCGGTCGCGTCGGCATCGCTTCGCAATCGGTGGGCATGGCCCGCGCCGCGTTCGAAGCGGCTCGCGACTACGCCCGTGAGCGCCAGAGTTTCGGCAAGCCGATCATCGAACACCAGGCCGTGGCCTTCCGCCTGGCGGACATGGCGACCCAGATCGCCGTGGCGCGGCAAATGGTGCACTACGCCGCGGCCCTGCGTGACAGTGGCAAACCGGCTTTGGTCGAGGCTTCGATGGCCAAGTTGTTCGCCTCGGAAATGGCCGAGAAGGTATGCTCCTCGGCGCTGCAAACCCTCGGCGGTTATGGTTACCTCAACGACTTCCCGCTGGAACGGATCTACCGCGACGTGCGGGTCTGCCAGATCTACGAAGGCACCAGCGATATTCAGCGCATGGTCATTTCGCGCAATCTATAAGAAGGAGTCCCCTGTGAGCTATGAAACGATTTTGCTGGAAACCCACGGCCGCGTTGGCCTGATCACTCTCAACCGTCCACAAGCGTTGAACGCGTTGAATGCGCAGATCGTCAGCGAACTGAATCAGGCTCTCGATGGCTTCGAGGCTGACTCGAACATCGGCTGCATCGTCCTGACCGGTTCGAAAAAAGCCTTCGCCGCCGGTGCTGATATCAAGGAAATGGCCGAGCTGACCTATCCGCAGATTTACATCGACGACCTGTTCAGCGACAGCGACCGTGTGGCCAACCGCCGCAAGCCGATCATTGCGGCGGTCAATGGTTTTGCTTTGGGCGGTGGCTGCGAACTGGCGTTGATGTGCGACTTCATCCTGGCCGGCGACAACGCCAGATTCGGTCAGCCGGAAATCAACCTCGGCGTGCTGCCGGGGATGGGTGGCACCCAGCGCCTGACCCGCGCCGTGGGCAAGGCCAAGGCCATGGAGATGTGCCTGAGCGGGCGCCTGATCGATGCCGTGGAAGCGGAGCGTTGCGGCATCGTGGCGCGGATCGTGCCGAGCGATGAGTTGCTGGATGAAGCGCTGAAAGTCGCGGCGTTGATCGCCAAAAAGTCGTTGCCGATTGCGATGATGGTCAAGGAAAGCGTCAACCGTGCCTTTGAAGTGAGCCTGGCCGAAGGCGTGCGCTTTGAGCGTCGGGTGTTCCATGCGGCGTTTGCCACGCAGGATCAGAAGGAAGGGATGGCGGCGTTCATTGCCAAGCGGGAAGCCGAGTTCCAAGGCAAGTAAATTAGCGGTCTGACTGACGCTTTCGCTGGCAAGCCAGCTCCTACAGGTTTTGGGTGTACACGACATTTGTGAACGACCGAACCCACTGTAGGAGCTGGCTTGCCAGCGAAGCGTTTAGAGCTTCACACCAGGTAGTTCTTCAGTTCGCGGGCAATCACCATCCGCTGAATCTCGCTCGACCCTTCGTAGATCTGCGTGATCCGCGCATCCCGGTAGTATTTTTCCACCGGATAATCTTCCAGGTAGCCATAGCCGCCATGAATCTGAATGGCGGACGAGCACACCTTCTCGGCCATTTCCGACGCAAACAGCTTGGCTTGTGACGCCTCCGACAGACAGGGTTTGCCGGCCGTGCGCAGGCGCGCGGCGTGCAGGATCAGCAACCGCGCGGCGTTCAACTGCATGTGCATGTCGGCCAGCAAATTGGCGATGCTCTGGTGTTCATTGATCGTCTTGCCAAACTGCACCCGATCACGGGAGTAGGCCAGCGCCGCTTCGAACGCCGCGCGAGCAATGCCGAGTGCTTGAGCTGCGATGCCGATTCGCCCGCCTTCGAGGTTGGACAAGGCGATGGCCAGACCCTTGCCGCGTTCTCCCAGCAAATTGGCCTCGGGGATGGTGCAGTCGTTCAGAGTGACCGCGCAGGTGTCGGAAGCGCGGATGCCCATCTTGTGTTCGGTGCGATCGACGATAAAACCAGCGGTATCGGTCGGTACCAGGAACGCCGAGATGCCACGCTTGCCCAAATCCGGATCGGTCACGGCAAACACAATCGCCAGCTTGGCCCGCTTGCCGTTGCTGACGAATTGCTTGGCGCCGTTGATCACCCACTGACCGTCGCGCAGTTCGGCGCGGGTGCGCAGGTTGTGTGCCTCGGAACCGGCCTGGGGTTCGGTCAGGCAGAAGCAGCCGATGACCTTGCCGCTGGACAGGTCCGCCAGCCAGGTCTGTTTCTGTTCTTCGCTGCCGTAGTTGAGCACCGGCCCGCAGCCCACGGAGTTGTGGATGCTCATGAAAGCGCCAGTCGCACCATCGCCGGCGGAGATTTCTTCCACGGCCAGGGCGTAGGCGACGTAATCGACATAGGTGCCGCCCCATTCCTCGGGGACCACCATGCCCAACAGGCCCAGTTCGCCCATCTTCGCCACCAGACCGTCATCGATCCAGCCGGCCTTTTCCCAGGCCTGGGCATGGGGCGCGATTTCGCCACGGGCAAAATCCCGGGCCATGTCGCGGATCATGACTTGCTCTTCGCTCAATTCGATATCGTGCATGGCTCAGCTCCCGCTCTGGTCAAACCCGCTGAAGAAGCTCGCCACGTGTTCGGCGTCCAGCGCCTCGAGGGTGGGCGGGTTCCAGCGGGGTGTCTTGTCTTTGTCGATCAGCAAGGCGCGCACGCCTTCGATCAGGTCGCCGCGCTCGAACCACTGGCGGTCCAGATGCAGTTCAAGGGCGAAACATTGTTCAAGTGGCAGCTCGCGTCCGCGACGGAGCATTTCCAGAGTCACGGCCATGGCCAGCGGCGAGCGGGTTTCCAGCAGGTTGGCGGTGGTGACCGCCCACTCATGGCTGTCGGCGACCGTTACCTGACGCAGTTGCTTCACAATACTCGGCACATCGGGTTGGGCGAAGAAGTGGTCGATGGCCGGGCGCAAGGTCGCCAGTGGCGCATCTGGCAGTTGCTGCACGGCGAGTGTTGCCAACAGGCCTTGCAGGTCCTTGAGCGGCGTGTCGTGCCATTCGAGCTGGTCGAGTTTTTCGTCCAGGGCGCCCAGTTTTTCGCTTTCCAGGTACCAGTCCGCCAGCCCGCAATACAGCGCATCGGCGGCGCGAATTTGTACCCCGGTGACGCCGAGGTAAATCCCCAGTTCGCCGGGAATGCGCGGCAGGAAGTAACTGCCGCCGACGTCCGGGAAGTAGCCGATGCCGACTTCCGGCATCGCCAGGCGGCTTTTTCCGGTGACCACGCGCAAGTCTGCGCCTTGCACCAGACCCATGCCGCCGCCGAGGACAAAACCGTCCATCAGGGCCAGCACCGGTTTGCGGTAGTGGTGGATCGCGAGGTCGAGGGCGTATTCCTCGACGAAGAAATCTTCGTGCAGGGTGTCGCCGCTTTTGAAGCTGTCATGCAGCGAGCGAATGTCGCCGCCGGCACAGAAGGCTTTTTCCCCGGCACCACGCAAGACCACGGCATGCACTTGCGAGTCCTGGGCCCAGGCGTCGAGCTGGCGGTGCAGGTTGCGCACCATGTCCAGGGTGAGGGCATTGAGGCCGGCGGGGCGGTTGAGGGTCAGATGACCAATGTGGTTGCGCACTTCGGCCAGCACATCGTTGTGCATGGCATCCATGAACTGCGTCCCCTTCGATGAAACCTGAGCAGTCATCACTAACTCCCTGCTTTTATTGTCTTTATCGAGATGCTCGCGCGCGAGCGATGACGGATCGTATCAGTGCAAATTTGCCTTGTACAACCCGGATAAGTGCAGGTTATCTGTGCATTTTTGCATGGTGATGACCGGCACTGTTTCAGCGTAGACCAACGCGTATTCAGGCAAACGCCGCGAGCAGATCCTCTTCGAACGCCTTCTGCGCATCGCCGGCCACCTGAGCCCGATGCCGGGCCAGATGAAACGCGACATCGAAACTCATGTCGCCTCGGCGCACGGCCCTGAGCAAACCTTTGTCTTCCCAGCCACGGGCAAAGTGGCTGGGCAAATAACCGACATGCTTGCCGGAAAGGATAAAGGCGAGGGTGCCTTCGACTTGCTCCGAACGTGCCGAACACCGCTTGCCCTGAAAGGGTTCGTCACTGCGCAGGAAACGGTAGGGGTGATCGACCCGGTCGCTGGCCTGCAGGTCCTGATCGATCGGGTTCGCGTTGGTGAACAGTGGATGGCCGGGGGCGCAATACAGGTGCTGGGTTTCAATGAACAGTTCGCGGTAGTCAAACGCACTTTGTACTTGCGAGAAGTAGCCGATGGCCAGGTCCAGCCGCTGTTGCAGCAGCAGGCGTTCCATCTCGCCGGGCATGGCGCTGATCAGCTCGATACGCACCGACTCGTCCCGCTCACGGAAGCGCCGGATTGCTTCGGCCACCCGTTGCAGCACCGATTGATCCAGGGCTTCGGACAGGCCCAGACGCACTTCGCCGATCAGGCGTCCGGCCACGCCGTTGGATTGATGACGGAAGGCTTCGATGGACTCGAACAGTCCACGGGCGGCGCTGAGCAATTGCTCGCCCTTGGGAGTGATCTTGAATCCGCCCTTGCCGCGACTGCACAAGCGATAGCCAAGGCGGGTTTCCAGTTTGGCCATTTGCTGGCTGATGCTCGACTGGCTCAACCCCAACTCGCCCTGGGCTGCGCTGAAGCCGCCGCACTCCACCACGTTGACGAACAACCGCAATAATTGCAGATCCAGATCATGCAGTTGGCCGAGCATCAAACATTACTCCGTCATAAAGTCAGGTTAATTAACTTGGTATTTCACCAATGTATCCGACGACGCATCCTGCAACCACTTCCTCTGGTCAGGTGTTCGTCATGGCTCCCATGTTCAAGCTGTGTTTACCCGCGCTGTTGCTCGTCGTTGCCGCTTCGGCCCAGGCCGAGGACAAGGTGGTCAATCTGTACAGTTGGGCCGATTACGTGGCTCCTGAAACCCTGCAACGGTTCGAGCAGGAGACGGGCATCCATGTACGCTACGACACCTTCGATGCGCCGGAGGTACTGGAAACCAAGCTGCTCACCGGTGGCAGCGGGTACGACGTGGTCGTCCCGTCGTCCAGTGTGCTGGCGCGCGGCCTGGCGGCAGGTGCGCTCAAGGCCATCCCCCATGAGGGCCTGAAGGGCTACGCCAATCTTGATCCCGATCTGTTGGAGAAGATGGCGGCGGTAGATCCCGGTAATCGCTATGGCGTGCCCTATACATGGGGCACCCTGGGGCTCGGGATGAATGTCGAGGAGGTGAAGAAACGCCTGCCGAATGTACCGCTCAACAGCCTCGACCTGCTGTTCAAACCGGAATACGCCAGCAAGCTGAAGGACTGTGGCATCGCGGTCATTGATTCACCACAGGAAGTGATCGGCCTGGCCTTGCATTATTTGGGCAAGGATCCCTACAGCACCGACAAGAGCGATCTCGACGCGGCCCAAACGTTATTGCATCAGTTGCAACCCTCGGTGCTTTACGTCGCCAGCGGGCGGCAGATCAACGATCTGGCCAATGGCAGCATCTGCCTTGCGCTGACCTACAACGGTGACGCCAGCATGGCCGCCGACCAGGCGCGCAAGGCCAACAAACCGTTTGAAATCGCCTACCGGATTCCCAGGGAAGGCACCATCGTGTGGCAGGACAACCTGGCGATCCCCAAGGACGCGCCACACCCCGAGGCTGCCCGCCAGTTCATCGAATTCATGCTGCGCCCCGAGTCCGTCGCGGCGCTGACCAACACGCTGTTTTTTGCCACCGCCAACCAGGCCGCCACGCCGCTGGTGGATGAGGCAGTGCGCACAGATCCGGACATTTACCCACCCGCCGATGTGCGTGACCGGCTTTACGCCGACCGCAGCATGAGCCTCAAGGACATGCGCCAGCGCACCCGTTTGTGGACCACTTTCCGTAGCCGCCAATAAGAAAAGAGCAGGAGCCTTCAATGGACGTCCCGATGCAGAACGATCAAGCCCTTACCCGTGACAGCCTTTACGGCACGGCCGCCGAAAGTACCTACGCCGGCATTACCAGCTTCATGCGTCGACGCTACAGTCGTGACCTGCGTGGCGTTGATGTGGCCGTCAGTGGCGTGCCGTTCGACACGGCCACCAGCAACCGCCCCGGCGCACGCTTCGGACCACGGGGCATTCGTGCCGCCTCTGCCGGGATCGCCTGGGAACGGCACTGGCCGTGGACGTTTGATCCGTTCGATCACCTGGCGGTCATCGACTACGGCGATTGCGATTTCGATTACGGCGCGCCGCAGTCGACGCCCGAAATGATTGAGGCCCACGCCGAGCGCATCCTCGACGCCGGCAGCGCGATGCTGACCTTTGGCGGCGACCATTTCATCACCTATCCACTGCTCAAGGCCCATGCCCGCAAGCACGGGGCGTTGTCGCTGATCCACTTCGACGCCCACAGCGACACCTGGCCGGACGAAGAGGGCAAGCGGATCGATCACGGCACCATGTTCTGGCACGCGGCCAGGGAAGGGCTGGTCGATCCGTCACGTTCGGTACAAATCGGCTTGCGCACCACCAACGATGATCATCAAGGCTTTCAAGTGCTCGACGCGCGGCAGGTGCATCGTCGTGGCTGCGAAGCGATTGTCGAGGCGATTCGGGCGCGGGTCGGCGACAACCCCGTGTACCTGACCTTCGACATCGACTGCCTCGATCCGGCGTTTGCTCCGGGCACCGGAACACCGGTGTGTGGCGGCTTGAGTACGGTGCAGGCGCTGGAAATTCTCGGCGGTCTACGCGGGATCAATCTGGTGGGCATGGACGTGGTGGAAGTGGCCCCGGCCTATGACAGCGCAGAGATTACATCACTGGCGGCGGCGACACTGGCGATGGAGATGCTGTGTCTGTATGCGGCTAAACATAAGGTCGATAAGTAATACACCCAACCCTGTGGGGAGTCTGCTCGCGATGGCGGTCCTGCATTCAACATCTCTGTTGGCTGACAGGGCCTCATCGCGAGCAGGCTCGCTCCTACAGTTTTGATGGGTGTCAGGCCACTGGAACGATCGGCCGGTCGAGGATCTGACCACCGCTGAAGCGTGCGGATGAACCGCTGATGGAATCGTGCGGCACGCCTCTGGCTACATCACTGACGCTATCGAGTCGTGCCAGTTGCTCAGCACTCAACTGCACATTCAGCGCGCCCAACGTGGCGTCCAGCTGTTCACGAGTCCGGGAACCGAGGATCGGAATCAGCGCCGTGGTCGAGCGTTTGGCCTGTTCCCGCAGCCAGGCAATGGCCACATGGGTCGGGCTGGCGTCCAGTTCTGCGGCAACGCTGATCAAGGTGTCGAGCAGGGCAGTTTCGCGGGCGCTTTTTTCGGCATGAATCAGCACCCCGAGTTTGTTCGCGCGGTTGTCGCCTTCACTGTTGCGATACTTACCGGTGAGGAAGCCGCCACCCAGCGGCGACCACAGGGTCGCGGCCAGGCCCAGGGCTTCGGCCATCGGCAGTTGTTCGCGCTCAGCGGTGCGTTCGGCGAGGCTGTACTCGACCTGGATCGCGGCAATCGGCGCAAAACCACGTACCTCGGCCAGCAGGTCGGCACGAGCGATGCGCCACGCAGGGAAGTTCGACAGCCCGGCGTAATGAATCTTGCCGGCACTGACCAGGTCGTCGAAGCCGCGCAGGATCTCCTCCATGGGCGTGACGCCGTCGCTCATGTGGGCCCAGAACAGGTCGATGTGATCGGTTTTCAGGCGTTTCAGGCTTTCTTCGACGGCGCGCACCATGTTCTTGCGACTGTTGCCAGTGTGGGAAATGCCGGCCGCGGGTGTAGTCCCGAGGGTGTATTTGGTGGCGATGACCAGGCTATCCCGTTCTGCGGCGATGAATTCGCTGAGCATGGCCTCGGACTGCCCGCCCTGATAGCCATTGGCGGTATCGATGAAGTTGCCGCCGGCTTCCAGGTAGCCATCAAAAATGCGCCTGGCTTCGTCGCGCTCGGCGCCATGACCCCAACCGGTACCGAAATTACCGGCGCCCAACGCCAGTTCGGAAACACGCAAGCCGGTTTTACGACCGAAAACTTTGTAATGCATGGGACGACTCCAGAGGGATGGCGACAAGGTTAATAAATTGTCAGTAACATCTATTAAATATTATGCTAGTAATTTAATGCGTCAAGGCGCTTTTCCTTTCTGCACAAAACTGCCGATCACCGGTCGCGTTTTCAATGCACAATGGCATACTGCCGCCCATGACTATCGATTCCCCCTTAAGCGCCTGGCAGCACGCCATCGAACAAAAGGGCTTCGTCCAGGACGAGGCCCAGGAATATGCCGTGTGGGCGCTGCAAAAATGCCACGAAGCGCTGCATGAAGGCCGTTCGCCCGTTTCCGGTGTGTACCTGTGGGGGCCGGTGGGGCGGGGCAAAACCTGGTTGATGGACCAGTTCTACCATAGCCTGCGAGTACCGGCGCGGCGCCAGCACTTTCACCACTTCATGGGCTGGGTGCACCAGCGCTCGTTTCAACTGACCGGCACCGCCGATCCGCTCAAGGCGCTGGCTCGTGAATTGGCCGAAGAAGTGCGCGTTCTGTGTTTCGACGAGTTGTTCGTCAACGACATCGGCGACGCGATCATTCTCGGGCGCCTGTTCCAGGTGATGTTCGAACAGGGCGTGGTGGTGGTCTGCACGTCCAATCTGCCGCCGGACCAGTTGTACGCCGACGGATTCAATCGCGACCGCTTCATGCCCGCCATCGCGGCGATCAAGCAGCACATGCAGGTAATTGCAGTGGATGGTGGGGAAGACCATCGCCTGCATCCGGGAGCCGGTTCGCAACGCTACTGGGTGGCCGAGGCCGGTCAGCCCGGCGCGCTGGATGAAGTGTTCCAGATGTTGAGCGTCGGCCAGTCAGTATCGAGCGACTCGATCCAGGTCGGTTACCGTTCCCTTGAGGTGCTCAAGGCCAGCCCGACTGTGCTCTGGACCCGTTACGCCGCGCTGTGCGAGCAACCCTTCGCGGCCATGGATTTCATCGCCCTGTGCGATACCTACGGCGCTATTCTGTTGAGTGACGTGCCCAACCTCAGCGCGCAGAAACGCGCCGGGCGCATTGCTCGCGGCACCGAGGACGGTGTCGAGCGGGTGGACGCGGGGGATCGCGAGTTGCCGCAGTTGTCGGTGCACGACGACGGGGTGCGACGCTTCATTGCCCTGGTGGACGAATGCTACGACCGCAAGGTGCCGCTGTACCTTGAAGCGCAAGTGCCAATGGCATCGCTTTACACTGAGGGTTATCTGGAATTCCCGTTCCGCCGCACCCTCAGCCGATTGCAGGAAATGCAACTGCAACGGTTTGCCGAAGTTTGATAAGGATTTGATCGGGAACAGCGAACATGAATCAGCCCCTGTCACACCATTTGCTGACCATGGCCTATCAGAACGCCTGGGCCAATCACCGACTGGCCAAGGCCTGGCGTCAGTTGAGCCCGCAGGAACTGAGCGCACCCCGGGTCAGTTTCTTCCCCTCGATCCGCGCCACGCTCAATCACATCCTGACCTGTGACTGGTTCTATGTGGACGCCCTGGAGCGGGAACTGCGCGGCGACGATCCGCATCCCGATTGCCGGGTGTTTTTCAAGGAAGACGAGCCCTGCCTCATGGCGACGGACCTCGTTGGCGAACAGGCCCACGTCGACCGCCGGCTGATCGCCTACTGCGAGCAGATGCGCGATGCCGACCTTGGCAAAATCGTGACCATCGCCCGCGACACCCCGCAACACGACAGTCGCTTGCGCTTGCTGTCCCATCTGTTTGAACACCAGATCCATCACCGCGGCCAGGTACACGCCATGCTCAGCGGCACCTCGGTCCAGCCACCGCAACTCGACGAGTTTTTCTGCGCCGGTGAGTCGCACTTGCGGGCCGAGGATTTTGCCGGGCTGGGATGGACGGAAGCCTTGATCTGGGGCGCTTGAGCGCCAAAGAATTCCACGGTTGCGATTGTCGGTAACACGGTGCTCGCGCTATCGTGCAGCGGGCACTTCAGCGTGAAATACATGCTGGGGGCTACTTCATGTGTGATCGAGGATGGAAATGGACTCCGCAGAAATTCTTGTGCTTCAGGCCAGTTATACCAATCCGGTGCATGCCGAGGCTATTTGTCTGGTGTTGAACCACTACGCCGAGGACCCGATGGGCGGCGGCCAGCCGTTGCCAGCCCATGTACTGGCGCAACTCCCGGCAGAGCTCGCCAGGCGTTCCCACGCCTTCAGTGTGCTGGCCTTTGTCGGTGGCGAGCCGGCCGGACTGGTCAATTGCTTCGAGGGGTTTTCCACCTTTGCCTGCCGGCCGCTGGTCAATGTGCACGATGTGGCGGTGGTGAAAAAATTTCGCGGCCTGGGCTTGAGCCAGAAGATGCTGCAAAAAGTCGAGGACATCGCCCGTCAGCGTGGCTGCTGCAAGCTCACCCTGGAAGTGCTGGAAGGCAACGCTGTGGCCCAGGGGGCCTATGAAAAAGCCGGTTTCGCCCCCGGCATGTTCGACCCGGCCCATGGACGGATGCTGTTCTGGATCAAGAGCCTCTGATTCAACAGGCAAAAAAAGGGCGTCCATCAGGACGCCCGACAGTCTTCTGTGACCCTGGAGTCAGAAGTCCATGGATCATTTCGGTCTGTAGGTTTCAGTCATTTGTGCGGTTTGATCGTCCGGAACCCGCAGCTCAGTGCTTTGGATGGGGTGGCCCAAGGCTTGTTGCTGGGCCAGTCGCAGGCTTTCATAGTAATAGCGCATGCGTTCGGCTCCGCCTTCGGCAAAAGCGCTGGATGCGCCCAAGGCCATCAGGCCGGCGAGGATCAATGCGGTGCGTTTCATGGTTTGCCTCCCACTACAGATGTCGGATGCCTTTCGTCCATGAATCAATGAAGCAGTGTCGAAATGGCATTATCCGCCGAATCCGTTCAATGGGAATCAACTTCACCAACGACCTTCATGGCTAACGCGGGAAGCCTGCTCGGAGAAGGTCGCGAGCCGGTGCGGAAGCAGTGCAGACTGCTCCCGCTTGAAAGGAGGGGGGTCAGGCGAGTGGGGCGCGTTGCGTCACAGCCAGGGGCTGCACCTGATTGGCTTGCAGCAGCAGTCGCAACTGCGCCAGCTCCTGTTTCAATTGATCGCGTTCGTCCTTCAACTGGCGCAACTCATCACGACGGATTGTGACGTAAAGGGTTTGTGCTGGCAGTGCGGTGTGTACTGTGCCCATTGCTCACCTCGCAAATGGCGTGTCTCAACTGTAGAACCGCCTCGAAAATCAACGGCTGATCTACTATCGGCGCCAATTTTGATTTCTTTTGCCCCCGAAGGGAACTTTTTTATTTTTCATGGTCGTTGTGTCTTCGGTTTGATTCCCGACGTTATCCATCAGGATCGGGCACAATGCCCGGAAACTTCACGCCAACGCTCTGGACTAACCTCATGAGTCGCGTTGGGCTATAACCTTTGACACACTTTTATTTGTAGTAGGGAGCATCAGCACATGCAACTCGGGATTATTGGACTGGGCCGCATGGGCGGCAATATTGCGCGGCGCCTGATGCTCAACGGGCACACCACCGTTGTTTACGATCGCAATACCGCCTTTGTCGAAGCCCTGGCCACAGAAGGCTCCACGGGCGTCACCGATCTGCCGGCGCTGGTCGCTGGCCTGGCCAGGCCGCGTGCGGTCTGGGTCATGCTGCCGGCCGGCGCGCCGACCGAAGAAACCATCGACACCCTGAGCACCTTGCTCGAAGCCGGCGACACCATCATCGACGGCGGTAACACCTTCTATAAGGACGATATCCGCCGGGCGAAAACCCTGTCGGAAAAAGGCCTGCATTACATCGACGTCGGTACCTCCGGCGGCGTATGGGGCCTGGAGCGCGGTTACTGCATGATGATCGGCGGCGATGCCGAGACCGTTAAGCGCCTCGACCCGCTGTTCGCAACCCTGGCCCCGGGCCTGGGCGACATCCCGCGCACCAGGGACCGCAAGTCCGATGACGAGCGTGCCGAACACGGCTACATTCACGCCGGTCCCGCCGGCGCCGGGCATTTCGTGAAGATGATCCACAACGGCATCGAATACGGAATGATGCAGGCCTTCGCCGAAGGCTTCGACATCCTCAAGACCAAAAACAGCGAGAACCTGCCGCCAGACCAGCGTTTCGACCTGAACGTCGCCGACATCGCCGAAGTCTGGCGCCGTGGCAGCGTGGTGTCCTCGTGGTTGCTCGATCTGACCGCCGACGCCCTGGCCAGCGATCCGAAACTCGACGGTTTCTCCGGGTCCGTGGCCGACAGCGGTGAAGGTCAATGGACCATCGAAGCCGCCATGGAGCAAGCGGTACCGGTGCCGGTGCTGTCGAACTCGCTGTTCTCCCGCTACCGTTCCCGTGGGCAAGGCACCTTTGGCGACAAGATTCTCTCGGCACAGCGCTTCGGCTTCGGCGGCCACGTGGAGACCTCGAAAAAATGACCCATTTGATCCGCAGGAAATCCAAGGCTGAGCCCGCACCACCGACGACGCTGTTTCTGTTTGGCGCCCACGGTGACCTGGTCAAGCGTCTGTTGGTGCCGGCGCTGTATAACCTCAAGCGCAACGGGCTACTCGGGGATGGACTGCGGATCATCGGCGTTGACCACAACGCCATCAGCGATGAAGGCTTTGCGCAAAAGCTCGAAGATTTCATTCGAAACGAGATGGCTGGCAAGGGTGACCACACCCTTGATCCAGCGGTCTGGTCCAAACTTGCCAAAGGCATCAGCTACGTCCAGGGCGATTTCCTGGACGACAGCACTTATCAAGCGCTGGCGGCGAAAATCGCCGACAGCGGAACCGGCAATGCGGTGTTCTACCTGGCCACCGCACCGCGTTTCTTCAGTGAAGTGGCACGCCGCCTCGGTACCGCCGGCTTGCTGGAGGAGACCCCCGAGGCGTTCAGAAGGGTCGTGATCGAAAAGCCCTTTGGCTCTGACCTGCAAACGGCCGAGGCCTTGAACACCTGCCTGCTCAAGGTGATGACGGAAAAGCAGATCTACCGGATCGATCATTACCTGGGCAAGGAAACCGTGCAGAACATTCTGGTCAGCCGTTTTTCCAACAGCCTGTTCGAAGCGTTCTGGAACAATCACTACATCGATCACGTGCAGATCACCGCCGCCGAAACTGTCGGCGTGGAAACCCGTGGCAGTTTTTATGAGCACACCGGCGCCCTGCGGGACATGGTGCCCAATCACCTGTTCCAGCTGCTGGCGATGGTGGCGATGGAACCACCCGCCGCGTTTGGCGCCGATGCGGTGCGCGGCGAGAAAGCCAAGGTCGTCGGCGCGATCAGGCCCTGGACGGTGGAGGAGGCCCGCGCCAACTCGGTGCGCGGTCAATACACTGCAGGTGAGATCGACGGCAAGGCACTGCCAGGCTATCGCCAGGAAGACAAGGTCGCACCCGACAGCAATACCGAAACCTATGTGGCCCTCAAGGTCATGATCGACAACTGGCGCTGGGTCGGCGTGCCGTTCTACCTGCGTACCGGTAAACGCATGAGCGTGCGTGACACCGAGATCGTCATCTGTTTCAAACCGGCGCCCTATGCGCAGTTCCGCGATACCGAGGTCGACGAGTTGCAGCCGACCTATTTGCGCATTCAGATCCAGCCCAACGAAGGCATGTGGTTCGACCTGTTGGCCAAGCGTCCCGGTCAGGCCCTGAAGATGGACAACATCGAGCTGGGGTTTGCCTACAAGGACTTCTTCGAGATGCAGCCGTCCACCGGCTACGAAACCCTGATCTACGATTGCCTGACCGGCGACCAGACACTGTTCCAGCGCGCCGACAACATCGAGAACGGCTGGCGCGCGGTGCAACCGTTCCTGGATGCCTGGCAGCAGGATTCCAGCGTGCAGGGCTATGCCGCCGGGGAAAACGGCCCCAAGGCCGGCGAAGAATTGCTGACTCGCGACGGCCGCGTCTGGCACCGCCTCGGATGAAGGAATCCTCGCAACGGCCCATCCGTTTTCTGCTTAGTGACATGGACGGCACCTTGCTGCTGCCCGATCACAGCCTGAGTCAGCGGACCATCGAGGCGGTCCGCTCGTTGCGCGAGGCGGGCGTATTGTTCAGCCTGGCCACCGGCCGACCACCCAAAGCCATGTTGCAAGTCATTGAAGCGTTGGGCGTCGACCTGCCGACGGCGGCGTTCAATGGCGGGACGCTGGTCAATCCGGACGGCAGTTTGCTCGTCGCGCACTATTTGCCGGCGAGTGCCGCGTTAACCACTTTGACGCTACTTTGCGACCTGCCTGATGTTGAGGTGTGGGTGTTCAGTGGCGGCGACTGGCTGGTCAAGGATGCGAACGGCCCGATGGTGCCTCGCGAGCAGCACGGTCTGGGCTACCCACCGGTGGTGGTCGACAGTTTTGAACCGTATCTGGAAAGCATCGACAAGATTGTCGCCGCGAGCAACAACACCCAATTGTTGATTGAGCTCGAAGCGCGATTGCTACTTCAGGTAGAAGGCCAGGCACAGGTGTCGCGTTCGCAACCGGTGTACCTGGATGTGACCGCCATGCAAGCGAACAAGGGCGAGGCATTGGTGACGCTGGCCAGACATCTCAGCGTGCCGCTGGAACAGACGGCGGCGATCGGGGATGGCGGCAATGACCCGGCGATGTTTCAGGTTGCCGGGTTGTCGATCGCCATGGGACAGGCGGAGGAGGCAGTCAAGCGTCAGGCCGATGTGATCACTGGCGCCAATACCGAGGACGGTGCGGCGCAGGCGATCGAGCAATACATCCTCCCTCGATAACAACGCAAACCCTTTGTGGGAGCGAGCTTGCTCGCGATGAGGCCATGTCAGTCACCAAATGTGTTGAATGTCAGGCAGCAATCGTCGGAACGCCGCCCGGAGCAAGCTCGCTCCCACAGGGCTCGGCGGTGTCAGAGCCAGTAGCTCACCGCATACCACCCGAGCAAGCCCATCACCACGGTGTACGGCAACGCCATCCAGACCATCCGCCCGTAAGACAGGCGCACCAGCGGTGCGATCGCCGAAGTCAGCAGGAACAGAAACGCCGCCTGACCGTTGGGCGTCGCCACGCTAGGCAGGTTGGTGCCGGTATTGATCGCAATGGCCAGCGTCTCGAAATGCTCACGGGTCATCTCACCCGCCATGAATGCGCGCTTCACTTCGGTGATGTAAATGGTTGCCACGAACACGTTGTCGCTGATGGCGGACAGCAGGCCATTGGCAATGAACAGCATGCCCGGTTGTTGGTCCGCCGGCAGCGCCAGCACCCAGTGGATCAGCGGGGCGAACAGTTGCTGATCGTGAATCACCGCGACCACGGCGAAAAACACCACCAACAATGCGGTAAATGGCATGGCGTCCTTGAATGCTGTGCCCAGGCGGTGTTCGTCGGTGATACCGGTAAAGGCGGTGATCAACACGATCACCATCAAACCGATCAAACCCACTTCGGCGATGTGAAACGCCAGCCCGGCAATCAGAATCAATGCGGCAACGCCTTGCACCAGCAGCGCTGCACGTTGGCGTGTGGTGCGCTCGGCATTGTCTTCGGCGGCGTAGTTGGCCAGTACCGCGCGGACGTTATCCGGCAACAGCGTGCCGTATCCGAACCAGCGCAGCTTTTCCAGCAGAATGCACGTCACCAGTCCGGCAACCAGTACCGGCAGGGATACCGGCGCAACCCGGGTAAAGAAGTCGGAGAAGTGCCAGCCCATTTCATGGCCGATCAGCAGGTTCTGCGGCTCACCGACCAGCGTGCAGACACCGCCCAATGCGGTGCCCACGGCACCGTGCATCAGCAGGCTGCGCAGAAAGGCGCGGAACTGTTCGAGATCACCCTGATGGAGGGTGGGCAGATGTTTGTCGTCGCTGAACTCGCTGTCCAGACGCGGATCGTTACCCGAGGCGACGCGGTGATACACCGAGTAAAAGCCTACGGCGGCACTGATGATCACGGCAGTCACGGTCAAGGCATCGAGGAACGCCGACAGAAACGCCGACAGAAAGCAGAACATCAGGGCCAGCAGGGCCTTGGAACGAACCCCCAACAGCAGGCGCGAGAACAGGTACAGCAACAAGTCCTTCATGAAATAGATACCGGCCACCATGAACATCAGCAGCAGGATCACCGGGAAATTGTGCAGCAACTCGTCGTACAGCGCCTGTGGCGTGGTCATCTTCAGCAGCAGGGCTTCAATCAATAACAGGCCGCCGGGCATCAGCGGATAACACTTGAGCGCCATGGCCAGGGTAAAGATGAACTCCAGCACCAGCAGCCAGCCGGCCGCCACCGGGCCTGCGGTCCACAGCACCAGGGCATTGAGAATCAGAAAGCCGACGATGCAGGCCTTATACCAACGGGGCGAGTTCCCGAGAAAGTTGTGCGCGAACGCCTGGGCCATTGAACCGGACATCGGCTGCTCCTTGTTTTAAGAAGCGCGCAAGTTGCCGTAAGCGGGCGAGAAGATCAAGCGCAGGAAAAACCCATCGGTTTAGCCTAGAAAGCGCGCGACGACTGCCTTGTAACTGCCCTGCAGCGAATAGCCGCCAGCCACGATGTTTCCATTGGCCTGCACCGTGACACAGGTGGCGGTATCCGGGCCGGGGCCCAGGCGAGTACGCGTACAGCCACAGCCTTTGCCAAAGCGGCGATCGAGATGGCCGTTGGGCAGGTATCGCCCGACAATGAAGTCTGCTTCAACGCCGCCGATGGTTGCACCCGCCGCCAGCACACAGCCATCGGGCTGTAACTGCGCGGCGATCCACTGGCATCCGCTGTGACCGATTTGCAGCCGCTGTGGTTGTCCGCCGTTGCAATGATTGTCGGGTCGGCCATTGCTGTGCATTTTAAATGTCAGGCAGTGCATCGGCTCGCAACTGCTGCCGAAACACAGGATGTCACCTTCGTTTTGCTGGACCACCTGACTGACCCGGGCGCCATGCCCTTGCGTTTTGAAGGTCATGAATCCATCCACGGCAAAACGGTCGTCGAGGCGGCCGTCAGCGTGATAGCGTGCCAGCAAGCCTTCTTCAGGAAAGTTGATCGATCCACCGACCAGAATTCGGCCATCACGTTGTACCGTCAGGTTGCTGAGCCAGGTATTCATCAGCAGGTGCCTGACCACCACGAAGCCGCTACCGTTGAACGAGCAGTCCAGCGAGCCTTCGACATCCAGTCGTATCAACAGGCCGACGTGATCGGCCAGTTCGTAGTGATGGTTGGCCAGGATCAGGATCCGGCCATCTTGTTGTACGTCCACATCGCAGGCTTCCGCGCCCGGCACACCGGGCGGCAGCCATGCATCACGAATGCCCAGGGACAGACCGCCAGGCAATCGCACGACGCAGCGACCATTATCGCCAAAGCTCTGAACCAGGCGACCCTGCTGATCCAGCAAGGCGAGGGCCGGGAGCGTGCGGTGCGTGTTTTCGTAGTGCAGCCCGGCCAACAGGATATTGCCGTCGGGCATGACCAGAACCTTGGCGCCCATGGCTTCGAACCCCGGTTCGAATTGGCCGATGACACTACCTTGCTTGCCGAACGCGAGGTCTGCGCAACCGTCCTCCAGCAAGCGGGCCAGACCAAAGCGGCTGCCATCGGCCATGCCGACTTTTGCGGCTACCAGCAAGCGGCCCTGCGCATCGATCGCAATGTCATTGGCGAGGCTGGAAAGGCTGTCGACGAAATACACCTGGGTTTTGCCGTTGGCGGCAAACGTCGTATCGAGGGTCCCGGGGGGGTGCCGGGTGGCGGAGAAGGTAAAAGCGGACTGGATTGACATGCGCCGCAACTCCTTGCGAGTCGTCCTGATCCAGAAGTTTGGGTGGCGACTATGTAGGGAGAATATTCAATCCCTGAATGATGAGATGCGCAATGGTGAGAACTCACAGACGGAGAGTCGTTATGTGCCACAACAGTGTCTTTTCGAACCAATGGCAAGCCTGCAAAGTACCGGGTGCGCAAAAGTTCGAATTTGTGCGGGAAATGAGTGCGGATCGGTGAAAACGATCAACCCAACTAATGGCAGGGGGGGAGGGTGCGGATTACCCCGGAGTAATCCGCAAAACAGATTAGTTCGGCATCGACCACGATTGCAGTGTGTAACCTTCCTCGCTCAATTCGGCGCGGGCCTGTTCCAGCAGACGTTCAAGTTGTTGAGGGTCGGAGTAGGCACTGCTTGGGATCTGCTTGCGGCCAATGCTGGTGCTGGTGCGGTCGATAACGGTCAGGCTGAGTTCGCCATTACCGTCTTGTGGGGCCCAGGCCACGCATTTGAATGGTTTGAATGCGCGGTCGGCAATCAGCAATGCTTCGTTGATACGGAGCGGGGCGTTCATAGGGTCTTCTCTCTGTATGCCCAATCAAGTGATGTGCCGTCGGTTGGGCTTACCGTTCGGCTGGTTACTTGTACTGATGCCCGCAACCGGGGTTTGGGTCACACACAATCAAAAGAAATTTCCACTTTATTTCATAGGCTCAAGAATGATGCTGGCATTGAAAGCGCAATGAAAGGAAGAGTCGTTAGGTAACTAACAGAATCGCAACTTATAACTGGTTTTACAGCGTCCCTATAGTCAAACAGTACAAGGCCCTGTCAAATTCTTGCTAATGTTACAGTTAGGTCTGCCAAATGACTGTTTTTAATAAAATTTCTTAAATTTGGCGTCAAGGAACAGTCATGAGCGATGCGCCTGCTTTACGACGTTTATTAGTGGTGGACCCCTGTGACGATTGCTATCGTCTGCTCCCTGGATTGCGCGCTATCGGTTGGGACGTTGATAGCTGCACGCTGGCGAACGCCACTGACCGAACCTGTGACGTGGGCTTGTTACGCTTGCAGCCCTCTCACCTTGAGCACCCGGAAGCCGTCAAGGAATTGATCAGCCGCAGTGGCACCGAGTGGATAGCGGTACTCAATCAGGAAGTGCTGCGCCTGCAAAATGTCGGCGACTTTGTGTGTGAATGGTTTTTTGACTTTCATACCTTGCCATTCGATGTGTCCCGGGTTCAGGTAACGCTGGGCCGGGCGTTTGGCATGGCGCGATTGCGCGGGCAGGGAACGGTCTATGTTGACCAGCCCGAGCATGAATTGCTGGGTGACAGCAAACCTATCCGTGAACTGCGAAAACTGTTGAACAAACTGGCTCCGACAGAGTCTCCGGTGTTGATTCGGGGTGAAAGCGGCACTGGCAAGGAACTGGTCGCACGCACCCTGCATCGTCTGTCCCAGCGTCACAGCAAACCCTTTATCGCGATCAATTGTGGTGCGATTCCCGAACACTTGATCCAGTCCGAGCTGTTTGGCCATGAGAAAGGCGCATTTACCGGCGCGCACCAACGCAAGGTCGGACGGATAGAAGCCGCCAACGGTGGCACTCTGTTTCTCGACGAGATCGGTGACCTGCCACTGGAGTTGCAGGCCAACCTGTTGCGGTTCCTCCAGGAGAAACACATCGAGCGGGTGGGCGGCAGTCAGCCGATTGCGGTGGATGTGCGGGTTCTGGCGGCAACGAATGTCGACCTTGAAGCCGCCATCGAGAAGAAACGCTTTCGCGAAGACTTGTATTACCGCTTGAACGTACTGCAAGTGGCGACCGTTCCACTGCGCGAGCGCCATGGCGACCTGGCGGCGCTGGCCAACCACTTCTCCCATTTCTACAGCCATGAAACCGGACGCCGCCCACGCAGTTTCAGCGAAGACGCATTGATTGCCATGGGCAAACACGACTGGCCAGGCAATGTTCGCGAACTGGCCAACCGCGTTCGTCGCGGGCTGGTATTGGCCGAAGGCCGGCAGATCGAGGCCCGTGATCTGGGGTTGATCAGTCAGCATACAATCGACGCGCCGATGGGCACCCTCGAAGAATACAAGAGCCGGGCCGAACGCCAGGCATTGTGCGATGTATTGAACCGCCACAGCGATAACCTGAGTGTCGCCGCCAAAGTATTGGGTGTGTCGCGTCCAACCTTCTACCGGTTGTTGCACAAGCACCAGATTCGCTGAACCGCAGCCGGAAACCAAAAAAACCGTTGAGATTGCAGCGGTTTTTTTATTCGGGTCAGAAGTAGTAAGGAAGTTTCAGGCTGAACTGAAAGTCCGGGGCATCGTCCGTCATGCCGATGGACAGGTTGGGTACGATAGTCAGGTTGTCGGTGGCCGCAATGGTCATGCCGATGTTGAAGTAACCGGCGTTGGCATCGCTGGAGACCACCGATTGCCAATCCCCGCCATCTTCCTTGAGCTTGCTTTTGCGTTGCACCAGGTCAGAGACCGAGAACGACATACTCATCTTTTCGTTCAAGGCGAACGCAATACCGGCGCCAATCTGGAAGCTGTCGCCAATGCGTACTTTGCCCGGTGTCTTGACCGCCGGGTTGGAGCTGATGTCGTCGAAAGACTCCTCCAGATTGTGCGTGTAGGACAGGCTGCCGAACAGCACTGCCGGATCGAACGTCTTGACCAGAGAGATCCCCGGTGTAATCGCCCAGACGCCATTACCGGTAGGCAAGGATTCAGGCACGGCCAGGTTGGAGTTATCGTCCACCCGAATCAGCTTGATGCCGAACGGATCTTTGCCGGTCGGCGCCTTGACGCGCAAGGTCACCACGGCATCCGGGGTGTTGACCGACTCGTCGAGGAATTTGTAGGCGATACCGAAGTTGACGTCACCTATGGTCGGGTCTTCCTTGACGGTATCTTCAGTCGTGACGTTGGCGGCGCCGTTATTGCCGCCACCGGACTGGTAGGTGGATTGACGGTAGACCACCGGCACGTTCAGGTCGAACTGCCAGCGATTGTTGAAGTTGTAGCGGCCGGTGAGGTCAAGCGTCCAGGTGTCGGCCTTGATCCGGTCCAGGTTGATGGCGCCCAGAAAGATCGAGTCCAGGGCGAGAAAACCGTTGAGGATCAGTTGGCGGGTATCGTATCGGGAGTAGGTAATCCCGGTTTCGAAGCTGAACTTGCCACCACCGAAGAACCCGCTGGCCTCGTCATACAGATTTGAAACGCTTTGCGCCGGTTGTGAGTCATCGGCCAACGATTGTCCATACGAGCTGCCGCTGCCCCCGGCGGCACCCCCTGAAGCGGCCGCCGCACCGGTGCCGGTGGCGACGTTTGGATTGCCTTTCATGTCTGCTGGCGACTTGGCCAGGCGTTTAGGGGGAGGAGAAGCGGGCTGGTCCTCAACCTGGCGGATTCGTTGTTCCAGTACCGCCAGGGCTTTTTGCTGGACTTCGTATCGTTGTTTCAACTCCAGAAGCTCTTGTTTGAGCGCCTCCATTTCCGGGTCAGCTGCTGCCGGCACCATCGCCGCCGGGAGTAGAGCACTCAAGCATACAACTGCACGCAGTGATACTGATCGGTACATGAAATAAGCCGTCCATTTGTGCCCAATGGTCCAGACTCAGCGTAGTTCAATAGCCCAAGGTCCGTAATGCAGCGAGTTGGTTCAGGTTGAAGTCCAATACACCTGTACTGGGGCCATTATTGTTGAGCACTACGTTGAGTTGAGTCATGTTGTTGACCACATTGCTGCTGCCCAGCAACCGGGTGTTTTGCAGCAACCCGCCTTGGGCGACCTGTTGCAGGCTTGAGCCCTGGTTGTTGTTGGCGGTAATGGCCACCTGAACACCGCCGCTCGTTGCGGAAACGGCGACACTGCCTGCGGCATTGCTGCCGGTAATGGTTTGACCGGCTATCAGCGCCTGGCCCTGGCTCGGCACCAGTGCAGGGGCCGTGCGGGCCTCTTTGACGTTGATGGCAATGTTGTTGTTTGAACTGTTGCCATCGCCTGCGGCCCGTGTGACCTGGGTTATGCCCCGGGAAGTGCTCAGGGCAGCGCCACCCGTCACGTTACCGCTGCCCGACCTGGACGTACCGCCATGACCGGATTGCTTGATGGTTGAAACATAGAACTCGGGTTTGACCGTTGCGGCTTGAAGTTGCATCGAGGTGGATGCCCCGATCAGATCACCACTGGCATTGCGCCAGGTACTGCTCATGACAACACCGAAGCTGATGATCCGCCCCGGCATCACATACCGGCCACGCAACGCGGCCAGTTCCTGGTCCTTGATCTCGATGGGTCTGAACTCATCAGCAAAACCTGAAGTGTTCGCTGCCAGACAGGCAGCGACCACCCAATACGAGGTTTTCATTTGCTGCTCCCGGAGCATCCTGCCCCCTATCATCTTATTGGCGATTAAAAGAAGTCGCTCTGTATGAAACCAAAATCCATCAGTTCAGCATCTTTGACCGGGTTGAAGTTATCCATCTTGTTCTTGGCTGTCAGCGGTTCCGGTGGACTGCGTAACGCATTGGTTTTGTCGTAACCGGGACCGACGATAGCGAAGATGATGCCATTCCAGCCTTTGACAAAGTCATCATGGGAATAGCGTTTGTGTCCGAGTACCGGGTCGCCGATATAGACCCAGTGCTTGTCCGCCCTCTGCAACACCACAAAGTGCTTGTAGCCGCGAATTTCCATCAGTACCACCACCGGAATCGTCACTGCATCGAGTCTTTCAGGCGGGATCTTGTAGCCCCGGGCGCGCATGCCGATGCGCTCTATGTAGCGCTTCATGTCCAGCATGGAAAAACCCTGGGTACGCACAAGGTCCTGGTCTGCGGTGACCAGCATGCCTTTGATGATGTGCTCCTCATCGACGTCAAGCCAATAGGCCTGGCGCAGTATCGTTGCCAGCGCGGCGGCACCGCAGCTGAAATCGGTTTTCTGTTCGACGATGTCGCTGAACTTGCGCTCACGCAAACTCTGTACGTGCTTGTATACCAGCACGCCACCCGGCAGGGCGGCTACCGGCATCTGTGCGGCCTGGGTCAGGCCAGACAGGCAGAGCAGGGCGAAAAGGACAGTCTTACGCATGATCGATACGCCTTGGGGCTGTAGAAAAGCCCCGTCGCCGGGGCTTTCATTGCTATTGCGATCGCGATTACTGGCAAAGTTTGCAGCCTGCGGCGATGGACAGCGAGTTGCTTTGCTGGTTGCCTACGCCGGACGATACGTTCGCTCCGCCGTTGCCGGAGAAGTTGTTCATCGAGCCCGTTATCGAAGCATTGTTGGTTACAGGGGGTTTCCAGCTATCTGGAGTCATCACTTGTTGAGTGGTTACGCCAGCCAGACCGAATACACCCACGGGTACGAAATCAGTCGTGGGATTGCCGTTGTTGGTGACCTTCATCCCGGACGTGCTTTGGTTGGCCGCTGCCGCCGCCAGTGCTACACGGCCGCCCGAAACGGCAATTGCCAGGTTGTTTTTCTGTTGGTTGAAGGCGCCGGTGGTCACGTTGATGCCGATGTTGCCGGAACCGCTGTTGCCGGCGTTATTGAGCGTTGTGTTGTTGGTGTTGGAGCGGTTCCTGGCGGTGTTGCCGTTGCTCCTCTGTGTCGCGCTGGAGACGGCGACGGCGGTGCCGAAAATAAAGCTTTCGTCAGCAGTGGCAAGGGCGGCGGCGTTGTCTTGTTGGTTGCCGTCACCGGCTGCAACGTTGGCACCCATGTTGCCGTTGGAGTTGTTCAGGGAGTTATCGGCTTTAGCGTCGTTTTGGGTGCCCTGGTTCGATACGGAGTTGTGACTGCTGATCTGCGAGTCCAGCACGGCGGCCCCGGCGCCTGCTGTAATCTGCAGAAACTGTTCCAGAGTCGGGCCATCAGGCTGAAGGTTGTTGCCTTGCCCAGTGCCCTGACCGTTGCCTTGACCATCAGCAAGAGAGCCTGCTTGTGCGGCGAATGCCATCACTGCTGCCAGAGCAAAAGCCAGAGGTTTGAGAGCAGTTGTCGGGTTCATGGTGTTTCTCCGTGCTCATTAGTTGGTCAAGTGTTGGTACGTCCCTAATCGCACTGTAATGGGGTCAGTCAGAGACCCGGATGCTCAGGGTGTTAGCCATTCGGTTCCCCACCCCGGCACTCTGGTTCACCTGGATCACTCCCCGGCTGCCGGTGAAGGCCTGGTCGCTTGTCACGACCTGGCGACTGCCGTTTGGGGTGCCAGTTGCTCCCGAGCTCGGTAACAAGGCCACGTTCTGTTGAGAAAGGGCACTATCGTCGATGGCTTGTGGTGCAGCGCTGATGCTGATGCGCATGGCGTTGGCCATCTGGTTGTTCGCCCCGGCGCCCTGGTTGACACCCAGTACGCCGCTGCCATTACTGAAAGAGGTGCCGCCGATATTGGCTGTCGCGTCAAGCGATGGATTGGCCGGCGTGGTGATTTTTTGCCTGACGCTGGTGGTCGCACCGGCTAGGGTACCAATGGCGATTGCGCGGACGTTGGCCTGCTGCTGTTGATCACCGGCCGCCTGGTTGACATTGAAGTTGCCTCGGTATTGAGTACCGGAATCCTGGATGGAGGCGGTGTTAACCGAACTGACGCCCGAATCGGCCATTACACTGGTGCCGCCGAGCAGGGCAAGTAACAGGAGGGATCGACTCATCTCATTGACCTCCCGCCATTTTGCCCAGTGAACCGAGGCCGCTGCTCATGGCGCGGTTGATGGTTCCGGAAATGGCGCCGCCACTACCACCACCCTGGCCGACAGACATGCCAGGCAAACCGTTGGGGTTGGTGACGACGTTGAGGCCTTGCAGGCCACCCGGGCTTTGCCCGTTGCTGTGGCGAAGGGCCGTTCCGGTGGTGACCCCGGCAATGTCGGCATCGCTGAGTTCGCCGGTGACGCGGGCCGATGGGTTGGCATTTAGGGTGTCAGGGTTCGGATCTCTGCCGCCGCTGCGACCGATGGGAGTTGCGTGAATGGTTCGATCAAGCACGATGACACCGTTGCCTTCGGCTTGTAGGTTGAAACTGAGAACAGTGCCGCCCGCGCTCGCGATCAGCAGGAGGCACGTCAAGCCCTTTTTATTCAGTATCCCCACGACGGTCATTCCTTCATTTGTGGGCTGGCCCTGGTCAGCGGTGTAAGGGATAGAGCGAAAGCTGTGCCGTTTTTTGAATATCGTGTTGATTCAATGGCTTGCGGAATTTGCCCGGGGGCCCTTTGCCGAGGATGTTCCAACGGTGAGACGAAACCATGCGCAGGCAACCCGGAAATGCCGGCGAACCCCTCTAGAACAGGGGTTATAGCGTTGTTGTATCAATGCCTTAACAAGTCCGGCGACCAAACGATGAAGGGCGTTGAAACGGGCAGTTTCAGGCACGGAGGGTGTTTCAGGATCGGACACTTTTCCCCAAAAACAGGGGGGGGTGATGGGGAAATTGCCCCAAACGCCGGTCAGGCGCCGAGCAATCGGGTCACGGCGTTCAGTGCCAAGAGTCGGCGTTCTGCCCAATCTCCGTGCAGTACCTGAACCGGTTGTGCGTGGCGCTCAAGCCAGGCCAGGGTCTGGTCGAAAAATGCCTGGCGCTCACTCAATCGGGGCTGGCAACGCTGGCCGTCATCCGTCCAGTCGACGTGTTCCGGCGACAGCAGCAAGTGCAAGTCGTAATGCCGGGCCAGTAGCGCTTGTTCAATCCAGGCGGGGCAATCGCCAAACAGCGTTTGGCTCCAGAGGATATTGCTCAACAGGTGCGTGTCGAGGATGAGCAAAGACGGTCGTTGCTCCCGCGCATGGTCTTCCCATGCCAATTGACCGCGGGCGATGTGCGCAATGTCGGCCAATGTGGTGTCCCGTGGATTCTGCTCGATGAACCAGCGCACATACTCGTCGACCAGAATCCCGCCGAAACGCTGTTGCAACTCGGCTGCCAGCCAGCTTTTACCGCTGGATTCGGGGCCTGTGAGTACCAGGACTTTCATGCGTGCAATGCCGGATCGGCGCGCCATTCGCGCCAGCCCTGCACGGCGATAACGGTGAACAACCCGTACAGGGTGGCGGTCAGGTACAGGTCCTTATAGATGAACAGCACGACGAAAATCACATCCAGGGCGATCCACAGCGGCCAGCACTGGACACGTTTTTGCGCCATCCAGACCTGCGCTACCAGGCTGAATCCGGTCAACGCCGCATCGAGCCAGGGTTGCGCAGCGTCGGTCCAGTTGGCCATGGCCGCCCCCAGCAACAGGCTGCCGATTGCACCGATGGCAAGGCTCAACGCCACGGACCGAGTGTCGAGCTGACTGACTTCGCGGCCATGGGTCGCTTCACCAATCCGCGTCCACTGCCACCAACCGTAAAGCTGCAAGGCGGCATAAACGACTTGCAGCAGCATGTCCGAATACAGCTTCACCTCAAAAAAGATCCAGCTATAGAGCAGCACCATGACCAGGCCGATGGGCCAGCACCAGGGGTTCTGTTTGACTGTCAACCAGACGGCAATGACACCGAGGGCGGCGGCAAACAGTTCAAGCCCGGACATGGAGGCTCCTTGGGAAAATCGGAAAGGGGACGGATTGTAACCGGATCGGCGTCGAGAATCCCGTGGCGCAGGGTGTGCTTCATTGGTGCGCGATAACGCGGCAGCGCCAATCGGACTTGTCTGGTAGGATTTCGGCCCCGCGCGGATAAACCCGAATCAGGATTGTTTTTTCACAGGATTTTTACGGTTCTGTGGTGATCCTTGATGCGCGGGCCTTCAGCTACGCTGATCGCAATTAAGGCTTTTGAAAAATACTAACGGGGCATGCCAATGCGCATAGCCTTTTGGGGGATTGATGGATCTTTGGACCGCCTTTCAGGCATTGATTCTTGGGATTGTAGAAGGGCTGACCGAATTCCTGCCCATTTCCAGTACCGGCCACCAGATCATCGTGGCCGACTTGCTCGGCTTCGGGGGCGAGCGGGCGATGGCGTTCAACATCATTATTCAGCTGGGTGCCATCCTGGCAGTGGTGTGGGAGTTTCGACGCAAGATCTTCGACGTGGTCATCGGTCTGCCGACCCAGCCGGGCGCTCGGCGGTTTACCGCGAACCTGTTGATCGCGTTCTTGCCGGCCGTGGTGTTGGGCGTGATCTTCGCCGATTTGATCCACGAATACCTGTTCAACCCGATCACCGTGGCAACGGCGCTGGTCGTGGGCGGGATCATCATGTTGTGGGCCGAGCGCCGTCAGCATGAAGTACACGCCGAAACGGTGGATGACATCACTTGGAAAGATGCCCTGAAAGTCGGCTTCGCCCAATGCCTGGCCATGATTCCGGGCACTTCGCGTTCGGGCTCGACGATCATCGGCGGGTTGCTGTTCGGCCTGTCGCGCAAGACCGCTACCGAGTTCTCGTTCTTCCTGGCGATGCCCACCATGGTCGGCGCAGCGGTGTACTCGGGCTATAAATACCGCCACCTGTTTGTCCCGGCGGATTTCCCGGTGTTCGCGATCGGTTTCGTCACGGCGTTCGTCTTCGCGATGATCGCGGTCCGCGGGCTGCTCAAGTTCATCGCCAACCACAGCTATGCGGCGTTTGCCTGGTATCGCATTGTGTTCGGCCTGATCATCCTGGCGACCTGGCAATTCGGCTGGGTCGACTGGAGCGCAGCCAAGCCGTGAGTGACTCAAGCTCGCGCAATAACCCCGGGCGCCAGCCCGGGGGACAGATCCGCCATTCACGGTTGAAATGGCTGGTGTTTGCAATCCTGTGCGCGTTGCCGCTGTCGGGTTCAGTGTCGTCATGGCTGCATGGGGAGTCGCTGATTCCCCTGGCGGCCTACGGCATCGTCAGCGTCGTGACGTTTTTTCTGTACTGGAGTGACAAGCGCAAGGCCCGCGCCGAGCAATGGCGGACGCCGGAGAATGTCCTGCATGCGCTGGAGTTCGCCGGAGGCTGGCCCGGTGCCTTGCTGGCCCAGCAAGCGTTTCGGCACAAAACCCGCAAAGTCTCGTACCAGTTGGTGTTCTGGATCATCGTGCTACTGCACCAGGTGTTCTGGATCGATCACCTGTTCCTCGGCGCACACGTGTTTGCCTTGCTCTAATAAGGCCCTATAGCAGCAGTCCGACTTGAGTGCGCTTTGGCAGCCTGCTCACCACCAACTGGTGCGAACGCTGCAGCAATCCCTGTAGCTCTTCGCTACCGAGCGGGTAGGGCGTCTCCATGATGATCCACTGGGCGCGCGCCAGATAAGGTGCCGGATGAATCCCCGGGCGGTCGCAATGACCGAGAAACAGATCCTTGTCGACCTTGAAGGCCAGGGAATCACCCCGCAGGCCCTGCAACGCGAACATCTTGTTCCCGGCAATCGAAAACACCCGTACGCCTCCCCATTTATAGTCTTCCCGCGCTCCCGGCAGGGCGAGGCAAAACTTCGCGACATCCTCTTCGCTCATCCGTCCGGCTTTCATAACAATCGTTCCCCACAGGCATTGAAGGATTCGACCAAATGGTCAATCCAGGCGCGTACCGCCGGCATCACCCCGCGTCGATGAGGATAGACCGCTTGCAGCCAGCCACCGGGCAACGACCACTCGGGTAGCAACTGCACCAGTGAGCCGTTTTCCAGTTCCTGCTCGCAATACATCATGGGCAGCATCGTAAAGCCCAGACCGGAGAGGGTGCTGGCCTTGCGCACGATAAAGTCATCGATGCCTAGCCGGGCCTCGAGCGCGAGTTCACAACTTTTGCCTTTTTGATCCAGCAGGCGGATGTGCACCAGGCGGTCGGCTTCCAGGGCGCCGAGCACCGGCAGGCTTTTCAGATCCTCGGGATGGTTGATCTCACGGCCCACGAGGAAACCGGGGCTGGCGACCATCAGCATCTGCGCCTGACGCAGGCGACGAGTGACCAGCAGCGGGTCTTCGTCGCCCAGCTCGCGCACACGCAGGGCCACGTCAATGCCTTCGTTCACCAGGTCGACCCGCCGGTTGAGCAGCATGACCTCCAGCTGAACTTGCGGAAACCGTTCCAGAAAGTCGCTGATCACCCCCGGCAATATTTCGTGGGCCAGCCCGACCGGGCAGGACACCCGTAAACGCCCGCGGGGCTCGCTGGACATACTGGCGACGGCCTCGTCGGCCATTTCCGCCTCCAGCAGCATCGCCTGGCAGTGCCTGAGGTAGCGCTCACCCACAGCGGTCAATTTCAGCTGTCGGGTGGTGCGTTGCAGCAATCGAGCACCAAGGCGTTCTTCCAGTTCGGCGATGCGCCGTGACAGTCGTGACTTGGGGATGCCCAGCAAACGCCCGGCTGCCGCGAAACCACCGGCTTCCACCACTTTGGCGAAGTAATACAGGTCGTTGAGGTCTTGCATGGTGTGAATCCGATTGTTCTATCTGTGGGACGAACTATCGCATTGTTGCCGTCTAATCAGCTATTGGTTTCGTCTGTAGGATTAGTCCCATCAGATCGCCCTTGTGGGCGATCCTCACTTGGAGATCCCACATGAAACTGCTGCATATCGATTCGAGCATTCTGGGCGACAACTCGGCTTCCCGTCAGCTGAGCGGCGAAGTCGTCAAAGCCTGGCAAGCCGCCGAGCCAAGCGCCGTGGTGACCTACCGCGACCTGGCCGCCGACGCGATCAGCCACTTCTCCGCCACCACCCTGGTCGCCGCCGGCACCACTGCAGAGTTGCGCAATGCCGCACAACAGCACGAAGCCGAACTCAGCGCCTCGACCCTGGCCGAATTCCTGGCTGCCGATGCCGTGGTAATTGCCGCACCAATGTACAACTTCACCATCCCGACTCAACTGAAGGCCTGGATCGACCGCATCGCGGTAGCCGGTCAGACCTTCCGTTACACCGAAGCCGGCCCTGAAGGCCTGTGCGGCGGCAAGAAAGTCGTGATCGTTTCGACCTCCGGCGGCATGCACGCCGGTCAGGCAAGCGGTGTTGCCCATGAAGAATATTTGAAGTTGCTGTTCGGTTTCATCGGCATCACCGACATCGAAATCGTCCGTGCCGAAGGCCTGGCATACGGTGACGACGTGCGCAACAAAGCCATGAGCGATGCTCACGTGCAAATCAGCGAGCAATTGTTCGCCGCTGCGTAAGGCTTGCGTAAAAGTAGGCAACCGTTCAGGTAAAGCCCAAAAAAACTCTGTAGTCTGGTTACGCAAGTACCAGCTACGGAGTTTTTTGTTTCTGGTCGTTTCAGACTGTGGCCCGACTTATGCTGTCAGGGTTCACGTCACAAGTCCGGTAACAAGGTGGGGCATCCCATGGTGCGTCTTTGTGCAACTTTACTGATTTGCCTGCTCAGCAGCCTGAATATAGTGCACGCCGCGCCTGCACCGCATCCTCACTGGAGCGTCGGCTTCCATGAGATGACGTTTCTCGACCCACTGGACCTGCAGCCGATGCGCGCCATCGCCTTCTATCCGTCCAGTGACTGGGAGCACACCAGCAAGCTCGAGGGTTACACCGTCGAAGCCGGGGAGGACACCAAGGTTGCCATTGGCCGGTTCCCGATGCTGATGCTGTCCCACGGAAACACCGGTACCCCGCTGGCCCTGCACGACCTCGCCACGTCGCTGGCGCGCAAAGGCTTCGTCGTGGTGGCGGTGATTCACCCCGGTGACAACTCCAGGGATCACAGCCGACTCGGTACTTTGAGTAACCTGTACGGCCGGCCGATCCAGATTTCCGAAGCCATCACCGCCACTTTGGGCGACCGTATGCTGTCGCCGTTCGTCAATGCCGACCAAGTGGGGGTCATCGGTTACTCGGCCGGTGGCGAGACTGCATTGATTCTGTCTGGCGCCACCCCGGACCTGGATCGCCTGCGCCGTTATTGCCAGGAACGTCCGGATGACCACGATGCCTGCAACACCCAGGGTGAATTGATTGTCGACCGTGACGACCTGCAACCGGTGCCTGATCCTCGCGTCCACGCCTTGATGCTGATGGCGCCGTTGAGCCTGAAGTTCGGTCGCCACACCCTGGCCGATGTGCATGTGCCGGTGCTGCTTTACAGCGGCGATGGCGACAAACTGGTGGCGGTCGACAAGAACGCCGCGGCACTGGCGCGCAAACTGCCGACGGCGCCTGACTTCAAGCTGCTGGCCGGGGCAGGGCACTTCGTATTCATGGCGCCGTGCAATGACGAGCAGATCGTGATCATGCCCGCGCTGTGCACCGATGCCGATGGCGTCGATCGGCAAGACATTCACCGCAATCTGATCTCAGAAGCCGGACGCTTCTTCTCGCGGACCCTGGGCAGAGCAACCCGGGCCGGGATGCAGACCGCCGATCAATAGATTCCTTTGTAGGAGCCTTCGGCAGCTCCTACAGGGATTCAAGCCATGGCGCGGTGTTTCAATAGCAGCGTCAGTCCCAGACCCGTCACCGACAACAACGCCGCACTGAAGAAAATCCACACATAACCCAGGTTCAACGCCACTGCGCCCATCAACGGGCCGGCGATGGCCAGCGCCAGGTCAAAAAACACCGCGTAAGCACTCAAGCCCGCACCCCGGCTGGAATTGGGCACCTGTTTGATGGCCTCGACACCCAGCGCCGGGTACACCAGGGACAGACCGAACCCGGTCAGGCCGGCGCCGATGAGTGCATATCCGGTCGACGGTGCCAGCCACAGCAGCACCAGGCCAACCGTCTCGATGCCCATGCAGGCAATGGCCGACGTGAACCCGCCGAATCGGCTGATGGCGGAAATGAACAGCAGTCGCGACAGAATGAAACACACGCCAAACACGGTCAGGCAGTAGGCCGCGCCAGTCCAGCCGCGATTGACGTAATACAGGGTGATAAAGGTTGTCAGGGTGCCGTAGCCAATAGAAGCCAGGCTCAGGCTCGCGCCAAACGGCGCAATGCGCCCAAACACCGCCCAGAACGGCAAACGTTCACCGCGCACCACCGGCACCGAAGGCTTGTTGCGAATCAGCAACAGTGCAGCCAGGGCCAGCAGCGACAGGGCAATGCCCAGGCTGGCGAAACCCAGTTGTTGCACCATGACCACACCCAGCGGCGCACCAATGGCAATCGCCCCATAGGACGCGATGCCGTTCCAGGAAATCGACCGCGCGGTATGCTCCGCGCCGACCTGGCCCATGCACCAACTGATGGTGCCGACGCCGATCAATCCCTGGGCGATCCCCAGCAACAGGCGCCCGGCGATCAGAATCAGCAGGCTGAGCAAGGGAAAGCCTTGCAACAGGGTCGACAACAAGGTCAGCGCGCCACTGAGCGCAATCCCCGACAAGCCAAAGATGATTGCGCGCTTGGTGCCAACGCTGTCGGACATCCGCCCGGCCATGGGCCGGCTGAGCAGGGTGGCGAGGTATTGCGAGCCGATGGTCAGCCCGGCCACGATGGCGCTGAACCCGAGTTGCTCGTGGACATAACCCGGCAGTACCGCAATCGGCAAACCGATGCAGAGAAAGGCGATGAAGGTATAGAAGACGATGGAGACGATCTGCAGGGTGATCGCCATGGAGCTTTGCGGGGCAACTTGCTGCACAGACATGAGGGCTCGTTCCCGGGCGGCGGTGGGAGAACTGCATCATGGCGTGGCGTTGTCATAAAAGGAAGCAGGCTAACGATTAAAAGATCGTCCGAACGCGGCCCGAGCCTTCGGACGATCTTTTGACCTCTAAATGCAAAAAGCCCCGTCACCAGGACAGGGCTTTTCACTTGAAGCTTGCAGCTAAAGGCTTGTAGCTGCCTTTAGAACACCACACCCTGGCTGCGCAGGTAGTCGTCGTAGGTGCCGCTGAAGTCGGTTACGCCGTTAGGGCTCAACTCGATGATGCGGGTGGCCAGGGACGATACGAACTCACGGTCGTGGCTGACGAAGACCAGCGTGCCCGGATAGTTCTCCAGCGCCAGGTTCAGCGCCTCGATGGATTCCATGTCCAGGTGGTTGGTCGGTTCGTCCATCACCAGCACGTTCGGCTTTTGCAGGATCAGCTTGCCGAACAGCATGCGGCCTTGCTCACCACCGGAGATGACCTTGACCGACTTGAGGATCTCGTCGTTGGAGAACAGCATGCGACCCAGGGTGCCGCGAATGATCTGCTCGCCTTGGGTCCACTGGCCCATCCAGTCGAACAGGCTGACGTCGTCTTCGAAGTCATGGGCGTGGTCCTGGGCGTAGTAGCCCAGCTCCGCGCTTTCGGTCCACTTCACGGAACCGGCGTCCGGGGTCAGCTCGCCCATCAGGGTGCGCAGCAGGGTGGTCTTGCCGATACCGTTCGGGCCGATGATCGCCACGCGCTCGCCGGCTTCGACGGTGAAGCTGAAGTTCTTGAACAGGGTCTTGCCGTCGAAGCCCTTGGACATCTGCTCGATGGTCACGGCCTGGCGGTGCAGTTTCTTGGTCTGTTCGAAGCGGATGAACGGGCTCACGCGGCTCGATGGCTTGACTTCGGCCAGCTGAATCTTGTCGATCTGCTTGGCGCGGGACGTGGCCTGCTTGGCTTTCGAGGCGTTGGCCGAGAAGCGGCTGACGAAGGTCTGCAGTTCGGAGATCTGCGCTTTCTTCTTGGCGTTGTCCGACAGCAGTTGCTCTCGGGACTGGGTCGCCGCGGTCATGTACTCGTCGTAGTTGCCCGGGAACAGGCGCAGCTCACCGTAGTCCAGGTCGGCCATGTGAGTGCAGACGCTGTTGAGGAAGTGACGGTCGTGGGAAATGATAATCATGGTGCTGTTACGCGCCTTGAGGATCGTTTCCAGCCAGCGGATGGTGTTGATGTCCAGGTGGTTGGTCGGTTCGTCGAGCAACAGCACTTCCGGATCGGAGAACAGTGCCTGGGCCAGCAACACCCGCAGTTTCCAGCCTGGCGCCACTTCGGCCATCGGGCCAAAGTGCTGTTCCAGGGGGATACCCAGGCCCAGCAGCAGTTCACCGGCACGGGATTCGGCGGTGTAGCCGTCCATTTCGGCGAACTCGGTTTCCAGCTCGGCCACGGCCATGCCGTCTTCTTCGCTCATTTCCGGCAGCGAGTAGATGCGGTCGCGCTCGGCCTTGACCTTCCACAGCTCTTCGTGACCCATGATCACGGTGTCGATCACGGTGAATTCTTCGTAGGCGAACTGGTCCTGGCGCAATTTACCCAGGCGTACGTTCGGCTCCAGCATGACCTGGCCGCCGGACGGCTCGAGGTCACCGCCGAGAATCTTCATGAAGGTCGACTTGCCGCAACCGTTGGCGCCGATCAGACCGTAACGGTTGCCACCGTTGAATTTGACCGAAACGTTTTCGAAGAGCGGCTTGGCGCCGAACTGCATCGTGATGTTAGCTGTAGAAATCAAAGGTTTTTCCTGCGAAGCATTCAGAGTAGCCAGGGTTGCGGCAGTACCGGTTCAGTATCCGTTCCACTGTCCGGACCCCGGGATATTCATCCCGATCGGCAGTGAAAGATCCATCTGGCATCAAGTGGACAGCAGCATGTGGCGCGCTTGGCCCGAGTCAACGTGCGCTGAAAGGGGATTTCCCGCTCTCAACCTGGGTCGCGCGTAAAGTTTGGCGGCGATTGTACTGGTCTGGCTCTTTAAACGATAGGGCGTTGAGGCCACTGCAACGCTTTGGCGGATTTTGCAGACACATTTTCGCAGTCACAGGTTAACTATTGGTTACAAACTGTGGCTAAAATGCCATCCATCAGCCGGAAACCGACCATCGGTAAGGCTCGATGGCACTACGGCGCCGCTGTTTCGTAATCAGTCGCTGCACAAGACCCCCAGGACTGGCATGCCGGTAAAGGGCGCAGTTTGTTTACTTCCGACCTGTGACGATTCCAGTGAAACTCATCATTGCCGTTATCTACGTTGTCTCCATTGTGTATGTCCACCTGCGCGGTCACGTGCGCCACAAGCTGGGCCGCCAGTTGAGTGATCACTCGACGTTTCTGGCGCCGATCAATTGCTTTCTTTATCTGTTTTCGAAAATCCCCAACAAGCCTTATCTCGACCCGGCCGATTTTCCCGACCTGAGCCCGCTGCAGGCACATTGGGAAGAAATCCGTGCCGAAGGCCGGAATTTGCTTCACGCCGGTGAAATCAAGCGTTCGAAGCAATACGATGACGTCGGTTTCAACTCGTTTTTCAAGACCGGCTGGAAGCGCTTCTATCTCAAGTGGTATGGCGACAGCCACCCGTCGGCCATGAAGCTCTGCCCGCGCACCACTGAGCTGGTGCAGGGCATTGGTTCAATCAAGGCGGCGATGTTCGCCGAGTTGCCCCCGGGCTCCAGACTGGTGCGCCATCGCGATCCGTACGCCGGTTCCTACCGTTATCACCTGGGCCTGGAAACACCCAACGCTACCGGGTGCTACATCAATGTCGATGGCCAGAACTACCATTGGCGCGATGGCGAAGCGGTGATGTTCGATGAGACCTACATTCATTACGCAGAGAACACCACGCCGCACAATCGCATCATCTTGTTCTGCGACGTCGAGCGGCCGATGAAGTATCGCTGGGCTGCGGCATTCAATCGCTGGTTCAGCCGCACCGTCATGTCGGCGGCAGGTGCGCCGAACCAGGCGGGCGACAGGACCGGCGGGCTCAACCGGCTGTTCAGCAGGATCTATAAGGTTCGCCTGCACGGCAAACAACTGAAAAAGCGCAATCGCACGCTTTACTACCTCGAAAAGTGGTCGATCTTCGCCGGATTGCTGGTGGTCATCATTCTGATCTGAAGGGGTGTGTTCGGGCTGCTGACGATGAAGCCGGAACATCCAGCCTATTACGTCTTGCCGGGGAGGTTTTTGTTAACAAAGCTGAACCCCGGGCGTAGCGTGGTATCGAAGTCCTTATCCACGCGACGTAGAGAGGCACCCCATGAACCGATACGTGTTTGGCGCCATTGTGCTGGCCTTGAGTGCCATATTGGGCTCTCTGGCCGATGCCTCTGCTGCGTTGCAATTGGCCCAGAACCTGCCGGGCCGCACCAACAACAACCCTTACAACAGTCCGATCCACCGGGCCAACCCCAACAGCATGCAAGGCACTCAACCCAGTGCCCCGGCCATACGCGGACCCAATACCGTGCCGGTCCAGCGCTCGCCGACGCTGGACAACGGTGGCATCGGTAATCGCTATCCCGACCGGACCGCTCCCGCCAGCCCACCGACATTCATTCCCAATCCTGCCCCGCGAGACACCGGCAGCAACAACCGTTGAGTGGCAGGCATCACCTCTGCCCGCTACTTTTCACCAAACCTCATGTTCATCGGAAAAGGAATCCTGCATGTTGCGTAAAAACCTATTGGCAACCCTCTGTGCCAGCGCATTGATCAGCGCCACTGTCCCTGTGCTTGCCGCGCCCGCCCAGACGATGAAAAGCGAAGAAGGCACCCTCGAGGTCACCCCCGTCGTGACGGGGCTGGAGCACCCCTGGGCGCTGGCATTCTTGCCGGATCGTAAAGGCATGCTGGTAACCGAACGGCCTGGCAACCTGCGACTGGTGACCGCTGACGGCAAGCTGTCAGCACCGCTCAATGGCGTGCCAACGGTCTGGGCCAAGGGGCAGGGCGGCTTGCTGGACGTGGCGTTGTCACCGGATTTCAAGCAGGACCGGACGGTCTATCTGTCCTATGCCGAAGGTGGTGGTGAGGATAACAAGGCCGGCACAGCAGTGGGCCGCGGCCGGCTCTCCGACGATATGACGGCGCTCAAGGATTTCCACGTGATCCTGCGTCAGGAACCCAAACTCTCGGTGGGCAACCATTTCGGCTCGCGGCTGGTGTTTGATCGCGACGGCTATCTGTTCGTGACGCTGGGGGAAAACAACGACCGCCCGACTGCCCAGGACCTCGACAAACTGCAAGGCAAAGTGGTGCGGATCTACCCGGACGGCACGGTGCCCAAGGACAACCCCTTTATCGGCCAGGCCAACGTGCGCCCGGAGATCTGGTCCTACGGGCAGCGCAATCCGCAAGGCGCGGCGCTCAACCCGTGGAACGGCACGCTGTGGGAAAACGAACACGGCCCCCAGGGCGGCGATGAAATCAACATCATCGAGCGTGGCAAAAACTACGGCTGGCCGCTGGCGACCCATGGCATCAACTACTCCGGTCAACCGATTCCCGAAGCCAGGGGTGATACCGTCGAAGGCACCGTTGCCCCGAACCATGTCTGGGAAAAATCCCCGGGCCTGAGTGGCATGGCGTTCTACGACGCCGATCGTTTCAAGGCCTGGCAGCGCAACGTGTTTATTGGCGCGTTGGTCAGCCAGGAACTGATCCGCCTGGAGTTCGATGGCGACAAGGTGGTGCACGAGGAGCGTTTGCTCGGGGAGTTGAAACAACGTATTCGCGATGTGCGGCAGGGGCCGGATGGCTATTTGTATGTATTGACCGATGAGGAGAACGGTGGCATTTACAAAGTCGGGTTGAAGTTGCCGGCTGACTAATGGCATCTACAAAACTTGCCATTGACTTGCCACAACCGTCCGGCTAATTTCGAGCCATGACTTCCACCGTATTGCGCTGCCAGCCAAGCATTATTACCGCCATTCCTCATTTGGCGGGCTAGCTCACGACTGCAGCACCCAACCCGCCCTAGAGGCGGGTTTTTACTTTCTGTCTCCCGGGTCCCGATCAATGTCAGGAGACGACCATGAGTTTTACCGCTGATCAACAGGCCTTGCTGGAACGCTACGTCAAAAAAATCCTTGCCGCGCCGGTGTATGAACTGGCCGTGCGCACGCCGTTGCAACCGGCACCGGCCTTGTCCGAAGCCTTGGGCAACCAGATCCTGCTCAAGCGCGAAGACTTGCAACCGACCTTTTCCTTCAAGATCCGCGGCGCCTACAACAAGCTGGTGCAACTGAGCGAGGCGCAAAAGGCTTGCGGCGTGGTTACCGCTTCTGCCGGCAATCATGCCCAGGGTGTGGCGCTGGCTGCTCGGGAGTTGGGGATCAATGCCACCATCGTCATGCCATGCACGACGCCGCAATTGAAGGTCATCGGGGTTCGCAGTCGTGGCGCCGATGCTGTATTGCACGGCGAAAGCTTTCCGTTTGCACTGGCCTATGCACTTGATCTGGCCCGGGAAACCGGTCGCACCTTTGTTTCGCCCTTCGACGATCCGGAGGTGATCGCCGGTCAAGGCACGGTGGCCATGGAAATCCTGCGCCAGCATCAAGGTCCGCTGGATGCGATCTTCGTGCCGGTGGGTGGCGGGGGGCTGATCGCCGGCATCGCCGCTTACGTCAAATACTTGCGACCGGAGGTGCGCATCATCGGCGTCGAGTCGGAGCATTCCGCGTGCCTGCAAGCTGCGTTGCTCGCCGGCGAGCGAGTTATCTTGCCAAGTGTCGGCACCTTCGCCGACGGGGTGGCGGTGGCGCAGATCGGCGCTTACGGTTTTGAGGTCTGCCGGTTTTGTGTCGATGAGGTGCTGAGGGTCAGCAACGATGAGCTTTGCGCTGCAATCAAGAATATCTATGACGATACCCGCTCGATCACCGAACCTTCCGGCGCGCTGGCGGTGGCCGGGATCAAGAAGTACGTGGCACAGAGCGGGGCTCGTGGTCAGACCCTGGTCGCCATCGACTCGGGTGCCAACATCAATTTCGACAGCCTGGGGCATGTGGCCGAGCGAGCTGCGTTGAGTGGCGCTCCGGCATGACACTCGGGCAGGCCGACGGCGGGCGCCGCAAGCGGGCGCCACAAGGGTCCGCCGGATGGCCGGATTATTCCTGAACGGCTTTCTCGACCTTGGTCGACGCCGACCAGATGCGGTAGCGCACTTCGATGTCCTTGGGCACGTACAGCACGAGCGGCAGCTTGCTGTTGTAACGCAGCAGGAAGCCGTCACCGACCACCGGTACAAAACCCTGTTTGCTCGTGCCGGTCGGGCAGGCCATCAGCGTGCTCATCGGGCCAATGACTTTTTCCAGGCGATAGAACGGGTAGCCCCAACCCTCGAGGTTCTTCTCTTCGAGAATGCCACCCAGACGCGGGTTATTGCAGTCGACGGTCATCGTCTTGCCGGCCAGGATCTCGACCTGGAAGTCGTTTTCCCGGGTCTGTGGTGCGAGGTGAATCACCTGGCGGGTAAACCCGCTTTCGGCCTTCGGATAGGGCGCGGTGTCTTCGAGTTTGGCGGCGTGCGCCAGGCCGGCAAGCCCCAGTGCGGCTAGCGCTGCGCAAGCGTTAACGGTCAAAGAACTCATGATGCCTCCTTGCTTGAAGTGAAGGGCGGCATTTTTACTGTGGTGCGCAGTGAATGCAAACCCGTGGCGCCCAGCGTGCAAATTTCAAGGTCACAAGGGGTGTATATTGCAAACGGCATGACAGGCTTTACAGGTGTCTTGCCTGAACCCATGAATTGCCGATGAGCTGCACAGCGAAATCCGGAGCATGATTTATGCTGTATCTGTCCTTGAAGCTTGCCGGGATTTCATATGAGCGAGCATTGACCGTTATTGGCAGTCTCACATAGGAGGGAGTCGCCATGTTTCTTTCTGCCTTGGAACTTCGCAACATCATTGAAAGCAGTTTTCTGCCCGTGCGCTGCCAGTGCACGCTGTCACCGGATCTGTCGATGACCGTCAAGGTCTATGCAGACGGGCAAACCGATCACCTGGATCTATTGGTCACCGGCATTGATGCTTCCGGGCTCAATGGTTGCCGGGAAATCAACGAGTTGATTGCCCGGCTGCGTTCCAAACAGCATCACGTCGAGGTCGATCCCCACTCGATGCTGGGCAAAGCGCTTTAACCTGCGGTTTCGAGTTCCACGGACACGCGCCGGGTCTGGAAGAACGCCAGGCCCAGCGCCAGTTCAACGGCAACCGTCGGCAAATCAGACTTTTCGGTCAGCTCTGGTTCTCGCAGGCGTCGGAAAGTTTACGGTAGGTAATTTCTGCGGGTTTTCCCCTGTCATCGATGTACTTCATCTGGGCATTTACCACTTTGCACTCAAGGGTGTCCGGCTCGGTCAGTGAAATCACTTTGCTGACATGCAATGGCATGCCGTAGTGATAGGGCACGGCTTGAGAGTCAGTGGTGTCATTGGCCTGAGCCAGGCCGGCAAACGCAGTGCAGGCGAGGGCGGTGGTAACCAGCAGGGTACGAGTGTTCATCAGCGATCTCCGGTGCGGACGGAAAGTCAGTTCGATGTGTCGCTTGTCGAACTTGCCGCACTGGGCGTCAGAGCAGTCTGAGGGCGTGCGGTCCAGTGAAGTGTTGGACCGCACGGTTAAGCGAGGGTTAACCCGGCTGAACGCCGTCTGTTGCGAATGCGCGATCCTGTGTATCAGTTAAGACCATCGGGCGCCTGATGGAAAGTCATCGCGAGCAGGCTCGCTCCTACATTGGATCGCTGTCGGGCATGAATCTACTGTAGGAGCGAGCCTGCTCGCGAAGAGTCCCTCGAATTCAGCGCAAATCCAACTGCTGCCGATAAGGCAAATCCGGTCCGGTCTTGCTGCACGTCAGCGCCGCCGCCTGGACCGCGAACTTCAGCATGCGGTCGATCTGCTCGCGGCCAAGTTGCTTCACACCCTCCACCGAATCCAGCTGCTGTTCGGTCAACCAGGCAATCAGCGCCGCCTGAAAGGTATCGCCCGCGCCCACGGTGTCGGCGATTTTTACCGCACAGGCAGGAGCCGACCACGAACCGTGAACCCGGCTGAACACGCTCGCGCCATCGCCGCCCCGGGTCAGGAACACCAGCTGACAGCGGTGTTGCAACCAGCCTTCGATCACCTGCGCCGGGTCTTGGCCGGGGTACAGCAGATGCAGATCCTCGTCGCTGACCTTGATCAGATCAGCCAGTTCGACCAGCGTCGCGATCCGTGCACGCCACAGGTCAATGTCCGGCTCCGGGTTCAGGCGCACGTTCGGATCGAGGCTGATCAGGCGCTTGCCGCTTTCCCGGCGCACCAGTGCCAATAGGGTGTCGGCAATCGGCTGCACCACCAGGGAGAACGAACCGATATGCAGGCCGCGTACCTCAGGCCCGAGTGCCGGCAGGTGCTCCGGTTGCAATTGTCGATCCGCGCAGCCTTCGCCACGGAAGCTGTACTGCGGTGAGCCATTGGCCCCGACCGCGACCATCGCCAGGGTGGTCGGCGCGGCAAAATCCAGCAGGTAGTCCTGGCACACGCCTTCATCTTGCAGCACTTGCAGCAGGCGCCGCCCCAGGTAATCGGTGGACAACCCGGCCAACAGCGCCGCGTCCACGCCCAATCGGCGCAAGCCCACTGCCACATTGAACGGCGAACCACCGGCAATGGCTTTGAAGTTCACTTTGGAAGCCAGACCGCTGGCGTCGTTTTCACTGAAAAAATCGAACAGCGCTTCGCCACACACCAGGTACATAGTTGTTCACTCTTCAAAGGGTTGCGACATGCTGTTGATAGCGTTCATACGCCTGCTGACAGGCGTGTACATTGTCGGCGACCGGCAGGGTTTCACTGGCCGGGTCGAGCTTCACGCAACGCTCGCACAAGTCCGCCAGACTGTGTTCGTGCCCGTTCGCCCGGGATACGCACCAGGCCGCCTGGATCGCCGCACCGAGAGCCGCGGCCTCGCTTTGTTCGGTGCAGATCACCGGGGTGTTCATGGTGTCGGCGACGATCTGCCGCCACACCGCGCTTTTCGAACCACCGCCGATCAGCCGAATGCTGCGGCTTTGCAAGCCATTGTGGCGTAACAGGTCCAGTCCGTAACGCAAACCGAACGTCGTGCCTTCGACCACCGCGCGGCACAGATTGGCCCGGGTCAGATTGGTCATGGTCAGACCCGACAGGCTGCCACTGGCATGGGGCAGGGCAGGCACCCGCTCCCCGTTGAAAAACGGCAACATGCTCACACCTTCGGCACCGATCGGCGCCTGGGCAACGAGCTCATTGAACTGATCGATGTCGAGGTCCAGCAGGTCACGAATCAGACCGGTGGCATTGGTCAGGTTCATGGTGCAGATCAATGGCAACCATCCGCCACTGGAAGAACAGAACGTGGCGACTGCGGCATCCGCGGCGACGCTCGGTTGATCGGCATAGGCGTACACCGTGCCGGACGAGCCGAGGCTCATGGTGATTGCACCGGGCTGGATGTTGCCGGTGCCAATGGCGCCCATCATGTTGTCGCCGCCGCCACTGGACACCAGTGCCCGCGGGTTGATGCCCAGGTGTTCGGCAATGCCCGGCAGAACCGTACCGACCGCCTGATGGGCATCGATCAGCTCAGGTAGCGCGGCTTGCAGGCGTCCGCTCGGGTCGATGTCCAGCAACAATTGCAAATCCCACCGGCGCGTACGCACATTGAAATACCCGGTGCCCGAGGCATCGCCGTATTCGCTGCAACTGCGGCCGGTTAGCCAATGGTTGAGGTAGTCGTGGGGTAGCAGGATGCGGGCGATGCGGGAAAACACCTCGGGATGCTGCTCTTTGGTCCATAGCAGTTTGGACAGGGTGTAGCCCGGCGCGATGACCACGCCGAGGCGTTCCAGCGAACCCTTTTCGCCGCCCAGATGGGCCAGCAGGCGGTCATTTTCCGGGGTGGTTTCGGTGTCGCACCAGAGCTTGGCCGCACGTAATACCTTGCCCTGATCGTCGAGCAGCACCAGGCCATGTTGCTGGCCGGAGACGCCAATGCCGAGGATCGACTGGCCATCGGCTTCAGCCGCGAGCAAGGCGCGGCGGGTGGCGGTGGTGAAGGCTTCCAGCCACTGCTGGGTGTCCTGTTCGCGGCGGCCATTGGCCGCGCTGATCAGGCTGTGGCTGGCCGCTCCCTGGCCGAGCACCTCACCGCTGGCCGCGTCGAGGATGATGGCTTTGGTGCCCTGGGTGCCGCAGTCGATGCCGAGGAAGAGTTGTCGGGTTGTCATGCAGGATCCTTGGATATCAGTAAACCCTCATCGCGAGCAGGCTCGCTCCCACAGGAGATCTTCAGAGAACACACATGTTGCGCTCGACGATTATCCAATGTGGGGGCGACGGTGCGGCGATCCGACCTGCTCGCGATGACGGCAGTTGCTACACCACCGACCTCAAGCCAGCACCCGCTCCAACGTTCGCGACACTCCAACCTCGCGCAAACTATTGCAGCACCACTCGAACGCTGCGACAAACTCCGGTGAGCGCGCAATGGCCGTACCAAAAATCTCCTCGACCGCCAACAATCGCTGGGTAATCAACACATCATCGGCCACCAGCGCCTGGCAGAACGCTGCGCGTGGGTCCGGGATCGAATAGGTCTCGCCATGCTCATCCACGCCCTTGAGGTACAGCGCCCACGCCGCCACCACCAACGCTGCTCGCTTGGTCTCACGGCCATCGGCGATCAAGCGGTTGATGGTCGGCACGGTGAATTTCGGAAACTTCGACGAGCCGTCCGAACACACCCGTTCAAGCTGATCGGCAATCGCCTGATTGGAGAAGCGCGTCACCAGGGTGTTCTTGTACTCGGCCAGGTCAATTCCCGGCACCGCCGGCAGCTGCGGCGTCACATCCAGGTCCATGTAGGCGCGCATGTAGCGCACGAACAGCGGGTCGTTCATGGTCTCATGGACGAAGCGGTAACCCTTGAGGAATCCCAGGTACGTCAGCGCCAGATGACTGCCGTTGAGCAGCTTGATCTTCATTTCTTCGTAGGGCGTGACGTCGTCGGTGAACTGCACGCCAACCTTTTCCCAGGCCGGGCGACCGTTGACGAACTTGTCTTCCAGCACCCATTGCACAAAGGGTTCGCAGACCACTGGCCAGGCATCGTCCACCCCATGCTGGTCGGCCAGTTGCAGGCGGTGCCGGGAACTGGTCGTCGGCGTGATGCGGTCGACCATGGCGTTGGGGAAACTGACGTTGGCGTCTATCCAGTCGCGTAATTCGCCGTCGTGCAAGGCGGCGAAGGCTAGCAGCGCCTTACGGGTGACGGCACCGTTGTGCGGCAGGTTATCGCAGGACATCAGGGTGAAGGCCGGCGTGCCGGCGGCGCGACGCTTGGCCAGTGCGGCACAGAGGAAACCGAACACGGTTTTCGGCGCCTCCGGATGCGCCAGGTCATGCTGAATCTGCGGCAAGTGCGCCATGAACTCACCGGTGCTGTCGTCGATGCAGTAACCGCCTTCGGTGATGGTCAGCGAGACGATGCGGATCTCGGGACTGGTCAGTTTGTCGATCAACGCCTGGGCATCGTCCTCTGCCAGCAACATGTCGCGAATTGCCCCGATCACCCGCACCTCGGTGTCGTCGTTATCACCAAGTTCGAACAGGGTGAACAGGTAGTCCTGATCCTTGAGATCGTCACGGGCGCGGCGGTCCTCGGCGCGCAGGCCGACACCACAGATTGCCCAGTCCAGCGCTTCTCCGGTATTCATCAGTGCATCGGAGTAAAACGCCTGGTGGGCGCGATGGAAACCGCCGACGCCGATGTGCGCGATGCCTTGGCGGGTATCGCCCAACGCGTAGGCGGGCAGGACCACTTCAGGCGCGAGGCGGCTGAGGTTGTGTTTGTTCAGTTTCATCGCAGGCTCTCTGAAATCAGGCAGCAACGCGCAGCGGGCGGGTCAGTGCCACGCCGTCGGCATCGAATAAATGGCAGTGTTGCGCATCCAGGTGCAGGCTCAGGGTTTCGCCATAACGGCTGGCCAGATCGCCGCGAACCCGCATGGTCAGGGCTTCGCCGGACGAGGTCAGGACGTGGCAGAAGGTGTCGCTGCCCAGGCGTTCGCTGACATCGGCGGTGACCTGCAAGGTGCAGTCGCCGGGTTTGGCCAGTTCCAGATGCTCGGGGCGGATGCCCAGCGTCACCGCACTCCCGACGCTCAAATGCCTGCCGCTCAAGGGCAGGCTGATGCGGGTTCCGGCGTCCAGTTGCACTTCACAGCCCTGACTGTCGGTGCGTGTGACCTTGCCTTTGAGAAAGCCCATTTTCGGTGTGCCCAGAAACCCCGCGACAAACAGGTTGGCCGGCTGGTGATAGAGGTCCAGCGGCGAGCCGACTTGCTCGATCTTGCCGCCATTGAGTACGACCACTTTGTCGGCCATGGTCATCGCTTCGACCTGATCGTGAGTCACGTAGATCATCGTGGCTTGCAGTTCTTTGTGCAGGCGCAACAGTTCCAGGCGCATCTGCACGCGCAGGGCGGCATCAAGGTTGGACAACGGTTCGTCGAACAGGAAAATTTTCGGGTTGCGCACGATAGCCCGGCCAATCGCCACGCGCTGGCGCTGGCCGCCGGACAGTTGCTTGGGCTTGCGCTCCAGCATAGGCCCCAGTTCGAGGATGCGCGCCGCTTCGCTGACCTTTTTCTCCACCTCGGCCTTCGCCACGCCGGCCAGGTCGAGGGCGAACGACATGTTCTTGCGCACGCTCATGTGCGGATACAGGGCGTAGGTCTGGAACACCATCGCCAGGTCGCGCTTGGCCGGGCTCACTTCGGTGATGTCGCGGCCATCGAGTTCGATGGTGCCGCCACTGACTTCTTCCAGCCCTGCGATCAGCCGCAGCAACGTGGATTTGCCGCAACCCGACGGGCCGACGAAGACCACGAATTCCTTGTCGTTCACTTCCAGGTCAATGCCCTTGATGATGGAAAAGCCTTCGAAGCCTTTTTGCAGATTCTTGATTTTCAGGTTGGCCATGGTGATGGGCCTCCGTTTGTTGTTGTTTAAGATCAAAAGATCGCAGCCTGCGGCAGCTCCTACAGGGGAGTCGCGGTGCTTGGGGGCTCTGTGTAGGAGCTGCCGAAGGCTGCGATCTTTTGCTTTTGATTCATTTCACGGCGCCGAACGACAGGCCGCGAACCAGTTGTTTCTGGCTGATCCAGCCGAAGATCAGGATCGGCGCACAGGCCAGGGTCGAGACGGCCGACAACTTGGCCCAGAACAGTCCTTCGGGGCTTGAGTACGCGGCGATCAATGCGCTCAATGGCGCGGCTTTCGACGAGGTCAGGTTCAGCGACCAGAAGGCCTCGTTCCAGCACAGGATCAGCGACAGCAACACCGTGGACGCCAGTCCGCCCTTGGCGATGGGCAGCAACACCCGGAGCATTTCCTGCGCCAGCGTTGCGCCGTCCAGGCGCGCGGCTTCGAGGATGTCCTTGGGGATGTCCTTGAAGTAGGTGTAAATCATCCAGACCACGATCGGCAGGTTGATCAGCGTATAGATGACGATCAGTGCAATGCGCGTATCGAGCAGGCCGAAACTCTTGGCCAGCAGGTAGATCGGCATCAGCACGCCCACCGGCGGCAGCATCTTGGTCGAGAGCATCCATAGCAGTGTGCCTCGGGTGCGCTGGGTTTCGTAGAACGCCATGGAGTAGGCCGCAGGCACCGCGATCAGCAGGCACAGGGCCGTGGCGCTGAAGGAAATCACCACCGAGTTCCAGGCGAAACTGAAATAGTCGCTGCGCTCGTTGATGTGCAGGTAGTTCTCCAGCGTCGGCATGAAGATGAACTGCGGCGGCGTGGCGAAGGCATCGATTTCGGTCTTGAAACTGGTCAGTACCATCCAGAAGATCGGGAAGAAAATCAGGATCGCGATGGCCCAGGCCAATGTACCGAGCAGCAGGCTTTGCAAACGACGGGATTGTTGAAGAGTCATGGCAGGCCTCAGGCTTTGTCGGTCAGGTTTTTGCCGATCATTCGCACCAGAATGATCGCGGCGATGTTGGCGATGACCACGGCGATCAAGCCGCCCGCCGAGGCCATGCCGACGTCGAACTGCACCAGCGCCTGGTTGTAGATCAGGTAGGCGAGGTTGGTCGAGGCGTAGCCGGGGCCGCCGTTGGTGGTGGTGAAGATTTCGGCGAACACCGAGAGCAGGAAGATGGTTTCGATCATCACCACCACCGCAATCGGCCGCGCCAGGTGCGGCAGGGTCAAGTGCCAGAAAATCGCGATGGGTCCGGCACCGTCCAGGCGCGCGGCTTCTTTCTGTTCCTGGTCGAGGGACTGCATGGCGGTCATCAGGATCAGGATCGCGAAGGGCAGCCATTGCCACGAGACAATGATGATGATCGACAGCAGCGGGTAGTGCGCGAGCCAGTCCACCGGTTGCGCACCGAACAGCTTCCAGACGTAGGCGAGAATCCCTGATACCGGATGGAAGATCAGGTTCTTCCAGATCAGCGCGCCCACCGTGGGCATGATGAAAAACGGCGAGATCAGCATCACCCGCACGATGCCGCGACCGAAAAACTCACTGGCCTCCAGCAGCGCACTGATCAGCACGCCGAACACCACACTGATCAGCAGCACGCTGCCCACCAGCAACAGCGTGTTGGTGGCGCCGGGCAGGAAGCCCGAATCGGTGAGGAAGTAGGTGAAATTTTCCAGCCCGACGAACGCGTTCTCGCCGGGATTGAGCAAGTTGTAGCGGATGGTCGAGAAGTAGACGGTCATGCCCAGTGGCACGATCATCCACAACAGCAGCAATGCCACCGAAGGGCTGACCAGAAACCAGCCGGGATTGGTCACGCGGCGTTTGCGCTGGGGTTGGACAATGTCCATGTGAGCTTTGGCAGTTGATGTATTCATGGTGATCAGAACCGAGTCATACAGACTTATGGATATCCACTGTAGGAGCGAGCCTGCTCGCGATAGCGCTGTATCAGTCACCCACAATGTTGAATGGGAGCCCGTCATCGTGAGCAGGCTCGCTCTCACAGGAGGCGAGAGCGGGGTCTGGGTTACTTGGGATAACCCGCGCGCTTCATCTCGCGCTCGGTGGTTTGCTGGGCCGCCGCCAATGCCTGGTCGGCCGTGGTCTGGCCGATCAACGCTGCAGAGAAGGACTTGCCGACCTGGGTACCAATGCCCTGGAACTCGGGAATGGTCACCAACTGGATGCCGATGTACGGCACAGGCCTGGCGCCCGGCTTGCTCGGGTCCGCGGCCTTGAGTGATTCCAGCGTGACCTTGGCGAATGGCGCAGCGCTCATGTACGCCTCGCTGTAGGTCGAGGCCCGGGTACCCGGCGGCACGTTGGCGATGCCGTCTTTTTCCGCGACCAGTGCGCCGTATTCTTTGGAAGTGGCCCAGGCGCTGAAGGTTTTCGCTGCTTCCTTGGCTTTGGAACTGGTGGGAATGGCCAGTGCCCAGGAGTACAGCCAGGCCGAGCCCTTGTCGGTGACTTGATGCGGCGCATAAGTGAAACCGACGTGATCGGTGACCTTGCTCTGGGCCTTGTCGGTGACGAACGAGCCGGCGACGCTGGCATCGACCCAGATCGCGCATTTGCCGCTGTTGAACAACGCCAGGTTTTCATTGAAACCATTGCTCGAGGCGCCCGGCGGGCCGGATTTCTTCATGGTGTCGACGTAGAAATTCAGCGCGCTTTTCCACTCGGGGCCGTTGAATTCCGGCTGCCACTGTTCATCGAACCAGCGAGCGCCGTAGGCATTGGCGACGGTGCTGATCAGCGCCATGTTCTCGCCCCAGCCGGCCTTGCCCCGCAGGCAGATGCCGTACTGTTCCTGCTCGGGTTTGTTGAGCCTGGCGGCGAATTCACCGATCTGCTCCCAGGTCGGGCGCTCGGGCATGGTCAGGCCGGCGTCCTTGAACAGGTCGGTGCGGTAATAGGTGATCGAGCTTTCGGCGTAGAACGGCAGGGCATACAGCGAGCCTTTGACCGACAGGCCTTCGCGCACCGACGGGAACACGTCATCGAGGGCATAGCTGGCCGGCAAATCCTTCATCGGCGCCAGCCAGCCCTTGGCACCCCAGAGTGCGGCTTCGTACATGCCGATGGTCAGCACGTCGAACTGCCCGCCCTGGGTGGCGATGTCGGTGGTCAGGCGCTGGCGCAGGACGTTTTCTTCGAGCACCACCCAATTGAGCTTGATGTCCGGATGCTCGGCCTCGAAGGTTTTCGAGAGCTTTTGCATGCGGATCATGTCGCTGTTGTTGACGGTGGCGATGGTCAGGGTCTGGGCGCCGAGACTGGCGCTACTGAGGGTCATGCAGGTGAGGGCGAGCAGAGCTTTTACTGACGGTTGCATCGTGCACTCCTTTTCTGCACCCAATGGGTTACAGAAGGACAGTTATTGTTTTTGTGTCTTCCTGCGGAGGGAAGAATGTGCACTGATTACATCCTTCAATGGAGGGCGAGACAAATCATCCATCGCACTTTGATCGATACTTTTTTGCACTGGGGTTTTGGCAGGTAGACGCAGGGAAGGGCTTTTCAGCGAAGGAGGGGTATTGAATCCGTACAGGTTTCAGGGGGTAACGCTGTACCTGTGGGAGCGAGCCTGCTCGCGAATGCGTCGTGTCAGACGACATTTTGCAAACTGACACACCGCCATCGCGAGCAGGCTCGCTCCCACAGGGATTTGAGGTATGTCTTCAGCCGAGGTTTTGCTCGGTCAACCGCTGCACCACCAACCGCCGGTAGTGCGACGGGGTCATGCCCTTGAGTTGCTGGAAGCGCCGGTTGAAGTTGGAAATATTGTTGAAGCCCGATTCGAAGCACACGTCAGTGACCGGCTTGTCGCCATCGGCCAGCAACTCGCAGGACTTGCTGATGCGCAGGCGATTGACGAATTCGACGAAATTGCGCCCGGTGGCCTGCTTGAATACGCGGCTGAAATACGTGGGCTTCATGCCCAGGTGCTCGGCGACTTCCTCCAGCGTCAAGTCCCGGGCGTAGTGGGCAAAAATGTAATCCACTGCGCGGTTGGTGCGATCGATGTTGTGCTCGTCGGCCAGTTGTGGCGTCGTGGCGCCAGAGAGCAATTGGTAGTCGTCGGTGGCCGCGAGCAACTCCAGCAGAATGAAAAAGTGCCCGAGCCGGGTGACGCCGCTGGTTTCGGCGATGCGCTGCATCAAGTCCATGGCCTGGGCGATGGTGTGCTTGCAGCGAAACTCGATGCCGTATTGCGCGCGCTCCAGCAGCGGCGCCAGGGTCTTGAGTTCGGCAAACACCTGATAGCCGCTGTCGAACAGCTCGTCGGTGAAGTTGACCAGCATGTCGCGCTTGGGCACCACTTCGTCCTCGGCCACCTGGCTGATCCAGTTGTGGGGCAAGTTGGGGCCGGTCAGGAACAGGGTTTGCGGATAGAAGTTGCCGATGTAATCGCCAATGAACACCTTGCCGGAACTGGCGACGATCAGGTGCAACTCGTATTCCTTGTGGAAATGCCAGCGCACCAGCGGGCAGGGAAAGCCATGCTGACGGTAGATGATGGACAACCCGTTGTGGTCGTCCATCAATTCATAGGAAGGATCGGTGACTCTGGCGGTGCGGGTCATGTCAGGGCGCTTGTGTTGTTATCCCGCCCTGATCATGCCTCCAGCCGGATGGATAACGCTACTCTGCCGTTTGAACGTACGCCCAGGCGGATATCAAAAAACCGCGCACCATTGCCTCATGGCCGCTGTTGCTTGAGGCGGGATTGGGCCTTCATTACGTTTGCCGCGCGGCAGTTGTGAACCAGGTTTGACTCTTCAAAAAAATCCACATTGATAATGCTGCATTTGTGAATCCATGGTTTGTTTACATCGAACCAATCATTCAGCTCTTTGGGGATGCTAACCGGGCCACCGACGACGGAGTAAGCGGTGGCAGATAGAGACCATGGGAAACTTGAAGAGGGAGGGGTCGTCATGACGGTTTCAATAAAAGATTCGAGGTATTGGACATCGGTGATGGCGGAGCCGCTCCATTTATGTTGAACGCTCCTGCAAAAGGCTTGTGGGTCCAGGTCCGGGTGATGATCGGCGGCGAGCAGTACCCGTTGAGTCCTGCTGATGCGTTTCAACTGTCCAAGCGTCTTGCGGCTGTGTTCAGGAGGAATGATGAGTTCGCCTAAACTGCGCACGAGGCGGTCACTGAATTCCTTGAAGTTAACGGGACGATTTCCACGTTCCAGTTTGTGGAAGTCGAGGATTATGAACTCATCGGGATTATGCACTAGAAAGCTGGATACATCCTGAGCGAGCTGAGAGAGCTCGCGATAGGAGCGTATTCCGTTATGGTGAAAGTAAAAATACGAGTAACTATTGCCATTCCTGATATTCATGTCAAATTCAAGTCTGATGTCGAATGCCCTGGCGCCGTTCATCAGTTGATAATAAAACGAGTCGTTTTGGCAGACGGCCCAGTGCATGGTTGGTGCCCAGATATAGTTACCGTTCTTGTCTGAGCCGGTATTATGTGCGCCAGGCAAAATCAGCTCGCCGAGCGTCAAGTTTTCGATGATTGGAATATTACTCATCCAGTCGTTGAGTGTGGGTTTATAGTTGCCATACTCAAAGCTTGGTTGTATTTCGTTATTGTCGTCCATAGTGCGTCCGTGCAAGTGGGTTGGATACAGTTGTTTATGCGCCAAATGCTTTATCGCATTTGGCGGAGAGGGGTTTTATAGCAACTAAAAAACAGGAAAGCCACTCATGCGACTCAGGCAGGAGTGGCGGGGTGTTTCGTATTGTTAATAAGTTATCTAGTGAGTTTTATACAGGGTTATTTTCGGCGACTCATTGGGCCCGGTTTTTCGCTTCAATCCATTGCGCCATGTATTGAGTACTTTTGTGGTGGTGATGGCGCAACATGCTGCCGGTAAAGTTATCTCGCCGAATGTCGGACAGGTGCCGCTGACAAGCAACCAGCCGTTCAATCAACGCCGGGCCATGAATGGACGGCTGGTAGCGACTGGCCAACAAAGCGCGGGCTTGATTCTGGGCGCTCAACCATAGGGCCTTGTCGTTGTGCAGTTGCACGGCATGATCGGCGAACTCGCGTGCCGAACGGGTCACTGCACCGGGCCAAGTCTCTTCGCCATGCATCGCCTCCGCACCGACTGGCGTCGTCACATTCGGTGTGCCACAGAGCATTGCATCGACGATTTTGCCCTTGATACCTGCGCCAAAACGCAAGGGCGCCAGGCACACCCGCGTCGCCGACATCACCTGCAAGGCGTCCTCTGCCCAGTTCATTACGTGGAACCCCTGCGCCGCGTTATGTAGCGCAGTGGCCTTGGGTGGTGTGTAGGCACCATAGATATGCAATTGAGCGCTGGGTAGTTGCTCGCGAATCAGCGGCCAGATCGCGGTTTTCAACCAGAGCACCGCATCCCAATTGGGTGCATGGCGAAAGTTGCCGATATGCAGAAAGTGCGCCCGGTCTTCGAACGCTACCGGTGCGCTGGCCGGAAGATCGACCATCAATGGGCACCAGTGCAACAAGTTGCGTGGAATCCTGAACTGCTCGACCAGCAATTCGATTTCCACTTCGGAAACCATCAGCGTCAAATCACAACGATAAAACGAGGCGATTTCGCGCTTTGCCAGATCGGTGTTGGCCATGTGTTCAAATTCTTCACGCTCTGCCTGGGCGAACAGGCCACTGAAGTCATTGTTGTCATCACTGGTTTTCAAACGCTCCTTGAGGCGTTGATGCCGGCCATGCCTGAGGCTTTGCAGGTCGCAGCTTTCGAGCACGCGCAGGGCATCGGGACAATGCTTCTCGACCCGCCATCCGAACTGTTCCTCCATCATGAATTGATCGAACAACACGATGTCCGGCGCCAGTTCGCTGATGAACTCGTCGAAACTGCTGTTGTTCAGCTCGATCGGCACTTCGCGAATGCCCAACGCCGTCAGGTCTGCGCGTTGTTCGCCGAAGCCCGCCGGGCTGCTGAACGTGATGTCCCAGCCTTGCTGCAGGAAAACCTCGAGGATTTGCATGACATGCCCGCTGGCCGCGGAAGAGCGGGGCTCGGGCCAGACGTAACCAATGACCAGGACTTTGGTTGCGCGGGGCTGGTTCATGTACGGGAATTCCTTGAAGCGAAGACAGGGCAGGGACGAAAAAGGCGCGCATTAAACCACAGCGGATCGCAACGTCACTCGAGAATGTCTTTGACCTTGTCGCGCAACTGATCGATGGAGAACGGTTTGCCGATCAAGTGCATGCCTTGAGGCACTTCGATGGTTTCGGCATAACCGCTGGCAAACAGGATCGGCAAGGCTGGACGTAAAACACGTGCTTCATTGGCCAGTTCGCGGCCGTCCATGTTCGGCAAGCCCACGTCGGTCATCATCAGATCAATGTGCTGGCTCAAGTCCTTGAGTGTCTCCAGCGCCTGCTCGCTGCCATTGGCTTCTAGCACCTTGAACTCCAACTCCTCCAGTACATCGACGATCAGCATGCGCACGATGGCATCGTCTTCGACGACAAGGATGGTGGAGCCGTTGACGGATGACATAGTGAGATTCCCGATAAAATTGGCATTGCCAGCGTTCGAAAATACCAGCTTCTTGCATCAGTAAGTGGCGGATCCCGACAAGTTCCCGACGCGATGCAAAAAAGAGTGCGGCGCAGGTCACGCAAGGATAACCCGCCGCTTTGCGCGGTCGCAGCGGAATGTAGGACCTTGCGCGAAACCATGTCAGAAAATTGGATCAATGTGCCAGTTTTGCGGCAAACTCCTTGCATCCCGACAGTTCGACAAGGCCTGACCCATGACCTCCGCGTCCACGGTTGATGAGCAACGATTTCGTAAACTCCTGAGCCGCAACATCAGCCTGCCGTTGGGTCTGGGCCTCATCAGCGCGGTGTTCTTCGTTTCGCTGATCAGCTATTTACTGTCGACGATCCAGTGGGTGCAACACACCGACCGGGTGATCAATAACGCCAATGAAGCGCTCAAGCTGACCGTGGACCTGGAAACCGGGATGCGCGGTTTCCTGCTCAGTGGCGACGAACATTTCCTCGATCCCTACGAAACCGCCAAACCGCGAATTGCCGTGGCCCTCAACACCTTGCTCGAGCTGACCGCCGACAACCCGGTGCAGACTGACCGCTTGCTGCGGTTGCAGGCATTGCAGCTGGAATGGGCCAGCTACGCGCAATCGCTGATCGATTTGCAGCGCAGCAGCGGTGACTATCGCGCCGTGGTCAAGGCCGGACGCGGCAAACGCCTGACCGATGAAATTCGCAAGCAATTCGAGGACGTGATCGACTCCGAGCAACAACTGCGCACCGCTCGCAATGAAGACGTGCGGCGCACCACAGTCTGGAGTATCAGCCTCTATCTGTTGTTCATTGCCGGCGTCAGTGGCTTGCTGGCGTATGTCGGGCGCCGCGATTTGCTCAATCTTTCGCAAAGCTACGGCGTCAACCTCGCTGCCCAACAGGCCAGCGCCCATCGCCTGGAGCAGCAAGCCTGGTTGCGCAACGGTCAGACTCAACTCGCCGGGCAGGTGCTGGGACAGTTGAGCCTGAGCCTGCTGGGACGCAATATTCTGCAATTTTGTGCGCAGTACCTTGGCACCGCCGTGGCGGCTATTTATGTGCGCGAAGACCACGGCGGCCTCAAACGCATCGCCACCTACGGGTTTTCCCGTGAGCAAGAAGAGCGGGAGCAACAGATTTACAGCGAAGAAGGCATTGTCGGCCAGGTGGCGCAACAGGCACGGTTGATTCGCCTGGACGAGGTACCGGTTGATTACTTCAAAGTCAGCTCCGGCCTCGGCGAAGGTTTGCCGCGCAGTGTGCTGGTGGTGCCCACCAGTGATGACGAGCGGGTCAATGGCGTGATCGAACTGGGCTTTCTGCGCTCACTGACGGACCGTGACATTGAATTGCTTGAGCTGATTGCCGGCAACATCGGCACCTCGATCGAGGCTGCACGCTATCGTCAGCGTTTGCAGGAGGTGTTGGCCGAAACCCAGCAACTCAACGAAGAGTTGCAAGTTCAGCAGGAAGAGCTCAAGACCGCCAACGAAGAGCTCGAAGAACAGTCACGGATTCTCAAGGAGTCCCAGGCGCACCTGGAAATCCAGCAGGTGGAGCTGGAGCAGACCAACGAACAGCTCGCCGAACAGGCACAAGCTCTGGCCGAGCAACGCGACGCCATGGAGCTGAAGAATACCGAGCTCAATCAGGCCCGGATCCAGCTCGAAGAACGTGCCGTAGAGTTGCAGCGCTCGAGCAAGTACAAGTCCGAATTCCTCGCCAACATGTCCCACGAGTTGCGCACGCCGCTGAACAGTTCGTTGATCCTGGCCAAGCTGCTGGCGGAAAATCCGGAGGAAAACCTCAGCGCCGAGCAGGTCAAATTCGCCGAATCGATCTACTCCGCCGGCAATGACTTGCTCAACCTGATCAACGACATTCTGGACATTTCCAAGGTCGAGGCCGGCAAGTTGGAGATCCGTCCGGAGAACACCAGCGTGGCGCGTCTGGTCGAGGGCCTGCGCGGTCTGTTTCAGCCGTTGGCGTCGGACAAACAGCTGGATTTCCAGTTGGATGTGCAGGACGGCGCGCCGCTGATGCTGTTCACCGACCGCCAGCGCCTGGAGCAGGTGCTCAAGAACCTGCTGTCCAACGCCGTCAAATTCACTGAAAGCGGCAGCGTGTGCCTGTCCGTCGCCACGGTGCCGAACGACGGCATCGCGTTCAGCGTCCGTGATTCCGGGATCGGCATTGCGGCGCAGCAGTACGACAGCATTTTCGAGGCATTCCGTCAGGCCGATGGCACCACCAATCGGCGTTATGGCGGCACCGGACTGGGTTTGTCGATCTCCCGTGATCTGGCGGCCTTGCTCGGCGGCTCCATCAGTGTGACCAGCACGCCGGGGCAGGGCAGTGTGTTTACCCTGGTCTTGCCACAGCAATACATAGAACCGGGCGAAGGGCCTGTCGAACTGATGCGAGCCGCTCCTGTGGCGGCTGCGCCGAGTGTATTGCCGCCCACATTGTCGCCACTGATGGCCGACATCGACATTCCGCGTTTCGACGACGATCGCAACAACGGTCCGTTCACCCGCCGCTGCATTCTGGTGGTGGAAGATGAGCCGAACTTTGCGCACATCCTCTACGACCTTGCCCATGAACTGGGTTATCAGTGCCTGGTGGCCCATGGCGCCGACGAAGGCTACGACCTGGCCAAGACGTTCATCCCCGACGCGATCCTGCTGGACATGCGCCTGCCGGATCACTCCGGCCTGACCGTGCTGCAACGCCTGAAGGAACACGCCGAAACCCGGCACATCCCGGTGCATGTGATTTCGGTCGAGGACCGGGTTGAAGCAGCGATGCACATGGGCGCCATTGGCTATGCGGTCAAACCGACCACCCGCGAGGAACTCAAGGACGTATTTGCACGCCTCGAGGCCAAGCTGACCCAGAAGGTCAAGCGCGTGCTGCTGGTCGAGGACGACGACTTGCAGCGCGACAGCATTGCCCGCCTGATCGGCGACGATGATCTCGAGATCACTGCCGTTGGCCTGGCGCAGGAGGCGCTGGACCTGCTGCGGGCCTCGGTTTTCGATTGCATGATCATCGACCTCAAACTGCCGGACATGCTCGGTAATGACCTGCTCAAGCGCATGTCCAGCGAAGACCTCTGCTCCTTTCCACCGGTCATCGTCTATACCGGGCGCAACCTGACCCGGGATGAAGAGGCTGAACTGTGCAAGTATTCGCGTTCGATCATCATCAAGGGCGCACGCTCGCCGGAGCGGCTGCTGGATGAGGTGACGCTTTTTCTGCACAAAGTCGAATCGCGGTTGTCCCATGAACGGCAGAAGATGCTCAAGGTCGCTCGCAGCCGCGACAAGGTCTTCGAGGGCCGCAAAGTGCTGCTGGTGGATGACGATGTGCGCAACATTTTTGCCCTCACCAGTGCGCTGGAGCAAAAAGGCGCAGTGGTGGTCATTGGTCGCAACGGCCGCGAAGCGATTGAACGATTGAATGAGGTGCAAGACATCGATCTGGTGTTGATGGACGTAATGATGCCGCGGATGGATGGTTTCGAAGCCATTGTTGAAATCCGCAAGGACCCGCGCTGGCGCAAGCTGCCGATCATCGCGGTGACGGCCAAGGCCATGAAGGACGACCAGGAGCGCTGCCGGCAGGCCGGCGCCAACGATTACCTGGCCAAGCCCATCGACCTGGATCGCCTGTTTTCGCTGATTCGTGTGTGGTTACCGAAGGTGGAACGTATCTAGTGGAGCGCAATTTTTCAATGGAGCGAAACAGCGAAATCGAATTGCGCTTGTTGATCGAGGCGATTTACCTCAAGTACAGCTACGATTTTCGCGATTACTCCGGCGCTTCGATCAAGCGCCGGGTCAACCATGCGCTGAGCCAGTTCGAGTGCAACACCATCTCGGCGTTGCAGGAAAAGGTCCTGCACGACCCCGCCGCGTTCATGCAATTGCTGCAATTGCTGACCATTCCGGTCAGCGAGATGTTTCGCGACCCTTCGCACTTCCTGGCCATCCGCAAGGAGGTGGTGCCGCTGCTGCGAACCTACCCTTCGCTCAAGATCTGGATCGCCGGATGCAGCACCGGTGAAGAGGTGTATTCGATGGCCATTGTGCTGCGCGAAGAAGGCTTGCTCGACCGCACGATCATCTACGCCACTGACATCAATCCGCGCTCGCTGGAAAAGGCCAGGCAAGGGATTTTCTCGATGGAGAATGTCCGCGCCTACACTGCTAATTACCAGCAGGCCGGTGGCCAGTGTTCTTTTGCCGACTACTATACGGCGGCTTATGGCTACGCGATTTTCGACAAGACACTGCGCGAGAACGTGACCTTCGCCGATCACAGCCTGGCGACGGACAGCGTATTTTCAGAAACTCAATTAATTTCATGTCGTAACGTACTGATTTATTTTAATAAAAAACTTCAGGATCGGGCATTCGGACTGTTTCATGAATCCCTCTGCCATCGCGGTTTTTTGGTGTTGGGCAGTAAGGAAACCCCGAATTTTTCAGCCTTCGGCAATCAGTTCGAGCCGCTGGTCAAACAAGAGCGGATCTACCGAAAATCATGAACAGTGCAACGAACTTGCCGGCTATCGAAGTGATCGTGATCGGTGCCTCCGCCGGTGGCATCGGCCGTCTGCCTGTCGAGCTGGAACGAATCGCATGCTAAGTAATATCCAGGCCAATCTGCTGATCGTCGACGATCTGCCGGAGAATCTGCTGGCGCTCGAAGCGCTGATCAAGCGTAAGGACCGAATCGTGTACAAGGCGCAGTCCGCCGACGAAGCCTTGTCCCTGCTGTTGCAACACGAATTCGCCATGGCCATCCTCGATGTGCAGATGCCCGGCATGAACGGTTTCGAGCTGGCCGAGTTGATGCGCGGTACAGAAAAAACCAGGAATATTCCGATCGTCTTCGTCAGCGCCGCCGGGCGTGAACTGAACTACGCGTTCAAGGGCTATGAAAGCGGCGCCGTGGACTTCCTGCACAAGCCGCTGGACATCCTCGCGGTCAAGAGCAAGGTCAATGTGTTCGTCGACCTGTATCGCCAGAGCAAGGCGATGAAGGAACAAGTGCTGGCCCTGGAGCAGAGCCGCCGTGAGCAGGAGGCATTGCTCAAGCAACTGCAAAACACCCAGTTGGAACTGGAGCAGGCGGTGCGCATGCGCGATGACTTCATGTCCATCGTCGCCCACGAAGTCCGTACGCCGCTCAACGGCCTGATCCTGGAAACCCAGTTGCGCAAGATGCACCTGGCCCGGGACAACGCCGCCGCCTTCACCCTGGACAAGATGCACGCCATGGTCGACCGCGACGAACGGCAGATCAAAAGCCTCATACGCTTGATCGAAGACATGCTCGACGTTTCGCGTATTCGCACCGGCAAGTTGTCGATCCGGTCGACGTGTTTCGACCTTTCGACGCTGGTTCGCGACGTGATGCACAACTTTTCCCAACAAATCGACGCCGCCGAGGCGTCGGTCACGCTGGATGCCGAGCAACCGGTGATCGGAAATTGGGATGAATTTCGTATTGAACAGGTGATTTCCAACCTGTTGAGCAACGCTTTGCGCTACGGGGCCAAGGGCCTGGTCTCGGTGAGAGTCTACAGTGAAGAGGGCCGGGCGCTGGTGGACGTGCAGGACCAGGGGATCGGTATCAGCGAAGAAAACCAGAAGCGGATTTTCCAGCAGTTCGAACGGGTATCGGCCAAACATATCGGTGCCGGACTGGGCTTGGGATTGTTTATTTCAGAACAGATTGTCACCGCCCATGGCGGTACTATTACGGTCCAGAGCAGGATTGACGAAGGCGCCTTGTTTCGCGTTTGTCTGCCGCTGCAGGAAAACAGCCGGATAAACGCAACCTCTGATCGACCCCACGGTCGTATCAGCAGCAATCGACCGAACAAAGGCTTCCCATGAGCGAAGATGCACAAGATGTAGTACTCGTCGTCGAGGACGATCCCTCGATTCTGATGGTGCTGTCCGCTTATCTGTCGGGCGAGGGTTACCGCGTGTTGCAGGCGGAAAACGGCGAGCAGGCTTTTGAAATCCTCGCGAGCAAACCGCACCTGGACATGATGATCACCGACTTCCGCCTGCCCGGTGGCATCTCCGGCGTGCAGATCGCCGAACCCGCCGTGAAGCTGCGACCGGAACTCAAGGTGATTTTCATCAGCGGCTATGCCCAGGAAATCCGTGAGACCGACAGCCCGATCACCCGCACGGCGCCGATCCTGGACAAACCTTTCGATCTGGATAAATTGCAGGAACTGATGCAAGACATGCTTTCATAAGCATTCAGGCGCTGATCATCTCCCGCACCTTCGCCGTCAACAGATCAAAGGTAAAGGGCTTGGTGATCATCTGCATGCCCGGATCGAGAAACCCGCCGCGCACTGCCGCAACGGGCTGCCTTTTCACTTGACCCTGGGCCGGGACGACGGTTCAACGAAATTTCAGGCGGGGTCAAAGCCCTTGTTGCAACGCCGGATCATCGGGGTTCATCTGTTCGAGTTGGGCCAACAGGATCTGCACGTTTTGCAGTTGCCCGCTTTCCTTCCAGTAACTGATCAGCAGCACCCGTGCCTTGCGATCGTTCGGATGGCGCTGAACGATTTCCTGCAACTGTTTCTGCGCCGCGTCGAGCTCTTGCTCACTGTGCAATGTGGTGGCCAGGTCGTAGCGGTAATCCCGGTTATTGGGCTCGAGTTCAACGGCTTTGGACAGGCCGAGCAGGGCGAATTCGCTTTGCTCGTGATGCAGCAGCCAGAGCCCCAGGGCATGTTGCAGGTAGGCCGAATCGGGTTGTGCCTGGAGTTGCCTGGCCAACAACTGCCGGGCGGCGTCGTTTTGGCCCTGTTTATCCAGCACTTCGATTTGCAGCACCAGCGCCGGCAGGTTGTCCGGTGCCAGGCGCAGGGTGTTGTCCAGCGCCTGTTGCGCTTCCTTGAGCTCGGCGTTGTGCAGGTGCAGCCGGGCCAGTTGGTATTGGTTATCGGCGCTTTGCGGCTCGCTCTTGAGCACTTGCTCCCAGGCATCGATGGCTTGCTCCAGCGGCCCGAAATACAAGCCGAGTTCATCCGGAGACAAACCCAGCAGCGCGTTGATTGCGGCCAGCCGCACGCTTTGTTCGCTGTCATCGAGCAATGGCCCCAGCAGCAGACTGCGCTGGCCGCTCGGTACCAGGCCGCTGATACTCCTGATCGCAGCGATACGGACCTCGGGCGACTCGTTCTGCAGGTCGGCATCCGCCAGTTTCAGGGCCACCGAGCTTGGATAGTTGGGCAGCTCGGCATGCAACCAGACACGACGCTTGGGGGACAGGTCCGGACGGCCCAATTGCTGATAGAGCACCCGTGCGGCACCGGGTTGACCACCCCGGGTAGCCGCCAGTGCTTCGCTGTAGCCATGTTGTATGGCTTCGGGAACCACCGGGGCGGTATTGCGCAGAGAAACCCACGCTAGGCCGATGACGAGCAGGGCAAAGAGGCTGATAAACAGATAGCGGCGGGACTTGGGCATGCAGGAATCCGGAAGCTGGCGAGCTTTTGCAAAGGTCGCCAGCTTCGGTCAGGCCAGGCTTTGAGTCAAACCTTGACGACGCTCACTGGCGATTCAATGGGCCTGCAAGCGGTGTCGACAGCAAAACCTGTCGAGGCCCCGCAGCAGTGACTACGCTTGCTGGAGGTGTCTCGACGAGTGTTCCCATGCAAGCGTTGTTGCAGTACTTCAAGGCCATGCTCAACCCCGGCCCCGGGGTGTTGCTGTTTACCCTGCGAACCATCGCGGCCGGTTTGTTGACACTGTATCTGGCGTTTTTGTTCGATCTGGACCAACCCAAGTGGTCGATCATGGCCGTGGTCATCATCAGCCAGCCACTGGGCGGCATGGTGCTGGCGCGCAGTTTTGGCCAAGTCATCGGTACCACCATGGGGGCGGTCGTGGCGGTGGCAATCATGGCGATATTTGCGCAGGCACCGTTGCCGTTCATCACCACCCTGGCCCTGTGGCTGGCGCTGTGCACCGCCGGTGGCACGCTGTTGCGCTACACCAGCTCCGGGGCATTCGTGCTCAGTGGCTACACTGCCGTGGTCATCGCATTGCTGGCGATTCCCGATCAGGACGGCACCTTTTTGCTGGCGGTGACCCGCCTCACCGAAACCTTGCTGGCGGTTGCCTGCGTGTGCGTGGTCAGCCTGCTTACCGCCAGGCCGGAAGCCGTGGCACGGGACTATTTCGCGAAGATCGATCAAATCACCCGGTTGCTGGCCACCCATGCCAGCGCCGTCATCCGCACCGAAGAGAGCGAAGCGGATTTCCAGCACCGACAAATGCAGCTGTTGGGGCAGATCAGCGGCCTGGAGGGTGTGCGCCGGCACATGTATTACGATGCCCCGCGCTTGCGCAGTGCCAACGGCCTGGTGCAACTGTTGGGCAATCAATTGGTGTTGTTGACCGCGCGGTTGACCGCCTTGCGCCACCAGCGGTTGTTGTTGACCGAGCGCTGGGAGGGCGAGTTGCCTGAAGAAATTCAACGGCTGCGCGCCGAAGAACTGGCCTTTCTCGATGAACTGGCGCGGCAGGGGCGTTCGCTGTCCAGTGAAAAGCGCCATCATTTCACGTCGCTGCAACAACGCTTTGATGAGCTGGCCTACAGGGCCGAACAATTGACTGAGCCGCTGCCGGCCACCTTGCGCTCGCTGGCCTGGTCGTTGCGCTGGGAGCAAGCACGCCTTCTGCAGCAACTTGAGCAGATTCTGGAGTTGAGTGATGCCATCCAGAGCGGGCGACCCGCCAGCAGCGTGTTTCGCGGGCGGGAAAACCCGCTGCACCTGGACTTCACCCTGGCGACCATGAATGCCGTCCGGGCCTTTTCCGCGCTGTTGATCGCCGGCCTGATCTGGATCGAAACCGGTTGGGACGGTGCGCGAGGCGCGATGGTGCTGGTGGGCATCCTGTGTTCGCTGATGTCGACGTTTCCCCGGCCGCTGCTGGCCGTTCAAAGCTATGCGCGGGGGTTCGGGCTGGCGCTGGTGGCCTCGGCACTGCTTCAGTTCATGTTTGTGCCGATGATCAGCAATTTCGAGATGCTTGCCTTGTTGCTGGCGCCCTTGCTCTACGCCGTTGCGGTGGGCCTGGCCAGTCCCGCCACTACAGGTACCGGCATTGGCCTGGGGCTCACGACTTTTCTGTTGCTCGGCCCGTTGAACGTGGGGATTGGCCAGAACACCGCGATCCAGTGGTTCGAGTTTGCCGGCGCTTATACCTGCGCGACCGTGCTGGCGTTGAGTGTGTATGCGTTGATCTTTCCGTTCATGCCGGATTTGCGCATGCGGCGGCTCCACAAAGAGAGCTGCGAGCAGGTGTACGCCTTGTTGAAAACCTCGGCGACCGATGAGCAGCAGTTTGCGTTCGAGAGCCGTATGGTCGATCGCCTGACCATGATGCTGGGGCTGCTGCCGGCGACCCGGGAGCCACAATCGCGTGAGCGGTTCCAGGTCAGCCTGGCCTGCATGGCACTGGGTATTGCCTTGAATCAGCTCAGGCAGCAGGGGCAGAACAACGCACTGCTGAGTCCGGATCTGCAAAGTCGCCTGTTCTCGACAGTGCGGGAAACGGGGAGGCTGGTCGCCGGTCGGCCCGGGGTCGAAGTGGCGCTGGTGCTGGATAGCCTCCACACCCTGGGCGACGAACTGGATGCCCTGCATACCGATGTTCATGAGCACTTGTGGTCGGTGTTCCGTATGCGCGTGTCGCTGTTGATCGTGGTGTCGTTCGTCGAGCGTTATCGCGGCTACTTTCAACCCGCAGGCCTTGAAGGAGACCCTGTCCTTGCCCATTGATCTGGAAGTGGGTGGTGCCTACCTGCCCCCGATTGCTCAGGCGCTGCTGCTGGGCGTGCCGATTTTCCTGCTGCTGGACTGGACGTTGCGGCGTCTCGGTGTGCTGCAGTTTGTCTGGCACGAAGCGTTGTTCGAAGGCGCGCTATACGTCTGCGTCTGCGCCACATTGATCCTGGTGATGGGAGCCTGATGCCTTGAAGAACATCCTTTCCCGACTCACGACGCTGGCGGTGGTACTGCTGGCCGTTATCCTGGGTTGGTTCGCCTGGGAACATTACACCCGCGCCCCCTGGACCCGGGATGCCCGGGTGCGTGCCGATGTGGTGACCTTATCCGCCGACGTTTCGGGGCGAATCGTCGGCCTGACCGTGCAGGACAACCAGCATGTGAACAAAGGCCAGGCGTTGCTGGAGATCGATCCGGCGCGTTACATCCTGGCGGTGGAGCATGCCAAACGTGCCGTTGAGGTGGCGAAGGCCTCGCTCGGGCAGGCCCAGGCGACCATTACCGCCAGCGAAGCGTTGCTCAAACAACGTCAGAGCGAAGAGCAACGGCGGCGTACGCTCAAGGATCGTTCGGCGATTTCCGGCGAAGAGTGGGAAAAAGCCAACACCGACGTGTCGGTGGCCCAGGCTGACTTGCTGCGTAATCAGGCCAACCTGGTGTTGGCCCAGGCTAACGTGCAACTGGCCATCGCGGCCTTGACCCAGTCCGAGCTCGATTTGCAGCGTACCCACGTCGTCTCCCCGGTGACTGGATATGTCACCAATCTGCTGACCCGGGAGGGCGACTACGCCTCGGCCGGCGGTCCATTGCTGGCGTTGGTGGACAGCGATTCGTTCTATGTCAGCGGTTACTTTGAAGAAACCAAGTTGCCGCGGATCGGGGAGGGCGACCGGGTCAAGATCGAGTTGATGAGTGGCGAGACGTTCGGCGGCAAAGTGCAGAGCATCGCCTTTGCCATTGCCGACCGGGAAAACCTGCCCGGTGGCCGCCTGCTGGCGAATATCAACCCCAGTTACACCTGGATCAAGCTGGCGCAACGGGTGCCGGTGCGGATCGAGATCGATGCCGACTATGCCGGTAAAAACAACCTGAGGGCGGGGACTACTGCCACGGTCACCGTTCAGGAAAACCAAAAATCTGAGGATCACCGCTAACCCGGTAGGAGCTGGCTTGCCAGCGAAAGCATTGTGTCAGCCAACATGAAAAGTGACCGATACACCGCATTCGCTGGCAAGCCAGCTCCTACAGGGGGGATGGGTAAGTCCTGGGCAAAAAAAGCCCCGCGACCGAATGAGACGCAGGGCAAGGAAATTGGTTGGCTGCGGCCAACCAAAGGAGCGCATTAAAACATCGGGTCAGTTGCTGGCGACCGTCTCCGGCTGCCAGCCACCGCCAAGGGCCTTGTAGATCGCGACGATGCCGCGATACAGGTCGACTTCAGCCTGGGCCTGGGTGTCTTCGGCGGCCAGGCGTTCCCGTTGGGCGTCGAGCAGCACAAGGAAATCGGCCGAGCCTTCGCGGTAGCGGATCTCCGCCAGGTCGGCGGCCGAGCGGCTGGACTCGCTCTGGCGAATCAGCGAGATCAGGCGCTGCTGACGTTTGCCGTAGTCGCTGAAGGCGTTTTCCGATTCTTCCAGGGCCAGCAACACGTGTTGCTCATAGGTCGCCAGGGCGCCTTCGGCATCGGCGTCGGCACCGCGCAACCGGGCCTTGACGCTGCCCAGGTCAAACGCCGCCCAAGTAATGCTCGGGCCCAGCGCCCAGGCGTTGGCCGCCGAGGAACCGATCTGCGAACCGCGCCCGGCGGTAAAACCGAGGAAGCCGCTGAGGCTGACCCGCGGGAACAGGTCAGCCTTGGCCACGCCGATACGTGCCGTGGCCGACGCCAATTGGCGTTCGGCACTGCGAATGTCCGGACGGCGTTGCAGCAGCTCACCCGGATCACCGATCGGCAATGCCTTGGCGATCGCCGGCAGGTCTTTCGGGCTCATGTCCACGGTCAGCTTGTCCGGACGTTCACCCAGCAGGGTGGCGATACGGTTTTTCTGCCGAACCTGTTCGGCCTGCAGTTGCGGCACGCTGGCCTCGACTGACGCGAGTCGCGCATCGGCACGCTCCACGTCGAGCTGATCACCGACGCCGGCATCACGCAGGCTGACGGTGATCTTGCGCGACTCCTGCTGGTTCTGCAGGTTGGCCAGGGCTATTTTCTCCCGCAGTTGCGCCCCGCGCAGTTGGCCGTAGGAATCCACCAGTTCGGCAATCATGGTGACTTGCAGTTGGTACAGATCGGCCTCGAACGCCTGTTGTTCGGCGTTGGCCGACTCCAGGTTGCGCTGGATGCGGCCGAACAGATCGATCTCCCACGCCATATCCAGGCCCAGGTCGTAGCGTTCACTGTTGACCCGGTCGGTGGTCTGGCCGGGAATCTGGCCTTTGCCCAAATCACTGCTGACGCGGCTGGTGATGGTCGGCATGGCATCGTTGCTGACGTCATCGCGGATCGCCCGTGCGGCTTTCCAGCGGGCGAAGGCGACGCGCAGATCGCGGTTGCCTTGCAGGGATTGCGTCACCAACTGGTTGAGGGTCGGGTCTTCGAACTGCTGCCACCAGATGCCTTCGAAACGCGAGCGGTCAAAGTTCTTCTGGCCGGCGGCGCCATCGGTGGCGGTCGTGATATTGGCCGCCTCGGTGGTTGGCGTCTTGTAGTCCGGGCCGACGGCACAGGCACTCAGGGCCAGTACCAGCAGGCTCGGCAGGAAGGCTTTCAAACTCATCAATGCGACTCCAGCTTCAGGGCGGCCTTGGCGGCTTTGCGCGCTTGGCCGCGCTCGACAAAGTTACGAATCAGTACGTAAAACACTGGCGTCAGCAACAGGCCGAAGAAGGTTACCCCAAGCATCCCGGAGAACACCGCTACACCCATGGCGTGACGCATTTCGGCACCGGCACCGCTGGAGAACACCAGCGGCACGACGCCCATGATGAACGCGAAGGAGGTCATCAGGATCGGCCGCAGACGCAGACGGCAAGCTTCCAGAACCGCCGCCAGCGGGTTTAGGCCTTCGAGCTGTTTGTCCTTGGCGAACTCGACGATCAGGATCGCGTTCTTGCAGGCCAGGCCCACCAGTACGATCAGGCCGATCTGGGTGAAGATGTTGTTGTCACCGCCGGAGGCGATCACCCCGGTGATGGCCGACAGCAGAGTCATCGGTACGATCAGGATCACCGCCAGTGGCAGGCTCCAGCTTTCGTACTGAGCCGCCAGTACCAGGAACGCCAGCAGCACACAGAGCGGGAACACGAACAGCGCGGTGTTGCCGGACAGGATCTGCTGGTAGGTCAGGTCGGTCCATTCGTAGGTCATGCCGTTCGGCAGTTCTTCCTTGAGCAGTTTCTCGATGGCTTTTTCGGCCTGGCCGGAGCTGTAGCCGGGGGCTGCCGCACCGTTGATTTCAGCGGTGATGAAGCCGTTGTAGTGCATCACGCGGTCGGGACCCGAGGTGTCGCTGACCTTGATGAAGGTCGCCAGCGGGATCATCTCGCCCTTGTTGTTGCGCACTTTCAGCTGGCCGATCTGGTCGGATTCGAGGCGGAACTGTTGTTCGGCCTGAACGTTGACCTGATAGGTGCGCCCGAAGCGGTTGAAGTCGTTGGCATACAGCGAACCCAGGTAAATCTGCAGGGTGTCGAAGATGTCGCTGACGGCCACGCCGTGGGTCTTGGCTTTTTCCCGGTCGATGGCAGCATCGACCTGTGGCACGTTCACCGTGTAGCTGGTGAACAGGCCGGCCAGTTCCGGCACGCTGTGGCTCTTGTTGATGATGTTCATGGTTTCCTTGTACAGCTCTTCGTAGCCCAGGTTGCCCCGGTCTTCGATCTGCAGGCGGAAACCACCGATGGTGCCCAGGCCTTGTACCGGCGGCGGCGGGAAGATCGCCATGTAGGCTTCCTGGATGTTCGCGTACTGGCCGTTCAAGGCACCGGCAATCGCACCGGCGGACATGCTCGGGTCTTTACGTTCGTCGAACGGTTTCAGGGTCACGAACACGATGCCGGCGTTCGGGCTGTTGGTGAAGCCGTTGATCGACAGGCCCGGGAAGGCCACCGCGCTTTCCACGCCCGGCTGTTTCAGGGCCAGGTCGGACATGCGCTTGATCACGTCTTCGGTACGGTCCAGGCTCGAGGCATCCGGCAGTTGCGCGAACGCCACCAGGTATTGCTTGTCCTGGCCGGGGACGAAACCAGTCGGGGTGCTGGAGAAACCGAAGAAGGTCAGGACCATCAGGCCGGCGTACAGCAGCAGGGCGATACCGCTTGAGCGGATCACACGGGCAACGGTGCCGACATAACCATGGCTGGCTTTCTCGAAGAAGCGGTTGAACGGACGGAACAACCAGCCACCGAAAATCTTGTCCAGCACCTTGGAGAACCGGTCTTTCGGTGCGTCATGGCCCTTGAGCAATACCGCGGCCAGGGCCGGTGACAGGGTCAGCGAGTTGAAGGCCGAGATTACCGTGGAAATCGCAATGGTCAGGGCGAACTGCTTGTAGAACTGGCCAGTCAAACCGGAGATAAACGCCGCCGGAACAAACACCGCACACAGCACCAGCGCCGTGGCAATGATCGGGCCGGTCACTTCACGCATGGCGCGTTTGGTGGCTTCGACCGGGGTCAATCCAAGCTCGATGTTCCGCTCGACGTTCTCCACCACCACGATGGCATCGTCCACCACGATACCGATCGCCAATACCAGACCGAACAGCGACAAGGCGTTGAGCGAGAAACCGAACAAGTGCATCACGGCAAAGGTACCGATCAGCGATACCGGCACAGCGACCAATGGAATGATCGAAGCGCGCCAGGTCTGCAGGAACAGGATCACCACCAGCACCACGAGGATCAGCGCTTCGAAGAGGGTGTGAACCACCGCCTCGATGGAGCCGCGCACGAAGATCGTCGGGTCATAGACGATGCTGAAGTCCATGCCTTCGGGGAAGCTCTTCTTCAGTTCGGCCATTTTGGCCCGGACTTCATTGGAGATTTCGATAGCGTTGGAACCAGGACGCTGGAAGATCGGGATCGCCACTGCCGGCTGGTTGTTCAGCAGCGAACGCAAGGCGTATTGGCTCGAACCCAGTTCGACGCGAGCGATGTCCTTCAGACGAGTGATTTCACCGTTGTCGCCAGAGCGAATGATGATGTTCTCGAACTCTTCCTCACTGACCAGACGGCCCTGAGTGTTGACCGACAGCTGGAATGCGGTGGCATTCGGTGCAGGAGGTGCACCCAGCGCACCGGCCGCCACTTGACGGTTCTGTTCGCGAATTGCCGTGACCACATCGGTCGCGGTCAGGTTGCGCGAAGCGGTCTTGTTCGGGTCCAGCCATACACGCAGCGAGTAATCGCCCATGCCGAACAACTGCACATCACCGACACCGCCCAGGCGCGCCAGCTCATCCTTGATGTTGAGCAGAGCGTAGTTGGACAGGTACAGCATGTCGTAGCGTTTGTCCGGCGAGGTCAAGTGCACCACCATCGTCAGGTCGGGCGACGCCTTGTCCACGGTGATACCGATGCGCGTCACTTCCTCGGGAAGTTTCGGCTCGGTGCGGGTCACGCGGTTCTGCACCTGCACCTGGGCGTTGTCCAGGTCGGTACCCAGGGCAAAGGTGATGGTCAGGGTGATCTTGCCGTCAGCGGTGGATTGCGAGGACATGTACAGCATGTTCTCGACGCCGGTGATGGCTTGTTCCAGCGGCGCGGCCACGGTTTCGCCGATGACTTTCGGGTTGGCACCCGGGAAGTTGGCGCGGACCACCACGGTCGGCGGCACCACTTCCGGGTATTCGCTGATCGGCAACTGGAACAGCGAGATCGCACCGGCGATCAGGATCAGCAGCGACAGCACCGCTGCGAAGATCGGCCGCGAAATGAAGAATTGGGAAAAATTCATCTTGGAATCCCTTAACCGCGTGGGGTCGTGGCAGCCAGTTTCACAACCGTACCCGGCGCAACCTTGGCAGGTGCGACTTGAGGCAGGTTACTGGCTTCCAGCGCTTGGCGTTGTTGTGCGAGAGCCGCGAGGGTTTGTTCGCTGGCCATCGGAATCACCTCAGGGGTGACCGGTGAGCCAGGGCGCACCCGTTGCAGGCCCTTGACGATGATGGTGTCGTCCTTGTTCAGACCGTTGCGCACGATGCGCAGACCTTCGATCTTCGGACCCAGTTCCACCGCGCGGTAGGCGGTCTTGTTGTCGGCATCCATCACCAGCACGAACTTCTTGCCCAGGTCGGTGCCGACCGCCTCATCGTTGATCAGCATGGCGCTGTACGTACCGCTGCCCACCAGTTTCAGGCGTGCATACAGGCCCGGGGTGTAGCTGCCATCGCTGTTGTCGAACACGGCGCGGCCACGGATGGTGCCGGTTTTCGGGTTGACCTGGTTGTCGACGAAGTTCATCACGCCCTGGTGTGGGTTGCCGTCCTCGTTGGACAGGCCCATATAAACCGGGGTGGTGGCGCCGCGCTTGCCCTGGCGAGCGAGCTCCGTGTACTTGAGGAACACACGCTCGTCCGCGTCGAAGTAGGCATACACCTTGTCGGTGGAGACCACGCTGGTCAGCGGGGTGGTGTCGGCGGTCACCAGGTTGCCGGCGGTGATTTCCGCACGGCTGACGCGGCCGCTGATCGGTGCGGTGACGCGGGTGAAGCTCAGGTTCAGCTTGGCCAGGTCCAGCTGTGCCTGAAGAGCGCCGACGGCGGCGCGGGCTTCCTGGGCGGCGCTGGTACGCGAATCGGCCAGTTCAGCGGAAATGGCGTTGCTGGTGCGCAGGCGTTCACCGCGCTGGGCTTCGTTTTCGCTACGGGTCGCATTGGCGCGCGATTGTGCAACCAGTGCTTCGAGGCGGCGGACCTCAGCCTGGAACGGACGCGGGTCGATCTGGAACAGCAGGTCGCCTTTCTTGACCAGGGCACCCTCTGTGAAGGCCACTTCATCGATCTGACCTGAGACCCGTGGACGAATCTCGACGGTTTCCGGCGCTTCGAGGCGGCCGGTGAATTCGTCCCACTCGTTGACCGGTTGTTCCAGCACCTTGGCCACGCTGACCTTGGCTGCTGGCATGCTGGCGGCGGTTTCCGGGGCCTTGCCGCAAGCGCTGATCACCACTACGGCCAACAAAGCCAAGGGGAAGCGCAAATGTTTGAGTGACTGTTCCATGGATGCATCCGCCAATGTGTTGAGATTGGCGAATGATGCGCGGCGGGTTTGTATCGGACGAATCGAATGGGGCGAAGGTAACTATCATTCGGAATGATATGAGACCCAAGCCAGCCCTCTAGCCTGCGCCTTGTGTCAGGGGGCGATCAACTCGGTTGATGGCAATTGTGTGTTTCCATTTTTGCAATGGTCCGGCTTAAGACTGAGTCATGGTCGAATCTTCCCGTAAGTAGCATTAATTCCAATAAACTGTGTGTAATGGCTACAGTACCTATATAAAGCACAGTTTCAGGGAATTACTCGTCTTGAACTGGATGCTGGTTAATTCCATAATTGCGGGTATTAAGTGGCGTATAGCGTCGGAACACACATTATGTTGGATTTAAGCTTCAGCAAGCCGAGTGAGATCGTCAAGCGGCTCTGCAATCGTCTGCGCACGGAGCGGCTGGCTTTGCAGATGACGCAAGCCGAAGTGGCCGGTCGCGCCGGTATCGGGACCAATACCGTTTCCAACCTTGAAGCTGGGCGCAATGTCGGGTTCGAGAATGTGGTCCGCGTGGCCATGGTCCTTGGACGAACCAAGGAGCTCGAAGGACTGTTCTTGCCAAAGCTCGATAGCCTTGAAGACATTCGCCGATACGAAAACACTGTCAATCGTCATCGCACCAAGAGGAAGTCCGATAATGCTTGAGCAGGTTGACGTCTACTACGAGGGGTGGGGTGAACGTTGGCTGTGGGGCACGCTTGTGTCTACGACCGCTATCACCGGTCGCCCACAGATTGTGTTTGAGTACAGCAATGAAGCGAAGAGCAGAGGCCTGGAGCTGTCGTCCTACACACTTCCATTGGACGGCCCCCAACTACGTCGAGGTTTTCCGTCCCATCAGTTGGGCCTGCCAGGGCCTATCTATGACTCGTTGCCTGACGGTTGGGGCCTGCTGCTGATGGACCGGTTGTTCAGGCGCCGCGGCCTCAACACAGCACGCATAGGACCTCTGGAGCGGTTGGCCTATGTTAGTAATAATGCCATGGGGGCAATGTCGTTCGAGCCCGTGGCTCCCGAAGGGCAGGAGCCGCAAGCGCATATCCCCCTTGAGCTGCTTGCAGCTGAGATTCAGGAAGTTCTCAATGGGGAAGGTGGGGAATTCCTGCAGACGTTACTGTTGGTAGGGGGCTCCCCTCAAGGCGCCAGGCCAAAGGCGTTGGTCTATCGCGATCCTCAAAGTGGAGCCTTCACCACCGCCGCCAAGCCGGGCTTTGAAGCCTGGCTCATCAAGTTCCCGGCAAAAGAAGAACATCCCGAGGTGTGTGCTATCGAAATGGTCTATGCCGAGTGCTTGCGCATGTGCGGCATCCAGACCCCGGACACCCGGCATTTCAGTCTGCCCAACGGGCTGGCAGCCTTCGCGAGTAAGCGCTTTGATCGTATGGACGGCAAGCGCGTGCCCATGCAAAGCCTTGCAGTCTTTACCGGGGCCGACTACAAGTCACCGGGGGCCTTGGACTATGTCAACTTCTTGCGTGCGACGCAGATGTGCACCAACGATGTGCGAGAGAAAGCTATCGCCTTCGAGCGCGCCGTCTTCAATGTTGCATTCAACAACCGAGACGACCACCCCAAAAACTTCGCCTACGTCATGTCGCCATCTGGTGCATGGCAGCTGGCGCCAGCCTACGACGTGACTTTCTGCGAGGGACCGGGCGGTTATCACCAGATGGACGTGATGGGCGAGGCCTTGGAGATTGATCGAGACGCGATGCTCAGACTTGCAGACGAAGCAGAGGTCTCAGTGGAGACTGCTGGCGGCATCATTGACAAAATTTGCAACGTCGCGAGCCAGTTTGCGACCATCGCCGAGAACCTGTACCCACGCGTGATCACCCAAGACACCCTGGATACCATTCAAGGCCGAATCGACGAGAACATCGACCAGCTGCGCTAACACCATTTGGAGGGCAGGAATCGGCCCTTCATCTCTGCATTCAGGGTTGAAAGCATCCATTGTTCGAGAATGGAGATTTAACCCTGATGATCTCTCGCCAAGGCAACTTAAAGACTATCCGGATCCCCGAAGAACATTTCACCAGGGCTCTACCTCGACTTTACAGGCCGAAGAGTCATGAACATGCCCCTGGTTTTGCCCCTGTCGCTCCCTACGATGGGCAATTGCTCACGGGGTTCAGCCTTACCCCGGATAGCGCCACGACCATCGGCAGGTCAACTTCAAACCCGAGTTAAGTTAGCGTCACCAATCTATCAGGCTGCGGATCATTGCGGCCGGAGGTCCGCCGCTCGCGCCGCCATTGTCCAGGTGACACGCCGGTCGCGGCTTTAAACGCGCGGCTGAGTGTGATGTCGCTGCCGTATCCCGTCTGCTGCGCCGCAGCTGCGATCGAGTGGCCGGCAGCGAGGATGAGCTTGGCACGATAAATACGCCACGTCGCGACGTAGGTCAGCGGCGGCACTCCGACGACCGACGTGAACAGCGCCGCGAAGGTGGAGCGCGACATCCCGGCGTCACGGGCGAGTTGCTCCAGCGTCCACGGGTGCGCCAGGGCTGCATGGATGCGGTGCAGCGTTTGCGCCAGCTGGCGATGGGGCAGCCCGGCAAGCAGTGGCCAAGTGTCGATGGTTGGCGTGCTGGCGGAGGGCGTGATGCCTGGCTACCTCGACATGTTCCTCACCTTCGCGCTGTTCCAGACGTAACCGCGCCGGTGCGACGCGCTTTATCACACCCTATCGATGCAAGGAGTACATGAAATGGGAAAACTACTTGGAAAAGTCGCTGTAATCACAGGCGGCGGCAGTGGCATCGGCCTCGCCTCAGCGAAGCTGTTCGCCGAGGAAGGCGCAAAAGTCGTCATCGTCGGCCGCACCGAATCCGCCTTCGATAAAGCCGCCACCGAAATTGGCGAAAGCGCCGTGGCCATCGTCGCGGATGTTTCCGATCTGGAAGCACTGGACGCCCTCTATGCTGAAGTCGGCACGCGCTTGGGCAGGATCGATGTGTTGTTCGCCAACGCGGGCGTCAGCAGTCTCTCGTCGTTCGAGGCGGTGACGCCGGAGGACTTCGACAGGCAGTTCAACGCCAATGTCCGCGGTCTGTTCTTCACCGTGCAAAAGGCGCTGCCGCTGCTCAGCGAGGGGACGTCGGTAATCCTCAACGCCTCGGTGGCGCACAAAAAGGGCTCCCCGCTGCATTCGGTCTATGCCGCGACCAAGGCGGCTCGGCATTCAATATGTGTGACTTAGATCCGAGTTGACGGGTGGCTGCCGATGTAACTAAGCGAATGCTGGATTACGGCTGCTCTGATCGTCCGCCAGGGAACACCAGATCCGCTGAAATTTTGCGTTCACGAATGGGCTGTGACGATTCGTTTATCAGGCCCCATAGTGCTAGCAGCGGCTTGTGGGTAGACCTCATTGAATGGACAGCTGATGGGGGGTTGAACACCACACCGCCAGGCCCCGGATTCCACCATCCGACATCTTCCCGGTACCAATCACCTTCTGATAAAACGACGTAGAATTCTGCAGGGGGATGCGCATGGAAGGGGTAGCAAAGGTTGGGCGCCATCACAGCCAGTCCCACTGTCATCGTTGAACATTCGAACAGAGCGCCTTCTCCGAGAATCAATGCATGCCGATGTTTTTCTTCGAGGCCGGCATCATCCCTTTCAGTAGCGAGTCGCTTTATCCACCGGCTATTGCGTAATAGGGGCTCAAGCGCTGTTAGCAGAGTTTTGAAGTCACGCTGAATTCTGGGAGCGTCAGACAACGCCTGTGAGACCGTGGAGTGCAAGGACGAGGGCAGGGGGTTGCCCTTGAAGGGAGGCAGGCCGATGTTCAAGTGGGCATCAGCCAAGGAGCGAACACAGGTTTCAGTATCCCCGCCGTCGATCCCGCAAAGTGGGGAATGACGGGCAAGGATTCGCAGGAGTGCCTCCCGCATAATCACTCCATGCATCAGGAGTTCTTGCTCCGACATATTGCAGTTGAATTGCATAGCCCTTTACCTCTCGAATAGACAACGCGGGTCGCCGTGGGAAACGCCTTTGATTTACCAAGGCGAGGTCACCTTACTCACGGCCAGCGAGCAGCTCTTTCATATAAAGATTGGCGCTCGCCCCGATACTGAGGAAAGGTTCTGCTGGCAACTTCTTGGGCGGCGCGTAGTCGTTGAAGATGTCGAGAATCGGCGTGCTTTTTTCCATCGCGAAATCTGCTGCGGCGATCCCGGCAGCGGTGGATTTAGACGCCCCAAGGCCGTTGCAGCCGCAAGCGCTGATCACACCAGGCGCAACTTCTCCAAAGGCGGGTACTCCGTTCAGTGTCACCGCCATTTCCCCACCCCACCGGTACTGCATACGAACCTTTGGTAGCATCGGAAAACGACTGGCGAATTTTTTATCATGAGCCTTGCCAGCGCTGTTCACCGCGTTTTCGCTGACCTGCACCTTGGTGCTAAAGGTGTAGCGTGAACGAATCAGTATTCGATCACCGTCCCTGCCAGCGATTCGCCGCACGGTCGTGCCCATGGGCAGGGCAGGGGTGGCGGCCCACTGTCTTTGTCCAGAAAGCAGGTCGGGATCAAACGCCTCCGTCATGGATGCATAGGTGAAGATAGGCATGAGCGTCTTCTGAAAGAAGCCAAAGTCACGCGCGTATCCATTGTTGGCCAAGATTATTTTTTGGGCAGTCACGGAGCCGTCAGGTGTCTTGATCAGCCAGCTGCCGTTTTTAACTTCAAAGGATAAAGCCGGTGTCTGCTCGAATACCTGTACCGGTGCACGCAGGCTATCCGCGACGCCTCGGATGTATGCAGCCGGTTGCACAATGACCGTGCCAGGCATGAACAGGCCAGCCGTATAGGCAGGTGTACCTGTGATCTGCGAAATTTCCGTAGCACTGAGTATTTGATGACGCTCGCCTAAAGCTGTCAGTTGCTTCGCATAGGCCTTGATATGTTCTTCGCCGCGCGATCCCATGGCCACGCTGTATCGCCCGCATGGATTGAAGATCTCAGGTCCCCATTGCTGATCTTCAGCAACACCGGCAGCGAGATCGATCGCGCTTCGATACAGGAAAATATCCTGCCTGGAACGAGCCAGGGAATTTCCGCCGTAGTCATCTGAAGACACTTCGTGTGGCAGGTCGATGATGAAGCCAGAGTTGCGTCCTGCGGCACCTTCCCCAATGATCGTGGCCTCAAGCAGGGCGACAGTGGTCGTGGGGTCGATTTGCGAAATTCTGTGGGCAGCGGAAAGGCCCGCAAAGCCTGCGCCAATGATTGCAATATCGACTGTAATTGCCTTTTGAAGGGGAAGCGTCGGCGTTCGCCGGTCCAGCAGCTCAACCCAACCGGAGGCCGTGGTCAGTTTCGGTAATTTTGAAGCGACGAACATGGTGTTCCCCTTGCTCAGGACGCTGCGGCTTCGAGTTCTACCAGTTGCCCTAGCGCGTCGCGTAACACTCTGGTCCGCTCGGCAGACAGGGGAGTCAGGGGACGCCGGGGTTGGCCGGCGCCGTATCCGGTGATGTTGGCGCCGGCATAAACGGATTGAACGTAGTCGCCCTCCCAAATCAGCGACATCACGGGTTCAAGCAGCATCCAGATTTCCCGAGCCTCATCCCAACGATGTTGGGTGGCGGCTTTTACCAGCGCGACGCAGGTCTTGGGAGCCATGTTCGCACCGCCCCAGATGAGCCCTGCACAGCCAGCAAAGAGCGCATAGGGAACCAAAGGGTCAGCGCCATTCATGACAGGCAACCCGGTGCGGATCAGTGAGGCTTGTTTGCCGAGATCGCCGCTGCTGTCCTTGACGCCTGAAAAACCAGGGATCAGGCACAGTTTTCGGTGAAGATCCGGAGTGACTTCGACGCCGACCGCTTGAGGTACGTTGTAGCCGATGATCGGCAAGCCGGCCTTCGCTACGGCTGAGTAAAAATGGATCACACCCTCGTCGTCGGTAGGGCCTTCAAAAAAAGGCGGCAATACCATGACCCCATCAGCACCACATTCAGCGGCGTGTAACGTCCGCTCTACGACATCGTCTACCAGCAGGGCCGAGGTCTGGACGATAATCTTGGTGCGGCCGCGTATTACCTTCGATCCAAAGGCCACCAACTCCCTGGATTCCTCCTTGGAAAGATAGACATGCATGCCGGTGCCTGAACTCAGGACGAACCCATTTACTCCCGCACTGATGTAGCGCTCAAGAAGGGTTTCAAAGCGTGCGAAGTCGATCTTCCCGTCGGTGTCGAACGGGGTAGTCACCGCAAGGTTGACGCCTGGGAAAGCAAAATCACTCATCTTCTGAACCTCTCCGTGGGGGGGATAACGCTGAAGCAATTCTTATTGAGTCTCTCCAGGATGAAGTGGAGAGATATCGCGCCTGAAAAGATTCGGCTAATTGCGAAGTATTCGAGCTGTTGTGCTGACAAAAACCAGCAGAACAATCAGGCAGCCCAAAGCGAATGACAAGGTGCTTAGATGGGCGACTGCCCCAATAAATACGGGACCTATCAGAATGCCCGCGTAGCCCATCGAGATGACTGCGGGGATGGCAACCGCCTGTGGCATGCGTTGTTGCCGGCCTACAGCGGTAAAGATCACTGGGACAATGTTCGAGCAGCCAGCCCCGACCAGGGCATAGCCGACCAGGGACGCGGGCCAGCCATCGATTCCAAGCGACACGAGCATGCCTGCGGCTGCGCAGAGCCCGCCTAGCGCAACTACGCGCACGCCGCCTAGCTTGCTGACGATGGCGTCTCCCGTCAGGCGGCCCACCGTCATTGCAGCGGCGAAGGATGCGTAGCCCAAACCGGCGATGCTCGGCTCTAACCCTCGATTCGAGACAAGGAAGACCGCGCTCCAGTCAAGCATTGCACCTTCAGTGAGGAATACGATGAAACAGAGCGTCCCTAAAAACAGCACGATACCCCTGGGCACCGCGAACAATGGCCCGCCACGTTCAGTGCCATAAGGCAGCAAAGCAGGTGCAGCCTTGTAAAGTGCTCCCAAAACGGTGGCAACGATGCAGAGCGCAGCCATCAGCGGATACAGGCCGAAGGTCAGTAAAGCGGTCATCGCCCCGGCGCCCAATATGCCTCCGACGCTGTAAAGGCCATGGAAGCCGGACTGAAGTGCCTGCCCGCTGTTTTTCTCGACGATGACGGACTGTATGTTCATGGCGCAATCAAGCATGCCCATGCTGGCGCCGAAGATAATGACAGCTATCACCAGGCCAGGTAGCCACACCACGGTGCTCAAAAGCGCAAGAACGGCACACAGTGCAATAGTTGCCCAGATGACGACCGGTCGGCACCCATAGTGCGCAGTGAGATATCCAGCAAACGGCATGGCTACAATAGATCCGCCGCCAAGGCCGAGAAGCAGCAACCCCAAGCCACCATCGTCCAAACCAACGCGTGCCTTTACCAATGGAACCAGAGGCGCCCAAGCGGACATGAGTAAGCCCGCGATGAGGAAGGCAATGCGTGTAGACATCCGCTCGCTGTAGTTAGCCGTCGGTATCAACACTGACGATGGAGCATTCATAATTCTCGGTAATCCTTATCGATGATGTTAACCATCATTTGCTCGGCTTAGACTTTGCGGATTTCTTTGGTTTTTTGCGTGCTTGCGTTTCGGAAAACTAACGCCTGCGCTCATACGTCGCTCTATAGCTACTTGGCGCTACGCCAAAAAAGTCACGAAAGCGCATATGGAAGTTGGCGAAACTGCAAAAGCCGGTCGCGATCGCGATATCGGTGATCGGCCGATTGCTCTGCAGAATAAGCTGACGCGCTCGAGTCAAGCGCAGTTCCAGGTAGTAACGTGTGGGGGTGGCGCCGACGAAGCGGCAGAAACGGCGCTCCAATTGTCGTCGGGAAATGTTCACGCATTCGGCCAGTTCGTCGATGGAAAGCGGCTCTTCGATGTTCTTTTGCATCAGTTCTAAAGCGAGCTTCAGGGTTTGTGGCAAGGTGGGGTCAGAGTCAACGATGACCGTCGATATCCCAGAGACTTCAGGGGTTTGATCGCAACTGAGTATTTCCTCGACAGCATGGGTCAGCGACACGCCTTGTTTAGCAGTGATGAGTTCCAGCATCATTCGTAACGAACTGCTGGCGCCGGCGCACGTTATGCGATTTCTATCGATGACGTGAGTTCGACAAGAGACCAGGACTTTGGGGAAGACATCCTCCATCATCGCTCGCCCGTCTGGATGGAAGGCACACTCGACACCGTCCATTAACTGAGCTTCCGCCAGGAAAAAGGCGCCGTTCCACAAACCGCCCATGGTCGCACCAAGAGAGGCGGCGTTACGTAGCTTGCGCCGTAATATCGGATCGCTGATCAACTTCACCCGTAAACCACCTGCGACGATGAGAACGTCGATACGATCTGGCAATTGGGATAACTCAAGGTCTGCTGAAATTGCAATTCCCAGATCGCTCATGACCAGACGACTTTTGATACCAACGGTCAACACTTCGAATGCCGGTGTCTCGCTAATCAAGTTTGCGGTCACCAGCGCATCGATAGCGCCGGTGAACGACATCATCGAGAAATTGTTCAAAAGCACGAAAGCTACACGAGTCACCGCCTGCGGCATTGATGGTTTCTCCGCCGTATAGGAGTACCCCATGTTCTTGTCTTTAAGCACGCTCTCGAATACGAATGGCATAAATCCTCTTTGACACCTTTACCAATAGCTACGAAACCGTTGCGCAATCTAGACAGCGGTTTTTGGAGCAGACAGCAACAAATCAAAGAATGACTGGCAGTCATCACTCTCAGGCAGTGCTTCAACACTGTTCTTGATCGCATTGCTGAGCGTGGATCCCAAGCTGTCATCAGCCAGCAAATGATATTTAGCCGTGAGTTCGGCACTCGACATAGGGTTGCCGGGGTCGCCCTTGGCCGTCGCGGTTGGGCTCGTAAGACGCGTGCCGTCTTTCAGGGTAACCGTGACGCGGGAGAGAATTTCCTCCGGGAACCTGGCGGACAGGTCGGGCGCCTCATGAAGGATTATCTTCTCGCTGATGTTCAAGATGTCCGGCGCATGAATGGAATCCCCAGTGACTTCGTCAGGGCCCAGCTTTCCGCGAACGATCAAGGCGGCAAGTGGGAACGCTAGCGCATACTGGGCCTCGTCCGCATTCTTCGGAAAATGCCCCTGCAAGCACACAGACTCATGGAATGTCTCGACATTTATGGTCTCGATCAACTCCGCAGTGATGACTGGATACGCTCGCATCAAATCGGTCATGGCCGTGAGTGCCGGTTGCGCCCAGCGACATACCGGCCACGGTTTGAAATATTGTTCATCGATCTCCCAGCGGGTTCCGATGTCCTGCCAGAAAGTGGAAATCTCCAAAGGTTCAACGGTAGCGGCTGGAGCGCCAGTGACACCGAGCTGTGCCATCAGTAATGCGTTCAGTCCGGCATACGCCCCGGCGCCGTGGGCATCACGCAACATCGTCGGAAAGCTCACCAGGCGCATCATCGGGCACCTCGGGCCAAAATATTCCGCGATACCCAGCGCGTGACGAAACGTCGTTTCATCCAGTTTCAGCAGGCGGGCTCCCGCACAAACGACCCCGATTCCGGAAAACGCGCCTGAGGCATGATATTCCGGGGCAGTGGCCATTAAGGCCTGGCCCGCACGCAAGGCCGTCTCGTAACCAATGCACAGTGCGCTGAGGAACTCCTCGCCGCTGATGTCTTTGCCTTGACTGCGATACGCGTCTACCAATGCAACAATGGCCGGGACAACAGTTGCACCCGCGTGCCCCTTGGATGTGAAGTGACCTTCATGTGCATCCAGGCTATCTACGCTGAAGCCGCCTGCATAAGCGGCCCCCAATGGATGTACGGCTCTGCCGTCGAACCAAAGGCGGCTGGACAGCTTATTGGCTGAGTAGTGGGTGTCAGCGTAAGTTTTGAGCATAACGCTGGTTTGATTGTCGCGGGCTCCGGCGGCCACACCAATGATGTCGAGCAGGCAAGTTTTAACCAGCTCGCGTGTATGCAGGGGCGCGTCCTTGTAACTGAAATTCTGGACGAATGAATACAATTGCATTTCATGATTCCTGAATGATGAACGCCGAAACGGATAAAAAAGTTGCCCGGCGAGGGGCAACCTTTACGCAGCTTTAGATGACCAGACTACTTCTTTGCGGTGGCGGTATTTGCAGCGGCGCGGGCGTCTGCTATCCAGCTATCGTACTTTGCGCGATGAGCGGCGATCCATTCCGAGGCATGGCGCGTAATGTCAGCTGCACTTTTCTCACCATTGTGCATTTTGAGATTCTGCGCGCTTTCGTCGTCGGTGGTGATCTGCATTTCAGACAAAAACTTTTCCGCCGCCGGATTCTTCTCGGCGAACTCTTTGTTAACAACGGCTTTGACGACGTCTACCGGGAAACCCAGGTTTTTGCCATTGAATGTAGTATTGGTATCGTTCTTGCCACTCGGAAGATCGGTACGCGGCACGGTCAGCCACACAACATCTTTGCCTTCGACCAGTACACCGGAAATCCACTGAGGTACCCAGGTGTAATAGAGAATCGGCTTGCCTTGTTTATAACGAGCAATGGTGTCGGCCATCAGGGCAAAATAGGAGCCCTGGTTATTTGAAACGGTCTTGTTCAGGTCATAGGCTTTCATATGGTGTGCAATGATCAGTTCACAGCCCCAACCGGGGTTGCAACCCGTCAGGTCCGCTTTACCGTCACCATCGCCATCGAACAGCTTGGCAATCTCCGGTTTCTGCAAATCTGCGATAGACGTAATGTGGTGCTCATCAGCCGTTTTTTTATCAATCATGTAGCCCTGCAAAACACCCGGCATAATGTCGCCGGACTTCACCATCGTGTCATCGCCACCGGCTTTTTTGTAAAAAGCCTCATGCAGCGTCTCCCACATATGTACCGTGAAGTCAGCATCGCCACTAGAGATCGCAACAAACATGGTGGAGTACTCGGTCTCCTTGGGAGTCTGAACTTTGTACCCCAGCTCTTTAAGGCCCGCCATTGCAATCTCTCCGCGAAATCGCTCTTCGGCGATGGACGGGAAGATGGGGGTGATTGATATCCCTTGGCCGGGTTGTTGCGCTGTCGCAGCGGATGCGAAAACAGGTGATACCGTTAATGCTAGAAGCACCATAGAACGAATAAATTTTTGTTTCATTGCGCATTGTGTGAAATTCATTATCGTCTACCTTGCGTGGTTTAAGGAGCCAGCTTTTTATTGGGTTCAGGCGGCGCGCTGCTACGCGGGTTAACTTTTCTTTGGCCTGATATCTATTTCTTCTTTAACGACACTTTGTCTTTTCAGGCGATACAACACCCCTACAGGGCCTGTCTGGTACCAATGTTCGCCTCTGGTTGCTCTATTGCTGCGCTCGCCCATTGCCTGGGTCAGGCGGTCAAGGAAGATCGCCAGTAAAACCAAGCCCAGGCCACCCACGGTCGCCAGGCCCATATCGAGGCGCCCAATACCGCGAAGTACCATCAGACCCAGTCCACCCACCGAGATCATCGATGCGATCACAACCATCGAAAGTGACAACATCAATGCCTGATTCAACCCAGCCATGATCGTAGGGGCGGCCAACGGAAACTGGACTCGCATCAGCATTTGACGTGGGGTACATCCGAAGGCTCTGGCTGCCTCGACCTTATCCTCTGGCACTTGCCTGATTCCCAGGTTAGTAAGCCTGACGAGCGGCGCCACCGAGAAGATGATCGTGACCAACACCCCCGGTACGTTTCCGATACCAAACAGCATGACGACGGGAACCAGATAGACGAACGCTGGCAGCGTTTGCATCGCGTCCAATACCGGGCGAAGAAGCATTTCCAATCGGTTACTACGGGCGCACAGGACTCCCAACGGTATGCCAATAATCGCGCAGAAGAACAGTGAAGTGAGCACCAGCGCGAGGGTTATCATCGCGTCATTCCACACGCCGATCACCCCTAAAAGGGAGAGGGTAACGAAGCAGAGGATGCCTATTTTTTTTCCTCCCACCTGCCAGCCGAATAGCGTTGCAGCAATGATGAAAATCGACGGAGGAATAGACAGCAATCCATATTGAATGCCGTTCAGAACTTGATCGATTGGCCATCTTATCGAACGAAATATCTCACGGAAATTTTGTACCAGAAAATTTAGGGCGACCTCTACCCATTGGCCCAAGGGGACGTTGATGGATTGAAACGGGTCTAGAAGACTGAATTCGTTCATGCTAATCACCTGAATGTCTGAGCCTGGCAAGCCAACAAATAGAGACTATTAGTGACGGCTCATTGTCTGGAGCAGTAGGCTCTTGGAAATCGTGCCTTTGAAAACACCCTGGCGATCCAGCACGGCAACCGGGTTAACGGCATTGGCGACGATGTGAAAGACGTCATGAAGTGGAGCGTCAGCCTGCAGCGTAGGTGTGGACTGGTCCTTGGCGTAAGGGTGCTCAGCACAGATCTTGGCAACATCGCCAGCCTTCAGAATCTTCGAGGCATCGAAACCTTTGAAGAACGCTTTGACGTAATCATTCACCGGGTTGCAAAGCAGCTCTTGTGGAGTACCGATCTGTATCACGCGGCCACCTTCCATGATCGCAATGCGATGGCCGATGCGAATTGCCTCTTCAATGTCATGCGAGATGAAGATGATGGTGCGCTGTTGTTCTGCTTGCAGGCGGATCAATTCGCCCTGCATTTCGCTGCGAATCAACGGGTCGAGAGCAGAGAAGGCTTCATCCATCAGCAGGATGGCAGGGTCATTGGCCAGCGCTCGGGCTAAACCCACGCGCTGCTGCATACCGCCAGACAGCTGGTGCGGATAGCTGTAGGCGTGTCCCTCGAGACCTACCTGTTTGAGTGCCTCAAGTGCACGCTTATGCCGCTCGCTCTCCTCGACACCAGAGATTTCCAGACCGAAAGCAACGTTGTCGATCACACTCATGTGTGGCATCAGCGCAAACGACTGAAACACCATACTCATGTCTTTGCGACGAACGCTAAGAAGGTCGGCGTCTGAAAGACCGGTGATTTCTTGTCCGTTAAGATGGATTGTTCCAGAGGTTGGCTCGATCAGTCGATTGAATAACCGCACCATCGTCGACTTTCCAGAACCGGAAAGACCCATGATGACGAAAATCTCTCCACGTTTTACGGAGAAACTGGCATTAAAAACGCCAACGACTTGACCGGTTTTGCTGAAAATTTCATTCTTGTCAGCACCGCGAGCCAGCATCTCCATCGCGAGCTTCGGCTGAGGGCCAAAGACTTTGTAAATGTTTTTTACCGAGAGTATCTCGTCACCAAGACTCATAACCCCTCCTGTTGCAATTACGGCGTAAGATCAAGAATTTAGGTATACGTGTCTTGATCAGTTAAGACGGTGCTTTTGGGGGCAGTCAAGCTGGGAGAAGAGTTGGGAATTAGTCATTGTGACCATCCTCTTTATTATGTGATGTTTATTATTTTTGTTTTATCGACGCTGAATTTGGCAGTGCCTTGAGTGACAAGTTATTACCTAATAGAGTCAGCGTCTAACAACATTTCTTCTGACCAATCAATAACGCTATGTTATCGATCCTGCGTTGATATCCGTTTTCGATGCCGCCAGTGTTTGTTGTTCAGCGAAGCGCCGTTTTCCCTGTTGTAGACCTTCTCTTTCAGCTACTCTCAAGCATGCACTCCCAGGTGGAAACCTCCCGCCGATCTCCTCCTTTAAGGCCCTCCCAAGGGGCCCCGAACCGGACATTAAATACTTTAGGTTATGGTTAAGCACATCGATCCAGATATGACGTTGCTGAAAATGCCGTCTTTGAAAGCAGTCAAGTCATTCGTAGCGGCCGCCAAATACCAGAGTTTCACGCGAGCGGCAGAGGCACTGTGCGTTACTCAAGCGGCAATCAGTCGTCAGATTCGAGAGCTTGAGACGTACCTTGGGGTTGATCTGTTCAAGAGGGTCGGTCGAGCGGTCGAGCTGACTGAGGCCGGCTCCATTTTTTTCGATGCTGCGCAGCTTTCCTTCGTAAACATCTCCCAGGCAGCGGAACGCATTCGCACCAACAATGCAGGCAAGCGAACGCTGACGCTTTGCTGTTCCCCAGCGTTTTCGGCTCTTTGGTTAGCAGCCAAACTGCCGGGTTTTTTCACTCAGAACGCTGATATCGATCTGAATCTGGTGACCACTCAAAACTTTTTGTCGATGGAACCCGGTGTAACCCCCGACATCTTCATCACCAAGATGGCCAAGGTTCAGGATGGTTATCGTAGTTATCCGTTGTTTCATGACGTCATCTACCCGGTGTGCACACCTCGATATAAAGAGGAGCATCCTGAGCTGTCCAGCCTGGAAGGGTTGCGCGATGGGGTTCTGCTAAATCTCAGCCCCTATGGCCGATCCCAGGTAGCGGAGCACGTCGACTGGGGCGTTTGGCTGGCCTATCACGATGTCGATATTGAAAAGCGGCCTCACGATAGCCCTCACGTTTTCAATGCAAACGACTACAACCTGGTGATAAGTATGGTTTTGACCCACCAGGGTGTAGCCCTTGGATGGAATCATCTGGTTGCGAATCTAATCGAAAACGGATCACTGGTTCGTCCAGTCGATCAGGAAGTGGTTCTCCATGAAAGCCAGCATTATCTGACTTTCCGTGAAGACCGGGTGAACGACGAAGCGTGTTGCCGACTACGAGACTGGATTCTCGCCCAGTTTTCCTGAGCCGTTTAGAAGATAGGAGTGCTGGCTGGGCAGTGACTCGGTTTGCGCAGAGGGGAGAGGTTTGGGTGTGCCGGTGGTGATCATTCGTGGTGCTCACCACCGGCAGTTTTGCACTTAGCCGACAGACCTTAACGGGATCGTGTCATTGAGTTGCTCAAGCATCGTTTTGCAGTACCAGTCATCAAACTGACACACACCAATTTCGCTAGCCACCGATAACGGGCCCGGCTCGTAAGCAGGGGAGCTGACCCCTACCTGTGCGCCTTCCACCAAGGTGCGATCCTGGTCATTGGTTGCAAGCCAAACCTTGGTCAGGCGATCGATGTCGTAGTCGACACCTTCCTGCGCGTCCTTCTTGACGATCCATTTTGTAGTGACCAACGTCTCGCCCGGACCGATGGGCAGAACGCGGAAGCTCAGCGCGTGATCGCCCAGAAAGTGGTTCCAGGTCGATGGGTAGTTGAAATAAAGCAGCGCACCGATGTTGGCTTCACCGGTTGTGTCCAAGCGACCGCCAACCGCAGGCTTGCCATCCATTGTGTAGCTGACGGCCCCGGAAAACAGGGGGATGCGCGTCATGCGGAAGCGACCGTCTTCGTCCATGACCAATCGGCTTGGCAGGCCTGCCGCTTCGCAGCGGTCCCAATGCTCTTTGAGTTCGAGATCCTCATCACCGCCAGCGCCGCCCACTGATGGGTTGTCGACGAATGAGTGCATCAATTCCGGGTGAGTAAAATCGCAGTGGTAACACTCGCGGTTGTTCTCGAAAACCAGTTTCCAGTTGCCTTTCTCGATGATGTTCGACTCAAACGCGACTTTGCAGTCGTCCAGGTTATGAGGCGCAACGAAAGGGGTGACGGACTTTCTGAATGAAGAAAAGTCAGGGGCGACGTCAGCGACGCACACATAGATGTAGGTTTCGACGACCTCACAATGCACGGGTTTCAAACCATGCTGAGACTTGTCGAAATCGTCCCCCATGTTCCCGGCGAAAAGCAGTCTGCCATCCAGCTCGAATGTCCATTTGTGGTAAGGGCACACCAGCTTGGCGACCTTGCCGCTTGCTTCCGGGCACACCTTGGAGCCGCGATGGCGGCAGGCGTTGTGGAATGCACGAATCTGCGTGTCTGCGCCGCGCACGATAGCGACAGGGTAATCGCCGATTTGCAGCGACAGGTACTGACCCGACTTCTCCAGCTCAAATGTGTGCCCTGCGAAGATCCAGCTTTTGTGCCAGATCTGTTCCAGATCCTGCCTGTAAACATCTGGGTCGCTATAGAGGGCACCTGGCAGCGCATGGTCAGGCTTGCGCTGCGCAACAAGATTTGAAACTGCCGATTTAGTGCTCACGGTCAACACACTCCAAAATACCAAAGGGGCGACACATTCAGCCAGCTCAGCGAGATGAGGCTAAACGGTCTTGAGTTCGCAGTACCGTCTGTGGATGCAAGACCATCAAACCGTGCTGCTTCTATCCGCGAACCGGAACGGTTTGCCACGTCCAGGAAGCGTCTTACGAAAAATGTGCCTTCTTGGATGGTGGTGCCATCCGTGCACTCATTTCGTTTCTGAGTCCTTACTAATGCAGACAATTCTTAAATGCCGATGTTTGCATCGATAGCAATATTTCTACAGTACCTTAGTCGAGCCCGGGCGAACGGATCCTAACTAATGGGACGAGTGTACAAGTGAGCTTCGCCGCCAATTCGTCGGTAGAATATCGCTGTTGTAAGACTACGACGGCAATGATGCATCAACAAGAAACATTTACTCTTATCAATGCATAAACAAATGTTATCGATTGACGTCGCGGCTCTGATGGGGGAATTTCAAGTCATTGAAAACAAAGAAAAAAGTATTTTTAATGACGAGTGAAGCATCCCTCTAGAAATGTATACGCCGGAAATACACTCTATTGACCGCCTTCTTGGCCCATGCCAGTCTGGATTCAACAGTTAACCAAAGCGCCGTCGTTTATCTCGTGTTTGAACACTGGGAACTGTCCCGTGAAAACATGGAGATGTTTATCGCGCCTCAAGGCATCAAGGCTGACGCGCTCGTTGACCTTCCACGTAACTCGCATTCGGAGAATTTATCTTGAAATTTGAAGGTATTTATACGCCAGCAGTAACTCCTTATAACTCTGATGGGGAGATTGACTGGAATGTGTACTCGGAAGTTTTGGAATCGCTGATTGAGGCGAAGGTGCACGGCATTATTATCGGCGGGTCGACCGGCGAGTATTATGCGCAGACTTCGGAAGAACGCACCGAGTTGGCGGCCTACGCCAAAGATGTGATCGGCACTCGGGTGCAACTGATCGTCAGTACCGGGGCGATTCGTACCGAAGATGCGGTTCAGTACGCCAAGGATGCCAAATCGATCAAAGCGGACGCCATTCTCGTTACGTCCCCGCCTTACGCGCTGCCAACCTCACAGGAAAACGCGATTCACGCGCTCACGATCGATCGCGCAGCGGACTTGCCGATCATGCTTTACAACTATCCGGGGCGCATGTGCGTTTCGATGGATGAAGAATATTTCACGCGTGTCAGTCAATCGAAAAACGTCGTCGCCATCAAGGAAAGTTCCGGCGACATGGGCCAGGTGCATATGCTGGCCCGGCAGTTTCCCAACATTGCCTTGTCCTGTGGATGGGACGACCAGGCCCTCGAGTTTTTTGCCTGGGGCGCCCGCAGTTGGGTGTGCGCAGGTTCCAACTTCCTGCCCAAGGAACACGTTGCGCTTTATGAAGCCTGCGTGATCGAAAAGAACTTCGACAAAGGCCGTCAAATCATGTCGGCAATGATGCCGCTGATGAATGCCCTGGACGGTGGCAAGTTCGTGCAGTCGATCAAGTACGGCTGCGAAGTTGCCGGATTGAAAGTCGGTAACGTGCGCCTGCCATTGCAGCCACTTGAAGCGGACGAAAAGCAGAGTTTCGCGTCGGTCATTACCGAACTTAAACGCAACGTAGCCAACATTACTTCGGGAGCCTGCCATGGGTGATCTTCTGAGCAAGGCCGAATATGCCGCTCTGGCTAAAGACATTTCGCTGCCATCCAACGCGTTCATCAATGGCGCGTTCAAGCCCGCGATCTCTGGCAAAACCTTCGCCACGAACAACCCGGCAACGGGTGAGTTTTTGACAGACGTCGCTGCCTGTTCGTCCGAGGATGTCGACTTTGCGGTGAGTAACGCCAAAGAGGCCTTCGAGGATGGACGCTGGAGATCGATTCCCCCCAGGGAGCGTAAAGCTGTTCTGTTGAAGTTTGCGAGCCTGCTTGAAAGCCATCAACACGAACTGGCCGTCCTCGAAAGCCTCGATAGCGGCAAGCCTGTTAGTGAGTGTCAGCTGGTCGATGTGCCGGACACCATCCACACCCTGCGTTGGCACGCGGAACTGATCGACAAGATTTATGACAACACCGCCCCGGTGGGCAGCGACGCGCTGACCATGGTCGTTCGGGAGCCGATCGGCGTGGTGGGCTGCGTGTTGCCCTGGAACTTCCCGCTGCTGATGCTGGCCTGGAAAATCGGCCCGGCGCTCGCCGCAGGATGCTCGGTCATCGTCAAACCTGCCGAACAAACGTCGCTGACCACGTTACGTGTCGCTCAGCTGGCGTTTGAAGCCGGTTTACCCGCCGGTGTCCTCAACATTGTCACCGGCACGGGCAAAGAGGTCGGCGAGCCGATTGGCTTGCATAACGACGTCGACATGGTGAGCTTCACCGGCTCCACTGCGACCGGCCGCCGTTTCCTGCATTACGCAGCCGATTCGAACCTGAAACGCATTGTGCTCGAATGCGGCGGGAAAAATCCGGCGGTAGTGATGGATGATGCCGAAGACTTGGATCGTGTGGCCGAGCATGTCGTCAACGGCGCGTTCTGGAACATGGGCGAAAACTGCTCCGCGACCTCGCGCCTGATCGTCCACGCGTCTGTTAAAGACGAGCTGCTGGAGCGCATGGGCGCCTACATCCGCGAATGGAAGATGGGTGACCCACTTGATCCGCAAAACCGCGTAGGGTCGCTGGTCAGCCCAGAGCATTTCGCAAAAGTGAAGTCGTACCTTGAGCACGCCACCGCCGCAAAGCTTGAAGTTGTTTACGGTGGTGCGACCAAAGACGGTGCCTTCGTAGAGCCAACCGTGATTGACGGTGTCGGTCGAGACAACCGGCTGTTCCAGGAAGAGATCTTCGGCCCGATTCTTTCGGTGACCACCTTCAATACGATCTCTGAAGCCATTGCCCTGGCCAATGACACGGTATACGGCCTGGCGGCCTCGGTTTATACCGGCAGTCTGCGTCGGGCGATCAAGTTGTCGCGAGAAATCCGCGCCGGCATTGTCACTGTGAACTGCTTTGGTGAGGGCGATGCGTCGACGCCTTTCGGCGGCTACAAGGAATCAGGGTTCGGTGGCCGGGACAAATCCATTTTTGCCCACGACCAGTACACCGAAATCAAAACCATCTGGATCGATGTGTCTGATCGGTCGGATGAAGAGACCGAAAAATGAGCACCCATACCATCAAGCGCCTGCCGGTAGACACCGGGGTTTCAGGTTGGGAGGCGATTTCCGCACGCACTGCGCCTGTCCGCATGCTTGATGGAAACGTGACGGCGGATTGGCTGATTATCGGCGCCGGTTTTGCCGGCCTGTCCGCTGCTCGCAGACTTTCACAGTTACACCCGGGTGACAGCATTGTTGTGGTCGATGCTCATGAAGTCGCCAAGGGGCCAGCAGGCAGAAACTCTGGCTTCATGATCGATGTGCCGCACAGTCTGTCGTCCGGGGAGTACTCCGTTGCCAGTGAGTCTGCAACGGCTCTGGAAATCACGCAAAATCGTTTCGCGATTGATTTTGCTGCGCAAGCCGCACGCGAGTACGGCATGTCTGCAGACACCTTCGATCCTTCAGGGAAGATCAACGCGGCCGCCACTGAGCGGGGCTTGAAGCTGAACGTCAATTACGCCAAATCACTTGAGCGCATTGGCGAAAAGTTCGAGATGTTTGATGCAGCGCAGATGCGTGAAATCACTGGGTCAACCTATTACCAAGGTGGGATCTATACCCCCGGCGCAGTGTTGATTCAGCCTGCGCAATACATCAGAGACCTGGCAGCGGGGCTCGAAGGGGAAATCACTCTTTATGAGCGCTCTCCAATCATTGAGTTGTCCAGGCAAGGTACCAGCTGGACTGCTCGGTCTCATAACGGGGTGGTGCGCGCACCCAAGGTTATTCTGGCGGTCAACGGCCACATTGAAGACTTTGGCCATTTTCAAGGACGCCTGCTGCACGTCTTCACTTACGCCTCCATGACGGCAGCGTACAGTGATGATGAATTCAGGAAAGATGTACCAGGAAAAGCCAGGTGGGCCTTATTGCCGGCTGATCCAATGGGAGCGACTGTTCGTAAAATCTCTACAGACGGTCTCTCACGTATCGTCATCCGGACAAAATTCACCTATGACCCGAGTATCCAGGTCACCCCAGAGCGTGTAGCTGCGGTTGCCAAAGAACAGCGACATTCCCTGGATGCACGCTTTCCCGAATTGAAATCCACTGCGTTGGAGTTCAGTTGGGCCGGTCGTCTGTGTTTGAGTCGTAATAGCGCCGCTGCATTTGGCGAGATCGAAGAAAACCTGTATTCGGCTTGCTGCGAAAATGGGTTGGGAACGGTCAAGAGCACCCTGGCAGGTGTAATGGCGGCGGAGTTGGCTTCGGGTACACGTTCTGATTTTCTGGACAGTTTCAGTCACGCACCAGGACCCAGCAGGTTACCCCCCAAGATAATAACGAAGCTGGGCGTCAGTTCGGTTATTCGTTGGCATGAGTTTTGGGCCGGGCGAGAAGGTTAATAAGTTAAGTTGTCGGCTTTTCCTATAAAGGCCGTTTAACAAGTCACTAATAAGAACGGAATAATCCATGAGAAATATCTGGAAGGCATTCTGCGCGCTCGCGTTGGTGGGCATGATGAGTTTGCAGGCACACGCTGAAGAAAAAAACATAGTAATGGGGACCATGTCCTGGGAGGATTTGGTGCCCATTACCGGTATTACCAAGAAGGTACTTGAGAACGCTGGGTATACCGTAAAAGTCGTGGAGTTTTCCGAGTGGGGTATCGCCTACGCTGCACTCAGCAAAGGGGATATTCAGGTGTTGGCATCCCAGATTGATTACGCCGCCGCCGATTATTGGAAAAAGAACAAGAACAAAATCGAGAAGCTGTCACCGGTCTCCTTTGGTCTTTATCAGGGCATGGCAGTACCCAGTTACGTAGACATCGACTCCATTGAACAGCTGAACGCAAACGCGGACAAACTGGGGAACAGAATCATTGGCATCGAGCCTGGTTCGGGTTTGATGAGTGACGCGAACAACGTGGTCAAAGCGTACGACATCAAGCTCAAGCTGGTCGAAGGCAGTACTTCGGCAATGACCGCGGCTTTAAAGTCGGCAGTCGATCGAAAAGAATGGGTGGCGGTAACCGTCTGGGATCCTTCCTGGATGACCAAGAAATTTGATCTCAAATTCTTGAAAGATCCAAAAGGGGTCTTCCCGCCATTGCAGGGTTATTACTGGATCGGGCACAAAGGCTTCGCTGAAGCCAATCCGCGTGCGCGCGAACTGATGGCCAGTGTTTATGTGCCCATCACGGACATCACCGCAATGAATGCTGAAGTCAAGGATGGCAAGACCATGGACGAGGCTATCAAGGGCTGGATAGATAGCCATACAGATCTTGTAAATCGTTGGGGAAATATCAAGAACTATTGAGTTTTGTTTGTTTGCCACTGCCGCCCTTTGATTAATTAGAGAAGCCAGCAAACAACTGGTTCGATGGATTGCGAAATGACGATGGCCACAATTAATACTGACGAAGTGCTGGTAGATTGCCAGTCGGTTTGGAAAATCTTCGGTAAAAATGCACCGGCAGCCATGGATGCTGTTGTCCAGCAGGGTCTTTCAAAGACCCAGATCCTGCAAAACCATGGCTGTGTGGTCGGGGTTTCCGATGTCAGTCTCCAGGTTCGCCGGGGGGAAATCTTTTGCATCATGGGTTTGTCCGGCAGTGGCAAATCCACCCTTATAAGGTTGCTGAACAAGCTGATCACCCCGAGCTCGGGGAAGGTGCTGGTCAAAGGCAAGGACGTTTCATCCTTGTCACCCGCACAGTTGCGAGAGGTGAGGGCGCGGCATATCGGTATGGTCTTTCAAAGCGTTGCCTTGCTGCCTAACCGTACGGTTCTTGAGAACACCGCGTTTGGCCTGGAAGTGCAGGGTGTTGGCAAGGCCGAGCGTTACAAAGTGGCCGAGCTGGCGCTGGCGAAGGTTGGATTGAGCGAGTGGACTTCACGCTATCCAAGCGAGCTGTCCGGGGGCATGCAGCAACGGGTCGGACTGGCGCGTGCACTCACAGCTGACCCAGAAGTGATTTTGATGGATGAGCCGTTCAGCGCGCTTGATCCGCTGATTCGCCGACAGTTGCAGGATGAGTTCCGCCAGCTGACCAAGGAGTTGGGCAAGTCCGCGGTGTTTATTACACACGACCTGGACGAGGCCATCCGCATCGGTGACCGCATTGCGATCATGAAAGATGGCGCCATCATTCAGGTTGGCACCGCCGAGGAAATCGTGCTCAACCCGGCTGACGACTACGTGGCGGAATTCGTCGCCGGCATTTCCCGATTGCATCTGGTCAAGGCTCACTCGGTCATGACGTCTTTCCAGGCCTACAAGGCAGCACATCCGACTTGCGACATTTCCAGGCTCACCAAAACCTCGCTTGACGCCGATATCGACGAACTCATCGGTTTGACGATGAAGTCCGTGCGCGACGCGCTTGCCGTCGTCGATAACGGAACAGTGGTGGGGATCATTACGCCCCGTGATCTGCTGCGTGGCGTTCAAGGTATTCCCAACGAGTCTGCGTCCGTAGCAACTGCCAATGCGATGGAGGCGTCCGCATGAGCACGCCGGATTTTTCCAGTCAGTTTGATACCTCCATTGATGCAGGACTGGAATGGCTTTCGGATAATGGCGAGTTCGTGTTCGATGCCGTCAATGCGGTGCTGAAGGGCATTTACGAAGGCGTGCTGTGGTGTATCGCCTATCCACCGCACTACGCCGTAGCGATTGTCATGGCGTTGATTGGCTGGCGTGTGGCTGGCGTTCGCTTTGCGACTCTCGCAGGTTTGGCCTTGTTGTTTTGCGACGTCATCGGCTTGTGGCCAGAGACAGTCAGCACGCTTGCCCTGGTGCTCACAGCGACTGTCCTGGCACTGGTTGTCGCCATTCCGCTGGGGGTCATTGCCGGTCTGGCGCCGGCCTTTGATCGTGTGGTTGATCCTTGTCTGGATTTGATCCAAACGATGCCGCCCTACATCTACCTGCTACCGGCCATTGCACTGCTCGGCTACGGCCCCGCCACGGCGCTGTTGGCGACTTTTATCGTCGCGCTTCCCCCTGCGCTACGACTGACCTCCCTGGGTATTCGCATGACACCCAAGGAGTTCATCGAGTTGGGAGATGCCAGCGGCGTGACTGGAATGCAGATGTTTTTCAAGATCCGCTTACCATTCGCCATGCCCAGCATCATGGCCGGTGTCAACCAAAGCCTGATGATGGCGTTCGGTATGGTCGTCATCGCCGGTATTGTGGGTTCGGGCGGTTTGGGCGAGGCGATTTACGGTTCCATCCGTACGTTGGATATCGCCAAGTCGATCAATGCGGCCATCGCTATCGTTATCCTGACCATGATCCTGGATCGTCTGGCGCAGAGTGCTGCACAGGCGCGGGTGAGGGCTTCCCAATGACAACGCACATTCAATTTTCTCCAGGCGATTACCTGGCTCCTGCCGTTGATTGGCTGAACACGAATTTACATGGCTTGTTCAAAGGGATCAGTCAGGTCGTTGAGGGGGTACTCGGCGCAGTGGAGGGAACGCTGCTTGCTCCCCATCCGTATTTATTCATCGGAATTGTCGTTGTCGCGGCCTTCTTTTTTGCCAATAAGCGAGTCGCTGTTTTCGCTGCGGTGATGTTGGCTTTCTGTTTGTTCGCTGGCCTTTGGGTCGCGTCCATCCAGACGATCGCGCTCGTTAGCGTGTCGGTCCTGATCTCCGTTGCCATCGCTTTTCCGCTAGGTGTTCTGGCGGCCCGGGTGAAGCGTGTCGATGAAGCAATGCTGCCGATTCTGAACATCATGCAGACGGTGCCGCCTTGGGTTTACCTGATCCCCGCCGTGATGCTGTTCAGCTTGGGGCGCGTGCCCGCGATCATCGCAACGATTGTTTATGGCATCCCGCCGATGCTCAGATTGACAACCCTGGCCTTCAAGCAGCTGCCCAAGGATCTCCTTGAGTTGGGCCAGGCGTCCGGTGCTTCACCTAAAGACATTCTGTTCAAAATTGAACTGCCGACAGCCGCACCCACGCTGTTGGTAGGCCTGAACCAATGCATCCTCATGTCCTTGGCGATGGTGGTGCTGGCTGGTCTGGTGGGGGCGGGCGGTCTGGGGGCTGAAGTAACCCGAGGCCTCTCCAGAATGGAGATGGGCTTGGGCCTTCGAGCGGGACTGGCCATTGTCGCTATTGCTCTGCTGTTGGATCGACTGTCACGCGGTGCGTTGCAGCGTCATTCCCCCAACAAATTTCTTTGAAAGGGCTTCAGCATGAGACGTAGTTTTTTTTGCATTGACTCACATGCCTGCGGAAATCCGGTTCGGGTCGTAGCGGGCGGAGCGCCGCTGATGCCGTCGGTTTCAATGGCGCAGCGGCGCGATATTTTTGTGCGTGATCATGACTGGGTGCGCACCGCGTTGATGTTCGAGCCCCGGGGGCACGACATCATGTCCGGCGTCATCATCTATCCATCGGTACGTGACGACTGCGACTTCGGTGCGTTGTTTATCGAAGTCAGCGGCTGCCTGCCGATGTGTGGAGCGGGCACCATCGGATTATCGACCGTGGTCATTGAAGAGGGCTTGGTGACACCTCGTGAGCCGGGAAAACTGGCGATTGAAACACCGGCGGGACGGGTCGATGTCGAATACACCATGGGCGGCGAATTTGTTGAGTCGATTCGCTTGTTCAACGTAGCCAGCTACCTGCACAGCGCCGATGTGGTGGTGGAAGTACCGGGTATTGGTACGTTTACGGTGGACATCGCCTACGGCGGGAATTTCTATGCGGTGGTCGAACCACAGGAGTGCTGGACTGGATTCGAAGGGCAGACGACGGCTGACATCGTGGGGTTGAGCCAGAAGCTGCGTGCAGCGCTCTCGGTCATTTGTGACCCTGTGCATCCTGAGAACAGCAGAATCAGTGGTGTTCACCACATTATCTGGTGTGACAAACCACACAGTAGAACCGTGCATGGCCGCTGTGCAGTATTCTACGGTGATAAAGCTATTGATCGTTCTCCCGGAGGTACCGGTACCTCGGCCCGGATGGCTCAGCTCTTCGCAAAGGGGCGGCTGAATGTCGGCGACATTTACCGACTTGAAAGTCTGATTGGTACGATCTACGAAGGAAAGGTTGAGGCGTCGGTAAAAGTCGGAACCTTCGACGCAATGAAGCCAAGTGTCAGCGGCTGGGCTGAGGTGATAGGTCACAACACCATTTTCGTCGATGATAAAGACCCTCTGGCTCACGGGTTCCAGCTCGCATAAAACAGTTTGGTCACGGCGTCAGCGGTTGATTCTTCGCAGACGCAGATTCAACCTTGGTTTGCACAAAGACTGCATTTGCTAGTGTAAAAAAAGCGAGGCGTAAAGTGATCGAACGACGAGATTTCAGCGGGTGTATGAAAGGTAAAAACCTGCGCTATCTGGAAGAGACTCGGAGCGAGCCGACGGTTCATGCCCGGGCAGGATTTTTACTGCTCGAACACTTCTCGTTGCCTGCATTTACGCAAGCGCTCGATACGATTGTCACTGCCAACCTTTTGCGGCCTACGTTGTTCTCTTCACGAACCTTCGGGGTGCAGGATGGAGAGGTCACCAGCGACCTTGGCCTGGTCATTCGACCTGATGCGCGTTTGGACGTCGCAGCACTCAAAGACCTTAATTTGCTGGTCATCTGCGGCGGCTATCGCACCGAACTCAAAGTCAATCACGAGCTGATCAGCATTCTCAAAACGGCATCGGAACTGGGTATCACCCTGGCCGGGCTGTGGAATGGGGCGTGGTTTTTGGGCGTGTCAGGTTTGCTTGAAGGGTATCGTTGTGCGATTCATCCCGAGCACCGACCTGCGCTCGCAGAAATTTCCAAAGTCACGCATGTCACCAGTGAAGCATTTGTCATGGATCGAGACCGGCTCACGGCTTCGAGTCCGGCGGGTGCTTATCATATGGCTCTCGAATGGATCAAAGGGCTGCATGGCAAGGCGCTTGTCGAGGGCATCGAAGACATTCTGTCTTTCGAAGAGTCGCGGTATCGGCGTATCAAACCGACACAGAACATCTCGTTGAGCGCCCCCCTCAAAGAGGTGGTCAAACTGATGGACGCCAACCTGGAAGAACCGTTGCAAATGGACCAACTGGCGGTATATGCCGGACGTTCCCGTCGACAAATAGAGCGCTTGTTCAAAGAGCAACTGGGTACCACGCCGCAACGGTATTACCTGGAATTGCGCATTACCGAAGCACGGCGCTTGCTTCAGCACACAGAGCTGTCTCAGGTTGATGTGCTGGTCGCATGCGGCTTTGTTTCACCGAGCCATTTCAGCAAATGCTACAGCTCGTATTTTGGTTACCGGCCTTCGAGAGAAACGCGGTTGGTGAAGTAAAGAACGCGTGATCAATCCTCAGTGACTGGTGGTCTTTAACCGCGACTGCGGGCTGCTGTAACGCTCCAAACCGGAGTTGCTGAAATTTTAAGGAGGAGGGGCATGACCGAGGTGCGATTGAAGAGCGATCAAACAAAAAACACGGCGTACTTAACGACGCCCACCGTTGCCGCTAGTCCTGGGGTCGCAAGGCCTCAACTCGGGATTTTCCTATGCCTGCTTTCAATGCTTATCTTTGCGAGCCAGGACGGAATAACCAAGGTGCTTGTCAAAGACTTCCCGGTTGCCCAACTGGTCATGGTGCGTTACTGGGTGTTTGTCGTTTTTGCCTTCGGATATGCCGCCTACCAAGGTAGGGTCAAGGAGTCTTTATGCAGTAAACACCCTTGGCTCCAAATCATTCGAGCCCTGTTAGCCGTTGGTGAAATAGTACTGTTTGCAGTCGGGTTACGATATTTAGGTTTGGCTGAAATGCACGCTCTCTATGCGGTATTCCCTCTGATGACTTTGGCATTGGCGGGGGGCCTGCTAGGAGAGTTTGTCGGGCTACGACGTTGGATCGCTGCTGCCATAGGGTTCACCGGCACACTGATCATCCTGCGACCAGGCGCGGGCGTCTTTGAACTCGCGGCCGTGATTCCCTTGCTGTCTGCTTTAGGGTTCGCATTCTTCAATGTGCTGACGCGCCGGATTAGCCAGCACGATTCCTTTGCGACGAACATGCTTTTTATGGCAAGTGTGGGTGCCCTGACGATCACATTTGTGGGGCTGCCCGCCTGGGTTTCTCCGACTCCGGTCCAGGGCTTCTTGATGGGGATCCTGTCATTGACGGGAGTAGTCGCTCAGATTCTCCTCATTCAAGCACTGAAGTACGCGACCGCTTCTACCCTGCAGCCTTTCAACTATGCGCTTCTGGTGTTCGCCACTTTGGTTGGTGTAATCGTTTTTGCCGAGCGCCCTGATACCTGGGTGGTTGTCGGCGCAGCGTTGGTGATTATCGGGGGGCTGTATGCGATTAAAGCAAAGGTGTGAACGTACCTGAATGTATGAAGTAATCAATGTCTGGTTGGTTTCCTGGATGAGCAAGGCCATAAAAAAGGGCAGCTCAAAGCTGCCCTTTTCCCAACCTGCTCCTTAGGCGGCGCTAAACAGCTTGTGCGGATCCATGACGAATTTTTTCGGCACCCCGGCATCGAACTCGTGGTAACCGCGCGGCGCGTCGTCCAGGCTGATTACCTGCACGCCGACGACCTCGGCAATGTTGATCCGGTCCCACATGATCGCCTGCATCAGCTGACGGTTGTACTTCATCGTCGGGGTCTGGCCGGTGTGGAAGCTGTGGGACTTGGCCCAGCCGAGGCCGAAACGGATGTTCAGGCTGCCATGCTTGGCGGCTTTGTTGACCGCGCCCGGGTCTTCGGTGACATACAGACCGGGGATACCGATATTGCCGGCGACCCGCACCACGCCCATCAGCGCGTTGAGCACATCGGCCGGGGCCTCGTGCTGCGCGCCGTCATGGCCGTGGCCACGGGCTTCGAAGCCGACCGCATCGACCGCACAATCGACTTCCGGCTCACCGAGCAGGTTAGCGATTTGCTCGTACAGCGGAGTGTCCTGGGTCAGGTCGGCGATCTCGAAGCCTTGGGCCTTGGCATGCGCCAGACGCAGCGGATTGACGTCGCCGACGATCACCACCGCCGCACCAAGCAGACGGGCAGAGGCGGCGGCAGCCAGTCCGACCGGACCGGCACCGGCGATATACACCGTGCTGCCAGGGCCGACACCGGCGGTGACCGCGCCGTGGTAGCCGGTCGGCAGGATATCGGAGAGGCAGGTCAGGTCGCGGATTTTCTCCATGGCCTTGTCGCGGTCGGGCAGCTTCAGCAAGTTGAAGTCGGCATACGGCACCAGCACGTATTCGGCCTGGCCACCAACCCAGTCGCCCATATCCACATAGCCATAGGCACCGCCGGGGCGCGCCGGGTTGACCGTCAGGCAGACGCCGGTGTGCTGTTCCTTGCAACTGCGACAACGGCCGCAGGCAACGTTGAACGGCACCGAGACCAGGTCACCGATCTGCACGTTTTCCACGTCACGGCCCCTCTCGATCACCTCGCCGGTGATCTCATGGCCAAGCACCAGCCCGACCTGGGCCGTGGTCCGGCCACGCACCATATGCTGGTCGGAGCCGCAGATATTGGTCGAAACCACGCGCAGGATTACGCCGTGGTCGATGCGCTTGCCGCGCGGGTCTTCCATTTTCGGATAGGGGATGGTCTGCACCTCGACCTTGCCTGCGCCGAGATACACGACACCACGATTACCAGACATGCTTTCACCTCGCTTTTGTTGTTGTGAGAACACGGCCCTTGTACTGCGAAGGGGCGCGCGGCCTTACAGTGCGGCGGTAAATGTCTTGCGTTTGCGCGTGAATGCAGATCGGTTGGAAGTTACCTTCCAACCACGCGTGATTAGCAGTCATCGTATCGATCCTACGCCTGGTATCAGCACTCTGCGAGGGCATTCAGCACCCAATCACCGCCTGTTTCCAGCCATGCTCCGAACAATCGCCTATCGTCGGTTCCGATGCTTGCTGGAGGTGTGCATCCCTCCGTGCCTAATGCGTCTATGATTCAGCCTGGATCTTCTATGAGGATGCAGTACTTACCAACAGGATCAGCGCCCGTATCCCCGGATATCCACCTGCAGCGCCAGGTGTGAGTTGTATGTTGAGTATCTCTTTCCCCTCAGTTTCCATGGATTCAGGGGCTAACCCCGGACGATAGGAGCAAGCGCGATGATTGCGGACTGGACTGGTCAGGTAGCGCTTGTCAGCGGAGCCGGTAGTGAGCGAGGCATTGGCATTGCGATTGCGAAGCGACTGGGCAGCCTGGGCGTTAAGTTGATAATCACAGGCAGCAGCGCTCGCATTCATGATCGGGTTGAGGAGTTACGTGCCGCAGGATTTGAAGCGCAAGGGCGTGCGGCGGACTTGAGTGAAGAGAATCAAGTCCTTGAACTTACCACTTGGGCAGAATCGGTATGGGGACGAATCGATATTCTTGTGAACAATGCCGGCATGGCCGCCCAGGGTCATCCGGAGCCTTTTGCCGATCTGGCGGAGATGAGTGTCGATAGCTGGAATCTTTCGATTGCTCGAAATCTGACAACCGCCTTTCTGTTGACCCGTGGAATTTTGCCGGGGATGCGCAACAGACACTACGGCCGAATCGTCAATGTCAGCTCCACGACTGGCACTCGGGCAGGTCATCCAGGAGAGGCGGCTTATGCTGCGGCCAAAGCTGGGATGGTAGGTATGAACATGAGCCTGGCCCTTGAGGTCGCGCGCTATGGAATCACTGTGAACTCGGTCGCGCCGGGCTGGATCGCCACAGGGTCAAGCACTCCAGAGGAAGAGAATGCAGCGAAGTATGTCCCGGTTGGCAGGGCAGGTCGCCCGGAGGAAGTGGCTGCTGCCGTTACGTTCCTGGCGTCACCTGAGTCCAGTTACATTACCGGCGAGTTGCTGGTGATCGACGGTGGCAACTGCTTGATAGAGAACAAAGCGCCCAAGTAATCAATGCGTGCCCGCCGCGAAATTTTGCAGCGGAGGAGAGTAAGTGACTCCCTCCGTCGCAAGTCAGGCTGATTCAATCAAAACGGCAGTGGCAGTTTCGCTGTGCGCCCCCCATCTACCACCAGCACCTGCCCGGTAATGAAGGCCGATGACTCCGAGGCGAGGAAAACGACCGTCCCGCCTACATCCGCCGGCAACCCGGTACGTCCGACCGGGTGAAGGCGCAGGAGTGCCTGGCCCGCCGCACGCGGATCAGCTTGAGCGGCGAGGTACGCATCACTCAACTCGGAATTGATCCACCCTGGCGCAATGGCATTGCAGCGGATGCCGTCCCGGCCGAGATCGACTGCCAAGGCTCGGGTCAGCCCATGGATACCGGCCTTGGAGGCACAGTACGCGGCATGTTCAGGGTTGGAGCCTATCCCTTCGATCGACCCGATGTTGATGATGCTGCCACCGCCTCGCTGACGCATCTGGGGCACCAACGCCTTGCACAAGAACGCTGGCGCCCGCAGATTGACAGCCATCATGCGATCCCAGTCCTGTTCGGTCATATCCTCAATGGATTTCTCGAACATGAACCCCGCATTATTCACCAGGACATCGACTCCGCCGAGCTGCTCCCGGGCTATTTGCGCGATCAAACCGGGGGACTCCATCGAAGCGAGATCAGCCTCGACGAAATAGACTTGAGGGTGATTTTGCAAGTCGGCATCCAGTGCCTGGCGCTGAGCGATCAACACAGAAGCTCCCGCCTCAAGCAATTGTTCGGTGATGCCTCGGCCAATCCCTCTGCCGCCCCCGGTCACCACTACATTTTTACCTTTAAGCATCGCTACCTCTCCTTAGCCGGATACCGGCTTGGCGCCTGTGACTTCGACCGTTTCACCGGCGATGTACCTGGCCTCGTCGGACGCCAGAAATGCGATGACATCCGCAATGTCTTCAGGCTCGGCGATACGGCCTAATGGCACGCTCTTGTTCACTCTTGCACGGCCTTGTCCGGATCCAGGCCGCGACGCTCAAAGCCGCTGCGTATCATCGGGGTATTGATTTCGTGCGGGCACACGGCGTTGACACGAATGCCCAAAGGGGCGCAATCGCGGCCCAGATTCTTGGTTAAAGCCGCGACGGCCCCTTTGCTTGTGCAATACGCCACGTGGGCGGGGCCGGGATAAATGCCCCAGACAGATGATGTATTGACGATCGCGGCGCCGGGGCGATTTTTCATGTGCGGTATCGCGGCACGGCAGATGAAGAACACCGCATTCAGGTTTACGCCCATGGCGTCGAACCACATGTCGTCAGTGGTTTCCTCAATCGTGCCGCGGGGAATGATGCCCGCATTGTTCAGTACGATATCGATCCCCGAAAAAGTGTCGATGGCAGATTGGACAATCGCTTCGCAATATTCTTTTCGGCGCAGGTCGCCAGCCACGTAGTGCACTTCGGCGCCTAAGTCACGGACTTTGGCGGAAATTGATTTGCAACCGGTTTCGTCAAGATCAGACAAAACAAGCTTTGCACCTTCTCGGGCGAACAATAACGCTAACGCCTGTCCGACACCGCCGGCAGCGCCGGTAATGACCACCACTTTATTATTGAATTTCATCGGGCAACCTACCTGGTAAGTTTTTGGCGCAGCCATTATTTAATTTCAATGGATCGCAGCGTCCAGCAACTTTTTTACTGGGCCAAAGATAACCAGGCGTTATCAGAAATTACCGACTCGAGAATAGAATCGCGCCCAAGACAGCCCAACAGAAGTTTGTTTTCTTTGTGCACCGTGCTTCATGTCTCTGGATGGGAATCTCCAATGATCCCAATGTGGCTAGCGCGCATTCCTGTGAAACGTGTGGAAAAACAGGCATGCCTCAGACTGCGAAGTCAATAAAATGTACTCAGGTGTACATTCAGGGAGGCATCGGGGTACATTCGCGTTACGCATTTTTTGAAGAAGGTAAGCGCGATGTCCCAGTTAGGGAAGGCACGTGGTAAGGCCCAGGATGCAGGTTGGCGCGGCTCCCCGGAGGGTTGGCTTGAAGCTGCCTACGAAGCCCTGAAGGAGTCGGGCATCGATGCCGTTCGGGTCATGCCGCTGGCCAAGCGCCTGGGCTTGTCGCGAACCAGCTTCTACTGGTTTTTTGAGGATCGTGAACAGTTGCTCGCCGCCTTGCTTTCACGCTGGCGGGAGACCAATACGGGGGGCTTGATCCGCCAAAGCGAAAGCTATGCGGAAAGCATCTCCGAAGCGATCCTGAATGTGTTCGAGTGCTGGCTCAACCTGCAACTGTTCGACTCGCAATTCGAGTTCGCAGTGCGCAGCTGGGCGCTTCAGTCAGCTGAAGTTGCTCAAGAGGTCGCTACCGTAGACGAGCAGCGCATGAATGCCCTGGCGAGCATGTTCAAGCGCTTCGGCTATGACAACCAGGGTGCTGATGCGCGAGCCAGAACGATTTATTTGACCCAGATCGGCTACATCACCATGAACACGACTGAGTTGATCACTGTACGTTTCCAACGCATTCCTCATTACGTGAGCATCTTCACCGGGAAAGTACCCAAACAGCGCGAGCTGGATCGTTTTTACGGGAAATTCGGCTACGCCGAAAAAGAGCCCGGGGTTTTCGTGCCCTTGACCGATACCTTCGAGGAGACGTCTGCAGATGCTCAATGAGACGCTGGGCATTATTGGAGGAACGGGGTGGTTGGGCGCAGCGATCGCCAAGGCAGTGCTGGCAAAGGCATTGGTGCCGACGGGCAATCTGGTCATCTCGAACCGTTCGGGTAGCCATCCGTTGGCGCAACAAGGCGCTTGTCTGGTCACTGATAACCAGGACCTGGTGGATCGCTGCGACGTAGTCATCATCGCGGTTCGCCCCGAGCATTTCGCCAGCCTGAACATCAACGCGACGGGCAAAACAGTCATTTCTCTGATGGCCGGGATTACAGCGCAGGCGATTGCTGCGCAGACCTCGGCTTCGGCGGTCGTGCGGGCGATGCCCAACGCGGCGGTAGAGATCGGGCAGTCTTTTACACCTTGGTATTGCTTCGCAGAGGTAGAGGCCGCGACGAAGGATCTCGTGCAGCATCTTTTCGAATGTGTGGGCACCGCTGCTGAGGTTCAGCAAGAGGATTTCATCGATTACCTCTCGGCACTCTCGGGTACCGGCCCGGCCTTTCCTGCGTTATTGATGACGGCGCTGGCCAATCAGGCGATGGTTGCCGGCATACCCACTGATATTGCGCAGCTCGCCGCTAAAAATGTCGTTGTAAACAGCAGCCAGCTGTTGGCCAGCCACGATGCTCAACAGATGATCGATGCCTTGGTTGCCTACCGCGGAGTGACGGCTGCGGCTTTGCAAACGATGACGCTGGGTCATTTCGAAGAGCAAATTGGCAGGGCGTTGCAAGCCGGTGCTGCCGTTGCCCGCAGAGGGCTTGAAGCCTGATAAACCGAAGCCCCTTCACAGGGGCTCCGGTAAGTGTCGTTTACTCTGCCTTGAAGCAGTAAACGGCCAGCTTGTTGCCGTCCAGATCCCGGGCGTAGGCAGCGTAGGCATTTTCAGCCCAGCCGCGTGAGCCTGGCAGGCCTTCGCAAACGCCACCGTTTGCCAATGCAGCTGTATGGAAGGCATGGATTGCAGCGCGGTTCGGTGCTTCGAAACTGACGGTGACACCGTTGCCGACGGTGGCCGGATTTCCGTTAGCCGGTTTGAGTACGAAGAACGAAGGCTTATCGATGCCCCAGATAGACCCGGTCTCGTCGAGATCGGCAACGCGGTTCAGGCCAATCTCCTTCAAAACAACATCATAGAATGCGCGTGCTTTTTGCAGATCTTTGGTGCCGACGGTTACATGAGTAAAAACAGACATCTTTGTTTCCTTTCTGTTGGTGGTGATTGGACTGTCGACGAATCGGAGGCCCGTCGGATATCAGAAATGAATGACGGTGCGAACGCTTTGCCCGGTGTGCATCAACTCAAATGCCTCGTTGATCGCTTCCAGGGGCATGTTGTGGGTGATGAAGGTTTCCAGTGGGATTTCCCCGCGGCCGGCCTTCTCCACATAACTGGGAAGCTCCGTGCGGCCTTTTACGCCGCCGAAAGCGCTGCCACGCCATACGCGACCAGTGACGAGCTGGAGGGGGCGCGTGCTGATTTCCTGGCCTGCGCCGGCAACACCGATGATGATCGACTCGCCCCAACCCTTGTGACAGCACTCCAGTGCCGCTCGCATCAACTGCACATTGCCGACGCACTCGAACGAGTAATCGACGCCGCCGTCGGTGAGTTCGACGATGACGTCCTGGATAGGCTTGCCATAGTCCTTGGGGTTGATGAAGTCCGTCGCGCCCAATGACAAGGCAACATCGCGCTTGGCTGGATTGATGTCGATGGCGATGATGCGACCGGCGTTGGCCATTTTTGCGCCGATGATCGCGGCGAGACCGATACCGCCCAGCCCAAAAATCGCGACGCTAGCGCCAGCCTCCACCTTGGCGGTGTTGAGTACGGCGCCAATGCCCGTAGTCACCCCGCAGCCGAGCAGGCAAACCTGATCCAGCGGAGCCTCCTTTGGAATCTTCGCCAGGGAAATTTCAGGCAGCACGGTGTATTCGGAAAAAGTCGAGCAACCCATGTAGTGGAACAGTGGCTTGCCTTCGTAGGAAAAACGAGAGGTGCCGTCGGGCATCAGGCCTTTGCCCTGGGTCGCCCTGACGGCCTGGCAGAGGTTGGTCTTCCCAGAGAGGCAGAATTTGCACTGCCGACATTCCGCGGTATAGAGCGGAATCACATGGTCGCCGACGTGCAGCGAAGTCACGCCTTCGCCGATGGCTTCGACCACACCACCGCCTTCGTGCCCCAGCACGGTAGGGAAAATACCTTCGGGATCGCTGCCCGAAAGGGTGAAGGCGTCGGTGTGGCAGACGCCAGTGGCGACGATGCGAACCCGTACTTCGCCAGCCTTGGGAGGCGCAACGTCAATGGTGACCAACTGCAGAGGTTCATTGGGAGCGAACGCGACCGCAGCCCTTGATTTCAAGGTCTGTGCTGACATGGAAGAGCCTCGTGTCGAATATGAAAAATTGCCCCTGATCCAGGATCAGGGGCATGACTTCAGATGTCCTTGACCAGCCGCAGCGCATCGTAGATGGCCGCGTGGGTATTGCGCGCCGACACCGCGTCGCCGATCCGGAATAGCTGGAAACGGCCGTCAGGGTTGGTCACGATGTTCTGGGTTTTCCCGGCGATCAGGTTGTGCTGTTCGACCGCGCCGTTGTTGCTCGAATGCGGGCGCAGCTCGAAGTACAGATCGTCCAGGGGCAGGGTGCCGTGGTTGATCACCACCTGATCGACTACGCGCTGTTTGTGCACCTGACCGTAATCGCTGCCGAAATGGGCAACCAGTTGGCCGTCGCGCTTCTCTACGGAATCGACCCGATACGTGACGGTAAAGGTGACGTTCAGGTCCTGCAGGCTGCGCATGTAAGGCACCAGGTTCATCGCCATCACCTCCGGCGAAAACGACCGGTCAGGCGTGACGATCTCCAGTTTTGCACCGCTGTTGGCGATGACCTCCGCTGCTTGTAGCGCCGCATGGTCGCCCGCGTCGTCAAAGATCAGCACGTTCTGGCCGGGCTTGACGTCGCCGGAAATGATGTCCCAGGTCGACACCACCAAATCGTTGCCCTGTTTGAGCACCTCGGTATGGGGCAAGCCACCCGTGGCAACGATCACCACATCCGGCTCTTCAGCCAGCACCGTCTCGGCCTCGGCCCAGGTGTTGAAGTGGAACTTCACACCGAGGCGTTCGCATTGCACCATGCGCCAGTCGATGATGCCGATCATCTCGCGGCGACGCTCGCTCAGAGCAGTCAATCGAATCTGCCCGCCGGGCTGGTCGGCGACTTCGAACACCGTGACGTCGTGGCCACGTTCACCGGCGACCCGCGCTGCCTCCAGACCCGCGGGGCCGGTCCCGATCACCACCACGTTGCGCTTGGTCGGCGCCTTGGGAATTTCGTGGGGCATGGTGGTTTCACGCCCGGTGGCGGCGTTGTGGATGCAATACGCGGCACCGCCCTGATAAATACGGTCCAGGCAATAGTTGGCCCCTACGCAGGGGCGAATTTCTTCTTCGCGCTTTTCGATGATCTTGCGCACGATGTGCGGATCGGTCATGTGCGCGCGGGTCATGCCGATCATGTCTACCTTGCCGGAGGCAATGGCGTGTCGGGCGGTTGCGACGTCGGGAATCTTGGCTGCGTGGAACGTCGGGAAACCCGTCGCCGCACGGATCTCGCCGGCGAAATCCAGGTGCGGAGAGTTGCGCATGCCCTGGATCGGAATCACATCGGTCAGGCCGGCATCGGTATCAATGTGCCCGCGAACGACGTTGAGGAAGTCGACCAGGCCGCTGTCCTTGAGCATGTGAGAAATCTGCATGCCGTCCTTCGCACCGAAGCCACCGGGCAGGTCTTCATCGCCGGTGTAGCGGACCCCGAGCAGGAAGTCTTCGCCGCAGCGTTGGCGGATACCGCGCAGGACGTCAAAGGTGAAGCGCAGTCGGTTTTCCAGCGAGCCGCCGTACGGGCCGTCGAGGTCGTTGGTCAATGGCGACCAGAACTGATCCATGAGGTGACCGTAAGCCTGCAACTCCAGACCATCGAGGCCCGCCGCCTTCATGCGTTCGGCGGCATCCACGTAGTCCTTGATGATTCGATCGATGTCCCAGTCTTCCATCTTTTTCGGAAAGGCCCGGTGGGACGCTTCACGGCGATGAGAAGGCGATACGACCGGCAGCCAGTCAGCCTTGTCCCAGCGCGTGCGCCTTCCCAGGTGGGTCAACTGAATCATCACCGCCGCGCCGTGTTCGTGGCATTCGTCGGTCAGATCCTTCATCCATTTGACCACCTCATCCTTATACGCCAGCACGTTGTTGAACACCGGCGGGCTGTCGCGGGAAACAGCGGCGGAGCCTGCGGTCATGGTCAGCGCCACGCCGGCCTTCGCGCGTTCAACGTGATAAGCGCGGTACAGATCCTTCGGCATGCCGTCGACAGGATACGCGGGCTCATGGGAGGTGGTCATGATCCGGTTTTTGAGAGTCAGGTGCTTGATCTTATAGGGCTGCAGCAGGGGATCGCTGGACATGGTGTTGCGCTCCGGGAATAGAACATCGGGCTTGGTTTGACATAACGGTATGTCGAATGTTCATGTGTGTCAATGATTGAGACACAGGTGTACATTTTTCTTGCGCGGTGGAAAAACCAGGATTAACATCCATTCGAAACAGGGGTGATCGGGCCGGTCATCCCAGGCACCGATCCATGAATGCGAGGGGACTATGAAAGTGCTCGTTGCGGTCTCGAAAAAGCATTGAGAGTGAGCTGATCATTCCATTACATAACGATGTGAGAAATACAGGACGCGGAGATGCACATGATTACGTTATCCAGTAAAACTTGTATCGGCTGGCTTGCAGGCTTGGTTATGGCATCCGGCAGCCTGATTGCCCAAGCCGAGGAGCCCGCGCCTATCCGTATCGGCTGGGTGAATTGGTCGGATACGGAAATCGCTGTAAAGCTGGCAGACACGGCACTGCGAGACCATCTGAAGCAACCGGTTAAATTGGTGTTGGCCGATATCGGTATTCAGTTCCAGGCGCTGGCTAACGGTAATATCGACCTGATTCCGATGGTTTGGCTGCCGAGCACTCACAAGTCCTTTTATGACAAATACCGCGACAATCTCGAAGACTTGGGTGTGCTGTATGAAGGTCGGATTGGCATGGCGGTGCCTACTTCCATTCCTGCCAGTGAAGTCGCCAGTGTCGAAGACCTTAACAAACCAGAGGTAAGGGAAAAGCTCGGCGGCAAGATCCTGACTTCCGAAGTGGGTAATGGTCAGTACAAACTTACGGAAAAGGCCATCAAAGAATATCGTCTCGATGGCTATAAGATGGTCGCTTCTTCAGAATCCGGAATGTTGAGCGAGTTGGACCGTAATCTGAAGCGTGACAAGTGGTCTTTGATCAACGCATGGAGCCCGCATTGGATGTTCTCCAAGTGGTCACTGCGTTATCTGGATGATCCGAAGCAAATTTTCGGTGGCGCTGAGCAAATCCACGCGGTTGCACGCAAAGGCTTTAGCGCGGAGCACCCCGATGTTGCTCGATTCTTCGCCAACTTCAAAATTCCTAAAGCTGACCTTGAAAAATTGATGGCTACTGCGCGTGATAGCTCGGCAGACCAGGTAGTTGCAGAATACTACGAAGCCAACAAGCCCCGCTTTGCAGCCATGTTTTACGGCACAACCGCTGCAACTACGGCGGGCCAGTAACGACTGCGCTTTCCTGTAACTATTTTGCAGTTTGGTGTCCTTGACGGTGAGTGAAGGGGGCCGGTTGCATCGAATGGGTGAAATATGTCGGTGACAACGCTAGGTATAAAACTGGATGGGGAAACGCGTGCCCTGTTGTCTTTTGAATCTGAATAGTGTTGCGCAGTGAGGTTGAAGAGGGCTTCGCCGTCTTTCTGAATCCGCTGCCTTAATGTAATTTTTAAAAGGAGAGCCTACGTGACAGCGTTATCTGATATTCGTTTAGCTAGCAAGCAAACAGCTTTTACTGAAATTCCAATCATAGATGTGTCGCCACTTGTCAACGGTAATAATCTACTGCAGGTGGCAAGCAAAATAGGTGATGCCTGCGAAAAAGTTGGTTTTTTCTATATTAAAAATCATGGCGTTGAGCAGCAGTTGATAGATGATATGTACGCGCTTTCCAAGGAGTTTTTTAAACTTCCATATGAGGAGAAAAACGAACTTAATGTCGTAAACTCCGGGCTGACGCTACGCGGCTATATACCGATGTATGCGGAAAACGTAGACCCTGCTAACACCCGCGACTTTAAAGAGTGCTTTGATTACGGAGCTCATTACGATGAGGTTTCTCCATTTTTTGGCCCTAATCAAATGCCTTCCGCACTGCCACAATTCGAGACGGTTGCCGACGCTTATCATTGCGCTGTATTGGCGCTCGCGAGAACGCTCATCGGCGGGATCGCGCTGAGTTTAGGTTTGCCGCAAGATTACTTTGAAAATCTTCAGCGTAAGCCCATCACTATTCAGCGAATTTTACGTTACCCGCCCCAGATTGGTAGGGTTTCCCAAGAGGAGATTGGTATTGGGGCTCACACGGACTACGGTTTCTTGACCGTCCTGTCCCAAGATGCAGTTGGCGGGTTGCAAGTCAGGAATCGTGCAGGGGAGTGGGTTACTGCGCCACCGGTTGAAGGCACGTTTATCGTCAATATTGGTGATTTAGTTCAAACCCTAACCAATGATCGCTACACATCGACAATGCATCGCGTCATAAATACTAGCGGCCTGGAACGTTATTCCATACCGTTCTTTATTGATTTGGATTTCGATGCGGTTGTTGAGCCTGTGTCAACCTGCGTGAGTGAGACTTTGCCTGCGAAGTATGAAGCGTACACGTGTGGCAAACACAAATTTAAGCGATTTGTTGATAGCTATGCGCACCTGAAAGAAATCGAGAAGGCATGATCGTTCTTCTGGCTACGCAGATGCTAATTGGAAGTCAAAGTCGCCAGCCTGCGAACGAATGCCCCACCGGAACCACAAGAAACGCCTTGGCGTGTCTTGTGGTTTTTTTCAAGCGATGTCTACCGATGTAACAGGCTCCCGCGAGATTGCGCGTGCAGCCAGGAAGGCAAGAACAGCCGCCACTCCCAGCAACGCGGCGCTCAACTCGAAGGTCGCTCGATAGCCGCTCGAGTCAAACGCGATGCCGGTGCGCCGACGCGGGTCAAAGCCATCGATTGGCTGGAGTTGAATTACACCTCGGCCCTTCGCGTTGACGACCTTGCCGCCCGGGTGCAGATGAGCACGCCGACCTTCCACCACCATCTCCGCCAGCTCACCGCGATGAGCCCGTTGCAGTACCAGAAATGGCTACGGCTAAACGAGGCGAGGCGTTTAATGCTCAACGAGCATCAGGATGTATCCAGCGCGGCTTTCAGGGTCGGCTACGAAAGTCCGTCGCAGTTCAGCCGTGAATACAGTCGTCTGTTTGGAATACCGCCCAAACGAGATATTGCGGTGTTGCGAGGGGCAGGGTAGCGACATACAGCGGTCATTCAGAAATTGGCCGTTGGCAACCCTTTCAAAGACTTTCAGGGTCGCCAAAGAACATTTTGACTAGGCTCTAGCGAAGCGATTGAAGGCCGACTGAATTGAAATATGCCCCCAATTTTGCCCCCAGGCGCACACGATAAATGCGAAATCGTGATCCGGGATTTCTTACTAGCCTGCTTAGCCTTTTCTGCAGCCCACGCTCCTTTTCGTCCTCTCCTGACGCTACTGAGGAGTCTGAGACCAATCTTTTGCGTATAAAAAACTGCTGGCAGCTTAACCTCAGGTCGCTTAAGTCTTCTGGCGTGCCTGAGTGGTCAGGCTTGGGTTGCATCGGGATCGCTTAGCTGCCGGGAATCAGACTGCGCAGGTCGTAGCCATCATGAACAATCCATTCCAAGGCGGGGACGCGTTCTACCAAGCAGGACTGGTCGGCGAACAATTTGTCTTACAGTACCGCGCGGGATTTTATTGGGTATGAGGAGAACTCATATCCCCATTACTTTTAATGGTTACAGCCCCTCCGGCTCCCGATGTTAAAAAATCGCAAACACAGCTCATCAATAACAAAAAGAGCGTTTGCAATCATGACTAAGCCCCACTGCCGCGTCCTCGCCAGCCTCGTGTTGCGCTCTTCATACCCTGATGTTTGCCACGCGATCTTCAAGATCCGCGTGCGCTCCTGATCACCCAAAACAAATCCAAAAAGAGTAATGACTCATGAAAGAACTCGACCTGTACATCGGTGAAGGTTTCGAAGGACCAGGCGTGAACGCCGCGCACATCAACATCCTGATAGGTCCGCGTAAAGGTCCGGCGGGACAGGCGTTTGCCAACAGCCTGGCGTCGCCGAGCCAGGGGCATTGCCCGTTTATGGTGATCGCCCAACCGAACATTCCGGTCAAGCCGATGACGCTCTACGTCAACAAGGCCGCGATCAGCAGCGACCTGCACGGCAACGCCACCTGGGGCGCGTCCCAGGCCGGGATTGCCAAGGCTGTGTTGGAGGCCCTGCTGGACGGCACCTTGCCGCCGGAAGCAGAAGACGAGTGGGCCATCGTCACCGCCAACTGGGTCAACCCGGCCTGTGATGACCTGGATTCGGTGTACCTGAATAACTACAACGCCTGCCGAACTGCGATCCGCGCCGCCCTGACCGGCAAGCCGGAAACCGCGCAACTGGCGGATGTGGTCAATCACATCAGCAACCCTTTCTACACGCCAAAAGCCTGAGGTCCGCGCCATGCAATACATTCGTTTGGGCAACTCCGGCCTGCAAGTCTCCCGCCTGTGCCTGGGTACCATGAACATGGGCACCCCGGACTGGAAACCGTGGATTTTCGATGAAAAACAAAGCGAGCCAATCGTCGCTCACGCCCTCGATAAGGGGGTGAATTTCATCGACCTGGCGGACTTCTATTCCGCCGGCGCCGGCGAGGAAGTAGTGGGGCGCATTGTCAAGCGCCTGGCTCGTCGCGAAGACCTGGTGATCACCACCAAGGTCGGCTACGGCACCCGCAACGGCATCAACGCCAGCGGTCATTCGCGCAAGCACATCATGGACAGCATCGACGCTTCGCTGAAACGTCTAAACATGGATTACGTCGATGTGTTCATGCTGCATTACTTCGACGTGAATACCCCGGTCGAAGAAACCATGAGCGCCATGAATGACATCGTGCGTTCCGGCAAGGCCCGTTACATCGGCGTGTCGACCATGCTCACCGGGCAACTGGCGAAGATCCTCATGGCCTGCGAGCGCAATGGTTGGGTCAAGCCGATCAACATGCAGCTGCAACTGAACTGCGCCTACCGCGAAGAAGAGCGCGAGATGATTCCGTTCTGCCGCGACCAAGGCCTCGGCGTCTCGGTGTTCAGCCCGCTGGCTCGCGGCTTGCTGACCGGCGACGTGCAATCGACCCGCAACCAGACCGACTTTTTCACCCAGCAGATGTACAGCGATGAAGCCTCATTCGAGATCGCTCATTCGGTGCAACGCGTGGCCCGCGCCCGTGGCGTGTCGAATGCGCAGATCGCTCAAGCCTGGGTCGCCAATCATCCGGGCGTCGATTGCATGCTGGTCGGCGCCGACACCACCGCGCAGTTCGACAGTGCCTTGGCAGCCTTGGAAACCAGGCTCGACGCCGAAGAACTGCATGAGTTGGAACGCAACTACACCCCGTGCGACGTGATCAACGATTACACCGCCGGCAAACGCATCCTGCGCTCGGCTCGCCTGGGTCTGGAACGCTTTACTCTGACTGAGGCTGTGGCATGAGCTCGCTGATTCGTAACGGCAATTTCATCGACGGCCAATGGTCGAGCGGCGGTGCGACCTATCCGGTGTTGAACCCGGCCAATGGCGAAGTGATCGCCGACGTGCAAAAGGCCGGCGCCGAAGAAACCAACCTCGCCATCGCCGCGGCGAACCGTGCTTTGCCAGCCTGGCGAAAATTGACTGCAAAAGAGCGCAGTCAGCGCCTCAAGCGCTGGGGCGAACTAATGCTGAGCAACCAGAAAGATCTGGCCACTTTGCTCAGTCGCGAACAGGGCAAACCGCTCGCCGAAGCCATGGGCGAAGTGGTCTACGCCGCAAGCTTTCTGGAATGGTTCGCCGAAGAAGCCAAGCGCGCTTACGGCGACGTGATCCCGAGCCACAAGGCAGATGCGCGGATCATCGTGGTCAAGGAAGCTATCGGCGTGGTTGCTGCGATCACCCCTTGGAACTTCCCGCTGGCGATGGTCACCCGCAAGGTCGGTCCGGCGCTGGCGGCTGGTTGCACAATGATTCTCAAACCGTCGGAGGAGACGCCGTTGTCAGCCTTCGCCTTGGCGGTGCTGGCCGAGCAGGCGGGCATTCCGGCCGGCGTGTTCAACGTTATCTCAGGTGACGCCGTAGCGATTGGCGGGGCGCTGCAAGCTAGCGGCATCGTGCGCAAACTTTCGTTCACAGGCTCTACCCGTACCGGCAAGTTACTGATGCGCCAAGCGGCGGATACGCTGAAGAAAGTCTCGCTGGAGCTGGGCGGCAACGCACCGTTCATTGTGTTTGACGATGCTGATCTGGACGCCGCCGTCAAAGGCGCGATGGCCTCGAAATTCCGCAACACCGGGCAGACCTGCGTCTGCGTAAACCGGTTCTTTATCCAGGACGGCGTCTACGAAGCTTTCACCGGAAAACTCGCCGAAGCGGTCGCCGCGATGCGCGTCGGCAGTGCGCTGGACGGTGAAACCGAGCAAGGTCCACTGATCAACGCGGCGGCGTTGGCCAAGGTTGAATTGCACGTGAGTGACGCCTTGGAGAAGGGTGCCACGTTGTTGTGCGGCGGTCGTCGTCATGCGCTGGGCGGCACCTTCTACGAGCCGACCATCCTCTGCGACGCCAACAGCGACATGCTGATCGCTCAGGATGAAACCTTCGGCCCGGTAGCCGCATGCTTCCGCTTCAAGGACGAAGCCGAAGTATTGCAACGGGCGAATGACACACCCTACGGATTGTCGGCGTACTTCTACAGCCGCGACATTGGCCGCGTCTGGCGCATGGCCGAGGGCCTGGAGGCCGGCATGGTCGGAATCAACGAAGGAATCATCTCCACGGAAGTCGCGCCGTTCGGCGGCATCAAGGAATCGGGGCTGGGTCGCGAAGGCTCCAGGTACGGTCTGGAAGACTACCTGGAAATCAAATACCTGCTGATGGGCGGCCTCTGACCCCCAACCGTAATCCCCGTGGGAGCGAGCGAACTCACTCCCACAGGTTCAAGCGCTGTCGATTTCATTTCTCCGTCAATAACAACAATTGGAGACGAACATGTCCGCTCAACCTATAAAGATCGATGACCTGCCCATCGGGCGCTTCCACCTAAAAATCGCAGGCCTCACGTTCGGCGCGCACTTCACCGACGGCTACATCCTCGGCCTGATCGGTATTGCTTTCACGTTACTCAGCCCGCAGATGCACCTCGATGTCTTCTGGCAAGGCCTGATCGGCGCTTCGGCACTGATTGGCCTGTTTCTTGGCAGCCTGTTCTTCGGCTGGATTTCCGACAAGGTCGGTCGGCAGAAAATCTTCCTGGTCAGTTTTGTCCTGATCACCATTGCTTCGGTCATGCAGTTCTACGCCGAAACTGCGATGCAGCTATTCCTCTGTAGGGTGATAATCGGCATCGGCCTGGGCGGCGACTTCAGCGTCGGCCACGCGATGCTCGCCGAGTTCTCACCGAAAAAACATCGCGGCGTATTGCTCGGTTCGTTTAGTGTCATCTGGACCTTCGGCTACGTCGCCGCGACCTTCGTCGGCACGGCGATGCTCGGTCTGGGGGATGACGCCTGGCGCTGGATGCTGGCCTCGTCTGCGATCCCGGCAGCGTTGATCCTGATCGCGCGGATCGGCACCCCTGAATCACCGCGCTGGTTGGTCAATCAGGGGCGGATCGCCGAAGCACGGGCGATTGTCAAAAAGCACCTGGGCGATAACGTCGAACTCGATGAAACCCGCTCCACCGAAACCCGTTCCGGCTACGCGGTGCTGTTCAGTCGTGAATACCGTAAACGCACTGCTTTCAACTGCCTGTTCTTCGTCTGCATCGTCATGCCGTACTTCGCTATCTACACCTTCCTGCCGTCGATCCTGCAGAAGATGGGCCTGGCGGAGGGCTTTGGCACCGAATTGATGCTCAACATGCTGCTGATCCTCGGCGCATTGATCGGCATCTGGTGCACGGTGAAGTTCTCGCGCCGAGGCTTCCTGATCAATTCGTTCATCATCCTCGCGGTAGCCTTGTTCCTACTGGCGGCATTGCCGGGCAGTGCGGCGTTCCTGATGGTGCTGGTGTTCGGCGTGTTCACGCTGGTGTTGTCGGCTGTGAGCAATCTGGTGGGCGTGTTCCCGGCCGAGAGCTTTCCGACCGAAGTGCGGGCCAGTGGGATTGGCCTTGCTACGGCTGTGAGTCGTTTGGGCTCTGCGGTCAGCACGTTCCTGTTGCCGGTGAGCGTGGCCGGTATCGGCTTGAGTCCGACCATGGGCATATTGGCGGCGATTCTGGCGTTGGGGGCGATCATTTCCTGGGCTTGGGCGCCGGAGACCAAATCCCTGACGCTGAGCCAGGCGTGCAAGGCGCAGAGTCCGGTGGAGAGCGGGGCGCCGGTGGCCGTCGAAGTCGCAGCACCGATCTGAATAACGGGCACATTTCCAATGTGGGAGCGAGTTTGCTCGCGAAGGCGTCAGGTCAGTCAATGGATAGGTGGCTGACACTCCGCTTTCGCGAGCAAGCCCGCTCCCATAGGGGATATCAGTGTTTCAAGGGTTACTGACCAACCCTAACCACTGAGTAAACAACTGCACCTTCGACAATCCCTGCTTATCATTCGCCACATCCAGCCAATAGCCATAAGGCCCGAGCACTTCCACCGTAGTGATCGGCAACAGGCTGCCATTCGCCAGTTCCTTTTCAATCATCTGTCGGTCAATCACCGCTAATCCCCCACCGGCCAGAGCAGTGTGAATCACTTGGTCCAGTGTGCTGAATTCCAGCCCGTGCCCGGCTTCGACATCTTCGCGGCCCATCGCCGCCAACCAGTTCTCCCACACCTTCAAGCGTTTGCCGTCATGCAGGATGTGCAGCAGTGGAAACTGGCGCAGATCCGGCGGCTGGCCATCGACGAACAACTCCGGGCTGGCCACTGCCATATGCCGTTCCATCACCAGCAACTGACTGCTGCAATGGTTGGCCGCTCCGAGGCCGAAGCGGATGTGGCAGTCTATTTCCGCGAGGTTGTCGTTACCGTTCTGTTGGGTCACGCTGAGGCTGATGTCCGGGTAGCGTTGGCAGAATGTGCGCAAGTGCGCCGACAACCAGCGCGTGGCCCAGGTCGGTGGAGCGACTATGCGCAGGCGTTGGCGCAGGTTGGGCACGCGCACCGCTTGCAGGGCGCGTTCAACGTGGTCGAAGGCGTCGCTCAGTTGTGGGGAGAGGGCGAGGCCGGTTTCGGTCAGCGACAGGCCTTGGGGCGTGCGGATGAATAGCGTCACACCGAGATAGTCTTCAAGCTGCTTGATCTGACGGCTGACCGCGCCTTGGGTAACGTTCAACCCCAAAGCCGCCTGGCTGAAACTGCGATGCCGCGCGACTTCTTCAAAGACGCGCAGCATGGTGAGCGAGGGCAGTTGACGCATGAAAAGGGTAACTCCATACCGGCCTTCGACGCGTTGGTGCGCGGGCAGGTTTATTGTTTTTGGTAAATATTCTATAGGGCGTATCTGACTCCTGTCTGAGGGGCTGATGCAAGTGGTGTTTGGGCTAAAAGTCTCGCGGGCAAGCCTCTTGCAGAGATCGCGCTTTCCCGTAGGACCGGCCGGACGGCGCTCCGCTTTAGCCGGTCATACAAGATCAAGCTTGCAGGCAGACATAGAATCTCCTACGGGGGGCCGGAGGGACACCAAACGATGCACCGGCAAGTGGCTGCGTGACCAAGTGAGTGGCTGGGCAAGCGTTTAATGTTTCGAACCACAGCGCAGAGCGTATGAGTGGGCAAACTTGAAACCTGCCGGTGGCGATAGTTCGCTGCCGCCCCATTGCGGTCCTTGGCGGAGGGCAGCTTTCTACCATCGATTTTTAAGGGGCGGCATGCTGTCTAATGCCCCCCATGCTGGTAGCAGAGTGTGGAAGGCTTGGCCGATAGGAAGCAACCCACAGCACTGGGGAAAACCTCATAGTAGGTGTCAGACTCCGCGGCTATCGAATGACGAAGTCGCTCAGATCCAGTGCTCATTCAGTTTCAAACGCGACTACGGGTTAATCGGTGGTGCTGATCCTAATTTATCCAGCTATTCACTAAAGCCCTATTGGCATCAATCCAGGCCTGTGCGCCTTTTTCAGGTGTGCTGCTGCCGTTCTCATTAATTGTCGCCATCAGCTCGCCGAGAGATTTCTCATCCATTTTCCACTTCTGCAACCAGCGCTCAGCTTCAGGATGGTCATCTTTGAATGACAAAGCGGCTATGCCATGGATAGCGTCAGTGGTGCCATAGGTTTTCTTAGGATCGTCAAGATAGCGAAGATCCTTTTTCGCCCAAACCCAGTGTGGTTTCCATAACGTGACCACAATTGGTTCTTTGCGCTTCACGGCACGATCCAATGATTGAAGCATCGCCGCTTCAGACGATTGGATTAGGGTATATTCTAACTTGTAATCATCCATGGCTTTATCTGTTAGGCCCATAATCCCGGAACCTGCATCAATGCCAAAAATAGAGGCCTTGCCGCGCCATGTAAACTCATCTTTGCGAGTATTCAATTCGTCGATGCTTTTGATGTCAACATAGTCAGGGACTGCCAATCCAAGATTTGCTTCACTTAGCCAGGGGCCGATCAGTTGGACTTTGTCTTTGATGCTCTGATAAGGAGCGCTGTCGGCTGATGGGAGCCATACCTCAAAAGTTACGTCAATTTTCCCGAGGGCCACAGAGTTGTAGAGAATGATCTTGGAGGCATTTTCAAGTTTTACGTTGTACCCTTTCTCCGCCATAAGAATTTTCCACATATTGGCCACAGCGATATTTTCCGCCCAGCTGTTAACGCCTATACTTATTGTTTTGGAGTCAGCTGCATATGATGCGGGATGAAAGCATATGCAAAGCCCAAGTAATATTCCTGTTAGTGCTTTTTTCATTTGGATTGCGCCTTTTCGAATAATGAAGCCACTAGTTATTCAAGCGATAGGGGTAAGCTTTCTGTGAGAGACCATGGTGTTAGAAAATTGCCGCCACGTTGGTTCATCTCATTTTTTGATGCGGACAGTTACCCAGTCAGCGTTTGCATCCATCGAAATCCTGGGTAAGCGGCCTGGAAGTTAACGCTCGTAAAGGCTGCTACAGCCTTGTGCATGGCTGTAGCAGGGTTATAAGCGGGCGTCGATTGAATCATTCCACGGCCGTGGTGCTCAGCGTGGCAGCAATCTTGGGTCGAATGGGTAGTCAGATAGCAATTCGATGCCGTGTTCGTGGATGTAAATCTGCTCTTCAAGCTTGACCCCTTCGCCGCCCGCATCGTGGCCAATGTAGCTTTCCACGCAGATGGTCATGCCGGCTTCGAACACCCCGTCGTAACCCAGCGCATCGATGTCTTCGCGGTGCACCACGTACGGGTATTCACCGGTCATGCCAACCCCATGGGCCAGGGCGAAATAGCGGTTGGCCTTGTAGTTGTCCGGGATGCGCCAGGCCAGCTCGGCGTATTCTTTGAAGCTTCGGCCGGCCTTGAGCATTTCCATGTTGGTCTGCACTTGCTCGTAGGCCAGTTTGTACAGCTCTTGTTGCTTGGCGGTGGCGGCTTGTTCGCCACAGAGGAACGTTCGCGAGAAGTCGGCGTAGTAGCCGAAACGCCCGACCACGTCGGTGTCCAGCGCCACCAGGTCACCGGCCTCTATGGGCCGGGTGCTGCATTCCTGGAACCATGGGTTGGTGCGTGGTCCGGAGGAAAGCAGGCGGGTTTCGACGTAGTCGCCGTCGGTGGCGATTACGTGCTGGTGCAGGTGCGACCACAGTTCGTTTTCGCTGATGCCCGGCACCAGCTTGCTTTCCATCAAGCGCACGCCGTCCTCGGTGGCACGCAGGCTGGCACGGATCATCTTCAGCTCGTTCGGCACCTTGATGCAGCGCGCGCGCTCCAATGGTTCCTGGGCGTCGAAAATCTGGTAGCCGAGTTTTTGCAGTTCAAACGCAGCGGCCGAGGTCGCGCTTTCGATGGCGATGCGTTTGTTGCCGCCACCGTGCTTGCGTACCAGTTCACCGATTTCAGCAGCCCATTCGGCGGTGACGTTATTGAGAAAGCTGTCGCAGAAGTAATAGGAGATGGCTTTGGCCGGGCGCACTTCATCGACGGTGTTGAGCTGTTCCGCCAAGTGCAGGCAGCCGCCGAATTCGAAGACCACCACCGGACCTTCTGCCGGGATGAAGGCGTAACGCGCCGGGTTGCGCGCCGAGTACACCTGCATATTGCGCGAACCGGTGGCGTAGCGCATATGCGTCGGGTCGAACAGCACGCACGCGGCGTAGTCGCGTTTTTTCAGTTCGTTGCGCACCCGTTGCAAACGGTCGAGCTGGATCTGCTGGATCTCGTCGTACGTCGGTTCGCAGTCGGCGGGTTCGCGGTTAGGGCCGGACAGACTCATGGGTGTTCCTCGCAGGGCAAATACGGTTGGTTTTTTTAAGTTTTTTTGGGATGGATCAATCGAGCAACTGGTCGCTGCGCACCAGGTTGCGTTCGGCTTGCAGGTGGGCTTCGGACAGGCGTCCGTAAAGCTGTTTGGTACGCTGGGCACGGCCAATGATTCCGGGCTTTTCGGAGTAGGCGAAGATCGCGGTGTTGCGCTCGGTCGCCCCCTCGACGCGGGTTACCCGGTGCACCGAAAAGCGGCCCTTGAAAATCTGCAAGTCGCCGGGGTTGAGTTCCAGTTCCTGCACGCGACTGCGGTCGTCGCCGCGCACCACGTTGCCGACGGCACCGAGGTTTTCCTGAGTGCGGGTGCGGATCATCGGCGCGTACTCGAACAGACCGCCAGCCTCGGGCTTCTGGGTCATCATGCTGACGATGAATTCGTTGGTATCGAAGTGCCAAGGCTGCTCGGTGCCTTGGGGCATTACGTTGATCACCAGGCCGGCGAACGGGTCGGCGTATTCGAAAATCTCCGGCTCGTTGAGGCAGGCACCGATAAAGCGCTTCATCATCGGCGAGACGTACAGGCGATGAATGATCGCGTCCGGGGCAATCATGTCCCGGGTGACGAAACCACTGGTGCGCTCCATAAATGTGCGGCGCGGGTCATCCTGGGGCAGGGCGGGGTCGTCTTCAGTGAAGTAGGCGTTGACCTTGCGCACCGAATAAAAAGTCTTGCCCGACAGTGCCTGACCTTCGGCGCGGGCCTGTTCCAGCGCCTCGGGCCGCAAGAAATTCCTCAGCAGGCAGCAACCGTCCTCGGCGAGTTCGGCACGGGCGTGTTCGATCAGCGCCTGCAACCGGACATGGCCCGAATCATGTATGGGGTACAACTCGGTATTAATAATGTCGCTGATATCGCCCACTTCGGCGTCGGCAAGTTGAAGGCTCATGCAAGTCTCCTGGAACTATCAATTAACAGTTTTTGGCGTTGAATCGATAGTTACTTAAAGAGGTACGAAGTGGAAATTACAAGTTGTGATCGAATCCATCGGCAGGGGCGATAGTTATGTCAGGCGAACTGGATGGGACCTTACTTAAAGTGTTTGTTGCGATTATCGAGTGCCACGGATTTTCTGCGGCGGCCGAGCGTCTGCACAAAACCCAATCGACCATTAGCCAGAGTTTGCAGCGCCTGGAAGAGATCGTCGGCACGCCGTTGGTCCAGCGCACCAGTCGCTCGGTGAGCCTGACACCCGGTGGCGAGACATTTCTGATCTATGCGCGGCAGATCCTCAAGCTGCACGCAGATGCGATCAACGCCGTGCAACCGCCCGACGAGCAGGTTTGCATTCACGTTGGCATGCCCGAGGACTATGCACAGTTTTGCCTGGCCGGGGTATTGCGCGACTTTCAGGCACAGTTCCCGCAGATTCGGCCGGATATTTGTTGCGAGATGTCGACGGCGCTGGTCAGCCGTTTGCAGCGAGGTGAACTGGATCTGGTGTTGGGTGTGCAACACGCCAATCTGCAACCGGGTGAATACCTGTGCGATGAGCCGCTGGTGTGGGTGGCAGCTGAAGGTTGGCGCGCGGGTTCGGATGCATCGATACCATTGGCGGTGTATGCCGAGGGGTGTGCGTTTCGCGCTAACGCGGTGCGCGCGCTGGCCGAGGCCGGGCTGCCTTGGCATGTGGTTTACACCAGCCAGAGCCCGCGCGGCATCGGGATTGCCATTGAGCAGGGGCAGTCGGTCGGTGTCACGGCGCGGCGTCTGGTCCCGGCAGGTTGGCAGGTTCTGGATGAGGCCCAGGGCTTTCCGCCGATTGAGCCGGCGCGGTTGATGTTTTGGCGTTCCACCCAATGCGAGGCTCTGGCGGTGGACGCCTTGGTGGACATTCTTTCGCGCCAGTTGGGCCGTTCAGAGTGGTTGACCGAGAGCAGGCTCGCGACGTTGACGACGGGCCATCAGCCCCAGCAATAGCAGGCTCGCCGTCACCCAGCAGGCGATCCAGCCGTGCACCAGTGCAAACTGTCCGGTGGCTTGCAGCAGCCAGCCGCACAGCCAATTGGCGGTGGCGCTGCCCAGGCCATAACCGACCATGCTCAGGCTCACCACTTGCAGGCTTTGCACCGGGCTCAATCTAGCGCTGAGGTAGGCGGCCATCAAGCCCCAGACCGGGAAGTAGAACAGCGCGAACAGTCCGGCGGCCAGCCAGGTCAGGCTAAGGCTTGGTCGCCAAAGCAGGCCGAGCATCGCCAGGCCAAACGCGCAGATGCTCAACGCCATCACCTTTAATGCGCCCCAACGATCGGCCAGCGAACCCAGCAGTAAACCGCCGACCACTCCGCCGATCCCGATCAGCGTCCAAAGCGAACCGGTGATCTGCGCGTTGGCACCCAGTCGTTCGCTGGCGAACGCGGAGAGGAAGTTCAGGAAAGGGCCGCTGATCCCGCCGATAAAGGCGCTGAGCAGCAGTACATGCAGCGCGACCGGATGCTCAAGGCACAGGTGCAGCCATTGCCTCAACACCCGGCGCAATGAAGGCGCGCTGCCTGGTTTGAGGCTGTGTCCTTTAGCGAGAGGGGCTAAGGCCCAGAAGGTCAGCAGGGTGGCGATCAACGTTAGCCCGGCGCAAATCAGCCAGAAGTGCGTCAACGAAATACCGTGCAGCAGGGCGATCAACACGCCGTTAAGGCAGATCGCAAACGCCGCCCCCGAAGACGCCAACCCCAACACTCGACTGCGGTGGGACGCCGGGATCACTTCGCTGGCCAATGCAGCAATGGCGTTCCAGTTCGACACCGCGCAGGCCGAAACCAGCGCCAGGCACAGCGCAAACGGCAGCACCCACGGCGTGGCAACTGCCAAGGCCAAGAGCGCCGGGCTCAGGGCCATCGTCAGCCGCACCATATTGCGTGGGCTGATCCACGCCGCCGCGATGCCGCTGACAATCGACGCACCCATGTAGAAAAGCTGCAACAACGCCGCGATGAACGCGGCCTGGCTGTAGTTCAGCTCGAACTGTTGACGGATCTCGGGTAATAACGCCGAGTAAAGGAAAATACTGAAGCCGTGGGTGGTGGCATTACAGGCGGTGAAGATAAGAGCCAATACGCCAATACTTCTTGCGGGTGAACTTGCAGTGTTTTGCATGTACTCGGCTCGGTCGGATTAATTGCAACAGGATGGGGCGAACTTGTAAGGTTTGCCCCATATAAGTGCGTGTGTGAAGTTGTTTGATTGAAATCAGACTAACTTCCATATGAAAAGAAAACAGCCAGTGCTTAATAGTCATGAGTGTGCTGCGAAATACGCATGCTATTTATGCGTAAGCGACAGTGACTGAGCTGAAACCGACGCACTTTGAATATTGCCGATTACCTGCGGCGACGGATCTTGCTCACTGGCCACAGGGGGTGATGCTGGCTCAAGAAAATCGTCCTGCACCACACAAATAATGCATGTTGCTCAGGAGCTTTTCTACGGGTCGTGGGATGCGAGGCTGTCGTCAGAACTTGCGCGAGTACTGTAAAGGGCAGTGCGATCAGGTATTGAGTACGGGGATACCTGCACGCTCGAAAATTGCATCCTGGAAGTTACCCGATTCTGGCAGGAGGGCCGACGGGTGTGGATTCGCCCACTGTCTGGTCAGTAACATCAGTGAATGCATCGGGGTATGTGAACGCTTTACGAGCCAACCTCCCGTGTAGCTGGGGGAGCTGGATAATTACTCGCCGTGATAAATGAGCTAATTCTCTCGTGCTGATCTCTGAGTTTTTGTAGATCCAGAATTGTGACGGCGCTGTATCCAAAAACTAATAAGCCTTCGGCCTCCCAAATTTTCAGCTGGCGGTTGACGCTCTGACGAGAAACCTCGCCCGCCGCACCCGGGAGGTCATGCAGCAGATGCAAGGTAGCCTGCAGGTGTCCCACGCCAGTGTGGAACGCATCCAGCAGGCGCGTGACAGCTTCGACAAGATCCGTGGTTCGGTGGACTCTAACCGCGACCAGAATACCCAGATCGCCACAGCCGCCGAGGTGCAGCACCATGTCGCCGAAGGGATCAATCGCCACATCGCGCAGATCCATGCCGATGCCCAACTAGTCGAAGGCTTTGCCCAGTCCTCACACGCTGGCTCGGGTCGATTGATAGAAATTTCTGGTCAGCTCAAAGGCTTGGTTGGTCGTTTCAAATATTAGTATCCCAACTCGAGTGAAAACGGTGAGCTCTCACCGCATTCACTCGGCCGATATACGCAGTTTTTACCGCTTCCACCGTTCCGCTGAAAGCCTCAGGCCGGTCTATCGAATAGCAGAGAGTCCGGTCGGAGCTATCCTCATCAATATCCTGTTTGGCTTTCGGCTGGGGGCATCCTTTCCAACCTATCCAAAGCATGCCCTCAAATATGCCCCCAACGTATTAATCCACTGGAAGTGAATGGAGCTCCATGGTTGGTGGAAAGGCAAAAATGATCAGATGAACAGCCTGCCAGACGACGCCTAAAGACTCTCAGGGTCGCCAAAAAACATCTGAATCCGCGACCGCAACCAGCGCTCTCCCGGATCGTTATCCTGCGACCCGCGCCAGGCCATGTGCAACTCGAAACTGCGCACCGGCAACGGCGGATCTTCGGCCCGCACACCGCCGGCGGCAGTCAGCGCATCGGCCGTGTAGTCCGGCACCGTGGCCACGATGTCGGTGCCCGAGAGCAGGGTGCTCAACCCGTTGAACTGCGGCACGGCCAGCACCACATGACGTTTGCGCCCGAGCTTTTCCAGTTCTTCATCTATAAAACCGCTGAGGTCGCCGGCGAACGACACCAGTGCATGGGGGCGAGCGCAGTAATCATCCAGGCTCAACGGCCCTGGCACGGTGTCGGCGCGCAACAGCTTCGGCTGGCTGCGGCGCAGTACTTTACGCTTGGCGTTGGCCGGCAGGTCGGTGGTGTAACTGACACCGATGGATATCTCACCGGATGCCAGCAACCCCGGCATCAGGATGTAGTTGACCCTGCGCACCACCAGCACAATCCCCGGCGATTCGGCACGCAGGCGCTTGAGCAGCATTGGCAGCAAGGCGAACTCGACGTCGTCCGAAAGGCCGATGCGGAACACGGCGGTACTTGTGGCAGGATCGAACTCGGCCGCACGGCTGACGGCGGTGGAAATCGAATCCAGTGCCGGCGAGAGCAGGGCGAAGATCTCTACCGCCCTGGCGGACGGCTCCATGCTGCGGCCGGTACGCACAAACAATGGGTCATCGAACAAGCCGCGCAGGCGCGAGAGCGCCGCACTGATGGCTGGCTGGCCGAGGAACAGTTTTTCCGCAGCACGGGTCACGCTGCGCTCGTGCATCAATGTTTCGAAAACGATCAACAGGTTCAGGTCGACACGACGCAGGTCATTACGATTCATCTGGAGTCCTGGCAGGGTCAGCAAACTTGACGTGGGCAGCCATATGAGAACAATGGCCAGCAGGAATATTACGGGGAAAGGCTGGTACTCTGCACCGGGTAATTCAGATTTCCTGCAAAGGCGGCTCCAGTTTCCTACGACATTTCACGATATTGTCGCCGCCGCGGAATCAATGACAGGCATGTCGACTATTAATAGCCACAGATAGTGTTGGGTTGAAAGCCCAGCTAGAGTTCAAGGCATTAGAGGTTCAATTGGCGAGGTTTGCGATGTCCCGCACGATCCGTTTTCACAAGTTTGGTCCAGCCGAGGTGCTCAAATGCGAAGAGCATGCGGCGGCTCTGCCTGCACCGGGCGAAGTGCAGGTGCGCGTCGAAGCGATCGGCATCAGCTGGTATGACATTCTTTGGCGCCAGAACCTGGCCTCGTCCCACGCTCGTCTGCCTTCAGGCCTTGGTCATGAAATGGCCGGTATCGTCACCGCCGTCGGCGATGGCGTGGAAGACCTGGCCGTCGGTGACAAGGTTGCCAGTTTCCCGGCCGAAAGCCCGAACGATTACCCGGTCTACGGCGAGCAGATCGTTCTGCCGCGCTCGGCACTGACCCGCTACCCGGATGTGCTCAGCCCGATTGAAGCCAGCGTGCACTACACGCCGTTGTTGATTGCCTATTTCGCTTATGCGGATCTGGCACGGGTCAAACCCGGGCAGTTTGCCCTGGTGACCGACGCCAGTCATTGCGCCGGACCTTCGTTCGTACAACTGGGCAAGGCCCTGGGTGTTCGAGTGATCGCCGCGACCAAGTCAGCAGAGGAACGTGAGTATCTGCTGTCACTGGGTGCCGAGAAAGTCATCGTCACCGAGGAAGAAGATCTGCTGATACGAATCAACAAGATCACCGATAACCGCGGCGTGGATGTGGTATTCGATGGTTTGGGCGGTCCGCAGATGTCGTTGCTTGGCGATGTGTTGGCGCCTCGCGGCAGCTTGGTGCTGTACGGCCTGCAAGGCGGCAACCAGACGCCTTTCCCGGCCTGCGCAGCGTTCCAGAAGAACATTCAGTTCTTCGTACACTGCATCGGCAACTTCACTGGCAAGCCGGAACTGGGCATCACCCAGGACCAGGTCGCACTGCAACGTGCCTTGCGCGACATCAATCAGCTGACCGCCGACCGCGTTCTGCTGCCGCTCAAGACTCGGGTCTTCCCGTTTGCCGAGTTTGTCGAAGCACACCGCTACATGGACGAATGCCCGTGTCGCGAAAGGGTCGCGCTGCAGGTCGATCCGGCATAACAACCGCCGCAATAGCCCACCCAAGAGTCCGTGCCCACGCGGACTCTTTCGTTTCAGTCCCCCGAAATCCTTCGATCCGCAGGCCGGTCCAGCAACTGAACTGGTTTTTGCTCGTAATCTGTAGCTTCTAATCAGCCACTAAGCCCTGATAATTGAATGATTACTTTCATCTCAAGGAATGAGTCATGGCTGGGTGTCAGGCTGAAACTTTTCAATGTGCGCCGTCGGTGCACCTCTCCAAACTAGAGTGTTGTTGTGTAGTTGCCAAAAAGATAGCGACAACTTCCTTCTTTATTTCTTGTATTAAATGTCTGTGGGATATTGTCGGAAGTTTCCTAGGACTGCGATTCAAGTCGAGCAAACCCTTGCCAGTCGGGCGCTACAGCTTCGCCTGCGTCGTTAAACCGAGGGGGCGCTACGAACGTTTCAAATGATCACCAGAAAATTCAAGTGCTAGCATTTGGCAATAAAGTCCATGACTCCATTCGCGCAGACAGTGCAACGGGATTTGCTGTCTGCGCGATGTTGAACTTACGAGTATCAGGTAAATAAAGATGACCAGCATCCATGACCAAGCGATGAACCATGTCTATCAACAAGTGCTGCAGCGATTGCTGGGTTTTTTCTCCCGTGCCGAACGCACTGCTTTGCAATTGTTGATTCAGCGTCTGACGGTAGCGGCGGGGGGCATGGAGCGCATTGGCGATTACAAGGTGTTGGCGATCCAGTCCGGGGGCCGTGACAACTGCTACACCCTGGCGCTGTTGCGTGCTGCGCAGTTGACCATTGCCACTCGGTCGCCAGCGACATTCCAGTTGCGCATCGCCTCGTTACGGTTGAACGGGGCAAGCGGCGCGGCGGTGGAAAACATGCACCGAACCAACAGCGCATTGTTTGTCTATGACGATCCCCGGGTCGAGGTGTTGATGGTCGATGATCGGGAAGTCTTGCCGTTCAACCACCTGGCGCCGATCTCCGACGCCGGTCGCGAGTCCAGTCGCCTGAACCTGCTGCTGATCGGCCATCGTCGGGAGTGGCGTGGCGGGTTGGACCTGTGGGATGACGGTTATCTGGCCACGGGAGAGTTCTACGGGCAAATCGCCCGCTGGGACGGTGGTGTCGACGCGTTGCTCATCAGTGACACGCCGCGTCAACAGAAGCAGTTCATCGACGGTTTGAAGCGTGCCGCCACCAAGGCAGGGCTCAAGCCTTCGCCCACGGGTGAGGTCGATTATGCGGGGCTGTTCGCATTGCTCGATGAACTGGGCAGCGACTGTTATCACGCGTTCTACGCGGATTACAGCCAGGCCCGGTGGCGTCCACAAGAGCGCTTCGAGACCTGTCGTCGTACGGCCTGCATCGACATCCACGACCTGCTGGTCAGCAACCTGGAAGAACGCTGGCCATTGCTGACTGAGTTTCTCCGGTTCCAGCCTGACGAACTGTCTGCGCAGATCAGCGACAACGAATTCGTCAGCCCGTCGATCTCGGCGCACGTCAGGGGGTTGCAAGCGTGCTACGTGCATGGCCGCAATTACGAGTTCGGCATTACGCAATACCTGCAACGCGCCTTGGTGATGATGCGCCGCAAGCGCTTGCCCGAGCGTTTGTGCGAGCAGGCCATCGAGGTCTTCGGTAACCCGGCGACACTGACCGAGCAGCGCGCCCGAGCGGCGGCCGAAGCGCAAAAGAACCTGGGCCTGAGCGAAGCACAGCTGGTGTGCCTGCTTTTTTCACCTTTCACCGAAAAAGGTGCGGGGCTCGAGCATTTCCTGCGTCAGTGCCATCCGGGCATGCTGGTGGCCATGCCCGAGCTGCACAAGGCCATGCAGGGGCACCCGGTCGGCGAACAGATCATGCAGTGGATGATTGATGTCAGCGGATTGCCCGTCAGCCTGATTGGCCAGCTTTACCGCATGGAGTGGACACCCGCAGGCGCTGGCGGGGTGGCTGAAGCAATCATTCAAAGGGCCGCGTCGCAAAATACGCTGGGCGATCCTGATGCCGACAGTACGTGGGTGGATGAATGGTCAGCGGGCCACTGAACGTGGGCGGGTTTTCAGCCAGTGCGGTTGGCCTTCGCCCATGAAAGGTCCACGAGAAACGGATTTCGCCTATCAGGCGGTTTATCGATACCTGGTCAGCCTGATCAACGAATCTGAAGGGGATTCGCCCATCCGCCTGCCGTCGCTGCGGCATCTGGCGGAGCGTCTCAATGTGTCGATCTCGACCATTCAGTACGCCTATTCGCTGCTGGAGAAAGAAGGGCGCGTCTATTCGGTGGCCAAGTCCGGTTACTACGCATTGCCAGTGTCCTCGATCAACCTGCAAGACAGCGGCAGCGATCTGCTGGAAGCCGTCTACGTCAATGCCAGGCGCCCGGGGATGCTGGTCTTGAGCGCCGATGAACCGGCGTTGCTGCAGCCGCTGGACAGTCCTTTGTTGCTGCTGGAGCGAGAGTTGCTGCGCCAGTATCCCCGCCAGCCGCAGTCGCCTTCGCAACCCTGCGGCGAGCTCGAATTGCGCACCGCCCTGGCTGCGCGCTACACCACGTCTCCAATGCGTTACTGGCACGCCGATGATGTCTACATCGGCGCAGACCTTCGCGGTGTACTGGAAATCCTGATCGCCGTGCTGGGCTTGAAAGATGCCACCGTGGTGGTCGAATCGCCGTGCGACTGGACGATCCTGCGTTTGTTTCAAGCCGCCTGCGTGCGGGTGATTGAACTGCCCGTGCAGGCCGATGGCTGCCTGGATCCGGAACGGCTCAACATGCTGCTGGATACCGAACCGGTCAGGCTGGTGATGCTTTCATCGGCCCTGAATATGCCCCGCGGCAGCCTGGCGCCTGACGAAAACAGGCAGGCCATTGCCCGGCTTTTGGCCGCGCATGACAGCTGGGTGCTGGAAAACGACTGTTATGGCGAACTCGGATTCGACCTTGGCGGCGTGCGCTTTCGCGACTTGCTGGACCCTGAACGGCTGATGGTGTTTTCCACGTTCGAGAAAGTCATCGGGCCTGAAGCGCCCTATGGTTACCTGCTTTCAAGGCATTTGAGCGTTGAGCTGCAACGGCACTTTCTGCTGCGTTCGTTCCGTCTCTCGCCGATTCGCCAGAAAGCCATCGCCCGTTTGTACAGTAGCGGTCGCATCGATCAGCATCTGCTGGTGCTGCGACGGCTACTCAAGGAGCGCAAGAGTCAAATGACCCAGTTGTTGCAGGAGCGATTGGGTGATGCCTTGCATTTCGTCGAGCCGCAAGGCGGTGCAACGATCTGGGTGCGCTCGTTGCGTCGGGTCAACGTACGTCGTGTGTTCCAGCGCCTGCTGGTGCATCAAGTGGTCATCGCGCCGGGGGAACTGTTCAGCCTCCACGGTCTGCACGGGCAGCATTTGCGCTTGAGTCATACGTTCGGCGGCGATCACAACCTGGCGGCCGCACTGGGACTGCTGGGGGATGCGCTGCGCCTGGAATCGATCGAGTGAGCGAGACAAAAAATAACAACCTGCGCTGTGTTGGATCGATCCCATCGCCTTGCGGTCCAACTGCCAGTAAACTGCGCCCCAATTCCTGAACCACTCTATTCCAGAGGTTTTGCATGACACTCAGTCCTTTTGCGGGTAAACCGGCACCGGCAGCATTGTTGGTCGACATCCCGCGACTGGTAACGGCCTATTACACCGGCCAGCCGGATGCCGCGATTTCGACCCAGCGCGTTGCCTTCGGCACGTCCGGGCATCGGGGCAGTTCGTTCGACTTGAGTTTCAACGAATGGCACGTGCTGGCGATCAGCCAGGCGATCTGCCTGTATCGCGAAGCTCAAGGCATCGATGGTCCGCTGTTTGTCGGCATCGACACCCACGCGCTGTCCACACCGGCCGGCGCCAGCGCCCTCGAAGTGCTGGCGGCCAACGGCGTGACCGTGATGATCGCCGAAGGTGACGAGTACACGCCGACGCCGGCCATTTCCCATGCGATTCTCTGCTACAACCGTGGTCGCACCACCGGCCTGGCGGACGGCATTGTCATCACGCCGTCCCACAACCCGCCGCAAAGCGGTGGCTACAAGTACAACCCAACCAACGGTGGTCCGGCCGATACCCACATCACCAAGTGGATCGAAGCCAAGGCCAACGAGCTGCTGGCCAACAAGCTCGCTGGCGTCAAGCGCATCAGCTACGAGCAGGCGCTGAAGGCCAGCACCACCTATCGTCACGATTACCTCAACACCTATGTCGCCGACCTGATCAACGTGATCGACTTCGACGCCATCCGCGATGCCAAGCTGCGCCTGGGCGTCGATCCGTTGGGTGGAGCGGGGGTGCACTACTGGTCGGCGATTGCCGAGCATTACCGTCTGGACCTGGAAGTGGTGAACAAAGAGGTCGACCCGACCTTCCGTTTCATGACCGTCGACTGGGACGGCCAGATCCGCATGGACCCATCGTCCAGCCACGCCATGCAAGGCCTGATCGGCCTGAAAGAACGCTTTGACGTGGCATTTGCCTGCGATCCGGACCACGACCGCCATGGCATCGTCACGCCGTCCGGTGGTTTGCTGGCGCCGAACAACTACCTCGCCGTTGCCATCGACTACCTGTTCCAGAACCGTCCGCAATGGCGCGCCGATGCGGCCGTGGGTAAAACCGTGGTCAGCAGTGGCTTGATCGACCGCGTGGCCAAGCGCCTGGGTCGCCGCCTGTACGAAGTGCCGGTTGGCTTCAAATGGTTTGCCGACGGCCTGTTCGATGGATCCCTCGGTTTCGGCGGTGAAGAAAGCGCCGGTGCCTCGTTCCTGCGCAAGGACGGCAGCGTCTGGAGCACCGACAAGGACGGTTTGATTCCGGCCCTGCTGGCCGCCGAGATGACGGCCCGGACCGGTCGCGACCCGAGCCAGGCGTATCGTGCCTTGACCGACGAACTGGGTGAGCCGTTCTCGGTACGGGTCGATGCCAAGGCCAATCCGGAGCAGAAAGCGCTGTTGAGCAAGCTGTCGCCGCAACAGGTCACCTCGACCCAATTGGCCGGCGAGCCGATCCAGAGCATCCTCAGCCACGCACCGGGCAATGACCAGGCCATTGGCGGTCTCAAGGTCATGACCGAGAACGGCTGGTTCGCGGCGCGTCCGTCGGGCACGGAAGACATCTACAAGATCTACGCCGAAAGCTTTGTCAGCGACGACCACCTCAAGCAACTGGTGGCCGAGGCGCAAACGCTGGTGGATGGTGCTATTTCCTCGAATTGATTGAAGGCCCCTTCGCTGCGATGCGGCGACCCGGCAAGCCAGCTCCTACGGGGATTGCGCTTAACCTGTAGGAGCTGGCTTGCCAGCGAAGACATTTGTACAGGCACCAAAAAAATGGGGCGACCACTATGGCCGCCCCATTTTTTTTACTATCTGCCCGATCAAGCCAGATCCACCAGAACGATCTCACTGTCCTCGATGGCCGTCACCCGTAAAACCGGCTCATCGGCAATGGCTACACCATCTCGAGCTTGTGCACGCAACCCATTGACTTCAATGACCCCGGTGGCCGGCACCAGGTAAGCACGACGACCGTTGTCCAAATGGTATTCGGCAGACTCGCCGGCCTTCAGATTGGCCGCTACCAGCCGGGCATCTGCGCGGATGCGCAAACTCTGGTCGTCGCCTTCTTTGCCGCTGGCCAGGGTGACAAAGCCTTCGCGGTTGCCTTTCGGGAACGGCTTGGCGCCCCAGGAAGGGGCCAGGCCGGACTCGTTCGGGATGATCCAGATCTGGAAAATCCTGGTCGGCGTCGCTTCCAGGTTGTACTCGCTGTGGGCGATCCCGGTGCCTGCACTCATGACCTGGACGTCGCCCGCTTCGGTGCGCCCCTTGTTGCCAAGGTTGTCCTGGTGGGTGATGGCGCCTTCGCGGACATAGGTGATGATTTCCATGTCCCGGTGCGGGTGTTGCGGGAAACCGGTGCCGGGGGCGATCACGTCGTCATTCCAGACCCGCAGGTTGCCCCAGTTCATGCGCTTGGGATCGTAGTACTCGGCGAACGAAAAATGATGGTGAGCATCCAGCCAGCCGTGGTGAGCGCCGCCGAGCGAGTTGAAAGGTCTGAGTTCAAGCATGATCGTCTCCAGAAAAGGTTCGTCATGGGGCAAGGCGCCTGAGCCACGAAGCGAGACCGGTGAGTGATGACGGCCATCATTCAACAGGCAACAATCGATAAAAAGCGTAAAAAATGCAGCATTCCCATCGAATACATTGATATAAAACGAACTCGGAAGTTTCTCATCCAGCCTTCACTTCATCGCATAAGCCAATGAGTCATAAGCAATTCACTAGAACTCGAGAGCAAATGCAGACACCATAGCGCTCAACAGCCTCACACCCTGGAGTCAGTCCGCGTGCCGCAACACACCCCCGATCTTCCTCCCGAACTTCGCCCCTTGGCCGAGATGCCGTTGATCAAGCGATTGCTCGCCCGATTCTTCGGTTACAGCCTGACCCGCCTGCACGCACAGCATCGTGCGTCGTGGTTGCATGGCCAGGCCGACGGTTTTCGCAGCGGTCACAGCGCCGGGGTCGATTACGGCTACAAGGAAGGCAAGCTCGAGGGGCTGGAGGAGGGTCGGCAGGTCCTGCTGATCCGCGACTCGCGCGCCACCGAACACCGGCCACCGAATGTCGATGACCTGTTGTTCGACGATTGGCGCCTGCCGTTGAACGCCGAATTGAAGAAGCGCATGAAGGCGGATGTCGCCCGGTTGTTGCCAGCCCATGCCCAACCCAGCGCCGCCCAGTGGAAAATGATCTTCAGCGACACGCCATCCACCTCGGTGATCGCGGGCGCCGGTGCCGGCAAATCGACCACGCTGGTGCTGCGTATCTTGCTGTTGACCCATTACCTGGGCTTCGAGCTGAGTTCGATGACGGTGGTGACCTTCACTCGTGAGTCGCGCAAGGACTTCATCAATAAGCTGATCGAACTGTTTGCGCTCTGGGGGCGCGCGATCAGTTTCAAGGAGGCGCGGGACCTGGTGCGCACCTTTCACTCGCGGATCCTGCCGATGGTCCGCAGTCTTCCGGGTTTCGAGCGTTTGCAGGCATTCGAGAACCTCAGCCTGCGGGCTGCGCAGGGTGACGAGGAGGTCGACAGCAATCCGTTCGATCTGCGGATCAACGACGCTCAACGCCAACAGCTCAACGCCTGCTATCACCGTCTGCACAATGAGGATGAGCGTTTTCGTGAGCTGATCAAGCCATTGTCCCGGCACGCCTTGCAACTCAGGGAGCTGGAGCGGGATCACCCGGATGTGCAGAAACGCATGGGTGTTACCGAACTGGCGGCCAAGCGCGATGAAGAACTGTGCGACGCCATTGAGGACCTGTGGTTTCGCGCCGGTGCCTGGCCCATCAAGGGGATTGAGCCGAATCGCCAGTCGTTCGATATCAACGGTTCGAAATTTCATAGTCACGGCTACATCCCGTCCCTGGATGCCTGGGTGGTGCTGGGGTTCGACCCTCGGGAAAACCCGCAGGTCACGCGACCAAACGCCAAGCTGTCGGTGCGCGCAGAGTGGGCAGTCAAGCGCACCCTGTTTCAAGCTTTTTGTCGTAAGCCATTGATATGGCTGGATAGCTACGAATCATCGAAACGTGTTTTGGCCTCGCTGGCGGGCGATGCCAGCGCCGGGCCGGGCTTCGATTACAAGGTCAAGGGCGAGCTCGCCTCCGCGCCGTTGCTCGATTGCTTTGTCGCCGCCGCCGGGTTCATCGAAAATCTTGGGCTGGACGTGCCGGGTGCCGTGGCTCAGATGAGTTTCGCCAAGGACGATCCCGACCGGTTCTTCTTCGAGGCCTTGAGCCTTTACTGGCGGGCGCTGGAAGATCACTTGCTCGATCAGAAACCGCCGATCATGACTTACAACCGGATGTTTGCCCTGTTCAGCGAGCATTCGCCGGAGAATCTCAAACTGCTCAGCGATGATCTGCTGCGACCGTTGTCACACCTGATGATCGACGAGTTTCAGGATGTCTCGCCGCAAATCGTCTCCTGGATCAGGGCCAGCCTGGCAGAGATCCGCAGTCGCGGGCCGGCCATGCATGTCGGACGCGGCGCCCAGCGTTCCTCGCTGCTCTGTGTGGGCGATGACTGGCAGTCCATCTATGGTTGGCGCGGCAGTTCGCCGACCTACTTCATGGAGTTCAACAAGGAGTTCCCGTCGCCGAGCACCACCAAGGTCATGCTCAGCGACAACTATCGCAGCCACCAGCACATCATCGATGCCGCCGAACACATCGTGCGTGCAGCACCGGCGATTGCCGGGAAGAAAGCCAAGGCTAGCGGTGAACCCAAGGCATTGCTGCCGGTGAACGTCCTTGATCGTGATGACCAGGGCATGGCCCAGCGCCTGATGGAACATTACCGAAAGGGCGATTCAATCTTGATGCTTTATCGAAAAAGTAGCGATAAGTCATTGATAGAAGAACATATTCAGTCTGTAGTTAATGTTGATTCTAGCTTGCCGTATGAGGCTCGCAGGCTCAAGCAACTGACGTATCACAGTGCCAAGGGCCTCCAGGCCGATGCGGTGTTTCTGCTGGGCGACTGCCAGCACCTGACCAGCTCGCCCTACAAGAATCAGGTTTACCGGATGGCGGGCCTGGGCAAGGCCGGTGACAGCGAACCCTACGACAACGCCCAGAAGGACGAGATCCTGCGGCTGGCCTACGTGGGTATTACCCGCGCCGTCAGCCATTGCTACTGGTACGTCGATGCGCAAGACACCCAGGCTGCGAACATGCCCAAGGCCTCCGACCGGGTGGGCAAGGGCAAGGCGTTCTTTGTCGATCATCGGCAGGGCAAAGCGTCGGCCTGAATTACAAAGATCGCAGCCTTCGGCAGCTCCTACAGGGTGTACACCGTCAACTGTAGGAGCTGCCGAAGGCTGCGATCTTTTGATCTTTCCTTACCCACAAAAGCCCACCTGATGTGGGCTTCATTGTGCGCCTTTAGCCTTCAGGCATAACTCTTGAAGGCCTCCGGTGGTACGAAGGCTTGAAGTTCATCCTCCACCGCTTCGATTATCAGTTCTACATCCGCGGCATTCATGACGGTGGCGCAAGGAATACCGGCAATGGCGATCATGGTCTCGCCAGTGGCACGATCAAAAAGACGGGCAATCATGCTGCCCGGGGCGTCCATGCTCGCCTCGAAACCCATGGGATGAAAATGCCAGCGCATCAGCTGGCAGGCGTTTGGAAACGTGACCTTACTGAACCCTCTATTCATGTGTTACCCGCCTTCATTATCGAGCGCTTCCCTTAGCTCATGGTAGGAGGGAAGAACCTTCATTGGTTCAACCAGTGACAGTGTTTAAAAGTAGCATCCGGATGTAAAAAGAATGTGGATTTTTCAGTTCATTTGGCGATTGCCGCCATTTTTTTGATTCAGGTCACGCTTCGTTCGCATTTGCGCTCAAAAGCCTTCATCCGTTTAGTCGTTGAAGACAAGGCGCAAGTTGGGCAAGCTCGGTTTTTTCCGTCGAGATTTTCAATGCACGCCGATGATGATGGCCCGTTGCAAACCCAGGCCACGGGCGAGACGGTCATGCGCTATCACTTGCGCTGGAAGCACCGGGATCTGGACGGCGTCATGGCGCTCTATCACCCCGAAGTCCAGTACAACGACTTTTTCCAGAACCGGGTCATGGGCCAGGCCGAATTACGCGAATACGTGCGTAGCAGCATGCCCCGGGATCCGGATGAAGCGCTGGAACATTCCGACCGCATTCGACTGGACGGCAACACTGCGTTCATTCAATACCGCATCACCTTGCGCGGCGGTGAAGGGCTGGTGTCGTTGCGCGCCAGTGAAGCGATCACCGTCAAGAACGGGCTGATCTGGCGGGTCAATGAATATGCCTCGTTGGTGCATGAACAACCCGGCAGCAAAACTTCCAGTAACCAGCGCCCGGCGGTCAGCCGGCTCGGCCTGTCGCCTCGCCAATTGAGCTTCATGGCCGATGACCTGCAGCAGTATTTCCAGCGCCAACAGCCGTATCTTGCCCCGGAGCTTGATCTGCAACAGGTGGCGAAGGAGTGCGGGTACAGCCGCAATCAGATTTCCTATCTGTTGAATCAGGTGCTGGGCCAGAGCTTCTACCGCTACGTCAACCAGGCACGCCTGCAACACTTGCTCGCGGCGCTGGATGACGCCACACCGCCAGTGCGTATCGATGAGCTGGCGTTCGCTGCCGGATTCAATTCGCTGTCAGCGTTCTACAGCTGTTTCCGCCAGCACACCGGCCAGTCACCCAAGGCCTACGTCAAACAAATTTCTTTGCGTGCACGCGCGCAAGACAGCGCCTGAGCCCACGCACTAGGATCGACGCCATTGAAGTTTGAGTGGCGGAGTCTTGCATGCCGGCGTGGCGCACTATCAGTTTGTGGATGGACCAGCTCGACGAGCCTTTGTTGGCGCGTCCGGCGCTGGAGCGGGACCTGGATGTCGACGTGGCAATCATCGGCGCGGGCTACACCGGTCTCTGGACCGCGTACTACCTCAAGCAGCACAAACCGGACCTGAGCATTGCGATTGTCGAAGCGCAGACCGCCGGTTTCGGCGCGTCGGGGCGCAATGGCGGCTGGCTGATGGGCAACTTGCTGGGTGAAGATCGCCTGCTGGCAGACCTGCCGGCGCAAGAGCGCCGTGCCTCTTACGATTTGTTGCACAGCATTCCAGACGAAGTGGAGATTGTCCTCGAACGTGAGGGGATCGACTGCGATTACCGTAAAGGCGGAGTGCTGTACTGCGCTGCGCGCTATCCGGAGCAGGAGGCCAGCCTTCGCCACTACCTGGACGATCTCCACCGCCAGGGCCTCAACGACAGCCACTATCGCTGGCTGACCCCGGAACAACTGGCGCAGCAGATCCGCGTCGCCAAACCCTACGGCGCAATCTACGCGCCGCACGTGGCGACCATTCACCCGGCCAGGCTGGTCCGAGGGCTGGCCCGGGCAGTGGAGCGCCTGGGGGTCAAAATCTATGAAAGCAGCCCGGTCACCCATTGGCAGTCCGGCAGCCTGCGCACGGCGAAAGCGTCGGTGCGCAGTCGCTGGGTGGTGCCGGCGGTAGAAGGCTACTCCGTCACCTTGCCGCCGCTGGGGCGTTATCAGATGCCGGTGCAGAGCCTGATCGTCGCGACCGAGCCATTGTCGGCGGCCACCTGGGACGAAATCGGCCTGAGCCGCGGCCAGGCGTTCAGCGAGGCCAGTCGCCAGGTCACCTACGGTCAGCGCACCGCTGACAACCGACTGATCTTTGGCGCCCGTGGCGGGTACCAGTTCGCCGGCAAACTGCGCCACGACTTCGACCTGACCACTGACGAAATACACCTGCGGCGCTACCTGTTCGGCGAGCTGTTCCCGCAGTTGAAGAACGTGCAGATCACCCATTCCTGGGGCGGCAACCTGGGCATGTCCCGGCATTTCCAGCCGCACATGCTTTGCGATCGGGCCAACGGCATTGCCCTGTCGGGCGGCTATGGCGGGGAGGGTATTGGTGCCAGCAACCTGGGAGGCCGCACGCTGGCTGACCTGATCCTGGGCCGCGACACCGATCTGGTGCGCCAGCCGTGGGTCATCCCCCAGCGCGGCCTCGACGCGCTCAGGGCCTGGGAGCCGGAACCCATCCGCTGGCTCGGCTACAACGCAATCATCCGCAGCTTTGTCCATGAGGACCAGACCCTGGCCAACCCCGCGACCGCGCCCTGGCGGCGCAAGCTGGCCAGCGGGGTGGCCGGTTTCATGGAAGGTTTCATGCACTGAACAGCGTCTCTACAGCGACAGGTACTCCCATGAGCATCACGCAATTCAAGAACACCGCAACCCTGAAACCAAGGTTTACCCAAGTCCTGAAATGATGGGCAAGCTGTTTGCGCTGGAGGCCATGCCTCTGAATATCGATCGGGGGCGTACGCGAGTGTGGAACAAGATTCGCACCGGCAGTTGAAGCGGTGAGCGGCCATCCGTCCCGATGCCATCGTCCTCAGCCGACCGGCTCGCCTGCGCAACTCATCTGCCCTGAACCGGGTATCTGGAAAAACACGTCATCGCCGATTTGCCAGAAGCTGTAGTTGCCTTTGTAATCCTTGCCCGTGTACTGGGTTCCGGAATTGCTCGGCACCTGGTTCAGCGTAACCGAGGTGTTGGCCCATTTCAGGAACACCACGCCCGGTTCGACCGTAAAGAAGGTAGCGGCAATCAATGCGTTAAACCCTGCGCAACGATAAGCCAACGGGCCTTCCGAGAGTCTGCTTGGGTCCTTGGTTCTCGCAATGGCCGAACCTTGGCGCAGTTGGAACGCACGCTCGGCATAACTTCGCACGAAGCACGCCTTGGCTTGAGTCCCGCCACCACACTGGTTACGGGACTCAATCCAGAACCGCTGATCAATCTCGACTTTATCCGGGCGCGGCACGGAATGTTCATCCGTGAGCGCCAGGAGATAAAGACGATTGAGTTCCAGGTCCATGCGCGCCAGTTGGGCGTCATGACAGATGAGCTTTTCGGCGGAGGCCTGGGGCGAGGCGCAATCGAAACTGGTTTTGTAAGTTGGCAAGGGCTTCGGTTTTGCCTTTGCCTTTGTGGCAGCGTCACACACGCTCGCAGTCACGCACGCGCTGACGGCGAGCAGAGAGGCCAGAAGTGGCGTGACCATTTTCATTTCGATGTCACCTGAGAATCTTTACGTGATGCCCGTATTGCAACGCATCGTGTCGAAGCGTTGCACAGTCATTCGGTCGCACGGGGTCTGTCGAGTGTAAAGCAGTGCTCGAAACCTGCCACATCGTGCCAGGAGAAACGTTAGTCTTCCTGGCGAATCGTCGCCACGTCATTGGCCCTGACTTTGACCTTCGCACCCGAAATGTCCTCAAACTCGAAGAACCCGTCGCTGGTTTTGGTTTTCGGCATATCTTTGGTCAGGTACTGAGTGCCGTTCTGCAGCGTCACCACCGTTGGCGTCGAGCAACCGGCCAGCGTCAGCAGGGCCGCTACCGCCAGGGGCAAGCCCAAAGTCTTGATATCCATAATCACCTCCATAGGTTCTGAAGCAGCGCCATCAATTCGATGGCTGTCACTGCACCTCTATGGCGGTTGGTGCCGCCGGGGGGCAGAAAGTTCTACTGCCCGGGAAATTTTCCGTACAGCGCCATTTATCCTTTTCCGATTGCACCGGGCAGGGCGGAACTGGTATCTGTACGCATAACCAGTACCCGCTCGCCATGGCCCATTTCCCTGTGACTGCAAATCCCCTCGACGATCCGTTCTATTACCTGAACAACTTCATGCAAGTGCTTGATTGGCTTGAGCGGCGCTCTGGCGATGTGTTGAGCGTCGAAGAGCAGCATTTCATTCAGGCGTTCAAGGGATTACCCCGTGAATCGCAGGCACTGCTGGTCAGAATGGTCATGCGCAAGGGCGTTCATTTCAGGGCGAACAAGCTGCATTACGACGAAATCGGCGATATCGGCACAGCCGTCGGCCCGTTGCTTGAACAGCGTTGGGTCGACGGGCAAATGCCCATCGCCATCGACGAACTGTTCGAGGTGCTGCTCAAGGCAGAGATCCTCCAGACCTTTGCCGCTGCCATCGATCAACCCAAAGGCAAGAAAACCGACTGGTTGCCGAGGCTGAGCGCGCAATTTCCCCAGACGCAGAGCTTCAATGACTGGTGCCCGTGGCTGGATGAGCGCCTGTTCAGCCTGACCATCATGGCGTTGTGCGATCGCCTGCGCCTGATGTTCTTCGGCAACCTGTACCAGGACTGGTCGGAGTTTGTGTTGGCTGACCTGGGCATTTATACCTACGAAAAAGTCGAATTCTGTGCCGAGTCCCGTGGCTTGCGCAGCCGCGAAGACGTGGATGCCTGTGTCCTCCTGCACGCGTACCAGCAACAATTCGAGGCCGGTGAAGCGCTGGAAGAGGTGGTCGAGCGCATCAAGGGGCTGGTGCTGGACAACCCATGGTTGCAACGGCGGCGCGGCAAGCTGCTGTTCCAGATGGGCCAGTATTGCGAACGCATCGCGGATTTCGCCATGGCCCTGCACCTCTACCGCGAATGTGCCTATCCGGGCGCGCGTTCGCGGCTGATTCGCGTGCTGGAACGCAGTGGCGAGTTTGAGTTGGCGCTGGAGCTGGCCGCAGAGGCCGAACAGGCGCCGGAGAGCGCCGCCGAACAACAACAGCTGCTCCGTGTGCTGCCGCGCCTGCGGCGCAAGCTCGGCGGGCCGCCCATCAAGCGGGCAGCGCCTCGGGAAATGCAGCGTCTGGACCTGCAACTACCAAGAGTCGATCCCGCAGTGTCGGTCGAGTTTTATGTTCAGGCGCATCTGGCTGAGGATTCGGCGCCGGTGCACTACGTCGAAAACAGCCTGGTCAACTCGTTGTTCGGCTTGTTGTGCTGGCCGGCGATTTTTGCGCCCTTGCCGGGCGCGTTTTTTCACCCGTTCCAGCGCGGGCCGGTGGATTTGCTCAGCGAAGACTTCCATGGCCGTCGGGCCGAACTGTTTCAGGCGTGCCTGGCCGAACTCGACGACGGGCGCTACCGGCAGACCATCCGCGAACGTTATGTCGCCAAGTGGGGCGTGCAGTCGCCTTTCGTGTTCTGGAGCGTGCTCAGCGAAGAACTGCTGGAGCAAGCCCTGGATTGCCTCCCGGCCGAGCACCTCAAGCACTGGTTCAGCCGTTTGTTGCTGGACATCAAGGCCAATCGCGCCGGCATGCCGGACCTGATCCAGTTCTGGCCGCAGCAAAAGACCTACCGCATGATCGAAGTCAAAGGCCCGGGCGATCGCCTGCAGGACAACCAGTTGCGTTGGCTGGAGTTCTGCCACGAACACCAGATGCCGATTGCCGTGTGCTACGTGCAATGGGCGGAGCCGGGCGCTTGAGCTACAGCATTGCGGTGCGGGCGCTGTGTGAGTTCACCGCCAAGGCCGGCGACCTCGATCTGCGCTTCACACCGTCACCGACCGCGCTGGAAGGCATTGTCGGGCACCGTACGGTGGCATCGCGACGCAGCGAGGGTTACCAAAGCGAAGTCGCCCTGGAGGGCCAGTATCGAACCTTGACGGTCAAGGGCAGGGCGGACGGCTATGCCCCCGGGCAAAACTGCCTGGAAGAGGTCAAGACCTACCGCGGTGATTTGAGCAAGCAACCGTCCAACCACCGCCAGTTGCATTGGGCCCAGGCGAAAATCTACGGCTGGTTGATGTGCCGGAAACTGGATCTGCCTCAAATCAACCTGGCGCTGGTGTATTTCGACATCGTCAGCGAAAAGGAAACCTGCCTGGTCGAGCCTTTCGACGCGATGGAGTTGCAACAATTCTTCGAATGGCATTGCGCGCGGTTCCTGCAATGGGCCGAACAGGAAGTCGCCCATCGAGAGGGGCGCAATCGGGCGGCGCAGCGTCTGGCGTTTCCCCATGCCGACTTTCGACCGGGGCAGCGCCACCTGGCCGAGTCGGTGTTCAAGGCCATCAGCACGGGGCGCTGCCTGATGGCCCAGGCACCCACCGGAATCGGCAAAACCCTGGGCACCTTGTTCCCCATGCTCAAGGCGCTGGCGCCACAGCAACTGGACAAAGTGTTCTTCCTCACGGCGAAAACCCCGGGACGCAAACTGGCCCTGGACGCCACCCAAGTGATTCTTGCCAGCGCCGGTGCGCCGCCGTTGCGGGTGCTGGAGATGATCGCCCGGGACAAGGCCTGCGAACACCCGGACAAAGCCTGCCATGGTGAGTCGTGCCCATTGGCCCGGGGTTTCTACGATCGCCTGCCCGCCGCACGGCAGGCGGCCAGTCAATTGAGCCTGCTGGACCAGAGCGCCTTGCGCGAGGTCGCCCTGGCGCACGATGTCTGTCCGTATTACCTGAGCCAGGAAATGGCGCGCTGGGCCGACGTGGTGGTTGCCGACTACAACTATTACTTCGACTTCAGCGCCTTGTTGTTCGGTCTGGCCCAGGCCAACAACTGGAAAGTCGCGGTGCTGGTCGACGAAGCCCATAACCTGGTGGAACGCGGCCGGCAGATGTACAGCGCCAGCCTCGATCAAGGGACCCTCAACAGCGTGCGCAAATCCGCACCCGAAGCGCTGAAAAAGCCGATGCAGCGGGTCAACCGCGAGTGGAATGCCCTGCATGGCGCGCAAACCGGTGCTTATCAGGCCTATGACAAGGCGCCGGAAAAGCTCCTTCAGGCACTGTCGTCTTGCAGCGCCAGCATCGGTGATTACCTGAACGATCACCCTCAAGGGCTGGACAGTGCACTGCAGGGTTTTTACTTCGACATGCTGCATTTTTGCCGGGTGGCCGAATTGTTCGATGAACAGTTCCTGTTCGACATCGGCAAGCGTGACCTCGAGCGCAAGCGCAACCTCTCGCAGTTGTGCCTGCGCAATGTGGTCCCCGCCGGGTTCATCCGCCCGCGCCTGACCGCCGCGCGCAGCACGGTGCTGTTTTCCGCGACCCTCAGCCCCCGGCACTATTACGCCGATTTACTGGGGACACCGGCGGACACGGTGTGCATTGACGTCGAGTCGCCGTTTCATGCCGATCAACTGCAAGTGCACATCGTCGATCAGATTTCCACCCGGTTCGTGCATCGCCAGTGCTCCCTTGAACCGATCGTGGAGTTGATCGCCAGACAGTTCAGCAAACGTCCCGGCAATTACCTGGCGTTTTTCAGCAGCTTCGATTATTTGCAGCAGGTGGCGCAGTTACTCGCCGAGAAGCATCCGCACATCAGTCTGTGGTCGCAGTCCCGAGGCATGGGCGAAGCGCAACGTCAGCAGTTTCTCGATCAATTCCACGCCGATGGCCAAGGTGTCGGCTTTGCTGTGTTGGGCGGGGCCTTTGGTGAAGGCATCGATTTGCCCGGTGCCCGGTTGATCGGCGCATTTATCGCCACCTTGGGGCTGGCGCAGCTCAATCCGGTGAACGAGCAACTGAAGCGACGCATGGCCGCCATTTTTGGCGCCGGATACGACTACACCTATCTGTTTCCCGGCGTACAGAAAGTGGTGCAGGCCGCTGGGCGGGTCATCCGTACGCAACAGGATCAAGGGGTGGTGATGTTGATCGATGACCGTTTTGGCGAGAGCAAGGTCAAGCAATTGCTGCCGCGTTGGTGGGCTTTCCAAAATCCCGGTATGACCCATACTCCAGTGAAACTATGAGGCGGTGGGATCAATGAGCGAAGATCGAACCAAGGCCAGTGCCATCGAAGACGGTCGTTTTCGGCTATTGATCGATGCGGTGATCGACTACGCGATCTACATGATTGATACCGATGGCATCATTACCAGCTGGAATGCCGGCGCCAGGCGTTTCAAGGGGTATGAGGAGGCCGAGATCCTCGGCGAGCATTTCTCGCGCTTCTACACCGATGACGATCGCCATGCCGGCTTGCCCCTGCGGGCACTGGACACGGCGATCCGTGAAGGGCGTTTCGAGGGAGAAGGGTGGCAGGTGCGCAAGGACGGCACACACTTCTGGTCCCATGTGGTCATCGACCCGATCCTCGACCCGTCGGGCACATTGCTGGGGTTTGCCAAGATCACCCGGGACCTGACCGATCGCAAAATGGCCGAGGAAATCCTCAAGCAAAGCGAACAGCAGTTCCGTCTGCTGGTGCAGAGCGTTACTGACTATGCGATCTATATGCTCTCGCCGGACGGACACGTGAGCAACTGGAACCTGGGCGCCCAGCGCATCACGGGTTACTTGCCGGAAGAAGTCATTGGCCAGCATTTTTCGATGTTCTATACCCCGGAGGATCGCGATGCCCGCGAACCACAAAGGACGCTGGACATCGCCATTCGTGAAGGGCGCTTTGAAAACCAGGGCTGGAGGGTGCGCAAGGATGGTACACGGTTCCTTGCCCATGTCATTGTCGATCCGATCCGGGGCGACACCGGCACCTTGCTCGGTTTTGCCAAGATTACCCGGGACATCACTGAAGTCACCCAGGCGCAGCAGGCGCTGGAGCAAACCCGGGAGGCCTTGTTCCAGGCGCAGAAAATGCAGGCCATCGGCCAACTCAGCGGCGGCATCGCCCACGACTTCAACAACCTGCTGACGGTGATCCTCGGCAATCTGGAAATCGTGCGTAAACGGGTGACGGACGATCCAAAAATAACCCGCCTGATCGACAACGCCACCCAAGGCGCCTTGCGCGGGGTTTCCCTGACCCAGCGCATGCTGGCGTTTGCCCGACGCCAGGAACTCAAATCGGAACCGGTGCGGATACCGGCATTGGTGGAAGGCATTTCCGGGTTATTGCGCAGCTCCCTCGGGCCTTCGGTGAACATCGAAGTACGCTTTCCCGAGGATCTTGAACCGGTGATGGCGGACGTCAATCAACTGGAACTGGCCGTACTGAACCTGGCAACCAATGCCCGTGACGCCATGCCCCATGGCGGGACCATCATCTTCAGCGCCAGAACCGATGAAGTGACCGACAACGCCACTTCATCCCTTGCGCCGGGGCGTTACGTTTGCCTGAGTGTGACTGATACCGGCGAGGGCATGGATGAAACCACGCTGGCCTCGGCGATGGACCCGTTCTTTACCACCAAGGGCGTCGGTAAAGGTACAGGCCTGGGGTTGTCGATGGTCCACGGTTTTATCGAACAATTGGGTGGGCGCTTCATCCTCAAAAGCAACAAGGATCAGGGGACGACGGCCGAGTTGTGGTTGCCGGTTGCCACCCAGGGTTCGGTCGTTGTGCCTGTAGCGCAAACTCAGGCCATGGAAGTGCCCCGCCTGTGTGTACTGGTGGTGGACGATGACAGTCTGGTGTTGACCAGCACCAGCCTGCTGCTCGAGGACCTCGGACACCGGGTCATCAGTGCGGCTTGCGGTGCCAGGGCGCTGGAGCTGTTCAACAGTGAACCGAATATCGATCTGGTCATCACCGACATGGCCATGCCACAGATGAGTGGCGCGCAACTGGCCAATGCCATCAGGAACATGCGACCGAGTGTGCCGATCATCCTCGCCACCGGTTATGCCGAGCGGCTGGAAGGCTTTGCCGCCCATCTGCCGCGTTTGTCGAAACCTTTTACCCAGCTCAACCTGGTGGAAATCATTGCTTTGGCGATGAAGTGACGCGGCGGTTGCGCTGTTCATAGCGGGCAAGCAGCGGCTGGGTGCTGATGCCGTGGACCAGAATGCTCAGGGCGACCACCGAGAGCGTCAGGTCGGCACACACGGTTGCCACTGAAGGCACCAGATCGTGGTTCAAGGCATAGAAAAGGTAGTAAAAACTCCCTATGCCGCGAATGCCGAACCAGCCGATCAACCAGCGTTGCGGGCCATTGAGCAGCGAACCCCACGGCATCAGCCAGACCGTCAGCGGGCGAATCATCCCGAACAGCACCAACGCGACCAGCAGCGCCCGCCAGTCCCAGTGTGCTATCAGCACAACCCCGAGCAAGGTGACCAGAAACACTTCCATGGCCCGTTCCACCAGGCTGCCGAACGACAACATGTCGCCCATCATGATCCCGGCCGCGACTTGCGTGTCTTCCAGGTGGTCCACATTGCCGAGCACGGCCGCTTGGGGTTCGGCATTCTGATGACCGACCACCGCTTGAACCAGGTGCTCGGCCGGCGTGTGGGCGTCACTGCTGGTCTTGACCTCGGCCTGGCGCAAGCCCAGGCCAGCGGCAAACACCGAGAGAAACCCATAGCCGCCAATGGTTTCGGCCACGACATAAGCCAGTGCGATCAGCGCCAGCGCCAGGTAATCGTTGGGGGAAAACGTGCTGTCGGCATTCTTGATGCGCATGAACAAGGTCAGGCGGCCAATGCCGCGGCCCATCCAGTAACCGGTCAGCAGTCCGGCGGGCACGGCCCACAGCAGGCGCTCGAGGATCCAGTCATCCAGACCGCTGGCAAAACTGCCGTTTTGCTGCAACAACAGCAGTCCCAGAATCACAAACGGGAACGCGATGCCGTCGTTCAGTCCGGCCTCGCCCGAGAGTCCGAACCGCACCGGATCGTCATCCTTGGCGTCATTGACCTGAACCAGCGAGGCCAGGACCGGATCGGTCGGCGCCAGTATCGCCCCGATCAGCAGCGAGGGCCCCCATGCCAGTCCGAAAGCGAAATGCAGCAGCAGGCAGACTCCGACAATCGTCAGCACCATCACCGGTCCCGCCAGAACGAACGCCACTCGCCATTGGCGATCACGAAGTGCTGGTCGCAGCTTTAGACCGCAGACAAACAATGAAAACAGCACCGCGACTTCCGTCAGGTGCTCGATCCAGAATGCCGACTCTTTGATATCCAGCCTGAGCAAACCCAGGCCCGCCGGACCGATGGCGACGCCCAGTACCAGACACACCGCCGAAGTGGTGACCGGCATCCAGCGCAGGTACGACGAGGTCAGTGCCAGCGTCAGCAACACAGCCCCCAACACCGCCACCCAGGTAATGAAGCTCATGGCTCAGATCTCGAAACAACCGCCAGTGCAGGGCTATAGGTTGTTGAGCATCGCAGGCTTGGGTCGGTTCAATAATTACCTGTAGGAGCGGCGGTGCGGCGATCCGACTTGCCCGCGATGGCGTCGGCACAGTCGATATTGATGCTGGCTGACACGACGCCATCGTCGGATCGCCGCCCGGAGCAAGCTCGCTCCTACAGGGATCTTCGATGTTGCTGAGGGGCGGATCAGGCCTTGAGATGGCGCAAGCTGCGCTCCATCCGCGCAATGCCTTCTTCCAGCAGCGACCGTGGGCAACCGAAGTTCAGGCGCACGAATTGCTTGCAGTCATCGCCAAAGTCCAGGCCCGCGCTCAAACCAACTTTGGCCTGTTCAAGGAAGAACTGCTGTGGGTCGTCCAGCCCCAGTGCCGAGCAGTCGAGCCACGCCAGATAGGTGCTTTGCGGCAGGTTCATGCTGATGCCCGGCAGGCGGGTGTGCACGGCCTCAGCGAGGAAGTCGCGGTTGCCCTGCAGATAGACCTTCAGCTCGGCCAGCCATGGCGCGGCTTCGCTGTAGGCGACGCGGGTGGCCTCCATGCCCAGCGGATTGACGCTGTCGACCATGCCGCAACGGGCGTGGTTGACCTTCTCGCGCAGGTGACGGTCCTGGATGATCATGAATGAGGTCTTGAGACCTGCGATGTTGTAGGCCTTGCTCGCCGACATCAGCGTGATGGTGCGCTGGGCCACTTGCGGGCTCAGGGTCGCCAGCGGAATGTGCGCGCGGCCGTCGAAGCACAAATCGGCGTGGATCTCGTCGGAAATGATCCAGGCGTCATGCTCAAGGCAAATGTCGGCAATGGCTTGCAGCTCTGCGCGGGGGAAGGCCTTGCCCAGCGGGTTATGCGGGTTGCTCAGCAGCAGTGCGCCGCCACCTTGCAGCGACTGGCTCAGGGTATCCAGCGGCGTGGTGTAGGTGCCATCGGCTTGCGCATCGAAATTCAGCTCGACCTTGTTCAGGCCCCAGTGCCCGGGGGCGTGACGCAGCGGCGGGTAGTTCGGCACCTGCACAACGACGTTCTGTGGCGCCTGCACCAGGGCCTTCAATGCCATGTTGAAGCCCGACTCGACGCCCGGCAGGAAGATCAGCTCCTGGGGTTCGACGCGCCAGGCGTATTTGCTCCAGAGGTCGGCAACGATCGCCTCGCGCAGGTCGTCCTGGGCCACGCTGTAACCGACCATCGGGTGTTCCAGTCGTTTTTGCAGGGCCTGGATGATCACCGGCGGCGCGGCGAAATCCATGTCGGCAACCCACATCGGCAACACATCGGCCGGGTAGCGGCTCCATTTGGTACTGCCGGTGTTGTGACGGTCGAACACCTGATCAAAATCGAAAGTCATGCGGGATCTCGTGAAGGCGGGGTTGAACATGCACCTATGATAAGCGCCAACTTACTGTAGGAGCGAGCTTGCTCGCGAAGGTGTGTCAGATACGGTGATGTCAACTGACACACCTTCGCGAGCAAGCTCGCTCCTACAAGGATCTTCACGGCCCGCTGGATTTACCCGACGGTCGGTTTTTACACAGAACGCCAACCGGTTGACTACAGTTTGTAGTGTCGGCAGCCAGACTGCCGCGACCGTGGTTGTTCAAAAAGGCCCGGCCATGTACCGGGTTCCACCTGATCAGGAGTGCACGATGGATCTCAGCCGTCGTCAGTTCTTCAAGGTCGCCGGTATCGGCCTTGCAGGCTCTAGCCTGGGCGCGTTGGGCATGGCCCCGACAATTGCCTTTGCCGAACAGGTGCGTCACTTCAAGCTCGCCCACACCCATGAAACCCGCAACACCTGCCCGTATTGCTCGGTCGGTTGCGGCTTGATCATGTACAGCCAGGGTGATACGGCGAAGAATGTCACGCAAAACATCATCCACATCGAAGGTGACGCCGACCACCCGGTCAACCGCGGCACCCTTTGCCCCAAAGGCGCGGGCCTGCTGGACTTCATTCACAGCCCCGGACGCCTGCAATACCCGCAGGTGCGCAAACCCGGCAGCACCGAATGGACCCGCATCTCCTGGGATGAAGCACTGGATAGAGTCGCCGACCTGCTGAAGGCCGACCGCGACGCCAACTTCATCGAGAAGAACGCCCAAGGCCAAACGGTGAACCGCTGGCTGACCACCGGTTTCCTCGCAGCATCGGCGGCGTCCAACGAAGCCGGCTACATCACCCACAAGGTGGTTCGCAGTCTCGGCATGCTGGGGTTTGATAACCAGGCGCGTGTCTGACACGGTCCGACGGTGGCAAGTCTTGCCCCGACGTACGGCCGTGGTGCCATGACCAACCACTGGACCGATATCGCCAACGCGAATCTGGTTCTGGTGATGGGCGGCAACGCAGCAGAAGCGCACCCGTGCGGCTTCAAATGGGTGACCGAAGCCAAGGCGCACAACAAGGCGCGGCTGATCGTGGTCGACCCGCGTTTTACCCGGACCGCCTCGGTGGCCGACTATTACGCGCCGATCCGTACCGGCACCGACATCGCCTTCATGGGCGGGCTGATCAATTACCTGCTGACCGAGGACAAGATCCAGCACGAATACGTGCGCAACTACACCGACGTGTCGTTCATCGTCAAAGCCGGTTATGGCTTCGAGGACGGTATTTTCAGCGGATACGATGCGGCCAAGCGCCTCTACACCGATAAATCCGGCTGGGGCTATGAGCTCGGTGAAGACGGCTTTGCCAAGGTCGACCCGACCCTGCAGGACCCGCGCTGCGTCTATCAACTGATGAAGCAGCATTACAGCCGTTACACCAGGGAGCTGTCGAGCCAGATCTGCGGCATGCCGGTCGATGCCATGCAGAAAATCTGGGAGGAAATCGCCACTTGCTCGACGCCGGGCAAGACCATGACCATTCTCTATGCGCTGGGCTGGACCCAGCACTCGATTGGCGCGCAGATGATTCGCAGCGCGGCGATGGTGCAACTGTTGCTGGGTAACGTCGGCATGCCGGGCGGGGGCGTGAACGCCTTGCGCGGGCACTCCAACATCCAGGGGCTGACCGATCTGGGCTTGTTGTCCAACTCACTGCCGGGCTACCTCTCGCTACCCGGCGATGCCGAACAGGACTACAACGCCTACATCGTCAAGCGCACGCAAAAACCGTTGCGCCCGGGGCAACTGTCCTACTGGCAGAACTACGGCAAGTTCCACGTCAGCCTGATGAAAGCCTGGTACGGCGCCAATGCCACGGTCGAGAACAACTGGGCTTACGACTACTTGCCGAAACTGGACATTCCCCAATACGACATCCTCAAGGTGTTTGATCTGATGGGCCAGGGCAAGGTCAACGGCTACCTGTGCCAGGGCTTCAACCCGATTGCCGCGCTGCCGGACAAACACAGGGTGACCGCGGCACTGGCCAAACTGAAGTGGCTGGTGGTGATGGACCCGTTGGCCACCGAAACCTCGGAATTCTGGCGCAACGTCGGGGTGTACAACGATGTGAAGAGCGCCGACATCCAGACCGAAGTGATTCGCCTGCCCACCACCTGTTTTGCCGAGGAGGACGGCTCGCTGGTCAACAGCAGTCGCTGGCTGCAATGGCACTGGAAGGGCGCCGATGGGCCGGGCGAAGCGCAGACCGACATCCGGATCATGAGCGAACTGTTCGTGCGTCTGCGTCAGCGTTATCAGGCCAATGGCGGCAAATTTCCCGACCCGCTGCTCAAATTGTCGTGGCCGTACAAGATCCCCGACGAACCTTCGCCGGAAGAGCTGGCCAAGGAAATCAACGGCTCCGCCACCACCGACTTCACCGACGCCACGGGGGCGGCGATCAAGGCCAATGCGCAACTGGCCGGGTTCGGCCAGCTCAAGGACGACGGCAGCACGGCGTCCGGCTGCTGGATTTTCTGCGGCAGTTGGACCGAGCTCGGCAACCAGATGGCCCGCCGCGACAATGCCGACCCTTACGGCATGCATCAACACCAAGGCTGGGCATGGGCCTGGCCGGCCAACCGGCGGATTCTCTACAACCGCGCTTCGGCAGACCTGCAAGGCAAACCGTGGGATCCGAAAAAACGCCTGGTGTGGTGGAATGGCAAAGCCTGGGCCGGCACCGATGTGCCGGACTACAAGGCCGACGTGCCGCCGGAAGCCGGGATGAACCCGTTCATCATGAACCCCGAAGGGGTGGCGCGATTCTTCGCCGTCGACAAGATGAACGAAGGCCCGTTCCCCGAGCACTATGAGCCGTTCGAGACACCGATCGGCATCAACCCGCTGCACCCGCAAAACAAGAAAGCCACCAGCAACCCGGCGGCGCGGATCTTCGATTCGGTGTGGGATTCCCTCGGCGTGGCCAAGGATTACCCGTACGCCGCCACCAGTTACCGGCTGACCGAGCATTTCCACTTCTGGAGCAAGCATTGCAAGCTCAACGCGATTGCCCAGCCGGAGCAATTCGTCGAGATCGGTGAAGTGCTGGCCAAGGAAAAAGGCATCGTCGCCGGCGATCGGGTACGGGTCAGCAGCAAGCGTGGCTTCATCGAAGCGGTGGCGGTGGTGACCAAGCGGATTCGTCCGTTGCAGGTCAACAATCAGGTGGTGCACCAGATCGGTATTCCGTTGCACTGGGGGTTCACCGGGCTCACGCGGCACGGTTACCTGACCAACACCCTGGTGCCGTTCCTCGGCGATGGCAACACCCAGACCCCGGAATCCAAGTCATTCCTGGTCAACGTGGAGAAAGTCTAAATGGCCAGCCAAGACATCATCGCCCGTTCGGCCACCACCACACCTGCGCCCTCGGTGCGCGGCATGGAGGAAGTCGCCAAGCTGATCGACACCACCAAATGCATCGGCTGCAAGGCCTGCCAGGTTGCCTGCTCGGAATGGAACGAGCTGCGTGACGAGGTCGGTCACAACCATGGCACCTACGACAACCCGCAGGACCTCACCGCAGAAACCTGGACCTTGATGCGCTTCACCGAGCACGAGACCGACGCCGGCAACCTGGAATGGCTGATCCGCAAGGACGGCTGCATGCACTGCGCCGAGCCCGGTTGCCTGGCGGCATGCCCCAGCCCGGGGGCGATCATCAAGCACGCCAACGGCATCGTCGATTTCGATCAGGACCACTGCATTGGCTGCGGCTACTGCATTACCGGGTGTCCGTTCAACATTCCACGGATCTCGCAAAAGGATCACAAGGCCTACAAATGCACCTTGTGCTCGGACCGGGTGGCGGTAGGGCTGGAACCGGCCTGCGTGAAAACCTGCCCGACCGGTGCCATCGTGTTCGGCTCCAAGGACGACATGAAGGAACATGCCGCCGAGCGTATCGTTGATCTCAAAAGCCGTGGCTTTGAAAACGCCGGTCTGTATGACCCTGAAGGCGTCGGCGGCACCCACGTGATGTACGTGCTGCACCACGCCGATACGCCAAGACTGTACGCCGGTTTGCCCGATCACCCGGCGATCAGTCCGTTGATAGGGCTGTGGAAAGGCGTGAGCAAACCGTTGGCGCTGCTGGCCATGGGCGTAGCGGTGCTGGCCGGGTTCTTCCACTACGTACGTGTCGGCCCGCAAATCGTCGAAGAGGATGAGCATCCGGAACCGCCGGACAACACCGTGCACGAAGTCGATCCGTCGGTGCATACGTTCGATCCCCGTGGGGAGGGCAGGCCATGAGCAACAAGACGATCCTGCGCTACACCAGCAACCAGCGCACCAATCACTGGCTGGTGGCGATTCTGTTCCTGATGGCCGGGCTGTCCGGGCTGGCGCTGTTCCACCCGGCGCTGTTCTGGCTGAGCAACCTGTTCGGCGGCGGGCCATGGACGCGCATTCTGCATCCGTTCATGGGCGTGCTGATGTTCCTGCTGTTCCTCGGCCTGGTGATTCGCTTCTGGCGCGCCAACTACTTCATCGCCAATGATCGCCTGTGGCTCAAGCGCATCGACCGGGTGATGAAAAATGAAGAGGAGGGCGTCCCTCCCATCGGCAAATACAACCCCGGGCAGAAGCTGCTGTTCTGGACTTTACTGCTGTGCATGCTGGTGCTGTTGTTCAGCGGGCTGGTGATCTGGCGTGCGTACTTCAGCGAGTATTTCGGCATCACCGCGATACGCTGGGCGATGTTGCTGCATGCGTTGGCCGCTTTCGTGCTGATCCTGAGCATCATCGTGCACATCTATGCCGGCATCTGGATCAAGGGCTCGGTCAGCGCCATGGTGCACGGCTGGGTCAGCCGCGGCTGGGCCAGGAAACACCACGAACTCTGGTATCGCCAAGTGACTCAAGATGAGACCCGCGACGAAGCTCCCAAGCGACCGATCACCAAAAAGGGCTGACATTTGCCAACCATCCTCGAACCTGGAGAAATCGAAGCGGCGGCCAGTTCGCCGCCGTTTCTGTATATGCCACCGCATAACCTGTTCAGCCTGCGCGCCCAGCGCCTGGAAACCCTGGCCGAAGGGCACCCGCTGGCCGATTACCTGCGCCTGATCGCCGGGTTGTGCCGGGTGCAGCAACAGGTGCTGGACGACCCGCCCTCAAGCGAACCCCTCGACCGACAACGCATCGAATTGTGCCAGCAACACGGCTTGCCGCCGTTCGCGGCCGACAGCCTGGCGCGCGAAGACGATTGGCAGCTTTACCTCGATGCCTTGTTGCAGCGCTACAGCGCACCGTCACAATCCGCCGTGGCCGATGCCGTGGACACCTTGCGCCTGGCCGGTGCCGGGCAACGCCGCGCCTGGGCGGTGGCATTGATCAGCGGCCAGTATTCGCTGGTGCCGGCAGCGTTGGTGCCGTTTCTCGGTGCGGCGCTGCAAACGGCCTGGAGTCATTGGCTGTTGAGTACACCGAACTTGGCACTGACCGCCGGCGACAGCCTCAGCCAGTGTCCGGCCTGTGGCTCGCCGGCCATGGCCGGGGTCATCCGCCATCGCGGCAAGCACAACGGTTTGCGTTATCTGGTCTGTTCGCTGTGCGCTTGCGAGTGGCATGTGGTGCGGGTCAAGTGCGTGTATTGCGAGCAGAGCAAGGGCCTGGAATACCTCAGCCTTGAAGATGATCGCCATGCCGCCAACCAGGCGCCGTTGCGCGCCGAAATCTGCCCCGGTTGTAACTGTTATCTGAAGTTGCTCTATCTGGAGAACGATGCGGACGCCGAAGCGCTGTCGGCGGACCTGTCCAGCCTGATGCTCGACATGCGCCTGGCCCAGGACGGTTATCAGCGTTTGGCACCGAATCTGCTGCTGGCTCCGGGAGACGAATAAGCGCAGCGTCTACACTCTGGCGCGAGGGTCATTCGTTTTCAGGAGCGCCAGATGTCTGCACGCGGTGCCAGCCAACCCCTGCGTCTACCTTCCATCGACAGTTTGTTGCGGCACCCGGCGTGCCTGCCGTTGGCCGAGCGCTATGGACGCGACGCCTTGCTGAGTACCTTGCGGCTTTTGCTGGATGAGTTGCGCGAAGGGGTGCAGCAGGGTTTGCTCGAACCTGTAGAAGTCGGCGCCGAAGTGTTGGCGGGCAGGGTCGGCGAACGATTGGCGACCCAGCATCGCAGCCAGGTGCGCCGGGTATTCAACCTCACCGGCACGGTCTTGCACACCAACCTCGGGCGGGCGCTGTTGCCCGAGGAAGCGATCGAGGCGGTGCAAATGGCCGCGCGCTATCCGCTCAACCTGGAATTTGACCTGCGCAGCGGCAAGCGAGGAGATCGCGACGACCTGATCGAAGGCTTGATCCGCGAACTGACCGGCGCCGAAGCGGTGACCGTGGTCAACAACAATGCCGCTGCGGTACTGCTGACCCTCAACAGCCTGGGCGCGCGCAAGGAGGGAATTATTTCCCGGGGCGAATTGATTGAAATCGGCGGCGCTTTCCGCATTCCCGACATCATGGCCCGCGCCGGGGTGAAGCTGGTTGAGGTCGGCACCACCAACCGCACCCATGCCCGCGACTACGAGGCCGCCATTGGCCCGCGCAGCGGTTTGATCATGCGCGTGCATGCGAGCAACTACAGCATTCAAGGCTTCACCACGCGTGTGGCGACGGCTGAACTGGCGCAAATTGCCCACCAACATGGACTGCCGTTGCTTGAAGACCTCGGCAGCGGCAGCCTGCTGGACCTGACCCGCTGGGGCTTGCCCGCCGAACCGACGGTACGCCAGGCGCTGCTCGATGGCGCGGACATCGTTACCTTCAGTGGCGACAAACTGCTTGGCGGGCCGCAAGCCGGGCTTATCGTCGGCCGCAAGGAATTGATCGCCAGGATCAAGAAAAACCCGCTCAAGCGTGCGCTGCGGGTCGACAAAATGACCCTCGCTGCGCTGGAAGCGGTGTTGGCTTTGTACCGCAACCCGGACCGACTCGCCGAGCGCTTGCCGAGCCTGCGCCTGTTGACCCGGCCACAGGCCGATATCCTCGCCCAGGCCGAGCGATTGCGGCCAGCGCTGGCCCAGGTGCTGGGTGAGGGCTGGAGCGTCAGTGCCATGCCGGCACTGGGCATGATCGGCAGCGGCAGCCAACCGGTGGCACGGCTGGCCAGTGCGGCGCTGTGTGTGCGACCACTCACCTCGAAGCGTTTGCGCGGGCGATCCTTGCTGAGTCTTGAGGAGGCTTTGCGCGGTTTACCGATTGCGGTTCTCGGGCGCATTGACGATGACGCCCTGTGGCTGGACCTGCGGCAACTGGACGACGAGCCGGCATGGCTGACGCAGCTCGATCAATTACAAGTGGAGGGCCGGACAGGGTGATTGTCGGCACCGCAGGGCACATCGACCATGGCAAAACCGCGCTGCTCCAGGCGCTGACCGGTCAGGCGGGTGACCGGCGCCGGGAAGAGCGCGAGCGCGGTATGACCATCGACCTCGGCTACCTGTATGCCGCGCTGGAGCCGGGAGCGGGCCTGACCGGTTTCATCGATGTTCCCGGGCATGAGCGCTTCACCCACAACATGCTCGCCGGGGCGCAGGGCATCGATCTGGTGTTGTTGGTAGTGGCCGCCGATGACGGGGTGATGCCGCAGACCCGCGAGCATCTGGCGATTGTCGAGTTGCTGGGCATTCCCCGGGCGCTGGTGGCCATCACTAAATGCGACCGGGTCGATGGTGCCCGGGTGCAGGCTGTTCGCGAGCAGGTGGGCGCATTACTGGCGCCCGGGCCGTATGCCGATGTGCCGCTGATGGCGCTGTCGAGCGTGACCTTTGATGGCATCGACACCTTGCGCCAGGCGTTGCTCGATGCCCAGCGTGAAGTGTCGCAACGCAGCACCGAAGGTGGTTTTCGCCTGGCGATCGATCGGGCCTTCAGCGTGGCCGGGGCCGGTATCGTGGTGACCGGTACGGCGCTGTCCGGCCAGGTCGCGGTGGGCGATACCCTGCTTTTGGGGCCACAAGGCAAACCGGTGCGCATTCGCGGCCTGCACGCGCAAAACCAGGCCACCGACCACGCCATTGCCGGCCAGCGCGTGGCGTTGAACCTGAGTGCCGAACGGCTGGCCCTGGAGCACATCCATCGCGGCCACTGGCTGCTGTCCGCCGGCTTGTACGCACCGACACAGCGCCTGGACATCGACATGCAGTTACTCCCTGGCGAATCCCGCGCCTTCGAGCACTTTCAACCGGTGCACGTGCACCTCGGCACCCAGGACGTCATCGGTCGAGTCGCCTTGCTCGAAGGCACCAGCCTGGCGCCCGGTGGGCGGATGATTGCGCAACTGTTGCTCAATACGCCGGTGCATGCGGTGAGAGGCGATCCGCTGGTCCTGCGCGATCAAAGTGCCCAACGTACGCTGGGTGGCGGCCGGGTGCTCGATCCATTTGCACCCACCCGGCAACGCCGCAGCCCCGAACGGTTGGCGCAGCTGGTCGCGCTGGCGAACAGCGCAACGCTGGAAGATGTATTGCCGGCATTGCTGGCCCATAGCGACAGCGGGATCGATCCGCAGCGCCTGGAACGGCAGTTCAACCGACCGCGCAGCAGTTGGGTGTTGCCCGCTGACGTGCGCTTGATCGACACCCGTCAAGGCGCGTTGCTGTTTAGTGCCAGTCGTTGGGAATCCTTGAAAGCGCCTTTGGTGGATCAGCTCGCGCGTTTCCATCTGCTCGAACCGGATCAGATGGGGCCGGACCGGGATCGCCTGCGTCGATTCACCGGCAGCGCGCTGGAGCGCTCGACGTTTATCAGCCTGCTCGACGAGTTACTGGCCAGCGGCGACATCGCCAGCAGCGGTCCGTGGTTGCATCTGCCCGGGCATCAGGTGCGCTTGAGCGAAACGGACGAAACCCTGTGGCTGCACTTGCAGCCGTTTTTCGAACAGGCCGGCTTCGACCCGCCGTGGGTGCGCGACCTGGGGCATGAGGAAGCGGACGTGCGCGATTTGCTGCGCAAAATGGCGCGCCTGGGCTTGATGCACCAGGTGGTGCGCGATCTGTTTTATACCGACAGCATGATTCGCCAATTGGCGGCTATGCTGTTGCAACTGGCGGACGCCAACCCGGTGATTCAGGTGGCAGCATTTCGGGATGCGGTGGGCCTGGGGCGCAAGCGCAGCATTCAGATCCTGGAGTACTTCGACCGTATCGGCCTGACACGACGCTTTGGCGATCGACGGCAGATTCGCCTGGACAGTGCGTTGGCCTGGCGCAATGAGCACTGATTCAGGGGCATGATTCAGCGGCAAGAATTCAAGGAAGGCAATCGCGCCCGGTGGCGCGGCCGGGCTTCAAACCCGGTTGGGGACGGCATCCGTTCCCGGGCAGGTTCGACTCCGGCTGCCTTCCGCCAATCAACCCCAAACTTTCTGACTCAACCCAATCCCTTGTGGGAGCGAGCCTGCTCGCGTCAGCCATGCGCGGTTAACATTCTCTGTTTGAATGCAACGGGATCGAATGGGCGAGGTTTTCCGCTGGATTCACCTTCCCAAAGGGCGGCACGGATCGTTTCGAGTTCAGCGCTGCGCTCCTGTTCACGTCGGATCAGATCGCGAATATATTCGCTGTCGTTGGTGTAATGGCCTGCTTCTATCTGCGCTTTGATCCAGTTGTCTTGCTGGTCAGTCACAGTGATGGTTTTTCGTACGGTTCCCATGATCGGGCCTCCACGGAGATGGTCGACTGCGTGCTACCAATCATACTATTGGTGCGGTATCGAGCAGGCGAGCTCTATTGCGATCCATCCAGTCCGAACAGAATTTGCAGCTTTGCAGCTTTGCGGCAAGCCCTAATGCCAGTCAGTTAAGCGAAATCTGTGTAGGAGCGAGCTTGCTTGCGAAAGCGGAGTATCAGTCAACATTGATGTTGAAGCTAACGGCCCCTTCGCGGCGGTGCGGCGATCCGACAAGCCCGCTCCAACAATTGAATGCACTCCAGACATTGCCGATTGCTTTGCTCAGAACCCCAGCGGGTACTGAATCACTACATATATCCGGTCTATGTCATCACCCGCCTGCGCCTCATTGGCCCGGTGCGAAACGTGCGACACCTGCACCGACAGGTCCTTTGCCGCACCCGTTTGGACGATGTACTTCAAATCAATGTCCCGCTCCCAGTGCTTGCCCCCGTCACCTTGTTGCGGCACGAAGGTACCGGTCGCCGGGTCGAACGGGTTGTAGGCCCCGCCTTGTGGCGCATGGGTGCCGTCGATCTGGTCGCCGGTGACGTAACGGGTCATGAACTTCAGGCCGGGTATCGCGAAGGTGGCCAGGTCCAGGTCGTAGCGAACCTGCCAGGAGCGTTCGCGGGCGCCGTTGAAGTCGGCGTACTTGATCGAGTTGGCCAGGTAGATGGAGTCGCCACCGACAAAATCGAACGGCGTATCACCGTTGATTTTCTGATAGGCCAGGGTGAAACCATGGGCGCCCAGCGTGTATCGGCCGGACAGGCTGTACGCCGTATTGTCGATGGCACCGGCCAGCGCCTGACCGGTGTCCCGGGTGTGATAGAGGTTGGCGTCGAGGAACACGCCGGACTGCTTGAAGTGCAGGTTGCCGTAGTACTGGTGCCAGGTGTCGGTCAACTCCGAGGCGTACAGGGCGCCGCCGACCGGGTTCTGGGTAAACAGGTCGGCGCCGACAAACGAAATGCCGCCGGCCTCGGTGTTGGCGCCATAACCGAAAAAGTTGCCCTTGCCTGAAGCACTGTCCTGATTCTTGAATGCCGTGAAGTGGCCGGCTTGCAGGTTCATGCCGTCGATTTCGCGGCTGTTGAGCAGAAAACCTGTGGCGTACTCCGGCTGCAGGCGTTTGTCTGCGGTGTCGAACACCGGGGATTCGACCTCCATTTCGCCAAACGCCAGGGTGGTTTTCGAGGCCTTGAACTTGATCGCGCCGCCACCGCTGGAGTAGTCGCTTTCGCTGCGGCCGTCACTGCCCACCGGCAGCAATCCGGTCCCGGAATGGCCCTTGCCGCCATCGAGTTTCAATCCCAGAAAGGCATGGGCATCGAGGCCGAAGCCGACCGTGCCCGGTGTGAAACCGGATGCAAAAGCGCCGATAAAACCTTGAGCCCATTCGGCTTTGTAGCTCTTGCCGGTCGGCGAGGGGGATCGATAGTCGCTGTTCAGATAGAAGTTGCGGCTGAGTACGCCAAGCGTCGCTGCGTCGAAAAATCCTTCTGCGCCTTGCGCCGATTCATCCGCCAGTGTGTGGGTAGCGAACAGGCAGAAGCACAGGGCAATCGTCACCCTGAAGTCTTGCGGGAAGAGAGTCATCAATGGCTCACCACAGGGGGTAGCGACTGCGATGATTCACTGTAGGAGCGAGCTTGCTCGCGATGGTCTCAATAGCGCCGCGTTCAGTCGGTAAACACGCGTTATCGTTAACGACCATCGCGAGCAAGCTCGCTCCTACAGGAGTCCGCCCGCAGGCGCTGGTTTTTCAATGGACCTTAATGGCCTTCGGATGCACCAAACATGGTCTTGGCGTAGATCAGGCCCAGACCGTAGGCACCGCCGTTGGCAATCGAGGTTTTCACCGTTTCGTCGTAGGTCTCGCCGCGCGCCCAGTCACGTTGCAGTTCCAGCAGGTATTGCAGCGAGGTCATCGGCCGGGCGCCGATCTGGATCATGCGCTGCATGGCCATTTCATGGGCTTCGGTGCTGACGTCGCCACAGGCGTCGGCAATCACATACACCTCGAAACCCTGGTCAATCGCCGACAACGCCGGGCCGACGATGCAAACGGACGTCCATAAGCCGGCGAGGACAATCTTCTGCTTACCGATGGCATTGACTTGCACGGCAATGCGTTCGTCTTCCCAGGTGTTCATGCTGGTGCGATCGATGACGTTGTGTTCCGGGAACACAGCCTTGATTTCGTCGAAGATCGGCCCGGAAAAACTCTTCTCGGCGACGGTGGTGAGGATGGTCGAGACCTTGAAGCCACGGGCTGCCTTGGCCACCAGTGCGGCGTTGTTGCGCAGGGTCACGGCGTCGATCGACTTGGTCGCGAAGGACATCTGCGACTGGTGGTCGATCATGATCAGGGTGTGGTCGGTCGGGGTCAGCAGGGTTTTGCCGGGGGCTGCTTTTGCAATGGCCATGACAGGGTCCTTACGGGGTGAGTGAGGACGTCATGGTTACGTAGATCGAACCGGGAATATTGAATCGGTGTGCTGTCTTTGATGCCCGCTGCCCAACTGGTTTATGACTACGTCGAAGCCGACGCCGACGCAAGACCGATGGGTAGGCCAACAAGGAGTCGTTGCTGGTGTCGATCAACTTGAGTGAGATCCATTACTCGTAGCAAAAAATGTATTTTGGCGTAACCAGGTTTGATTACCTTGTTCTCGTCCTACAAATTAACTTCTCTTTTGTTGATTGACACTGTGGGAAATCTCCGAAAGTGCCACAGGGGGATGGAGAATTAACTTCAGATGCTTCATCGTTTATCAACGGGGAGACAATAATTGTCTCTCCGGGTTACGGCTTCTATGTATTAAAAGGAATTTAAGGGCTGTGGATGGCAACTCTGCGTATAGAGTTGATCGCCGTTCTGAATTCCAGTCTTATTTATCTTCGTGATGGTTCTTACTGTTGCGCGGGTGTCAGGAGGAATGATGACTGCAAGTAGTTTTCAAAACGAAGTGCCCAAGGCTCGAGTTAATATCAAGCTCGATTTGCACACGGGCGGAGCACAGAAAAAAGTCGAGTTGCCACTGAAGTTGATGGTGATGGGCGACTACAGCAACGGTAAGGAGCAGCGCCCGCTGTCCGCAAGAAACAAAATGAACATTGACAAGAATAATTTCGACAGCGTTTTGTCCGAGTATTCCCCAGGCCTGAAGCTGGCAGTGGAAAATACGCTGGTCAATGACCACTGCGACACCTCTGTGGAATTGAGTTTTCGGGCCATGAAAGACTTTGAGCCGGAACAGGTGGCGCGGCAGATTCCACAGCTGCGTGCACTGTTGGCCATGCGCAACCTGCTGCGCGATCTCAAGTCGAACCTGCTGGACAACGCGACCTTTCGGCACGAGTTGGAGCGCATCCTCAAGGATGATGCCCTGAGTGACGAACTGCGTGCCGAACTGGCAGCCCTGGCTCCAAAAGAAGTTCGTTAATTATCCATCGGTTCGCTTCATAGGAAAACTCTAAATGTCCGTTGAACATTCTTCCGCGCAATCGCGTGGCGATACAGTGTTGTCTGAAGAAAGCCAGGGTATATATAGCGCTTTGTTCAGCAAGATCAATCTGAGTCCAGTAGAAGAATTGGCCGGTTTCGACGCCTTTCAGGACAATGAAGCATTGTCCGAGGCCTCTACCGATGAGCGCGTGACCGCTGCCGTCAGCGTTTTCCTGAACTTGCTCAAGCAGTCTTCACATAAAGTCGAGCGTCTGGACAAGGCACTGCTCGATGAGCACATTGCATCGTTGGACGAGCAGATCAGTCGCCAGCTCGATGCCGTCATGCACCATCCAGACTTCCAGCGCGTCGAGTCGACCTGGCGGGGCTTGAAATCGCTGATCGACCAAACCGATTTCCGCCGCAACGTTCGCATCGAGTTGCTGGATATCAGCAAGGATCATTTGATCCAGGACTTCGACGACGCACCGGAAATCGCCCAGAGCGGGTTGTATTTCCATACCTACATCCAGGAATACGACACGCCGGGTGGCGAACCGATCGCTGCAGCCATTTCCAATTATGAATTCGACCGCAGCCCTCAGGATGTTGCCTTGCTGCGTAATGTTTCCAAGGTGGCGGCGGCAGCACACATGCCGTTCATTGGTTCTGTCGGACCGGCTTTTTTCGGCAAGGAATCGATGGAAGAAGTGGCTGCGATCAAGGACATCGGCAACTACTTTGACCGCGCCGAATACATCAAGTGGAAAGCCTTTCGCGACAGTGACGATGCCCGTTACATCGGCCTGACCATGCCGCGGGTGCTCGGTCGTCTGCCTTACGGTCCTGACACCATTGCGGTGCGCAGCTTCAACTACATCGAAAGCGTCAAGGGGCCGGACCACGACAAGTACCTGTGGGCCAACGCCTCGTTCGCTTTTGCCGCGAACATGGTCAAGAGCTTCATCAGCAACGGCTGGTGCGTGCAGATCCGTGGCCCACAGTCGGGTGGCGCGGTCACCGGCCTGCCGATTCATCTGTACGACCTGGGCACCGGCAATCAGGTGAAAATCCCCTCGGAGGTGATGATTCCCGAGACGCGTGAATTTGAATTCGCCAACCTCGGTTTCATTCCTTTGTCGTACTACAAGAATCGCGACTACGCGTGTTTTTTCTCAGCCAACTCCAGCCAGAAACCCGCCCTGTACGACACCGCCGACGCCACCGCAAACAGCCGTATCAACTCGCGTTTGCCGTACATATTCCTCCTGTCGCGCATCGCTCACTACTTGAAGATGATCCAGCGCGAGAACATCGGAACCACCAAGGATCGTCGCTTGCTGGAGCTTGAGCTCAACAAGTGGATCGGTGGGCTGGTCACCGAAATGACCGACCCAAGCGACGATTTGCAGGCTTCGCACCCGCTGCGTGAGGCGAAGGTGACGGTGGAAGACATCGACGACAACCCCGGCTTTTTCCGCGTCAAGTTGTACGCCGTGCCGCACTTTCAGGTGGAAGGCATGGACGTCAACCTGTCACTGGTTTCGCAGATGCCCAAGGCCAAAGCCTGAGTCTGTTCAAGCCCAAGTCATTTCGTAGGGAACGAATGTCATGAAGATCGACCGCCCCTTGTGGGCCGCGGGGGCGTTGCTGTCTCCGCAGCAATTCCAGCAGCAGGCGCGCTGGGAAGCCTGGACCAATGAGTGCCTTGCGCACCTGTCGTTGGTACACCCCTGGGGTGTACAAGCAGTGGAAGTTGATCTGCAGGCGCTGCGCCTGGGCAAACTCAAACTAACCAGGCTGCACTTGCGCATGGCCGACGGCACCCTGGTCGATACCGATCATGTCGATCGCCTGCCTCCTGCACTGGAGTTGGCTCGGCAGCTGCCTGATGACAGTCAGAACGTCACGCTATTGCTGGCGTTGCCGCTGGAACAGGGCAATGGCAACAACTGCCTGTTCGACGGGGGCAGGGCCGATCGACCGATGCGCTATCGCCAGGCCTGGCGCAAGGTTCAAGACGTGTTCGCCGATGAGGTGCAATCAATCGGGGTGCTGGAGCACGCCTTGAGCTTGCGCCTGGAAAACGATGACAACGCCGATTACCTGACTTGCCCGATTGCCCGCCTGACACGCGACGGGCAGGGTGGCTGGATACTCGACCCGGGCTACGTACCGCCGTTGCTAAGCTTTGCTGCTCACCCGGGATTGCTCACCCAACTGGACAACCTGTTGACCCAGTTGGCTGCCAAGCGTCAACGGCTTATGGGCATGCGGCGCGAGAGTAATCAGCGCATGGCGGACTTTGCGGTGGCCGATGTGTCGTTGTTCTGGCTGCTCAATGCCTTGAACAGCTATCAACCCGTGTTGGCCGACCTCAAGGCGCATCCGGGGCGCCATCCCGAACAGGTCTATCTGGAACTGGCCAGACTGGCCGGAAGCCTGCTGACCTTTTCGCTGGAACATGACATCGAGCAGATTCCTGCCTATCGGCACGAACACCTGGAATCCGTCTTCCCGCCGTTGATGAGCACGATTTCCACCTTGCTGGAAGCCAGCCTTCCGTCCCGGGTCATCGCCCTGGAGTTGCAGGAAACGGGCGCCAACCGCTGGCAAGTCAGTCTCAACGATGCCCGCTTGTGTGAGCCTGGCGGCGCGGACTTCTATCTGTCAGTGCGTTGTCGCCTGTCGGCCGCGCAGTTGCAGAGCCAGTTTCCTCGACTGTGCAAGATCGGTACGCCGGATGAGGTGGATCAGTTGATCAATGCTGCGCTGGACGGTGTGCCCATGCAGTCGCTCAGCCATGTGCCCGCCGCGATTCCGCTGCGACTGGAAAATCAATACTTCGCCCTTGATCTCAATCATGCCAAGGGGCTGGCGATGCTGGCCGCGGGGGTCTGCGCACTGTATGTGCCGAGCACACTGGTCGAGGTCAAGCTTGAACTGTTTGCGGTGTTGCGCACATGAACGGAAAAACCGAAAAGCAAACCCGCTCACCGGTGAATATCGACGTCCTGTTGCAGGACAGCTACCTGCTGGTAGTTGAACTGCGCCAGCCTGGATCAGCGCAAGACAGCCCGGGGCTGTGGTCACGTTGTGCCGACCAGATCGAATACGTTCGCCAGTCTCTTGAACAGGCCGGTTTGAGTCGGCGCAGCATCGATTACATCAGTTACGCCCAATGCGCGTTGCTCGATGAAACCGTGCTCGGCCATGCCGAGGGCAAAGATCATGCTTCCTGGGTCAGCGAACCCTTGCAGGCGAAATTCTTCAGCCGTCACCAGGCCGGTGAGTTTCTGTATGAAGACATGCGCGAAGTGCTGCGCGAGCCCGCACCGGATCGGCAGGTGCTGACGGCATTCCAGCGGGTAATGATGCTGGGCTTTCGCGGCCGCTATCGCGAGTTGAATGATCCTGATCGTCTGCAACTGCTGGCAGCGTTGAATGCGCAGGTTCCGCCACTGCAGCTCAACCATGGGTTAGCGACCCAAGCGGGCATCGGCTACCGATCCGGCAGCTGGCGTTGGCAGCGCTCCCCGCTGGCCAATGTAGTGTTGGCGGGGTTGTTGCTCATGGGGATCTGGCTGGGACTCGATCACCTGTTGGGTGGCGTCATCGCCAACCTCCAGCCAGGCCAGGCGTGAGTAGCCGATGACGTACAAACTCAATCGACTCCTCTGGCTTTGGGCCGGCACGCTTGTCCTGGCATTGCTAGCCATCATCCCGCTGACGGCCTGGACACGTGCAACGGCGGTTTTGCTCGTAGTGTGCGTTGCCATTACGGTCTGGATCAGGATCGGGTGGCGGGCCAAGCGTCAAGCCGGGTCACTGATGCTGGCCGCTAACCTGACGCTGCCACCGGCGGATTGTTGTCAGCCGGTGGTGTTGGTCTGTGGTGATGGCCTGGACGGTCTGTTCGGCCCAGTTGCCGATGATTCGCTGGCGTTGCGCAAGACCGGGCAAGGTTGCTACCTGCGGGTGCCAGATCTGATGCAACTGCCGGAGCTGATAGATGGCGTATTGGCCCGTCGACCAGCATGGGGCGGGCAGCTTGCTGTCATGTTCGTTTCCAACCCGGGCGAGCATGGCGACCGCGCCGTGCTGGCAGGACAGGTGCGGGCTTTTTGTCATCAGATTGCCTTGGTTCGCAAACGCGGGATTCCATTGCCGATGTTGCTGGTCAGTTACCTGCAAGCTTCGCAGGGCGAGGGGGCCTGGTTCAGTTGGGAGGCGGGTCAGACCAACCCCGAGGTCCGTGAGGCCGGGATGCATGCCAGCCTGGTCGATTGGCAGCAGTTGGCAGTGGACGATGTCACGCGTATGGCGCGCATGCATGCCAGCGTTCAAATGAGCAGCGTTGCGGCCTGGCTGGAGGAGGCGGTACTGCCGGACCTGGCCGCGCGCGACCGCCGCCATTCGATAGGTCCCGCAGTGGCCATCGCCATCACGCTGGTGCCGGTGTTGCCTCAGACCGTGTCGGGGAACCTCTGGCAACAATGGCTGAGCGACAAGCTGTCGTTGTCAGTCGACCGGCAGGTAAAGACCGCAGGCATGGCGCCACTGCCATTCCCTGACCCGTTGCTGCAATTGCTGCCCATCCGTATCCAGCGAACGCCGATACGCCGGGCGGGGGTGATTGCGCTGTGGCTGTTTGTGGCCGCGACTGTGATTGCCTTGGCCAGTTCGGCCTGGCAGAACACGTTGCTGGCGCGTCAGGTCACCGATGACCTGCGTCGCTACACCTCCATGGTGCCACCGGCCCCTTTCGACCAGACCGGGATTGTCCAGCGCGAAGCGGCATTGACGACGCTTCGCCGGCACGCTGAGCGTCTGGACAACTATTACCGTCATGGTGCTCCGCTGAAGTTGGGTCTGGGCCTGTATCGCGGCGAACGATTGCGTGCGCCGGTGCTGACGGCGATTGCCAGTCACCGCCCCCCGCCGTCAGCGCCGCTCGCGGTAAAAGTCGCCAAAGCGGTACGTCTGGACAGCTTGTCTCTTTTCAACAGCGGCAGCGCCGCGCTCAAGCCAGAGTCAACCAAAGTGCTGATCAATGCCCTGGTGGACATCAAGGCTCAGCCGGGATGGCTGATCGTCATCGCCGGGCATACCGATGCGTCGGGCAATGACGCGCAAAACCTTCTGCTGTCCCGGACTCGCGCGGCGGCGGTGCGGGACTGGATGCAACGCATGGGCGATCTCCCCGACAGTTGTTTTGCTGTTCAGGGCTTCGGCGCCAGGCAGCCGATCGCCAGCAATGACACCGAGGCGGGGCGCACTGCCAACCGTCGAGTCGATATCCGCCTGGTACCGGAAGCGGGGGCTTGCTCGCAGCCCCCAACCATACCGGGCTGACAACCCCAGTCGCGTTACGCGGCATTCATGTTTTTGGAAAAGGAGCTTCACATGGCAATTCCCATTTATCTCTGGCTGCAAGATGACGGCGGCGCGAGCATCAAAGGTTCGGTGAACGTGCAAAAACGCGAGGGCAGCATTGAGGTGCTGACCCAGGATCACAGCCTGTACATCCCCACCGACAACAACACCGGCAAGTTGACCGGTGCCCGGGTCCATGCCCCGTTTCTGTTCACCAAGGAAATCGATGCCTCCAGCCCGTATCTGTACAAGGCGGTGACCACTGGCCAGACCCTCAAGAGCGCCGAGTTCAAGTGGTATCGCATTGACGACGCAGGCCAAGAAGTCGAGTACTTCGTGACTCAACTCGAAAACGTCAAGGTAGTGAAAGTCGCGCCAAAAATGCACGACGTCAAAGACCCTTCGAAGGAGAAGCACAACCACCTGGAATTGATTGAGCTGCGTTACGACAAAATCACCTGGACCTTCGTCGCCGGCAACATCATCCACAGCGATTCCTGGAGCGAACGCCAGAGCGCCTGACGCGAAAGCACCAGCAGGCAGAACGCTGCCTGCTGGTCTTGAGCGTATCGGCTTGAGTGCCTGTCAGCAGACGCTCAAGCCGGCACATCGAGCTTCAAGCCCACCACCGGCAATACGCCAGGAATTCAGCACAAGGACGCCCCGCATGGCCCATCACTCCACCCGTTTGCTTCGCCGCCTCAATCCTTACTGCGCCCAGGCCTTGAGCGCGGCGGCATCGCTGTGCCAAAGCCGCGCCCACGGGCAGATCAGCATCGAGCACTGGCTACTCAAACTGCTGGAGCAGGGCGAGGGAGACCTGACGCTCATTGCGCGCCGTTACGAATGGGACATCGACGCCCTCTGGCACGGGCTGCTCGAGCATCTCGACAGCTTGCCGCGCAGCGTGCAGGGCAAACCGCAGCTGTGCGGCAAGTTACAGCAATTGATCAAGAACGCCTGGCTGCGTGCATCGCTGGACGACGACAATGACAGCCTGCGCTCGGCCCACCTGCTCGGTGCGCTGCTGGAGACCCCGACACTGTTGGCCTGTGAAGCGGCCTGGCCAATGCTCAGTCTCGGTCCGGTGCAATTGCAGCATTTGCTCCCGCTGCTGGACCAGCACTCCGAAGAACGACCGCACCTGCAACAGGAGCAGGCGCTGGATCGCAAGGCGGTGATCCTCGACAACTCATCGAGTGCTCAACGGTGCGATGCATTGAAGGCGGTGCTGGACAAGTTCACCCAGGACCTGACCGCCAAGGCCCGGGAGGGCGGCATCGACCCGGTGTTCGGGCGTGACGATGAAATCCGTCAGGTCATCGACATCCTCAGCCGTCGGCGCAAGAACAACCCACTGCTGGTGGGGGAACCGGGGGTCGGCAAGACTGCGCTGGTCGAGGGCCTGGCCTTGCGCATCGCCGAGGGCAATGTGCCCGACAGCCTCAAGCCGGTCAGCGTGCGCACCCTCGATCTGGGCCTGTTGCAAGCGGGAGCCGGGGTCAAGGGCGAGTTCGAACAACGCCTGAAAAACGTTATCGAGGCCGTGCAGCAATCAGAAACTCCGGTCCTGCTGTTCATCGACGAAGCCCATACCCTGATCGGTGCCGGCAACCAGGCCGGAGGTGCCGATGCGGCAAATCTGCTCAAGCCGGCCCTGGCTCGCGGTGAATTGCGCACCATCGCGGCCACCACCTGGAGTGAGTACAAACAGTACTTTGAGCGCGATGCCGCACTTGAGCGGCGGTTCCAGAGGGTCAAGGTCGACGAACCGGACGATGCCAGTGCCTGCCTCATGTTGCGCGGCCTCAAAGCCCGCTACGCCAGCCACCACGGCGTGCACATCGAAGACGCGGCGGTAGAGGCGGCGGTCAGCCTGTCGCGGCGTTACCTGACGGGTCGCCAGTTGCCGGACAAGGCTGTCGATCTGCTCGACACCGCCAGCGCACGGGTACGCATGAGCCTTGACTGCGAACCGCAGGTGCTGGTGCGCCTCAAAGCCCGAATGGCTGCCCTGGACCTGGAGCGCCAGGCACGGCAAGAGGATCAGCAACTGAGCGGCGACGTCTCCGATCAACGGATCGCCCTGATCGCGCAGCAATACGCGCAATTGCAGCGGGAACAAATCGACCTGGTGCGGCAATACCAGAACGAGCTCGAACTGACCCGACAGCTGCTCGACGCACGCCAGGCCGAACCACCACGGATGGAACACTGCTCCCGGTTGCAGCGACAACTGAGTGAGATTCAGGGCAATCAGCCGCTGCTTTTGCTCGACGTAAACCCGCGCAGCGTGGCTGAAGTGATCGCCGACTGGACCGGCGTGCCGCTGGGCAGCCTGCTCAAGGATGAACAAGCCAACCTGCTGGAACTGGAACAGCAACTCAGCGAACGGGTGATTGGCCAAACCCATGCCCTCAGTGCCATGGCCCAACGCCTGCGCGCGGCCAAGACCGGCCTGACGGACGAAAAGACTCCGTTGGGCGTGTTCCTGCTGGTGGGCACCAGCGGAGTCGGCAAGACCGAATCGGCCCTGGCCCTGGCCGACAGCCTGTTCGGTGGCGAAAAGTCACTGATCACGATCAATCTCTCTGAATACCAGGAAGCCCATACCGTCAGCCAGCTCAAGGGCTCGCCGCCCGGCTACGTCGGCTACGGGCAGGGCGGGGTGCTCACCGAGGCCGTACGCCAACGACCCTATAGCGTCGTGCTGCTCGACGAGGTGGAGAAAGCCCATCGTGACGTGCTTGACCTGTTTTATCAGGTGTTCGATCGCGGCTGCATGCGCGACGGCGAAGGCCGTGAAATCGACTTTCGCAACACCGTCATTCTCATGACCTCCAACCTGGGGAGTGATGAGTTGCAAGGTTTCTTGCAGGAGCAACCCGAAGCCTCGGACAGCACCTTGCACGAACTGCTACGGCCCATTTTGCGCGAGCATTTTCAGCCGGCCTTGTTGGCCCGCTTCCAGACGCTGATCTATCGACCGCTGCAAGCCGAGGCCCTCAAAGGCATCGTCGCCATCAAACTCGCCCAGGTCGGCAAACGCTTGCAGCGTCACTACGCACTGCATTGCCGGATCGAAACTGCGCTCAACGACGCCCTGGTCGCCGCCTGCCTGTTGCCCGATACCGGCGCCCGCAACATCGACAGCCTGCTTGACCAGCAGATTCTGCCGGTGCTCAGCCAACAGTTGTTGCAACGTCAGGCCTCCGGGCAAAGCACCCATGGCGTGACCCTGGGTTACAGCGACGAGGAGGGGATCACCCTGCAATTCACCAACACGCTGGATAGCGCGGCGAACACCGCCATGGAGGCCTGAACATGCTCAACGCACCGCGCACCTTCTTCGACCACAGCCGCCACACACTCTGGGTCCGCGAGGTAGACGCCCCCCTCGACGTCCTGGCCTTCCACGGCGAAGAGCACCTCAGCCAGCCCTTCAGCTACTACATCGAGTTCACCTCCAGCCAGCTCGACATCGCCGCCGAACGCCTGCTCGGCCAACAAGCCAGCTTCAGCCTGCACGCGCTGCCGGAAAAGGTCTCGTCCCTGATCTTCGAACCGTCCGAGGTCAAGAACCGTCCGAGGTCAA